>NZ_JBEXMY010000003.1:0-329192 GCF_040610805.1 Kribbella sp. NPDC003557
TCGTGTACCCCCGAAGGGGCCTTACCGCTCGACTTGCATGTGTTAAGCACGCCGCCAGCGTTCGTCCTGAGCCAGGATCAAACTCTCCGTTGAAAAATATGACAAACCAGCCGAAACTGGAGAGTCGACAATCGAAAAGCGATCCTTTGAATCAGAAACAAAACCATTTAACTGGCTTGTCATCCGTAATAATTTCAAAGGAATCCATCCACAGACAAACAACAACCCACACCCCAAGATCAAAGACCCAGGGCAAGGGAAATCGTTCAACGCCTGTGAACAGGGTTAATGCATCTTTCGGCATTGACTTTCGGCACGCTGTTGAGTTCTCAAGAATCGGACGCACACCGCAGACTGACCTCTCGGCCAGGCTCCCGGGGCAACCTGCAGTACTTTACCGGAGCAGATCCACCAAGTCAAGACCCAGTTTTTCTGACCCCTCCACCCGCATCCAAGCTACCGCCCCGAGTCAGACAACCCGGTTCGGCTCAGCTAGCCTTGGGGGGTTCGGAGCGACCGGCCGCTTTCGCGTCCCGCGCCTCGCTCCAACAAGATGAAGATTACGTGGCCCGCAGGTGGCCGGTCAAATCGGCTTCCGGTGCGCTGAATCACAGGCCTGTAATTTGCCTCCGGCAACCCGATGTGGGAGTGGAGGCCACTCCCACACAAGCACCGTCAGCCCTGCGTCCGCGCGGCGAGAACCCCTGCGAACGAACGCTTCCCGCGACGCAGCACCAGCACGCCACCGGGCAGCAGATCCTCCGCGGCCGGCACGTACTCCGCGTCCTTCACCTTCTCGTTGTTCAGGTACGCGCCACCTTCGGCGACCGTGCGCCGCGCGGCCGACTTGCTCGCCACCAGTCCCGCCTTCACCAGCAGGTCGCCGTACGTCGGCATGGGTTCGCCGGCGCCCAGCTCCACGTGCGGTGCTTCGCGGAGTGCCGCCACCAGAGTCGAGCCATCGAGCGACCCCAGCTCCCCTTGGCCGAACAGCGCCTTCGACGCCTCCTGCACGCGCCGGGTCTCCTCGGCCCCGTGCACCAGGGTCGTCAGCTCCTCCGCGAGTGCCCGCTGCGCTTCCCGGGCCTGTGGCCGTTCCGCGGTGGCCTCTTCGAGAGCGGCCAGCTCCTCCGCCGTACGGAAGGTGTAGAACCGCACGAGCTGCATAACGTCGCGGTCGTCGCTGTTGAACCAGAACTGGTAGAACGCGTACGGCGTCGTCAGCTCCCGGTCCAGCCACACGGTGCCGGACTCCGTCTTGCCGAACTTGGTGCCGTCCGCCTTGGTCACCAGTGGTGTCGCCAACGCATGTGCCTTGCCGGCCTCGGTACGACGGATGAGCTCCACACCCGCCGTCAGGTTCCCCCACTGGTCGCTGCCACCGGTCTGCAGCGTGCAGTTGTGCCGCCGGTACAGCTCCAGGAAGTCCAGGGACTGCAGCAGCACGTAGCTGAACTCGGTGTAGCTGATCCCCTGCTCCAGCCGGGCCTTCACCACTTCACGGCCGAGCATCCGGTTCACCGGGAAGTGCTTCCCGATGTCCCGCAGGAAGTCGAGGGTGTTGAGGTCCTTGGTCCACTCGTAGTTGTTGACGATCCGGGCCGGGTTCGGCAGCGACGGATCGAAGTCGACGAACTTCTCCACCTGGGCGCGGACCTTCTCGACCCACTCGTGGACGACGTCCTTCGGGTTCAGCACCCGCTCGGACGTCTCCTTGGGGTCACCGATCAGGCCGGTGGCGCCGCCGACGAGCCCGATCGGGTTGTGACCGGCCAGCTGGAGCCGCCGCAGCGTCAGCAACTGCAGCAGGTTGCCCATGTGCAGGCTGGGCGCGGTGGGGTCGAACCCGACATAGGAGGTGATCGGTCCCGCCGCCATCGACGCCCGCAGGGCATCCGGATCGGTGGAGTGGGCGATCAGGCCACGGCTCTCCAGGTCGTCAAGCACCTGAGTGCGGCGTTCGGTCACTAGTTCTCTCCTCGAGTACGTCGGTCGCTACCAGTGTCCTGTACGGCGGCCTGCCGCGACTCAGGTGGGTTCAGGACGAGTCAGCACCGACCGGAGCTGAGGGCGCAGCGCGTGTCCGTCCGGTCCCTGCACCGTGACCGCGGTCGGCCTGTGCGGGTCGTGCGCGCCGGGGTCCGTGTTCGGCACCGGGAGACCGTGCGACAGGACCTGCTCGGCCGGGGTCAGCTGGCGGATGCCGATGGCCAGCACGTGGTCCGGGTGTGTCTGCGCGAAGTCGCCGTACAACTGGGGGTCGTGCTGGCCGTCGTCTCCGACCAGCACCCACCGCACGTTGGGGAACTCACGGGCCAGCCGGCGCAGTGCGGTCCGCTTGTGCTCCTGGCCGCTGCGGAACCAGCCGGTGTTCGTCGGCCCCCAGTCCGTCATCAGCAAAGGCCCCAGTGGGTACCCGTGCCGGGCCAGGAAACGGGTCAACGTCGGCGCGGTGTTCCACGCCCCGGTGGACAGGTAGAACATCGGCGCGCCGGGGTGGTCCGCCAGCAGCTCCTCGTACAGACCGGCCATTCCCGGTACGACGCGTCGCGCCTGCTCGTCGCGGACGAACGTGTTCCAGGCCGCGATCAGCGGACGCGGCAGCATCGTCAGGATCACCGTGTCGTCGATGTCGCTGACGAGTCCGAACGTGGCCTCCGGGTCCGGGACGAAGATCCGCGCCCGTGCCTGCCGGTCGCCGCGCACCCCCAGCACGACCTCGTGCCACCCCGGGGGCAGCACCACCGGCACATTCAGGTCGATGAAGCCGCCGCGATCGGTCACCGTCTCGAACGTCTGCCCGCTGACCGTCACGGTGACCGGCACCTTGGTCGCCGGCGCGGTCACGAACACGCGCCAGCCACGCACCACCTGGTCCTCGTCGTACCGCGGCTGGTTGCGCGGATCGCGGCCGAGCACCACGCGCGCCAGCACCCGGACGAACTCGGTGGTGCCGTAGCCGACCTGCGGGATGATCCGCTCCTGCCAGCCACGACGCCGAAGCACCGCCTGCACCCCGACGTTGAACCAGTCCTCGAGACGGGACGAGTAGTGCGGACGGGCCATACCAGAAACCTACCCGTCGCACGGGCCGCTAGTCGCCCTGCCTCGCGGTCCGCGGACAGCTTTCACGCGTCCTTCACGAACTGTCGGTCGCGTCGCCTACCGTCTCTGCATGACCGCTCTCGGAATGTGCTTCCCGCGTACGTACCCGGCCGCGCTCGTGACCGACGTGGCCCGACGGCTCGACCGCGGTGGTGCGGACGAGCTGTGGATCATCGAGGACTGCTTCTTCACCGCCGGACCGTCGCTGGTGTCGGCCGCGCTGACGTCGACCGAGCGGCTGACGGTCGGGCTCGGGATCGTCCCGGCCGTGGCCCGCACGGCCGCGGTGACGGCGATGGAGTTCGCGACGCTGGAGGCTCTGGGGCCGGGGCGGTTCCTGCCGGGCATCGGTCACGGCGTGCAGGCGTGGATGGGGCAGATGGGAGTCCGGCCGAAGTCGCCGTTGACGGCGCTCGACGAGGTGACGACCAGCGTCACCCGGTTGTTGCGTGGCGAGGAGGTCAGCGTCGAGGGCACGACCGTCTTCCTCGACAAGGTGAAGCTGGACGCGCCGCCGGCCGACGTACCACCCATCCTGCTCGGCGTGCAGGGGCCGAAGTCGATGGCGCTGGCGGGGCGGGTGGCCGGGGGCGTCGTGCTCGCGGAGCCCGCGACCGCGGCGTACGTGCGTCAGTCGGTGGAGCAGGCCGGGTCGCCCGAGGGGTTCGTGGTCGCTGTGTTCACGTCGATGTGCGTGCGCGAGGACCGCAAGACGGCGTACGAGTGGACGGCGCCGTGGCTGGGGTCGCGGATCGGCGACCGGCCGCCGCAGCTGACCGCGCTGCCGTTCTTCGACGAGATGAAGGCGCTGTACGACGCGTCCGGCGAGGCGGGGCTGGTCGGGATGCCGGCGGACTGGTGGACCGCGATCGGGGCGATCGGCACGCTCGACGACGCGGCCGCGCACATCGCCGGGTTGGAGGCGGCCGGGGTGCACCACGTCGGGCTGTTCCCGGATCCGGAGGTCGAGCACGGGTTGCCGCAGCTGGACTACGTGCTCGAGCTGGCGAACCGCTAGGCGCGCTTCTTCGGGACGTGCGGGCGGTAGGGCGAGACCGTCGGGTCGTTCGGGATCCAGAAACGCCACGGGTGGTCGGGTGCTTCGCGGAGGCCGACGCGGGGGCCGGTGGCGGGTTCGCCGTCGAAGCCGGGGCCGTCGAGAAGCTGGATGGACGAGGTCTCGGCCAGCAGGTCGGCGCCGTTGCCCTCGCGTCCGATGCCGAGGGCAACACAGAGACGAGCCGGACCGCGGGCGAGGTCGCGGTCAGGATTGCTTGTCGGGCGTTTGGGGAGTGGGCCTTTGCGGACGCCCGGGCGGAGTCCGGTTGCTTGGTTGACGGCGATCTTCTGCTCGGCCGGGTGGCCGCGGCGGGCGCGGGCGAGGTCGAGGCCTTCGATCACCTCGCCGGCGCGGAGCAGGACAGCGGAGGGGACGCCGTCGGGGCCGGCGACGACGTTCATGCAGAAGTGCATGCCGTAGGTGAAGTACACGTAGAGGAAGCCGGGCGGGCCGAACATGACCGCATTCCGCGGGGTCTCACCGCGGTAGGCGTGCGAGCCGGGGTCGTTCGGGCCGTCGTACGCCTCGACCTCGGTCAGGCGGACAGCAACCGTGCCCTCGTCGGTGGTGCTGCGCAGCACCATCCCCAACAGCCGCGGCGCCACCTCCAACACAGGACCCGCCAGCTGAGAACGACGCATGCGCAGCACCTTAGGCGACCGCTAGGCAGGCCGGCCCCTCGGCCGGGTGGGCGAGAGCACCGACCGGAGACCGGACCTGGTGACCTGGGACAGGGAATAGCAGGTCTCCAGACCCCATTACCTGTCTCAGGTCGCCCCGAATCGCCGGCGAACCGCCGGTGCCTGCCGTCAGGCCAGGCGGGTGGTGTGTTCGGAGGTGCGGGCGCGGAGTTCTTTCAGTTGTTCGGCTACGCGGGGTTGGGCGGTGCCGCCTCGGGTGTTGCGGGACGCGAGGGAGCCGTCGACGGTGAGGACGCTGCGGACCTCGGGGGTGAGGTGGGGGGAAATGCCGGCCAGGTCGTCGTCGGTGAGGTCCCAGAGTTCGATGCCGCGTTTTTCGCATTCCTGGACGCAGGCGCCGGCGAGTTCGTGGGCGACGCGGAAGGGGACCTTCTGGCGGACCAGCCATTCGGCGATGTCGGTGGCCAGGGAGAAGCCTTGGGGGGCCAGTTCTTCCAGGCGGTCGGCGTTGAAGCGGAGGGTGCGGATCATGCCGGTGAAGGCCGGCAGCAGCACCTCGAGGGTGTCGATGGAGTCGAAGACCGGCTCCTTGTCCTCCTGCAGGTCCCGGTTGTACGCGAGCGGCTGCGCCTTCAGCGTCGCCAGCAGGCCGCTCAGGTTCCCGATCAGCCGGCCCGCCTTGCCGCGGGCGAGCTCCGCGATGTCGGGGTTCTTCTTCTGCGGCATGATGCTCGACCCGGTCGAGAACGCGTCGTCCAGTTCGACGAACCCGAACTCCTTCGTCGCCCAGATGATCACCTCCTCGGCCTGCCGGGACAGGTCGACGCCGATCTGCGCGGTGACGAACGCGAACTCCGCGACGAAGTCCCGCGCCGACGTCCCGTCGATCGAGTTCGCGGACGAGTTCGTGAAGCCCAGCTCGTGCGCGACGAAGACCGGGTCGAGCCCGAGCGAGCTCCCGGCCAGCGCGCCCGAGCCGTACGGCGAATCCGCCGCGACCCGCGCGTCCCAGTCGGCCAGCCGGTCCAAATCCCGGATCAGCGGCCAGGCGTGGGCGAGCAGATGATGCGAGAGCAGCACCGGCTGCGCGTGCTGCAGATGCGTACGCCCCGGCATCGCGACACCGAGATGCCGTGAAGCCTGGTCCGCCAGCGTGTTCACCTGCTCCAGCAGCAACCGCCCGATGATCCGGCCGTGTTCGCGCAGGTAGCTCTTGAACAGCGTGGCGACTTGGTCGTTCCGCGACCGCCCCGCACGCAGCCGTCCGCCCAGCTCGGCGCCGAGGCGGACGAGCAGACCGTGCTCCAGCGCGGTGTGCACGTCCTCGTCCTCCGCGGCGGGCAGGAACTCGCCGGACAGTACGTCGGCCAGCAGCCCGTCGAGACCGGCCAGCATCGCGGCCAGGTCCTCGTCCGTCAGCAAACCCGCGCGGTGTAGCACCTTGGCGTGCGCCTTCGAGCCGGCGATGTCGTACGGCGCCAGGCGCCAGTCGAAGTCCGTCGACTTGCTCAGCGCCGCGAGCGCATCGGCAGGTCCGCCCGAGAACCGGGCTCCCCACAAGGCCGACTCCCGGGCGCCGCTCTCTCCAGTACTCAAGACACTTCCTCTACTTCGGTTCGCGGGCGGCGAGGGACAGGAAACGGGCGGCCAGCTCCGGGCCGCCGGTGGGGTTGCGGGAGACGACCATCACGGTGTCGTCGCCGGCGATGGTGCCGAGGACGTCGTCCAGTCCCACGTGGTCGATCGCCGACGCGAAGTACTGGGCCGCTCCCGGCGGCGTGCGCAGGATGACGAGGTTGGCGCTGCCCTCGGCGGACACGAGCAGCTCGGACGCCACTCTCGCCAGCCGGGCCTCGAACGCGGCGGCCTCACCGGCGCGCGGCGTGCGGTCACCACCTTCACCCGGTACGGCGTACACGAGCTGGCCGGACGCGTCGCGGACCTTCACCGCACCGATCTCGACCAGGTCGCGGGACAGCGTCGCCTGCCCGACGACCAGCCCGGACGCGGCGAGCAGGTCGGCCAGCTCGGTCTGCGACCGCACCGGCTGCCGCCCGAGCAGGTCGACGATCCGCTGTTGACGGGCCGTCTTGGTGGTGGGTACCGCGATGCTCACGACGAGAAACTCCTTGCCAGCAACCACGACAGCAGCGCCTTCTGCGCGTGCAGCCGGTTCTCGGCTTCGTCCCAGACGACCGACTGCGGCCCGTCGATCACGGCCGCCTCGATCTCCTTGCCACGATAGGCGGGCAGGCAGTGCAACACGATCGCGTCCGGCTTCGCCTTGCCGAGCAGCTCCGCCGTCACGGCGTACGGCACGAACGGCGCCTCACGGTCGGCCGCCTCCGCCTCCTGGCCCATCGACACCCAGGTGTCGGTAGCGACGACATCGGCTCCGTCGACGGCCGCGACAGCATCCGAGCTCCAGCCGACCGATCCGCCAGTGGTCTCCGCAATCGCTGCCGCGCGCACGAGGACGTCCGGGTCCGGCTGGTAGTCCTCGGGGGACCCGATCACGACGTCCATGCCCGCGGTCGCGCCGCCGAGCAGATACGAGTGAGCCATGTTGTTGGCGCCGTCGCCGAGGTAGACCAGCTTCAGCCCCGCTGTCGACCCCTTGTGCTGCCGCACGGTCTGCAGGTCGGCGAGGATCTGGCACGGGTGGAACTCGTCGGTCAGCGCGTTGATCACCGGCACCGCCGAGGCGGCCGCCATCTCCTCGATCCGCGACTGGCCGGACGTCCGCCACACGATCGCCTCGACCTGCCGGTCCAGCACCCGCGCGGTGTCGGCGATCGGCTCGCCGCGACCGAGCTGCGAGGTCTGCGCGTCGATGACCAGCGGTACGCCGCCCAGCTCGGAGATCCCGACCGCGAACGAGATCCGCGTCCGGGTCGACGACTTGTCGAAGATCACCGCGACGGTCTTCGGACCCGCGAGCGGCTGGTGCCCGTGCCGGTCCGCCGCCAGCTGCGCGGCCAGCGTCAGCACCTCGTCCTGCTCGACCGGCGACAGGTCGTCGTCCCGCAGGAAGTGTCTGACCGTCACGGAACCTCCACCTGGTCGAGCAGCCCCGGGAGGGCCGCGACGAAGCTGTCGGCATCAGCCTTGCCGAGGATGTACGGCGGCGCCAGCCGCAACGCGTCCGGGACCGGGTTGTTGATCACGAAACCGGCGTCCAGCGCGAGCGCCGCCACCTGGTCCGACACCGGCGCGGTCAGCTGGATCGCGAGCAGCAGTCCGCGGCCGCGGACACCGGCGATCAGCGGGTGGTCGAGCGCGATGATCGACGACGCGAGGTGGTTGCCGACGGCATTCACCTGGGCGAGCAGGCCGTCCCGCTCGATCACGGTCAGCACCGCCAGCCCGGCGATCGCCGCGACCGGGTTGCCGCCGAACGTGGTCCCGTGGTTCCCGGGCTGGAGCAGGTCGGCGGCCGCCCCGAGGCCGATGCACGCGCCGATCGGGATCCCGGCGCCCAGACCCTTCGCCACCGTCACCAGGTCCGGCGTGATCCCCTCGGTCTCGTAGGCGAACCAGGTCCCGGTCCGCCCGATGCCGGTCTGGATCTCGTCGAGCCACAGCAGCGCGCCGTGCTCGGAGGTGATCCGCCGCGCCGCCTGCAGGTAGCCGGCCGGCGGGACGACGACGCCGTTCTCGCCCTGGATCGGCTCCAGCACCACAGCCGCGGTCTCGTCGTCGACCGCGGCGGCCAGCGCGTCGGCGTCGCCGTACGGGACGAACTCGACGTCGCCCGGCAGCGGCGCGAAAGCCTCCCGGTAGGCGGGCTTCCAGGTCACCGCGAGCGCGCCCATCGACCGCCCGTGGAACGCCCCGACGGTGGAGACGATCTTGGTCCGGCCGGTGCGCCGGGTGATCTTGAACGCCGCCTCGTTCGCCTCGGTGCCGGAGTTGGTGAAGAACACCTTGCCCGGGACGTCGAACAGGCCGAGCAGCTTCTCGGCCAGCGCGATCTGCGGTGCGGAGGCGAAGAAGTTCGACACGTGGCCGAGGGTGGCGAGCTGCGATGTCACCGCGGACACGACGAACGGGTGCGCGTGGCCGAGGCAGTTCACCGCGAGACCGCCGAGCAGGTCGAGGTACTTGTTGCCGTCGGCATCCCACAGGTACGCGCCCTCGCCGCGGACCAGCACCCGCTTCGGCGCGCCGAAGGTGTTCATCAGGGCGCCGGAGTAGCGAGACGTCAAAGCCGCCTGCGTGCCGTCGACGGTGAGCAGTTCGGTCATGACGGGATCACCTGGGTTCCACTTCCGGCGTCGGTGAAGATCTCGAGCAGCAAGGAGTGCGGCACGCGGCCGTCGATCACGGTCGCCCGGGAGACCCCGGACTCGACCGCGCGCAGGCAGGCCTCCATCTTCGGCACCATGCCGGAGGCCAGCGACGGCAGCAGCCGGGCCAGCTCGGCGGTGTCGATCTGGGTGATGATCTCGTCGCTGTCCGGCCAGTTCCGGTACAGCCCGGCGACGTCGGTCAGCACGACGAGTTTCTCCGCACCGAGCGCCGTGGCCAGTGCCGCGGCCGCGGTGTCCGCGTTCACGTTGTGCGCCTGGCCGTCCTCGTCCGGGGCGATCGTCGACACCACCGGGATCCGGCCGGCGTCGATCAGGTCGATCACCGCCTCGGGCCGGACCTCGACCACGTCGCCGACCAGGCCGATGTCGACCTGCTCGCCGTCCACCAGCGCCGTACGGCGTTCGGCGGTGAACAGGCCCGCGTCCTCGCCGGACATCCCGACCGCGAACGGGCCGTGCGCGTTCAGCAGCCCGACCAGCTCCCGGCCGACCTTGCCGACCAGCACCATCCCGACGACGTCCATCGCCTCGGGCGTGGTGACCCGCAGCCCGCCGCGGAACTCGCTGTCGATGCCGAGCCGGCCGAGCATGTCGCTAATCTGCGGCCCGCCGCCGTGCACGACGACGACCCGCACACCGGCGTACCGCAGGAACACGATGTCCTCGGCGAACGCGCGCTTGAGCTTCTCGTCGACCATCGCGTTCCCGCCGTACTTCACCACGACGGTCTTGCCGTGGAACTGCTTCAGCCAGGGCAGCGCTTCGGTCAGTACGGCGGCCTTCTCGACCGCTTCCGGGAAGATCATGAGCTGTACGCCGAGTTCTCTTCGACGTATGCGTGCGAGAGGTCCGTGGTGAGGACCGTCGCGGACGCCTCGCCGGCGTGCAGGTCGATCACCACGTCGATCTCGAGACCGCTGAGATCCGCCTCGGACCGGTCGACGCCCTTGCCGCCGGCGACACAGATGGCGGCGCCGTTCAGCGTGATGTCGAGCAGCGCCGGGTCGAACGCCGTGGGCGCGTTGCCGACCGCCATCGCGATCCGTCCCCAGTTCGGATCGGAGGCGAAGAACGCTGTCTTGCACAGATTGTCCTCGGCGACCATCTTGGCGGCGGCCAGCGCCTCCGCCTCGGTCGCGGCGCCCTGCACCGTGATGCTCACGTGCTTCGTGACGCCCTCGGCGTCGGCCTGCAACTGCTTCACCAGGTCAGCAGCCAGGTCCGTGAGCGCGGCCTCGAACGCCTCGGGCGTCACCGGGACGCCGGACGCACCCGAGCTGAGCAGCAGGACGGTGTCGTTCGTCGACGTACCGCCGTCGACGTCGAGCCGGTTGAAGGTCTTGTCGACCGCGTTCCGCAGCGCGTGGTCGAGGTGCGGCTGGTCGAGGACGGCGTCGGTGGTGATCACGCTCAGCATCGTCGCCATGTTCGGCGCACACATGCCCGCGCCCTTCGCGAACCCGCCGATGCTCCAGCCGTCCGGGTGCCGCAGGACGCCCAGCTTCGGCACGTTGTCGGTCGTCATCACGGCGGTTGCGGCCGACAGGTCGTGGCCGGTCGTCGCGCCGAGGGCTCCGACCGCGGTCTCGATCCCCGGGATCAGCTTGTCCATCGGGAGGCGTTCGCCGATCAGGCCGGTCGAGCACACACCGATCTGGGCGGCACCGACGCCGAGCACCTCGGCCAGCTTCTCCGCGGTCTTGTGCGTGTCCTGGAAACCCTCCGGCCCGGTGCAGGCGTTCGCGCCGCCGGAGTTCAGGACGACGGCCTTCAGAACACCGGCGGTCAGGACCTGCTGCGACCAGAGCACCGGCGCGGCCTTCACCTTGTTGGTGGTGAAGACGCCGGCGGCGACGTCGTGCGGGCCGTCGTTGACCACGACGGTGAGGTCCGGCGTACCTGCGGGTTTGATCCCGGCGATCACCCCGGCCGCGCGGAAGCCGGCCGGCGCGGTGACACCGGCGCTCCGATCGACCTGGGTGTCCGGCGTCACTGCGACGGTCACGGGGCTACTCCTACGAGAGGCAGGGCCGTGGTCTCGTCGAGACCGGTGGCCAGGTTCATGCACTGCACGGCGGCGCCGGCGGTGCCCTTGGTGAGGTTGTCCATCGCGGCCACGACGACGGCGCGGCCGGTGCGCTGGTCGAGGGCGACCTGCAGCTGCACGGTGTTCGCGCCGAGGGTGGCTTGCGTCTGCGGCCACTGCCCCTCGGGCAGGAGGTGGATGAACGGCTCGTCGGCGTACGCGTCCTCGTAGGCCTTCCGGAGCGACGCGTAGTCGCTGCCGTCGGCAATTGGTGCGCTGCAGGTGGCGAGGATGCCGCGGGCCATCGGCGCGAGCACCGGCGTGAACGAGACGCTCACCGGCTGGTCCGCGTACGGCGAGAGGTTCTGCTCGATCTCCGGCGTGTGCCGGTGGACGCCGCCGACCCCGTACGCCGACGCGGATCCCATCACCTCGGCGCCGAGGAGGTGCGTCTTCGGGGCCTTGCCCGCGCCCGACGTACCGCTGACGGCGACCACGACCAGCTGGGTGGGGTCGACGAGCTTGCTCTGCACCGCCGGCAGCATGGCCAGCGTGGAGACGGTGGGGTAACAGCCGGGTACGGCGACCCGGTTCGAGCCGCGGAGCTTGTCCCGCTGTCCTGGGAGCTCCGGCAGTCCGTACGGCCACGAGCCGGCGTGCTCGCCGCCGTAGAACTCGGTCCACACCTCGGCCTCGGTCAGCCGGAAGTCCGCGCCGCAGTCGATCACGGTGACGTCAGCGCCGAGTTGCTCGGCGATGGCGGCGGACTGTCCGTGCGGCAGGGCCAGGAACACCACGTCGTGACCGGCGAGATTCTCCGCCGTGGTCTCGACCAGGACACGCCCGGCCAGCGGCACGAGGTGCGGATGGTGCACGCCCAGCGCCGTACCGGCGTTCCCGCCGGCGGTCAGGGCGCCGATCTCCACGTCCGGATGGCCACTCAGCAACCGGAGCAGCTCACCCCCCGCATACCCACTGGCTCCGGCCACCGCCACCGTCACACTCATGTGAATGAGTATGCCAGGTTCCGCATGAATATCCAACAGCTGGTGATGTCACATCTGACCTGCCGGGGCGTGTCCAGGGTATGACGACGAACTCCGGAGGGTGACATGGCGCGGGTCGGGATGGTGCATCGAAGGTCGCTGACGGTGCGGATGGTGGAGTGGGTGAGCCGGCGGAAGTTCCGGAAGGTGCCGGATCCGGTGAAGGTGGCGTTGCACAACCGGCGGGTATTGCTGTCGACGACGCTGCTGGAGAGTACGGCGGCCCGGTGGAAGGCGCTCGCCCCGGAGCTGAAGGCGCTCGCCGTGATGGTGGCGTCGGCGCGGATCGGGTGCAGCTGGTGCATGGACTTCGGCTACTGGGAGTTCCACCACCAGGGCGTCGACCCGGCGAAGCTGCACGATGTGCCAAGGTGGCGCGACAGCGACGTCTACACGGATCTGGAGCGCGCGGTGATGGACTACACCGAGGCGATGACGGCGACCCCGCCGGAAGTCACCGACGAGCAGGTCGAGCGGCTGCGGCAGGACCTGAGCGAGGAGCAGCTGGTCGAGCTCACCGCGATCGTCGCGCTGGAGAACTACCGCTCCCGGGTCAATTCCGCGCTGGGACTCACCAGCCAGGGCTTCAAGGAGTACTGCGAACTGAGGCCGGCCCGGTGACCGACGACCAACTCGCCCAGGAGTTCGCCGAGCACCGCGCCGTGCTGGTCGGCGCGGCGTACCGGGTCGTGGGCAGCGTGTCCGACGCCGAGGACGTGGTCCAGGAGGCGTGGCTGCGCTGGTCCGCGATCGAGCACGACGACATCCGCGACGTCCGGGCGTACCTGATCCGGATCACCACCCGGCTCGCGCTGAACCGGCTGCGAGAACAGAAGGCGCGCCGCGAGCAGTACGTCGGACCGTGGCTGCCCGAGCCGCTGGCGACCGACGAGGACGACCCGGCGGCCGCGGCGGAACTCGCGGACTCGGTCAGCATGGCGATGCTCGTCGTCCTCGAGACACTCTCGCCGCTCGAGCGCGCCACGTTCGTGCTGCGCGAGGTCTTCGACCTGCCGTACGACGAGATCGCGGACACGCTCGGCCGCTCGGAGGCCGCCGTCCGGCAGCTCGCCCACCGGGCCCGCAACCATGTGCACGCACGGCAGCCGCGGCACCACGTGGACAAGGCGAGCCACGACGAGCTGACGATGCGGTTCATGCAGGCCGCCGGGTCGGGCGACTTCGACCAGGTGGTCGCGCTGCTCGCGCCGGACGCGGTCCTGATCAGCGACGGCGGCGGCAAGAAGCGGGCCGCGCTGCGGCCGATCCAGGGCGCGGAGAAGATCGCCCGCTGGCTGTTCGCGGTGATCGCGGAGAACCCGGGGTTCGAGATCCGGATGGGCACGCTGAACGGCGAGGTCGCGTACATCGCCTACGACGGCGACGAGCCGGACACGGTCGCGTTCCTGGAGGTCACCGACGGCCTGATCAGCGACCTGTACCTGATTCGGAACCCGGACAAGCTGCGCCAGGTGCGGTGATCGCGCCGTAGACTATCTGCAACTCAGTCGCAGATGGAGGTGCGGTGAAGTACCTGGTGGCGGACCCGGACGAGGCGCTCGGACCGGGCTTGCGGGCGGACCTGCTGGACACGTGGGTGGCGGCGACGAACGCGGGCGGCGCGGTGGGATACACCGCGCCGGCTCCGGTCGGGAAGATCGCGGAGAACCTCGACGGCGCGCTCGGGCGGGTCGCGGCCGGGCTGGACCTGCTCGGTGTCCTGCACGACGGCGAGCGGTACGTCGGGATGGGCATGCTGGTCAGCCGCGGCAGCGACCTCCAGGCGCACTGGCGCACCGTGCTCCGGGTGATGGTGCACCCGGACAGCCAGGGCACCGGCGCGGGCCGGATGCTGATGGAAGGGCTGCGCGGATCCGCCGTCGACCTCGGTCTCGAGCAGCTGCAGCTGACGATCCGCGACGGCCTCGGCCTGGAGAAGTTCTACGGCCCGCTCGGCTACCGCGTCGTCGGCCGGCATCCGCGCGCCGTCCGCGTGGCCCCCGACGACTACCGCGACGAGATCATGCTCGTCCTGGATCTCTAGCGATTCACCGGCGGGTGCGGGCCAGCAGGACCAGCGTTGCGCCGAGGGCTGCGAAGAGGGTGCCGAGGGTGAGGACGATGGGCGGCGGTCCGCCGGTCGGCGGGAGTTCGGCGCGGTCGAGGGTGCGGAGGTCCTCGGCGGGCTCGGCGCCGACGGTGAACTTGACCGGCGCGGTGACCGTCGCGCCGGTGTCGTCGGTCCGCTCGTAGGTCACCTTCGCCGTCCCCGTGAACGAGGCCACCGGTTTGAGGGTGACCGTGCCGTCCGCGCCGACCGACCAGGTGCCCGCGCCGCTCGTGACCTGCTTCGCGCACGCGCCGCCCGGCGTCCGGAGACAGACCGAGCTCGGCTGTGGTGCCCCGCTGTCGTTGAGCAGCGGGTTGACCGCGACCGGGTTGCCCGGCGTACCGGTGGCCGTGTCGGGCGCCGCCTTGGCCAGCAGCGGTCCGGCGACCGTGACGTCGACGAGCGCGGTGCCCGACGTGCCGTTCGCGTCGGTGACCCGGTAGGCCAGCGCCCCCGTCGTACCGACGAAGCCCTTCACCGGCGTGTACGCCACAGCGCCTGCGCTGACGACGAAGGTGCCCTCGTGCGGCACGGTCACCGTCTTCTTCTCACGGCCGTCCGCCGGATCGCGCAGGACGATCGAGTCCGGGCGGAGCGGTGCGGACGCGTCACCGGGTTTGTCGTTGGCGAGCAGGTTCACCGTGACCGTCGTACCGAACGACGTCTTCGCGCTGTCGTCGGCGACCACCGGCCGGACCGACAGGACCGTGACGGTGACGGTCGAGCGGGCCGAGTTGCGGTTGCTGTCCTTCACGTCGTACGCCGCCGGTCGCGCGGTGCCCGTGAACGCCGCGTCAGGGGTGAACGTGACCTTGCCGCCGGCAACGACGTACGTCCCCTGCCCGGCGATCGTCACGCGGTCGACCAGCGCACCGCCAGGCCCGACCAGCAGCACCGACGCCGGATCGAGCGTCGCGCCCGGCCCCGGCTTGTCGTTGGCGAGCGGGTCGACCGTCACCGCGACGTGCTGCTTGGTCCGCGCCTCGTCCGGTACGGCGACCGGTCGGGCCTGCACCGTGATCGTCAGCGTGCCGGATCCGACCGTGCCGTTGCGGTCGGCCACCTGGTACCCGACCGGGACCGCCACACCCACGAACCCGTCGACCGGCGCGAACCGGATCGCCCCGGACGGCTGGACCGTGAACGTCCCCTCCCCCGGCATGACGAGGGACTGCAGCGGATCCCCGGTCGCCGGGGCGATCAGCCGCACGCCACCCGCGACCAGCGGCGCACTCGCATCACCCGGCCTGTCGTTGGCCAGGACGTCGACCGTGACCGCGGCCTCGTACGGCGTCGCCGCGACGTCGTTCTCGACCACAGGGACGACGGGCGCGACCGTGACCGTGACGGACGCGCTCGCCTGGTTCCCGGTCGTGTCGCTGACCCGATAGGCGACCGAGACGACACCGCGGTACGCAGGCTCCGGGTCGAACGTGATCTTGCCGGACTTCACGGTGAACACGCCTTGCCCGGGGACCGTCACCCGCGGCCCCCAGGTCCCGCCGAACACCTGCAGCGACTTCCGGTCGAGCTGCGCACCTGTCCCCGGCTCGTCGTTCGCGAGCGGATCGACGGCGACCGTCACGTTCTGCTTGGTCGCGACCGGATCTGCCACCGCCGTCGGTCCCTTGCCGACCGTCAGCAACAGCAGGCCGTCCGCGGTCGTGCCGTTGGCGTCGGCGATGCGGTACGTCGTCGGGGTCGTCACGCCCTGGAATCCCTTGACCGGCGTGAACGTCACCGCGCCGTGGGCATCGACCGCATACGTTCCTTCGCCCGCCCGCGTCATCGTCTTGCCGAAGCGCCCCGCCGCGTCCTTCACGACCACGCTCGCCGGCCGCAGCGGCGCCGACGCGTCACCGGACTTGTCGTTCGCCGCCACCTTGACGGTGATCGCTCGGCCGTACGGCGTGATCGCCGAGTCGTTGACCGCGACGGGGTTGACCGCTGTCACGGTCATGCTCAACGTCGAGGCCGCGGAGTTGCCGTCGGAGTCAGCGACCCGGTAGCGGATCGGACTCGCCTTGCCCCGGAAGCCCGGCAGCGGGTCGAACTCGATCGAGCCATTCGGCACCACCGTGTACGTGCCCTGGCCGGCGATCGTCACCTTCTTCGCGGACCCGTTCAGCCCGACCGAAGCGCGATCGAGCGTGGCGTCGGTGCCCGGCCGGTCGTTGGACAGCACGTTCACCGTCACGGTCACGTTCTGCAGGGTCGACGCGATGTCGGCGACCGCGACCGGCGGCCGGCCGACGGTGACGGTCAACCGAGCCGTCGTCCTCGTCCCGTTGGCGTCGGCCACCTGATACGTCACCGCCGTGCCGGGACCGCGGAAGGTGGCGCCAGGATCGAAGCGCACCACTCCCCCGGCGGCCGTGTACACGCCTTCATTGGGGATTCGCACGGTTGCCTTCGGGGCTCCGTCGGCCGGATCGACGAGCAGCAGGCTGGCCGGGACCAGCGGCGCCGTCGGGTCACCCGCCTTGTCGTTGGCGAGCACGGAGACCGTGACGTCCTTGTCGTACGGCGTCCGCGCGGTGTCATCGGCCGCGACGGGCGTGATCGGCGTGATCGTGACCGTGATCGTGGAGCGTGCAGTCTGGCCGAACAGGTCCGCGACTCGATAGCCGACCGGACTCGCCACGCCCCGGAAGCCCGGCAGCGGATCGACGGTCACCGTGCCGTCCGGGTTGACCTGGTAGTCGGCCTGCCCCGCGATCTTCACGAGCTTCTTCGGCGAACCGTCGGCCGGGTCGACGAGCGTGAGGCTGCGCGGATCGAGCGCGGTCCCCTGTCCGGCGAGGTCGTTGAGGAGCGGCGGGACGCGCACGGCGAGGTTCTGCTTGGTGGTCGCGGTGTCGGGCGCGGCCGTCGGTGCGGGCGGCTTGGCGACCGTGACGGTCAGCGTTGCCGTGGCCGTCGAACCGTTCACGTCCGCGACGCGGTAGGTGACCGGCGTCGCGGCTCCGGTGAAGTTCGGCAGCGGGTTGACGTCCACCGTCCCGTCCGCCGTCGTGGTGTAGGCCGCCTGCCCGGGGACGAGCAGCGTCGCGGCCGGCAGCTTCGTGGTCGGGTCGATCAGTCGCACGGAGTTCGGCACCAGCGGGACCGACAGATCGCCGGCCGTGTCGTTCGCGAGCACCGGCACCGTCACGTTCGTGTCGTACGCCGTACCCGCGGTGTCGTCGGACGCGTCCGGGACGACCTTGGTCACCCGGGCGGTCAGCGTCGACTTCCCGATCGCGTTGTTGCTGTCGGCGACCTGGTAGCCGACCGCGGTCGCAGTACCGCTGAAGGTCGGCAACGGCTCGAACAGGACGCGGCCGTCGGCCCGGACCGAGTACTTGCCCTGGCCTGCGACGACGAGCGACAGCACCGGCTGTGTCGGTGTCAGCAGCCGCACGCTGCCCGGCTTCAGCGCTGCACCCGTCGGTCCCGGCTTGTCGTTGGCGAGGACGGCGGCGATCACGGATCGGCCCTGTAACGTGGCGATAGTGTCCGGGTTCGCGACCGGTGGGCCGGGTGCGGCGACCGAGACGGTCAGCTCGGCGCGGGCCGCCGTACCGTTCTTGTCGAGGACTTGGTAGGTCACCGGCATACCGACTCCGGTGAAGCCGTGCAGGGGCTGGAACGTCACGCTGCCGGCAGCAGCCAGGTACGTGCCCTGCCGGGCGATCGTCACGTGGTCGACGAGTTTCTTGCTGACCGGATCCACCAGCCGGAGCGTGGCCGGCACGAGCGGTGCGTCGGGAGAGCCGGGCAGGTCGTTGTCGAGCACGGGTACGACGATGTCCGTGTCGAACGCGGTCGACACCGAGTCGCCGTTCGCGGTCGGCGTCACCGGCGTGACCGTGACGGTCAGCGTCGACTCCGCCGTCTGATGGGTGGTGTCGGTGACGCGGTAGCCGATCGACGTACCGACGCCGGTGAACCGTGGCTGCGGGACGAAGTCCACGCCGCCGCCAGGCTTCACGACGTACTCGCCCTCGCCCGCGATCACCACCTTCTTCTTGAACGTCGCGTCGGCCGGGTCACGCAGGACGACGGAGCCGGGCACGAGTTGCACGCCCGCGGCGGCGCGGTCGTTGGCGAGCGGCCGGACGGACACGCTGACGTTCTGCGGGGTGGTCGCGGTGTCGGGGCTCGCGACCGGGCGGTCCGGGAGCGAGACGGTCACGGTCAGCTTCGCGGTGGCCGCCGTACCGTTGCTGTCGGCAACGCGGTACGTGACCGGCTTGCCCTGTCCGACGAAGCCGGGCACCGGTTCGACGCGGACAGTGCCGTCGGGCCTGGCGACGTACTTCGCCTGGCCGACGACGTTCACCATCTGCACGCACTTGCTGCCGTCGACGAGACAGAGCGTCCCGGGCGCCAGCGGCGTCCCCGGATCACCCGGCTTGTCGTTGGCGAGCACCTTGACGACGGCTGCCGTGTTGAAGGCGGTCGTCGCGGTGTCGTCGGCGAGGAACGGCGGTGGCGGCGGCGTGATCGCGAACGGGTGGTCCTCGACCTCACCGGCATCGGCCGCGCCGGTCGGCTTCTCGACCTGCGCATCGGTGTACCCGACGCGCACCCGCGCGTACGACGCTCCGGCCTTCGGGGCGAGCTCGGACCAGCGCAGCGTGACCGTCGTCTGTCCGGCAGCGAAGGCTGCGCAGGCCCGCTCCCCCGGCTCGAACTTTCCGTCGACGTTGACGTCGATCCAGGCGCAGGCCCGGCCGGCCTTGGACGCACCGGCCAGCCGCAGGTCGGTCGTGTACGACGTCTGGCTGGTGCGCAGCGGCTTGAAGACAGTGCCGTCGTCGGCCAGATCCGGTGTCGCCTGGCCGGTCGTGCTGTTCGCGACGGCGGCGTTGTCCTCGGTGACGTCCTCACCGAGTTGTACGTCGCTCAGCGCGGACCACGCCGCGCCGTACGACGCCGGTGCGTCGCCGAAGTCCTCGGGAGCGGACGCGACGATCGAGAACGCGTCGCCCGACGAGCCGTTGTTCAACGCGGGCAGCTTCGGGTGCTTGGTGAACAGCGCCGTCACGTCGAAGCTGACCTTGGTGACGATGCCGTTCACGCGGACCGATCCGCAGGCGGCGGTCGCGGACGTGTCGAGTCCGGACGGGGACTTCGTGTTGACGCAGTTCGGCCCGGTGTCGTGGTTGGCAGCGGTGATCGTGTCGCTGGTGACCGCGAGGTTGTTGCCCTGGCCGAGCTTCGTGAGGCTGAGGCCCGCGGTGTTGAGCTTGAGGACGGCGTGCAGCTCGGACTGCGCGGTCGTCCGGCCGCTCACGGTCCGGGTGACCGATCCGCCGAGGCCGCCGAGGTGCAGGACCGGGTTCCGTACCGGTTGGGAGAACGCGATCGTCAGGGTGCCGCGATCGCCGCAACCGCCGGTGGATGCGCAGTCCCCGGTGTTCACCACCACGTCCTGCGCCGGGGTGCTCGTCGCGATCGCGGGCTGGTAGGTGGTCGGGCCGATGCCGCGGAAGCCGGCGGTCGCCGGATCGCCGAGCTCGGTCGACCCGCTCGCGGTGATCGTCTGCCGCAGCCCCGACCCCGGCATCACCGTGGTCGCCTCGGTGAACGGAGTGGTCGGCACCTCGTAAGCAGTCGCTGTCGCAGTGCCGAGGCTCAACAGGCCGGTGGCAACAAGAATGGCCCCCGGTCGGGTTGCCCGCATCAGTCCCGCCCTCCCGAGCAATCAGGTGCACTGCTGCGGCCGCGTGGCGGGCGGGCCTGCGTAGACGTAACGGTCTACGCGGACTCCATGTTACGGGCAAATCACTCTCCGAGGTCGTAGATCCGGACCTTGCCGACGCTGTGTCGGCGGACGGCGAGCTGGTCGAGCGCCGGCGACACCGGGCCGTTGCGCGTGTCGGCGTACAGCCAGCGAACGCCGTACTCGTCGCGCATCGTGCGCAGTACGTCGGCCGTCGGGGCGGTGAGGGCCTGGTTGGTGAGGGCGACGCGGTCGGGCCACGGCGACGGCTGCTCGGTGTAGCGGCGGCCGCCGTCGCCCTGCCGGGCCATCGCCTGGTTCGTGTACGCCCAGCCCTCGATCAGCGTGCGGCGGCCGGCGATACCGCTGACGAGATAACCGCGGGCGTCACAGCCCGGCCTGGACGGACCCGCCGGACGGCACCAGGTGTTGGTGGCCACCACGTCGGTCAGTGCGGAGTTCTTCCCGAGCCACAGCGCCGCCTCGGCCTCGTCCGGGTACACCCACCACCGCGCCGCACGGTACGTCGGCGCCTTCTCCGTGTCGCCGCGGATCGCACTCTGCACGAACGAGCTGATCGGAGCGGTCGAGAGCAGCGCAAGTACGACGAACATGCCGCCGCCGGCTTGTCGTAACGTCAGCCGCCACACGAGCAGCAGGAACAGCGTGATGCCGAGGACGACAAGCAGCATCCGGGTGCTGAGCCACAGCTGCCGACCGGTCGAGGCCGCGGGGACGCCACGAGCCCAGACCAGCAGACCGGCGTACCCGACCGAGAGCACGAACGCGGCAACCGCGATCGGCACCGGCCGGCCGGAGGCGCGCGCACTGGTCGCGGCGAACCATCCCGCTCCGGCCAGGCTGAACGGTGCGGCGGTGTAGACGAAGTACGACTCACTCACCGACGGGTGGTCGATCAGCAGATAGCCGGCCCAGCCCGCGACCATCGCGCCGAGCAGGAACCAGGCGACCGGGTCTTTGCGTCCGACCACGCCGAAGCCGGCCCAGGCCATCGCCTGCAGTGTGAGCAACAGACCCAGCAGCAGACTGAGCGTCCCGATCACCTCGCCGTGCGCCAGCGCCGGCAGGATCAACCCGCCGTCACCAGGCTGCGTCTTGTCACCAGTGGCCGCGGTGTAGACGGGCAGCGACTTCAGTACGGCGAGGAACTGCAACCGCGAGCCGCTGGTGCTCCCGGCAACGGTCAGGAAGGTCACGGCGCCGGCAACGAGTAGGACCGCCGCCGTGCCGATCAGGCGCCACGGGAGCCGTCGCGTTGTCACTAGTAGGTACAGCGCGGCGAGAGCGACAGCCCCGACCAACAAGGGCAGCACGGTTGGCTTGGAGCCGCCACCGACAACGGCGATCGGCACGATGAGCAGCCAGAGCCGGTGGCTGCCGTCCTTGAACAGCTGCTCGATCAGGAGGACGGCTGTGGTGACGGCCGCGACCATGCCGAAGGTCTGCGACGGGCTGAGGAGGCTGACCGGTGGCGCGAGGTTCACGCTCGTGTCGACGAGCAGGAACAGCTGTGGCGCGGCCAGCGCGAGTGCGGCCAGTACGCCGGTCCACCAGGTGCGGCTGACGACCCGGGCGAGCGTGGCGCAGACGAGCAGTGACACGACCAGCCACGGCAGGACCCAGAGACGGAACAGCACGACCAGCGGGGTGAGCCGCGTGACGTCGACCGCCGCGGCCATATCGGCGTTCGCGAACCAGTGGTACTCGAGCCGCTCGCCGACGACCTGGGGGATCTCCGGCGGCACCGCGCGGGTCAGCTCGTGCACCATCGACAGGTGGTACAGGAGGTCGGGGTAGTACGCCTCGCCGTGCGGCGGCATCGGGTGGTACGCCATCACGCCGAACGTCGCCGCACCGACCATCACCGCCGCGGACACCGCCAGCCCGACCGTCCACGCGACCGGCAGCGGACTGGGCTCGGCGATCCGGAAATGCTGCCGCCCCGCGACCGCGAAGCCGATCAGCACGAGCGCCGGCCACACGATCAACCAGTCCTGCCAACCGAGCGCGGTGAAGATCGCCCAGCCGATCAGCTGCCACGTCGCGCCGACGACCGAGCCGAGTCCGAGGTCCTCCGCCCAGTTCCCCGTACTGCGCCACACGGCCCGCAGCAGCAGCGTCCCGGGCAGCGCGATCGCCCCCGCGAAGTACCCCACGTACTTGACCAGCGGACCGGCGCCGACGTCGCCGAGCGATACGAACCCACCGACCGCCACCAGGATCGGCAGCAGCCACGGGACGGCCCGCTTCATCTGGTGGTCGGTGTGCTTTCGTGGACGGGCTCCTGGTGCCCGTGGTCCTCGAGGCTGTCGTAGCCGACGAGGAACTGCGGTCTGCGTTGGCTGGACTGGAACAGGCGCGCGACATACTCGCCCAGGAGGCCCAGGCAGAGCAGCTGGATCGCGCCGATCACGCTGACCGCGAGCACCGTCGACGTCCAGCCGGGGATGCTGCGGCCGGTCAGCTTGATCACGAGCGCGCCGACGACGAACAGCCCGGACATCGCGCCACCGAGCAGCCCGAGCCAGGTCGCCAGCCGCAGCGGGGCCGCCGAGAACGCGGTCACGCTGTCGAACGCAAGCCGGACCATCTTGGAGACGCTGTACTTCGTGGAGCCCGCCGCCCGCTCCGCCCGGACGTACTTGACCTCGGTGCTCGGGAAGCCGAGCCACGGGATCACCAGCCGGAAGACGCGGCCGTCGTCGGGCAGCGCGTTGACCGCGTCCACCACGCGCCGCGTCACCAGCCGGAAGTCGGCCGCGTCGAACGGGATGTCCTTGCCGACCAGGCGGCACATCAACCGGTAGTACAGCCGGGCCGACGTACGTTTCGCCCAGGAGTCGCTCGAGCGGTCCGAGCGCACGCCGTACACGACGTCGACGTCCTGTTCGCGGACGGCCTGCAGGAACTCGGCGATGACCTCCGGCGGGTCCTGGAGGTCAGCGTCGATCGTGACCACGTAGCGGCCGCGGGCACGCCGGAAGCCGGCCGACTGGGCGGCCTGGTGACCGCTGTTGCGGAGCAGGCGGACCACCCGGAGCTGCGGCCAGTCCTTGGCGGCCTCCAGCAGCAGCGCCGCGGTCCGGTCCCGGCTGCCGTCGTCGACGACCAGCAGCTCGTAGGTGATGCCCAGGCCGTCGAGCAGCGGGTGCATCCGCTCGAAGAAGATCGGCAGCACCTCTTCCTCGTCGTACATCGGTACGACGACGGAGAGCTCGGGGTGGGTGTCCCGCATCGGCTGCCTTTCGGATCTGTCTGTGGGGTGACCTTACCGGTCAGGGTGAGATCGCCACGGCTCCGGTCCGGCGCGGGTCGCCGACCGCCAGCAGGCCGTCGGCCGGATCCCAGAACGCGGCCGCGACGCCGCCGAAGTACATCGAGTGCGGCGGCATCGGACGGGCCGGCAGCGCGGTCGTCCCGGACACCGGCAGGTCGTCCTCGTAGTCGACGACGACGTCCTCGCGGACGCGGACGTGCAGCCGCGGGTGCTCGACGGCCTCGCGGAGCGGGAGACCGCCGTGGGTGTAGAGCGCATAGACCTGGGCGAGCGCGGTCGGGATCCGGTCCGAGCCGGGTGAGCTGATCGCCAGCACCGCGCCGTCGCTCTCGCGGCGGGCCACGCTCGGGGCCATGTTCGAGGTGAGGCGGGTGCCCGGGGCGAGGCTGTGCGGTCCGCCGTGCAGCAGCTCCTGCTCACCGAGGGCGTTGTTCAGCCAGATGCCGGTGCCGGGCGTGAGGACGCCGGAGCCGTACCCGGACGAGACCGTGATCGCACACGCGTCGCCCTCGTCGTCGACCACCGAAACGGTCGCCGTACTCGGCGAGGTCAGCGCGCGGAGGTCGCCGGCCGCGGCGAGGTCGAGCAGCTTCTGGCCCTCCAGCTTGCGCACGTCCTCCTTGTCCAGCTCGGCCAGCCGGCGGCCGAGCACGGCATGCTGGACGTCGACGAGCCGCTCCAGCTCGGAATGGCCCCAGCTGCCGTCGGCCGGCACGCCGTCGAGCAGCGCGAGCATCGCCGCCACGGCCACTCCCCCGACCGCGGGCGGCGGGTTGGTCGCCAGGCGCCAGCCGTTCTGCTCGACGACGAGCGCCGGGCGGACGACGGCCTCGTACGCGGCCAGGTCCTCGGCCGTGAGGATGCCGTCGTTCGCGGCCATGTCGCGGATCAGCAACTGCGCGAGCTCACCGGTGTACATCGTCTCGGCGCCGTCGCGGGCGATCAGCTCGAGCGCCTCCGCGAGCTCCGGGATCACGACCGTGCTGCCGGCCTTGATCACCTCGCCGTCGCCGTCGTGCACGACCCCGTGACTCGGCGGGTGCCAGCCGAAGATGATCTCGTGGGTGAAGCCCAGGTAGTAGCCCGAGGTCCGGCTCAGCGCGAAACCGTTCCGGGCGACGTCGATCGCGGGCTGGACGACCTCGTGCCACGGCGCCTTGCCGGAGCGGCGGTGCGCGAGGTCGAGAGCCTTCATGCCGCCGGGCGTGGCGACGGAGCCGTGGCCGACGGTCGTCGTGGTCCCGCCGCCGTAGTCGGTGGTGATGTCCCAGACGCTGCGACCGAACCGGTCGGCCGACAGGCCGCGGCCGGGCATCTCCACCCAGCCGTCGATGGTGACCGGGTCACCACCGGCGACCTGCAGCGTGACGAATCCGCCCGAGGCCGGCGACACGATGCCGAGCTCGTTCACCATCGTGACGAGCGTGGCGGCGATCGCGGCGTCGACCGCGTTGCCGCCCTCGGCAGCCACCCGCACTCCGGCGTCGGCCGCCGCCCGGTTGGGCGCCGCCACGGCAACGCGCGGATGTCTCCCGCTCATCGCGATCCCCCGTGCGCCCGGCCTGCGGAGGCCGGGCGACTCGAGCGGATGCGCGTGGGCATGAGCCTCAGCCGACTCGCTGGACGGCGCCGAAGCGGTCGACCGTGACCTGGACCGCGGCCTGCCGGGCGTCGGCGACCTCGTTCTCCTTGAGCGTCCGGTCGGGCGCCCGGAAGCGCAGCGCGAACGCCAGCGACTTCTTGCCCTCGCCGATCTGCTCGCCGGTGTACACGTCGAACAGCCGCACCGACTCCAGCAGATCGCCCGCGCCCTCGGTCAGCGCCGCCTGCACGTCGGCCGCCGCGACCTCGGCCGGGACGATCAGCGCGACATCCTCCTTGGCCACCGGGTACGACGAGAAGGGGTGCGCCGTGACCGACTCCGGGCCCGCTGCGATCAGCGCGTCCAGATCCAGCTCGAGCGCACTCGACCGGGCCGGCAGGCCGAACGCCTGGCAGACCTTCGGGTGCAGCTCACCGGCGTGACCGACCACCGTGCCGCCGACCGAGAACTCCGCGCACCGGCCCGGGTGCCACGGCGCCAGCTCGGTGTTCTTCACGGCCGGCTCGACGCCGACCGCCGACGCGATCAGCCGCGCGATCTGGACAGCGTCGGCCCAGCCGGCCGGCCGGCCCTTGCCCCACCAGCCGGTCGGGGTAATGGATCCGGTCAGCACCACGCCGACGTGCAGCGGCTGGTCCGGGAGCGCGTCGTACAGCGACTGGACCTCGGCGTCGCTCGGCCGGTGCGCGACCGACGGAAGCGGCGCGGGCTTCGTCTCCGGCTTCGGGTGGAAGACCAGGCCGGTCTGGAAGATCGCCAGGTCGTTCGCGCCGCGGCCGACGTTGCGCTCGGCGGTCCGGAGCAGCGTCGCGAGCAGGGTGGTCTGCATCGACGGCTCTTCGTCGGACAGCGGGTTGACGAGCTTCACCGTCGTACGCCGGGTGTCGTCGGCCGGGATGCCCATGGCGTCGAAGTCGGCCGCCCCGGTGAACGGGTACGACACCACCTCGGTCAGCCCCGCACCGACCAGCGCCGTCGCCACCTTCCGCCGACGCTTCTGCGAAACCGTCAGCCCCTGCCCACCCGGCGCGGGCGGCAGTACGGACGGCACATTGTCGAACCCGAACAGCCGAATAACCTCTTCAGCAAAGTCGTTGGGGTCCCGCAGATCAGGCCGCCACGACGGCGGGGTGACGGTCAGCAGGTCATCGCCGGCGAGCTCCGTGCTCCCGAGTGTCGCGGTACCGACCTCGGTCAGCGAGGGAGCGTGCGCACCAGCTGCCAACGGAGCCGCAACCGCGTCGGTCGCCGCGGCCTCGACAGCGCAGCCGACCGAGCGCAGGTGGCGCACGGTCTCCTCGATGGTGATGGGGGCGCCGGCGACGCGTGCCGCGTGGTCGGCGCGCAGGGTGACCGGCTCGGGCCGGGCGTGGGTGTCGACGACGGTTTCGTCGGGGACAGTCGTGCCGCCGGCGTACTCGGACAGCAGGTCGGCGACGCGCTGGGCGGCGTACCGCGGCAGGTCCGGGTCGACCTCGCGCTCGAACCGGCGCGACGCCTCCGACGACAGCTTGTGCCGGCGCGACGCCCGCGCGATCACGATCGGGTCGAAGTGCGCGGCCTCGATCACCACGTCCGTGGTCGCCTCGGAGATCTCGGTCGACGCGCCACCCATCACGCCGGCGACACCGATCGGGCCCGAGTCGTCGGTGATCAGCAGGTCCTCGGCGTCCAGCTCGCGCGTCTGGTCGTCCAGCGTCATCAGCTTCTCGCCGGCGGTCGCCCGCCGGACCACGATCTCGCCGGACAGCCGCGCCTTGTCGTACCCGTGGATCGGCTGGCCGAGCTCGAGCATCACGTAGTTCGTGACGTCGACCCCGATCGAGATCGGCCGCATCCCGGACGCGAGCAGCCGCTTCTGCATCCACCGCGGCGACAGCGCCTTCGCGTCGATTCCGGTCACGGTCCGCGTGACGAACACGCTGCACGCGGCCGCGTCGTCCACCCGCACCGGATAACCGCCCGAGCCCGACCCGGTCAGCTCCAGCGCCGCCGGGTCCTTCAGCGGCACGCCGTACGCCGTCGCGGCCTCGCGCGCGACACCGCGGATCGACAAGCAGTACCCACGGTCCGGCGTCACCGCGATGTCGAGCACGTCGTCGCTCAGCGAGAGCAACTCGATCGCGTCGTCGCCCGGGGTGGCCTCGCCCGGCTCCAGCACGACGATGCCGTGCGTGCCGTCGTCGCCCAGACCGAGCTCGGCGCTCGAGCAGATCATGCCGTTGGAGACGTGCCCGTACGTCTTGCGCGCCGAGATCGCGAACCCGCCGGGCAGCACCGCGCCCGGCAGCACGACCACCACGAGGTCGCCGACCTCGAAGTTGTGCGCACCGCAGACGACCCACTGCGGCTCGTCCTTGCCGATGTCGAGCGAGCACCAGCGGATGGTCTTGCCGTTCTTCTGCGGCTCGTTCTCGTACGTCAGGACCCTGCCGACGACGAGCGGACCGGTCAGCTCGGACTCCTCGACGGTCTCCACCTCGAGACCGGCCCGGATCAGCTGCTCCGCGACCTGGCGGCCGGTGACGTCACCCGGCAGGTCGACGTACTCACGAAGCCATGACAGTGGGACCCGCATCAGATCTCCATCCCGAACTGGCGGCTGAACCGCACGTCACCCTCGACCATGTCCCGCATGTCCTCGACGCCGTTGCGAAACATCAGCGTCCGCTCCAGGCCCATGCCGAAGGCGAAACCGGAATACCGGTCGGTGTCGATGCCGCAGGCCTGCAGGACCCGCGGGTTGACCACGCCGCAGCCGCCCCACTCGATCCAGCCCTCGCTGCCACAGGTCCGGCACGGGCGGTCCGGGTTGCCGACGGACGCGCCGCGGCAGACGAAGCACTTCAGGTCCACCTCGGCCGACGGCTCGGTGAACGGGAAGAAGTTCGGCCGCAGCCGGGCCTCGAGGCCCTCGCCGAACATCGAGACGACGAAGTGGTCGAGGGTGCCCTTCAGGTGCGCGAGCGTGATGCCCTCGTCCACCACCAGGCCCTCGACCTGGTAGAAGACCGGCGTGTGGGTCGCGTCCAGCTCGTCGGTGCGGAACACCCGGCCCGGGCAGATCACGTAGATCGGCGGCTTGCGGGTCAGCATCGAGCGCGCCTGCACCGGCGACGTGTGCGTGCGCAGCACCTTGCCGGAGCCGGCCGGCTCGACGAAGAAGGTGTCCTGCATCTGCCGCGCCGGGTGGTCGGGCTGGAAGTTCAGGGCGTCGAAGTTCAGCCACTCGGCCTCGACCTCGGGACCCTCGGCGACGTCCCAGCCGAGCGCGGTGAACACGTCCGCGACCTGCTCGGAGATCAGCGACAGCGGGTGCCGCGCGCCGAGCTCCGGGGTGTGCCACGGCAGCGTCACGTCGACACGCTCGGTGTCCAGCATCCGCTCCTCGTGCTCGGCCTCGAGCACCGCGAGCCGGGACGCGAACGCCTCGTTGATCGCCTTCCGGGCCGCGCCGATCCGCTGCCCGGCCTCCTTGCGGGCCTGCGGCGGCAGCGCGCCGATCTCCCGGTTGGCCAGCACGATCGGCGACTTGTCGCCGAGATGGGTGGACTTGGCCTCCTGCAAGGCGGCCAGATCGGCCGCCCCGGTAAACGCCGTCAGCGCCTCGTCGCGGGTCCGCTCCACCTCTTCGGCGTGCAGCGGCGTCACTTCGACCGGGTCGTAATCAGTGTTGGGACCGGACATGGCTCGCTCTCGGGTTGGTACGTCTGCGGATTGCAGTCTAGAAACCCCAGCCCCAAGACCGTGAATCGGCCGTCCACAACCCCGCTCGGTCAGCCCAGCCGATGCCGCGCGCGGCCCACTCCGATCAGGATGGTGAGGGCGGCCAGGAACGCGCCTACGCCGATGGGGAGGTAGAAGGACGGGTCGTTGACGGCGCCGGGTGGGGGGAGCCAGTCGGGCTGGCCTGCGCGGGGTTCGGCGCGGAGGAGGAAGACTGCGCCGGCCAGGTCGTACACGACCGCCAGGACGAGCGTCGCGATCGCGAGGGCCCGGGCCCATTTGAGGACGAAGCGATTCCCCCGCGACCGTCCCGCCAGCATGGCGCCGAGGGCCAGGGGAGGTAGCAGGAACAGGCACGTCACGGTGACGTTGGCGAGCATCTGGTAGTCAGGCACGACTCTCCTGGTGGATCGAGCGCACCGACCAGGCGAGGGTGAGCAGGCCCACCACAGGATGAAAAGACGGACGGTGGCGGATCTGGAGGTCCGCCGACCACAGGTGGATCCGGGTCGGCAGGTCGATCAGCCACCGTCGCGTCATACCCGCATGCTGTCAGTGAACTGGGTCGTCCACCGGCTGGACGGCGTCCGGCACCTTCTTCTCGCCCTTCGGAAGGATCGCGAGGGCGACGACCGCCCCGGCGACCGCGCCGATCGCGCCGACGGTCATCGCGATCGACATGGCGTCGACGAAGGCGTGCTTGGCGGCGGCGAGGAAGTCCGGGCCGAGCGCGAGCGTGTCCGCGATCGACTTGCGCGCTTCCTCCGGGACGGAGTCCGGCAGGGCCGAGGAGTACGCCGCGGCGAGCACGCTGCCCAGGACCGCGACCGACAGCGCCGCGCCCGTCTGCTGGACGGTGTCGTTCATCGCCGAGCCGACACCGCGGTGGTCCGGCGGAACGGCCTGCATCAACAGCGTGTACGCCGCCGGGCCGGCCAGGCCGCCGCCGACGCCCATCACCAGCAGGCCGACGATCAACAGCCCGTACCCGGTCGAGTCGGACACCTGCGTCAGGATCGCGAAGCTGCCCGCGATGATCAGCAGACCCAGCGCGATCAGCGTCCGGTCGGCGATCTTCTTCCCGAGCGTCGCGCCCAGACCGTTGAAGAGCGCCGCGGACACGGCGTACGGGATCAGCGCGAGCCCAGCCTTCAGCGGCGAGTACCCGAGCGCGAACTGCAGGTACTGCGTCAGCGCCAGCAGCAACCCGCCCGCGGTGAACGACAGCAGCACGATCGACAGACTCGTCCCGCTGAACCGCCGGTCCTTGAACAACGCCAGCGGCACCATCGGGTGCGCGCTCCGCTTCTCCCACAGGGCGAACCCGGTCAGCGCGACCACACCGACCACCAGCGCGCCGAGCACCCGGGCGGATCCCCAGCCGTGCAGCGGGATCGACACGATCGCCCACACGACGGACGCCATCCCGACGATGGTCAGCACCGCGCCCACCGGGTCGACGTCGCGGGCCGGGCCCTTCGACTCCGGGATCAGCGCCAGCGTGCCGATGATTGCCAGCATCGCGATCGGCACGTTCAGCCAGAAGATCGAGCCCCACCAGAAGTGGTTCAGCAGCACGCCGCCGACCGTCGGGCCGGCCACCACGCCCACCATCGCCACCATCGACCAGCCCGCCATCGCCTTGCGCTGCTCGTCCGGCGGGAACACCGTGAACAGCAGCGACAGCGTGCTCGGCATCAGCAGCGAGCCGCCGACACCCATCAGGCCGCGGCAGGCGATCAGCTGCCACGGGTTCTGCGCGAGCGTCGCCAGCAGCGACGCCACGCCGAAGACGACCAGTCCGAGCAGCAGCATCTTCCGGCGGCCGAAGCGGTCGGACAGGCTTCCGGCGGTCAGCAGCAGCCCGGCGAAGGCCAGGATGTACGCGTCGATCACCCACTGGATGTCCGCGGGCGTCGCGCCCAGGTCGCGCATCAGGGACGGGATCGCCAGGTTCAGGACGGTGTTGTCGACGACCAGCACCATCAGGCTCAAGCACAGGATCAACAGGATCCACCAGCGACGAGGGTGCCCCTCGGTGGTGGACTCGAACGGTGTACTAGTCACTCGCACACTGTACGACTATCTCGAACGGTGTGCGAGTCCTTTGTAGGATGGTCGGCATGAAGGACTGGATCTGGACCCGGGAGCGCAAGGCCTCCCCCGCCCGGGAGACGCTCAGCCGGGAGCAGATCGTGACCGCCGCGATGGCGATCCTCGACACCGACGGCGTCTCCGGGCTGAGCATGCGCAAGCTGGCCGCGAAGCTCGATGCCGGCGCGACCAGCCTGTACTGGCACGTGCCGACCAAGGACGACCTCGTCGACCTGCTGATCGACGAGGTCTGGGGCGAGATCGACGTCCCCGAACCCGAGCTGGCCGGCTGGCGGGCCGGGGCGTTGCTGTTCGGGCACAGCCTGCGGTCCGCCGTCCTGCGGCACCCCTGGCTGCCCGAGGTGATGTACACCCGCCCGAGCATCGGCCCGAACGCGATGTCCCTCGGCGAGCGCGGCCTGGTGCTGTTCGGCGCCGCCGGGTTCTCCGACCACGAGATCGACCTGGCGATGGGCAGCGTGATGTCGTACGTGCTCGGCACGGTCAGCGCCGAGGTCGCGACCCGCGAGATGGTCCGGAAGTCCGGCCGCTCGGAGGAGACCTGGGTCAGCGAGATGCTGGAACAGGCGCAGGCCGTCGCGAACGACTACCCGAGCATGCAGGAGTCGGTCCGCCGCCGTACGTCGGCCACCCTCGACACGAGCCTCACCGAGAACTTCGTCTTCGGCCTCGACGCCCTCCTCGACGGCCTTGAGTCCCGCGTCAAACGCTGACCGGGTAGATCGGGTTCGTCCAGGCTCGGCGGCCGGTCGCGTCTTCGACTGTGATGCGGTGGTGGGTGGTGCGGAAGAAGGTCAGGGGGAAGGTGGCCTCGGTGAGGTCGGTGCCCTCGACGTATTCGGCGCTGGGGTGGCCGCCGGTCAGGAGGATCTTGGTGGCGGGTGAGCAGTGGACGGTGATCGTGTCGCCTTCGACGCGTACGTCGTGCAACTCGGGGCCGGTGCTCGAGTAGAAGTGGCCGGCCTTGAGGGCGGTCAAGAGGGTGTCCGGTTCGAGGGTTTCGGCGCGGACGTGGACCCAGGCCTGGCACGGTGGCGGGTCCTGGGGTTGTAGGTGGGCGTCGTCGGCGGCGTACGTCGTGAGGCGGTGGCCGCGGTTCAGCAGGACGTCGGCGAGGTGCCAGCTGTCGCCGCGGTGCTCGCGGTCGGACAGGGCGTTGTAGACCTCGATCGAGTGCGCAGCATCCAGGCTCTCGGCGTCCGCGGCGGTCAGGAGTGAGGCTGCTGGGTGGGCCATACCGACGAAGGCACCGGCAGCCCGTGCTCGGCGGGCCAGCTCCGGCCCGGTTTCGGTCGGCGTCGGCGCCGCGAAGTCCAACGGCAGCCCGGCGGCGACGATGTGCCAGGCCTGCCCGGCCTCGGTGCGCGGCGCGTGCAGCTCGGCGCCGATCAGTGTCGTGAAACCCTCCGACCGCAAGTCCCGGGTGTCGGTCACCGGGAACCCGTACTCCGGGCGGAAATGGTCGGTGATCGCGACGAAGTCGTACCTGGCCTCGCGGTACACCTGCACCGTCTCCGCCGGCGACAGTCCCCCGTCCGACACGTTCGTATGCGTGTGCAGGTTGCCTCGCCAGAACCGGCCCGGGAGATGGAAGGTCATCGACGTTGGGCCCGGGCCGACGCGTACAGGCAGATGGCCGCGGCGGTTGCCAGGTTGAGGGACTCGGCGCGGCCGTAGATCGGGACCTTGACCGAGTGGTCGACCAGCGCGTCGATGCCGTCCGGCAGGCCGTGGGCCTCGTTCCCGAACAGCCACACGGTGGGTTTCGCGAGGGTGCCGTCGTCGATGCAGGTGTCCAGGTCGGTCGCGCCGTACCCGTCGGCGGCGAGCACCTGCAGCCCCTGCTCGCGCCAGGTGCGCACAGCCTCGACGAGGTCGACGTCCGTGCTGATCGGCACGTGGAAGATGCTGCCGACGCTGGCCCGGACCGCCTTCGGGTTGTGCGGGTCGACGGACTCCGACGTCAGGACGACGGCGTCGGCGCCGGCCGCGTCCGCCGTCCGGATCAAGGTGCCGACGTTGCCCGGGTCGCGGACCTGGACGCCGGCGGCGACGAGCTGCAGGGAGCCGGCCGGCAGCGGAACGGTCACCAGGGAACAGACCGCGACGACGCCCTGCGAGGTGACGGTCTCGCTCAACGCCTCGACGGCGGCGCGATCGACCTCGAACCACGGGACCCCGGCGGTCACGGCGAGGTCGTGGAGGTCGCGATGCCGGGCCGCGACGGCCGGCTCGGCGTACACCTCGACGACGAGCTCGCGGTGCTCGAGCGCTTCGCGGACGGCCTGCGGGCCTTCGACCAGGAAGCGTCCGGTCTTGCGCCGGAACGCACGAGTGGCGAGCCGCCGAGCCTGCTTGATCCGCGCGGATTGCGCGGTCAACAGACCGGGACTCGCCACGTCGCAGCTACGGGTGTTGCTCAGGCCGCGTCGGTCTTCGGCGCGTTCACGTCCGCCGGCAGGGCGGCCTTGGCCACCTGCACGAGCGCGGAGAACGCGGCCGGGTCGTTGACGGCCAGGTCGGCGAGGATCTTGCGGTCCACCTCGACCTCGGCCAGCCGCAGGCCCTGGATGAAGCGGTTGTAGGTCAGGTCCTCGGCGCGGACCGCGGCGTTGATGCGCTGGATCCACAGCTTCCGGAAGTCGCCCTTGCGCGCCTTGCGGTCACGGTAGGCGTAGACGAGCGAGTGGGTGACCTGCTCCTTGGCCTTGCGGTACAGCCGCGAGCGCTGGCCGCGGTAGCCGCTGGCCTGCTCGAGTACGACCCGGCGCTTCTTGTGGGCGTTGACTGCCCGCTTCACGCGTGCCATGAGGTGTTACTCCTTGTATTTCTGCGCCGGAGCCGGACGGAGTCCACTCGGCGGGGGATGTTCGGGGGGTTTGGGGTGCTCAGATGCCGAGAAGCTTCTTGGCCTTCTTCACGTACGCCGGGGCGACCTCGACGGTGCCGGACAGGCGGCGCTTGCGCTTCGAGGTCTTCGCCTCGGCGAGGTGGCGGACACCCGTCTGCTCACGACGGATCTTGCCCGACCCGGTCACCCGGACCCGCTTCTTCATCCCCGAGTGGGTCTTCATCTTCGGCATGGCTGTTTCAGCTCCTGATTGTTTCTTCGTTGACTCGAACTTCGGTGTGACAGGCTCCGGCCCTCACGAGCCGGAGCGGAACGTCACTCCGGGTCGAGGTTGTCGGCCGGACCCTTCGGCTTCTTGGTGACACCGGCGGCACGCTGGGCCTCGTGGGCCTGAGCCTGCTCGGCGCGCTCCTGGCGCTCCGCCTGCTCCTCGGCCTCACGCTCGGCCTTCCGCTGCGCCTTCTCGGCTTCCACGTCCACGCGCGCTTCGGACTTCTTCTTGTGCGGTCCGAGCACCATGATCATGTTCCGGCCGTCCTGCCGCGGCGAGGACTCGACGAAGCCGAGCTCGCTCACGTCCTCGGCCAGCCGCTGCAGCAGCCGGAAGCCGAGCTCCGGCCGGGACTGCTCACGACCGCGGAACATGATGGTGATCTTGACCTTGTCCCCGGCCTTCAGGAACCGCACCACGTGACCCTTCTTGGTCTCGTAGTCGTGCGGGTCGATCTTCGGCCGCAGCTTCATCTCTTTGATGATGGTGTTGGTCTGGTTCCGGCGGGACTCGCGCGCCTTCTGCGCGGTCTCGTACTTGTACTTGCCGAAATCCATCAACTTGCAGACCGGAGGCCGTGCGGTCGCCGCGACCTCGACCAGGTCGAGGTCGGCCTCCTGGGCCAGCCGCAGTGCGTCCTCGATCCGGACGATGCCTACCTGCTCACCGTTCGGTCCGACCAGCCGCACCTCGGGAACGCGGATGCGCTCGTTGACGCGCAAATCAGTGGTGATGGGTCCTCCTGGGTTGAACTCGTACTGGATGCCACCTCGCGATCGCCGCGAACCTTCCCGGGAAACGCGAAAGGCCCTCGTGCGATCACACGAAGGCCCAATTCCCAGAGGTACGACGTCCCCACCCTGGCGGGCTGGTACGCCGTACTGTTGACCGGGACCCGCCGACTGTTCATCGACTGGGTGGGAGGTGGCCCTCCGCTTGGACTCGAACGGCCGGCGGCCCTGAAGTATTCCGCTCAGGGGTCACCAACAGACCGAGTCGGTCGCCGTGCAAGAGTAGCAGCATGACCGACGCAGATGCCACTTCACCGTCCCCCGACCCGCTCGCGACCGCCTCCCGCGACATCGCCGAGGTCCCCGCCGTGGAGATCATCTCCACCGCCGCGCTGCACCTGATGAGCGCCGCCGCCGTCAACCTGGGCCTTGCCGCGGACCTGCCCGACCACAAGGACCTGGACGAGGCCCGCTCGCTGATCGACTCGCTGGCCGGCCTGCTGGACGCGGCCGCACCCGCACTCGGCCACCACCACGCCGCTCCGCTGCGCGACGGCCTGCGCTCCCTCCAGCTCGCGTTCCGCGAGGCCAGCAGCATCCCGGACGAGCCCGGCCAGGGCCCCGGCGAGAAGTACACCGGCGCGGTCTTCCCCTCGGCGACACACAGATGACCGAAGGGTGACGCAAAGGTCTTGAGCTTGAGCGCGGTCCAGCTCCTAGCGTCGGGGAGATGGACTACAGGAACCTCGGAACAACCGGCCTGAAGGTCAGCGAGCTCTGCCTGGGCGCGATGATGTTCGGCGACCGGACCGACGAGCAGGACAGCCGGAAGATCCTGCAGACGTTCACCGACGCCGGCGGCACGTTCATCGACACCGCCGACGTGTACGGCGCGGGCGCGTCCGAGGAAGTGCTCGGACGCTGGCTGAAGACCCAGCGCCGCGAGGACTACGTCATCGCGACCAAGGTCTTCGGGCGGATGGGCCCGCGGCCGACGGAGCAGGGCCTGTCCCGTAAGCACGTTCTCGACGCGGTCGACGCGAGCCTGCGCCGTCTCGGCACGGACTACATCGACCTGTACCAGCTCCACCGCTGGGACGACAGCACTCCCCTCGGCGAGACCTTGTCGACGCTGGACGGCCTCGTACAGGCCGGCAGGGTCCGCTACATCGGCGTCAGCAACTTCAGGGGCTGGCAGCTGCAGAAGGCGGTCGACCTGTGCGCGCAGAACGGCTGGCAGCCGCTGGCCAGCCTCCAGCCGCTCTACACGTTGCTGGACCGCTCCCCCGAGTGGGAGCTGCTGCCGGTCTGCCGGAACGAAGGCCTCGGCGTGATCACCTGGTCACCCCTGCGCTCAGGCTGGCTGTCCGGAGCGTTCAAGCGCGGCATGACCGCTCCGCCCGCGAACAGCAAGGTGGCCACCCCCGGTACGCACGACTGGGACCGGTACGCCAACGAGCACACCTGGCACGTCATCGACGAGCTGACCGCCGTGGCAGCCGAGACCGGCCGGACGCTTCCCCAGGTCGCGGTCCGCTGGCTGCTGCAGCGCCCCGATGTGACCGCACCGATCATCGGTCCGCGGACACCGGAGTACCTGGACGACCTGCTGGGCGCCGCGGAGTTCACCCTGGCCCCGGAGCACCAGGAGCGTCTCGACACCGCCAGCCGGCCGGAGCCGGTGCCTTATCCCTACTTCTTCGACTGACCGTCTTGGGCGCTGTAGTAGGCGATCTTGTCGTCCAGCACGCCGAGCGCGAGGTTCATCTTCGCAACCTCGTCGCGCAGCCGGGAACGGTGCTCCTCGAGCAGCTCGACCAAGCCGGTCGGGCCGCTCGAGCGGTCCCGCATTCGGCCCATGAACTGCTGCAGGTCGCTGATCCCCAGTCCGGCGTTGCGCAGGCAGACCAGGAGCCCGACCCAGGCGACGTCGTGGTCGCTGTAGACCCGGTGGCCCGTGGTGGTCCGCCGTACCGGACCGAACAGTCCCAGGCGTTCGTAGTAGCGGAGAGTGTCCAGGCTCAGACCGGTGCGCTCGGACGCCTCGGCCGGTGCGTACGTAGTCATGCCTTCCATCCTCTGCCCCGGAGTGCACTCCAGGTCAACTACGGTCAGGTGTCGTGACTCTCGACGGCGTACCTGCTCCAGTGGCGAAGCTCGACGCACAGCAGTTGCTGCGAGACGTCAACGACGCCACCGGCGCGGGACTCGAGTTCCGCGGGCAGGCTGCGGCGGGCGAGGTCGGGGCCGCGTTCGTGCGCTGGCCGGACGGGCGGGACGGCGTACTCACCCGCGGCTTCGGCTCGGCGGCCGACCTACGGCGTACGGCGGACGCCCTCGACGCGGCGCGGCGGGATGGGCTGCCCGTCCCGCAGTACGAACTGCTGGCCGAGCTGCCGGACTGCGTGGGCGTCGTGCAGGAGCGCCTGCCCGGGCGGGTGCCGCAGACCGTCGACCGGGCGCTGCTGGAGTCGATGATCGCGCTGACCGACGAGTTCACCGGCCGGGGCGGCGACCTGCCGGTCCCGTCGATGTACCTGCTGGAGAGCGGCCCCGGCTTCTGCCTGCACGAGTCACTCCAGCGGTACGACGACCGCACGCGGAAACTGCTGGACCGCATCCGCGAGGTCGGGCGCGACGAGCCGGGCGGCATGGCCGGCGACGACCTCGTGCATCTCGACTTCCACACCGGCAACGTGCTGACCGACGCCGGGCGGATCACCGGGATCGTCGACTGGGACGGGATCGGCCGCGGCGACCGCCGGTTCGCCCTGGTCACGCTGCGGTTCGACGCGCACGTACGGCTCCCCGGCGCGGACCTGACCTGGTTCGACGACCTCCTGGAGACCAGGCTCGAACCAGCCGTCCTGCGGCTCTACTGGGCCCACATGACGCTCCGCCTGGTCGACTGGTCCATCCGCCACCACACGCCCGCCGACACCACCCGCTGGCTCGACTTCGCCGAGCCGCGGGTGGCGTGAGCACCCCGGTCAGCCCTTGACGGCACCTTCCTCGACGCCCTTGAAGAAGAAGCGCTGGAGGGTGGCGAAGACGATCACGATCGGGATGAACGCGATCATCGTGCCCGCCGCGATCAGCCGCGGGTTGTTGCTGAAGGTGCCGGACAGGTACTGCAGGCCGACGGTCAGCGTGTACTTGTCCGGGTCGGTCAGCACGATCAGCGGCCAGAGGAAGTCGTCCCAGGCGCCGATGAACGCGAAGATCGCGATCACGCTGATCGTCCCGCGCACCGACGGCAGGCCGATGTACACGAACCGCTGCCACGCGTTCGCGCCGTCCACGATCGCGGCCTGGTCGACCTCGAGCGGCAGCGCCCGGAACGCGTTGTACATCAGCAGCACGTTCAGCGCGCCGATCATGCCCGGTAACGCCACCCCGAACAACGTGTTCGCCAGCCCGAACTCCCGGACCGTGACGTACTGCGAGATGATCGTGACCTCGCCCGGCAGGACCAGTGTCGCGAGGAACAGGCCGAGGACGATCTTGCGGCCGCGGAACTGCAGCCGGGAGATCGCGAACCCGGCCAGTGACGCGCCGACGATGTTGCCGCCGACCACCAGGAACGCGACCACGAGCGAGTTCCGCGCGTAGTCCCAGACCGGGATGGTGTCGGTGACCGCCTTGTAGTGGTCGAACGTCGGTTGCGCCGGCAGCAGCCGCGGGATCCGGGTGTAGATGTCCTCCCCGGATCCCTTCAGCGACGTCGACAGTTGCCACAGGAACGGCCCGATCGTGATCAGCAGTACGAACACCAGCAGGACGTACCGTGCGACCTTCTCCCGCGGCGAGACCGAGTTGAACCCGAACGATCCCTTCCGGCGCGGCGCCGGGTCGGTCTTCGGGGCCTGCGTCGGCCGCTCGGTTACTGTGGTCATGCTTCCGCTCCCCGGCGGTTGAGACGGGCCAGCACCAGCATCGGCACGACCGTGACGAAGAACAGCACGATCGACAACGCGGACGCGTACCCGAGGTTGCCCTCGAAGCCCTGGCTGTACTGCTGGATCAGCATCACCACCGAGTTGTCCCGGCCGCCCGGTCCGCCCTTGCCGCCGCTCAGGATGAACAGCTCCGAGAAGACCCGCAGCGCGGACACCGAGATCAGGATCGAGATCAGGATCATCGTCCCGCGGACGCCCGGCACGGTCACGTGCAGGAACCGCCGCAGCGGCCCGGCGCCGTCGACCGCGGCCGCCTCGTGCAGCTCCCGCCCGACGTTCCCGAGAGCGGCCAGATAAATGATCATGTAGTACCCGAGCCCCTTCCAGATCGTCAGGCTGATGGCACTGAGCAGCAACAGCCACTGGTCGGACAGGAACGGCAGCGGCCCGGAGATGACGCCGAGCTTCTCGGCCAGCCCGTTGACCAGGCCGCGGTCGTCCAGGATCCACTGCCAGATCAGCGCCACCACGACCGCCGACGCCACCACCGGCGTGTAGAACGCGGTCCGGAAGAACGTGATCCCGGGCAGCTTCTTCTCCACCAGCACGGCCAGCAGCAGCGGCAGGACGGTCAGGAACGGCAGGCAGACCACCATGTAGATCACGCTGTTCAGCAGCGCCCACCGCAGCTGCTCGTCGTGCAGCAGGGTCTCGAAGTTCTTCAGGCCGACGAAGGTCCCGCCACCCAGCGGCTTGGCGTTGGTGAACGACAGGATGACGGTGTTGATCGACGGCCAGAGGTTGAAGACCAGCAACCACGTGAGTGCTGGGATCACCAGCACCCACGGGGTGAACCACCGGTTGGAACGCATCACTGGGTGAGCAGCTGGTTGGCCTTGGCCACTGCGGCGTCGAGTGCGGCCTGCGAGGAGATCTTGCCGGAGATCGCCAGCGAGATCTGCTGCCCGATGAAGTCGTTGGTCGCACCGCTGATCACCGGCGGCTGCAGCACCTTGGCCTTGGCCAGCGACTCGAACGCCAGCACCTTCGCGTCACTCTCCGGCGTGCCGTCGGACTTCGAGAAGTACGGGTCGGACGCGGACGCCTTGGTGGACGGGAAGATGTTCACGATCTTCGCGAACGCGGCCTGGTTCTCGGCGTTGGTGACGAACCGGGCGAGCGCGATCGCCGCGGCCTGGTTCTTGGTCTTGGACGAGACCGACAGCCCCTGCACGTACAGCGGCGGGGTGTCCAGCGCCGGCGAGGGAACGACCTTGCCCTTCAGCGACGGGTTGTCCTTGTTGAAGTCCTGGATGGCGTTGCCGCCGCCGGTGGTCCAGGCGACCTTGCCCTGGGTGAAGAGCTTGGAGTTGCCCAGGTACTCGTTGGTCAGGATGTCGCGCGGCATGTACCCGGCCTTGTAGGCGTCGCGGTACTTGTCCAGCAGCGCGGCGGCCTCGGGGGTGTTGAAGACGAACTTCTTGCCGTCGTCGGACAGGATCTTGACCCCGGCGTTGGTGAAGTCGCCGATGCCCGGCAGCCGGCTCATCAGGTATTCCTTGCCGCCGGTCTTGTCGTGCATCGTCTTCGCGGCGGCGAGCAGCTCGTCGAAGGTCTTCGGCGGGTTCTTCGCGTCCAGGCCGGCCGCGGCGAACTTGGTCGCGTTCCAGTAGTCGATGTCGGTGTTCAGGTACCACGGGTAGCCGAAGGTGCCGTCCATGCCCTGGTACTGGTACGCCTGCACGCCGCCCTCGACGTACTCCTCGGTGATCTTGGGGTCCGCGGCGGCGACGTCGAGCAGCATGTTCTGCTTGGCCAGCGACAGCGCGAAGTCCGGCGGGAGGTTCGTGACGTCCGGGAGCTGGCCGGCCGACGCCTGGCTCAGCACCTTCTTGTCGTAGCCGTCGCCGGGCTGGTCCAGCCAGGTGACGTGGGTGCCCGGGTACTTCGCCTCGAACGCCTTGATCACGCCTTCGACGTACGAGGTGAACTTGGGCTTCAGCGCCCAGGTCTGGAAGCTGACCTCACCGGTCACCTGGGCGTTCGCGTCGACGGTCGGCTTGGCGCCGCCGCTGCCGCCGGAGTCCTCGGAACCGAGGCCGCATCCGGCGAGGGTGAGAGCGGCCGCGGCAAGACTGACCACGAGCGCCGAACGGCGTCTACGCATGGGATCTCCTGGATTTGATAAACCGGTATAGCTCCCGAACTATCCACATCGTAGAATCCGCTGTCAAGGGCAGGAGGTACGAGATGGCGAGACCTACGATCGCGGACATCGCGACCAGGGCCGGGGTGTCCAAGGGCGCGGTGTCGTTCGCGCTGAACGGACGGCCCGGGGTCAGCGACGCGACCCGCGAGCGGATCCTGAAGATCGCCGAGCAGATGAGCTGGCGGCCGCACAGTGCGGCGCGAGCGCTCGGCGCGTCCCGGGTGGACTCGGTCGGCATGGTGATCGCGCGGCCGGCCCGCACGCTCGGCGTCGAGCCGTTCTTCGCGCATCTGCTGTCCGGCGTCCAGTCGGGGCTGTCCGCGGAGTCGATCTCGCTGCAGCTGCTGATCGTCGAGGACACCGCGGCCGAGATCGAGGTGTACCGGCGGTGGGCCTCGGAGCACCGGGTCGACGGCGTGATCCTGGTCGACCTGACCGTGAAGGACCCGCGGGTCGACGAGCTGAAGGCGCTCGAGCTGCCGGCCGTGGTGATCGGCGGCCGCGGCGGCAAGGGCGCGCTCGCCTCGGTCTGGGCCGACGACCGCGACGCGATGCTGTCGATCGTGGAGTACCTGGCCGCGCTCGGCCATCGCCGGATCGCCCACGTGGCCGGGACGCCGAACTTCCAGCACACCCAGCGCCGGATCCGCGCCGTCCGCGACGCCGCGCCCCGGCTCGGACTGCTCGACGCGCCCTCGCTGACCACGGACTTCAGCGACGCGGAGGGCGCTGCGATCACCCGCAAGCTGCTGTCCCAGCCGGGCCGCCCGACGGCGATCGTCTACGACAGTGACGTGATGGCGGTGGCCGGGCTCGGGGTCGCGATGGAGATGGGCGTGTCGGTCCCGGGTGACCTGTCGATCGTCGCGTTCGACGACTCGATCCTCACCCAGCTGATGCACCCCGCGCTGACGGCGCTGTCCCGCGACACCTTCGACTTCGGCCGGCAGGCGGCCGAGGTGCTGCTCGAGACCATCGCGGAGCCCGGCACGGTGATCAACCGCCGGACCGCCGATCCCGTCCTCACCGTCCGCGAATCCACCGCACCCCCCAGCTGACCCCTCCGGTCCCCCGCACCCCCGCCTGGGGCAACCCCCCCAACTCAGGGCATGCCCACTCAGCCGGAGGGTTGCCCCCTCAGATTCTTGGTAGGCAACCCTCCAACTCAAGAGGCAACGGGGGGTGCAGTTGCTGTTCGAGCCTAAACCGATTTAGCATCCTCCTCATGGCTTTGGAGACCGTCGTGCCCAGGTTCGGTGCGAACTACGTTCCGTCGGCGGGATGGTTCTACAGCTGGCTGGACTACGACGGCGACGCGGTCCGGCGGGACTTCGCCGACCTGGCCGCGATCGGCCTCGACCACGTCCGGGTGTTCCCGGTCTGGCCGTGGATCCAGCCGAACCGGGCGATCATCCGCGAGCGGGCGATCGCCGACCTGCTGGACACGATCGACGCGGCCGCCGAGCACGGGCTGGGTGTCGCGGTCGACCTGATCCAGGGCCACCTGTCCAGCTTCGACTTCCTCCCGTCGTGGGTGCTGACCTGGCACAAGAGCAGCCTCTTCGAGGACAGCACGGTCCGCGACGGACTCACGGCGTACGTCGACGTCGTGGCCCGCGCGGTCGCCGCGAAGCCGAACGTCTTCGCGATAACGCTCGGCAACGAGGTCAACAACCTCTGGCCGGACAGCCCGACCACGCCGGCGGCCTCGACCGCCTGGGCGCAGGAGCTGCTGGCCACGCTGAAGAAGGCGGCGCCCGAGGTCCTCGCGCTGCACTCGGTCTTCGATGACGCCTGGTACCAGGGCGACCATCCGTTCCACCCGGCCGACGCGGTGGACCTCGGGGATCTGACCACTGTCCACTCGTGGGTTTTCAACGGGGTCTCACGAGTGGACGGTCCCCTCGGTCCGGCCACGCTGACGCACGCGGACTACCTGATCGAGCTCGCGAAGTCGCTCGCTCCGCAGCGGCCGGTCTGGCTGCAGGAGATCGGCGTACCGGGGCCCGACATCCCGGTCGACCTGCAGGCGGAGTTCACCCGCCGGACCGTCGAGCTCGTCCTCCCGAACCCGGCGCTGTACGGCGTGACGTGGTGGTCCTCGCACGACATCGACCGCCGCCTGCTCGACTTCCCGGACCGCGAGTACGACCTCGGCCTGTTCACCGTCGGCCACCAGCGCAAGCCGGCCGCCCAGGCGCTCGCGGACGTGATCGCAGACGTCAGGGCGAACGGCGTACCAGAGCAACCCGCCGTGACCACGCTGACCGCGCCGATCGACCTCCGCGCCGAACCCGGCCGCCGCGCGGAAGTTGCCCCCGGCAGCGAATTCCACCTGCGCTGGGTCGCGGCCCGCGCCGACGGGCCGGTCCGCATCGCCCTGCCCTAGCCGGTCCGCGTGATCAGGACCTCGATACCGTCGAGGATCCTGGCCAGCCCGAATTCGAGGTCGTCGTCGAGCTCGTCCTCGTACTCGTGGTCGAGGTACAACGCGGTCAGCGTCGGGTAGCCGCCCTCGATCAGCCGCGGCACGAGGAACTTGCCGACCTGCTCGGCCTGGACCGGCGTGTTGTCGCTCGCGCCGAGCTGACGGGCCATGGCCGCGTAGTTCCGCGCCCAGCCGTCCAGGAGCACCAAGCAGCCGAGGTTGTCATGCTGGCTGAGTCCTGTCTCGGCGAGCGCCGCGAGCATCGCCTCGACCCAACGCAGCAGGTTCGGAGTGACGGGCGCGCCCCGGATCGGGATGTCGAGCAGCCACGGGCGCTCGGCGTACAGCTCGACCTGCGCGTCGACCCACGCGATCGCCGCCGCGCGCCAGCCGGCCGGTAGCTCGGGCGGCAGGCCCACGGCCTTGTCGTGGACGAGCACGATCAGCTCTTCCTTGGACCGCAGGTAGCGGTACATCGCGTTCGTGGTGACGCCGAGGTGCGCCGCGATCCGCTGCAGCGAGACCGCCTCGAACCCGTAGCGGTCGCCGAACTCGATGCCGGTGGCCACGATCTGCTCGATCGACAGCGCCGGCTTCGGCCCGCGCCGCTGCCCCGGCAGGACGCCCCAGGACAGCTCGAGCCCGGGCGGCAGAGGGTCGGTCATACGTTCATCGTGACAGGGGTGGTAGCACCACCCGGGAACGGGTCCTGAGCACCGGGCGGCCTAACTGTGCAATCCCTACGCTTTTAGCTATCGGAACCCGCTGAAAGGACCACGACCATGAACACGCTGCTCGAGCCCCTGCTGACCCCCGACCAGGTCACGCTCACCGACGCCGACCGGCGCGCGGCGATCTCCAAACTGGAAAGCGCCGTACGGCAGGCCGCGCTGACCCCGTCCCAGGCGAGCGACCGGCAGGACCGCGTGCTCGCCGCCCGGACCCGCGGCGAGCTCCGGATGATCCTCGCCGGCGTCGCGGACGCGATCCCGCCGCGCGGGCTGACCACGGCGCTCCGGGTCGTGACCGGCGTCTGGCTGGTCACCTGTGTGGTGCAGTTCGTGGTCTGGGCGTCGTTGGCGATGTTCGGCCACTTCGACAGCCCGTGGTGGCTGTGGTCGGACCTGGGTCTGGGTGCGGTCGTCGCGATCCTGTGGTGGACGAACGAGTCGTACCACCGCAAGTCCGACGTGCTGGTCACCCGGTGAACTACTCGGTGACCTCGATCCAGGCGTAGCTGCCGTCCTCCAGCCGCACGACCTGGAGGCCGGCGGCCAGGCGCCGTACGTCGTCGGTCTCGATCACGCCCGCGGCCGGGCCGGCGATGTCCAGCACGATCGCGGCCGCGCCCTCCTGGACCGCCGCGGTGGCGACCAGCTGTGCCTGGGCCGGCATCGGGCGCGCGTCCGGACTCCAGCGGGCCAGACTCTCGGTGCCCGTGAACGCGAGCAGCGCGTTCCGCCCGTCCTGTCCCTGCAGCAGCGCGACGGCCATGTCCGACGTCTTGTCGTGCGCGAGCCCCTTCTCGTCGTACTCCACCTCGCCGAGCATGGCCACGACCGGCACCAGTAGCCGCGCCTTGGTGAGCGCCGCCAGCACCGCTCCTTCGTCGCGCGTGGCGAGCGCCTGCGCCAGCGCCGGATCGGCCGACCCGTCGTCGTTGTCGAACCCGGTGAACGCCAGTCTCCGCTGTGGTGGTTGCACGGCTCCATTGTCCCCGGACCGCGGTTTCAGGGGTGCGTCAGGGCTCTTCCCCTCTTGGATCGCGGTCCAACTGTGCGAGCCTGGGTATGTGCCTGACTTCAACGATTTGACGCTGCTGCCGTTCTGCGTAGGCCTCACGCTGCTCGGTCTGATCGGCTCGTGGGCCGCCTGGCGGCGCCGCGGGGTGGCGGCCGGCACACGCGGTGTGGCCTGGTCCCTGCTGCCGGTCTCGCTGTACCTGACCGGGCTGTTGGAGCTGGTCTGGGACGTGGTCCGCTCCACCGTGAGCTGGGTCACCCACCTGATCTTCTCGCCGAGCGTGTGGGCCGGTGTCGCGCTGTTCGGCGTCTCGGTCGTGCTGTACGTCGTCTCCGGTGTGGCCCGCGGCCGCGGTGGGAACCAGAAGGCAGAGAAGGCACAGAAGAAACCCGCCTCGCCCGCGGGAGAGCTGACGTCCACGGGCCCAGCGCCCGCGTCAGCCACCACCGCCAAAGCTGCGAAACCGTCAAAGGGGAAGGCGAAGCAGCAGGAATCGTCGGAGTTCGACGAGATCGAGGACATCCTGAAGCGCCATGGAATCAACTGACAAGGCCCTTGACCAAGGCCCTACGCCCCTGACCATCGACTCACTGCTGGACAACGTCCAGGCCGGCTCGCCCCGACTGGGCCGGACGCATCTGATCGGCATCGACGGACCGGCCGGCTCCGGCAAGACCACCGTCGCCGCCCATGTCGAGGCCCGCGCGAAGCTGCGCGACCTGAACACGTACGTCATCCACATGGACGACCTGTACGACGGCTGGACCGGAGCCGAGCGTGGCTTCGCCCTGCTCCGCGACCACGTCCTGCAGCGGCTGGCCGACGGCCGCGAGGGCCGGTACCGGCGCTACGACTGGCACCAGGGCGCGTACGCCGAGCTGCACGTCGTCCCGAACACCGTCGACCTGCTGATCGTCGAGGGCGTCACCGCCTGCGACCGGGATGCGGCGCACTGGCAGTCGCTGCGCGTGTGGGTCGAGACGTCGAACGAGGTCCGGCTGGATCGCGGCATCGACCGCGACGGCGAGGCCCTGCGCGACCACTGGCTCGAGTGGATGCGCTGGGAGCGCGACCACTTCGCCGAGCAGGCCACCCGCTCGCGCGCCCACGTCATCGTCGACGGCAACCCGTCGACGCCCTTCGACCCCGCGCTCGAACTGGTTGCCACGTCGGTGGCGCTACCGCCTCACGACTCAGCCGCGTCCTGACGGCCGTCCCACGACCACCGCGTGACGGCCTGGCCGTCGTCGATGTCCTCGCTGTTGTGCCGGTACATCGTGTTGAAGGTGGTCCAAGCGAAGTAGTCGTGCATGACCGACCGGACCCGCTCGTCGTCGATGCCGGCATCGGCCAGCGCCGCGTCGAAGCAGTCGATCGCGCGATGGTTCATCTCGTCGTGCTCGCCGTTGCCCGCGTGGCGGCGCTGCACTGACGCCTCGCTGCCGTAGGACTCGGTGTAGACGGGCGGGCCGCCCAGGGCCTCGCCCCAGTACGCCGCCAGCCGCTCGGTGTGGTCCGGCCGGACCCCGCCGTGGAAGGCGTGGCTGACGATCTCGTCCGCCATCACCCGCTCGTGCCACGCGGCCGCGAGCCGCATCATGGCGTCGGCCCCACCCGCCGCTTCGTAGACGCTCTCCATGACGCCCCATCCTGGCCGCGGCCGAGCACCACTGACAACCGTCAGGCGTCGGGTTCGAGCTGAGCCAGCCGGCGCCGGACGTGCTCGCGCTCCGGCTCCGAGCCCGCCAGGGTGAGCGCGTGCTGGTAGGCCGCGGACGCCTCCGGCACCCGGCCGAGGCGGTGCAGCAGGTCCGCACGCGCCAGTGCGTACGGATGGTAGTCCTGGAGCCGGGGCTCGTCGGCCAGCTCGTCGAGGAGTTCGAGGCCGGCGGCGGGCCCGTCGCGGAGTGCGATCGCGGCGGCGCGGTTCAGCGCGACCACCGGCGACGGGTCGAGCTCCAGCAGGACGTCGTACAGCTGGACGATCTGCGGCCAGTCGGTGCCGGCGAAATCGGCCGCCTCGTCGTGCAGGGCGTTGACGGCAGCCTGGACGGCGTACGGACCGGGCGGACCGCCGGTGAGCGCGACGACAGCCAGGTCACGGCCCTCGGCGATCACGTCGTGGTCCCAGAGGCCGCGATCCTGGTCCTCGAGCAGGACGATTCTCCCGTCCGGGCCGGTACGGGCGTCGCGGCGGGCGTGGATCAGCAGCATCAGGGCGAGCAGGCCGGTGACTTCGCGCGCGTCGGGGAGCAGCCGGTGCACGATGCGGGCCAGGCGGATCGCCTCCTCGGCGAGGTCCAGGCGCTGCAGGTACGGCCCGGCGCTCGCGGCGTACCCCTCGGTGAAGACCGAGTAGATCACCTGCAGTACGCCGGGCAGCCGCTCCGGCAGCTCGTCCGGCCCGGGGACCCGGAACGGGATCCGCGCCTCCCGGATCTTCTTCTTCGCGCGGACGATCCGTTTGGCCATCGTCGCGGTCGGGACCAGGAACGCCCGCGCGACCTCCGGCGTGGTCAGCCCGGCCAGGCAGCGCAGGGTCAGCGCGCCGCGATCCTCCGGGGCGAGCGCGGGGTGCGCGCAGGTGAAGAACAGCTGCAGCCGCTCGTCGGGCAGGTCGTCGCCGGCGGCCTGCGGCGCGGCGCGGTCCGCCTCGACCTGGAGGATCGCGAGTTTCGCGGCGTACACCTGGTCGCGCCGGAGCCGGTCGACCGCCTTCCGCCGGGCCGTGGTCATCAGCCAGCCGCCCGGGTTCGGCGGGACGCCGTCGACAGGCCAGCGGGTCAGCGCCGCCTCGATCGCCTCCGACGTGACCTCCTCGGCCAGGTCGAGGTCCCCGAAGCGCCGGGCGAGCGCGGCCAGCAGCCGGCCGCGCTCCTCCCGGAAGACCGCCTCGACCTGGTTCATCAGAAGTCGGCGACCGGTCGGACGATCACGGAGCCGCCGCCCCGCGACCCCGGGCACTTGGCGGCCCAGTCGAGCGCGACGTCCAGGTCCGGTACGTCGATCACGTAGAACCCGCCGAGCACCTCCCGGGTCTCCGCGAACGGCCCGTCGGTGACCGTGCGCCGGCCGTCGTTGGCGACCTCGAGGCGGGTCGCGGTGACCAGATCGGCGAGCGACTCGGACGCCACCACCACGCCGGCGTCCTGGATCTCCTTGTCGAACCGCATCCAGTCCTCCGGCTCGCACCCCACCGGCGCGTCCTGCAGGTCCAGCTCACCGGCGTTGATCAGCAGCATGTACTTCACGTCGTACCTCCTGTCAGCGTGTCTACAGCATCACCACGAATGGGGTCGCCCCCGATGGACACCGATAATGAAGTCATGAGTGTTTTGCCTTCCGGTGAGCAGTGGGTCCTCCGCGGCGGCGGGTACGAGGCGGTCGTGGTCAGTGTCGGCGGCGGGCTGCGCGAGCTGACGTACGACGGGCGGCCCGTCCTGCTCGGGTACGCCGAGGACGAGTCGGCGCATGCCGGGCTCGGGCAGCACCTGTTTCCCTGGCCGAACCGGATCACCGACGGGCAGTACACGTTCGACGGCGCCGACCAGCAGCTGTCCCTGACCGAGCCCGCCCGGCAGAACGCGATCCACGGCCTGACCCGCTGGGCCAACTGGACCCGCGCCGACGACGGCTCGGACCCGGCTGTTGTCGTGGCCACCCACCGCCTGCACGGCCAGCCCGGCTACCCCCAACAGCTCGACCTCCGCCTCACCTACCAGCTCACGGACCGGCTGACGGTGACGGCAACCGCGACGAACATCGGCAGGGCGTCGGCGCCGTACGGCTATGGAGCCCATCCGTATCTGACCGTCGGACGCCCGATCGACGAGTGCGTCCTGGAGTTCACCGCGGCCGATCGTCTGGAAGTGTCGGCGGACCGGATGTCTCCCGTCGGCCTCACGCCGGTCGACGGTACGCCGTACGACTTCCACGGCGGGCGGCTGATCGGGGCGACCTCGATCGACAACGCCTTCACCGGGCTGGACGGCGAGTGGTCCGTCTCGCTGACCGATCCGGACAGCGGCGCGCGGGCCGTGCTGACGGGCGACACCCCGTGGATGCAGCTGTTCACCGGCGAAGCGGTCGGGCGTGCGGCACTCGCGGTCGAGCCGATGACCTGCCCGCCGGACGCGTTCCGCAGCGGCCAGGACCTCGTCGTACTTCAGCCCGGCGAGTCACACACGACTAGTTTTCAGGTGTCCGTCTAGGACCCGCGCCGTGCTCGCGGGCGACCGCCGCCAGTTGCTTGGCGGCCCGTGTCGCCCGCGCGCCCTCCGCGGCCTGGACCGCGAGGATGCCGATCCGGTTGTCGTCGGCATCGAAGAGCTGCAGCCAAGCGTCCCCCGGCCGGAACCGCAGCGCGGTGACCTCCGACCAGGGCAGCGTGTACGACTTGAACACGTTCCGGATCCGCAGCCGGTCCGGGTACGCGGTCACCCGCAGCGTCGACATCCGGTACAGGATCCAGAGCACCGCGCCGAAGAAGGCCAGCAGCGTGAGCCGCTGGAACCAGTCGAACAGGGCCCGGTCCTCCGGCGACAGCCGGAACCAGATCACCCCGAACACGGCGATCAGCGACAACCCCATACCGGCCGCCATCGCCGCCACGATCCGTGGATGGAAGACGAACAAGCTGTCGGTCGACGCGGACATGGCGGCGGCGGGTCTCAGATCCGGCAGGCGTGGATGTCGGTGGTGAGGATCGCGCGCGCGCCGACCTCCCAGAGCTGGTCCATCAGCCGCTGCGCCTCGGCCCGCTGGACCATGACACGGACGGCGACCCAGCCCTGCCGGTGCAGCGGCGAGACGGTCGGCGACTCCAGGCCGGGTGCGACCGCGGTGGCCGCGTCCACGTCCTCGGCGCGGATGTCGTAGTCCATCATCACGTAGTTGCGCGCGATCAGGACGCCTTCGAGCCGGCGGACGAGCTGCTGCAGGCCGTTCGGCGGGATCTCGACACCGTGCCGCTTGATCAGCACCGCCTCGGACTGCAGGATCGGCTCCCCGAACACCTCGAGCCCGGCCTGGCGCAACGTCGTACCGGTCTCGACGACGTCGGCGATCACGTCCGCGACGCCGAGCTGGACGGCCGACTCCACGGCGCCGTCGAGGCGCACGACCGCCGCGTCGACGCCGTTCTCGGCCAGGTGGTCCTGCAGCACCCCGGCGTACGACGTGGCGATCCGCTTGCCGGCCAGGTCCTTGATCGAGTCGGCGACACCGGGCCGGCCGGCGAACCGGAACGTGGACGAGCCGAATCCGAGGCCCATGATCACGTCCGCGTCCGCGTGCGAGTCGAGCACCAGGTCACGGCCGGAGATGCCGACGTCGAGCGTGCCCTCACCGACGTACACGGCGATGTCGCGCGGGCGGAGGTAGTAGAACTCGACCTCGTTGGCCGCGTCGGTGAGGGTGAGGTCCTTGGTGGTCCGGCGCTGTTTGTAGCCGGCCTCGACGAGCATCTCGGTGGCGGCTTCGCTCAGCGAGCCCTTGTTCGGTACTGCGACGCGCAGCATGGCACTGCCCTTTCGATGAATGAACCGGTGATCTGTACGGAGTCGCGCAGAGTCGCTCCTACAGATGTCGGTACACGTCGTCGAGCTCCAGGCCGAGCGCGTGCATCATCACCTGGGCGTGGTAGAGCAGCTGTGACAGCTCCTCCGCGGCCCGCTCCTTGCTCTCGTACTCGGCGGCCATCCAGGACTCGGCGGCTTCCTCGACCAGCTTCTTGCCGATCGCGTGCACGCCGGCATCCAGCGCCGCCACGGTCCCGGAACCCTCCGGCCGTGTCGCCGCCTTCTCACCCAGCTCGGCAAACAGCTCCTCAAAACTCTTCATCGCGCGCCCAGCCTACGGTGCGCGGTCGCACGGCCGGCCTCCAGGTCCGCTAGCCGGACTGCTTGAGCGCCTCGGACAGGCGGCGCGGCGGCGAGTGGGCGTCGACGTACCAGGCGTGCTGCTCGGACAGGAACTGCTTGATCATGGCGTAGTCGGCCGTGTCGTCGGGGCCGCGGAGGTGGTACGGCGGCGGGTAGAACGCGTCACCGAGCAGGGCGACGCCGTCCGCCACCACGATGACGGAGTCGGGTGCGTGGTTGCCGCCCACATGCCGGAGTACGACGTCGGTCGGCAGCGTGAGGGTGTCGTCGAAGGTCTGCACCGGCGGGACGACGCGGAAGCCGGTCCAGTCAGGGACCGCGAGGGCCCGGGCGCGGAAGCTCGGGCCGAGCTTCGGGTCGGCCTGGACCTGGTCGTGCAGGTAGCGGTGGCTCCACGGGCGCTCGGCCTCTGCGGCGAGCAGGTCGGTGGCGGTGGAATGCGCGACGACGGTGACCTCGGGCCAGGCGCAGGCGCCCCAGGTGTGGTCCCAGTGGTGGTGGGTGTAGACGAGCCACCTCGGCGCGGGCAGTCCGGCCGCATCGATCGCCGTACCGATGGCGCGGGCGTGCTCGGGGCTGTTGCCGGCGTCGACGAGGACGCTGCCGCGGTCGTCGGCGATCACGGCGACGGACGGGCGGATCGCGTCGGGATCCGGGTCGTGCGGGTAGATCCAGACCCGGCCGGCCAGGTGCTGCAGCATGTGGCCGACGATAGCTGGATGCACAGTCCACGGAGAGTCCGCGAGCTCGGCGTCGTCGTCGGAACGCTGCCCACCGGGCCGCTCAACGCGATCACCGACGTCCCGGGCGTCCTGGTCGGCCAGACCACGATCACCGGCGACGGGCTGAACACCGGGGTGACCGCGATCGTCCCGGACGGCTGGGCGGACGCGCTACCGGCCGCGGTTGCTGTCGGCAACGGGTACGGGAAGCTCGTCGGGACCACACAGCTGGACGAGCTCGGGGTGATCGAGACGCCGATCCTGCTCACCGGGACGCTCAGCACGTTCCGCGTCGCCGACGCGCTGATCACCTGGCTCCTGGACCGCGACCCGCGGGCCACCAGCCTCAACCCGATCGTCGGCGAAACCAATGACGGCTACCTCTCCGACATCCGTCGGCGTCCGGTCACCTCTGCGGACGTCCACACCGCCCTCGACACGGCATCGTCCGCCCTGCCCGCCGAGGGATGCGTCGGAGCCGGCACCGGCACGACCGCACTTGGCTTCAAAGCCGGCATAGGTACTGCGTCCCGCTCGCTTCGGCCCGCACCCGGGGTGGGCGGCGTGCCTGGGGCGGTCGGGGTTCTGGTTCAGGCCAACTTCTCCGGGCTCCTGACCGTCCTCGGCCGGCCGATCCCGGCACCACGGATCGACGCGGACGGGAACTCCTGCATGATCGTCGTGGCGACGGACCTGCCGCTGGACTCCCGGCAGCTCGGACGGCTGGCCCGGCGGGCGATCTTCGCGATGGGCCGCGTCGGATCGGACTACGCCCCGGGCAGCGGCGACTACGCGATCGCCTTCACCACCGCCCGTGCCGCGTCCTACGCCGACCGCGACCTGCGCGCTCCGTTCCAAGCAGTGACCGAGGCAACCGAGGAAGCCCTGCTCAACTCACTGACCATGGCGACCACCACCACCGGCTTCCGAGGCCGCACCGCCCGGGCGCTCCCCCACCATCTGATCACCGACGCACTAGCCGGCCACTGAGTCGGCCGGCACCCGCGGACGGGCGGCTTCGCGGCGACGTACCGCCGTGCTGACGAGCACGACGAAGGCGAGTACGGCCGCGACCGTGCGGACCGCATGCGCAGCCTGCCACCGATCGCGAACAGCGGCCCAGTCCGCCGGCGGCTGCTGGACCGACCACGACAACTGGTCGGAGTTGATCGGCAGATTCACCGCGAACGTGGTCACGAACACAACCACCAGCAGCGCGGCCGCGACGAACGCCGACCGTCGACTGTTACCGCGGCTCCAGATCGCCAGCGCGACGGTCGTGACGAGCGCCGGGATCAGTGTCACCGACGCCAGTTTGTCCAACGAGTCCAGCTCCACCAGTCGTACTTGTGTGTAAACGGCGGCGCCGAACGACCGCAGCGAGTTCTCCAGCACCATCACACACACGAGGAACCCCGCGAACAGCCCGCTGAAGAACAGACTCACCCCGCGGAGCGCCATCAGTACCCCACCCCGATCGGCTGACCGACGGTTGCCGGGTCGTCGAGCACCGCGAGCATCAGGTGCGCCGTGTCCGCGCGCGAGATCGAGTAGCTGCGCGGCACCGTGCCGCCGACGACCGTCCGGTAGCGGCCGGTCAGCGCCCGGTTGGTGAGCTTCGGCGGGCGCACGATCGTCCAGTCCGTCGTACTGGCGTGGATGTCCGCCTCCATCACGCGGAGGTCGGCGTACACGTCGGCGGCGATCGCGTTGATCAGCGGATACAGCAGCCGCCGGTTCAGGAAGCCCTCGTCCGGCGGGATCGGCCCCAGCGGCGCGGCGCTCACCGCGACGAACCGCCGGACCGCGACCGCCTCCATCGCGGCCAGGATCGACTGCGTGCTGCGGGACGCGACCGGCCCGTCCTTGCGCCCGCGCGGTCCCACCCCGGAGATCACCGCCGTACTGCCGTCGACCGCCTCGCGCAGCGGCTCCGCCGCGTCCAGCCCCGGCACGCGAACCACCTCCAGCGACGGATGCTCCAGCTCGAACGCCGACGACGCCCGCACCACCGCCGTCACCTTGTGCCCCGCGTCGAGCGCCTGCCCCACGACGTGACCGCCGATCCCGCCGGTCGCGCCGAACACCGTGATCCTCATGCTCATCGCCTCCTCTTCCGTGATCCATATAGTACGAAATTCGTAATATATGGGAAAGACAGAATCAGGTGATGCGCGCCACGGGAGCGGCTCAGGAGTAGAGCTGGACGATTCTGCGGGCGAGATCGGCGAGCTCGGCCCGGAGCTCGGGCGGTTCCAGCACCTCGACCGCGTCGCCGAACCGGCTCAGCGACGCGGCGGCGTTGCCGATCGACTCGATCGGGATCGTCACCACGACACTTCCGTCGGCCTCCGGCGTCGCCGCAGCGACCGCCTTGACCAGGGTCGGGAACGAGACGTCGTACATCCGTCCCGCGAGCCGCGCCGACACGCGGACGACCGCATCGCCGGTGAACCGCGCGCGGTCGAACCCTTCCAGGTGGTGCTGCCAGAAGCCCACGAGGTTGAAGTCGCTCGCGCGGTCGAACCCCTCGTCGGTCGGCGTCAGGTCGAGGATGTTCGAGACGCGATACGTGCGCAGGCCGCCGGGCGTGGAGGCCACGACGTACCAGCTGCCGTTCTTCAGGACGAGTCCGTACGGCTCCAGGATCCGCTCGACCTCGCGCGGCTCCTCCCACCGGCGGTACCGGACCTTGACCCGGCGGTCGTGCAGCACGGCGTCGGCGATCGCGGACAGGTGCGGCGAGTCCTCGGCCTCCTGGTACCAGGCCGGCAGGTCGAGGTGGAAGCGGTTCTTCAGCCGCCCGGCGCGGTCCCGCTGGTCGGGCGCCAGCGCTGCTAGCAGTTTGAGTTCGGCGGCACTGGTCTCTGCCGTGAGCCCGAGTGCCGCGGCGGCGCCCGGCATGCCGACGAGGAACAGCGCGGCCGCTTCTTGTTCGGTGAGGCCGGTCAGGCGGGTGCGGTAGCCCTCCACCAGCCGGTACCCACCCGCGCGGCCCTGGTCGGCGTACACCGGGACCCCGGCCGCGGCGAGCGCCTCGACGTCGCGGTAGATCGTCCGCAGCGACACCTCGAGCTCGTCGGCGAGCTCACGCGCGGTCAGCTGCCGCCGCGTCTGCAGCAACAGCAGGATCGACAACAGCCGGCTCGAACGCATACTCCGAGGTTAGTCCTGATCACTGCCATGGGTTGTCAGGTTTTGCTCGCAGGCTGGCAGCATGACGACTTGGACCAAGGTGACCGGCGATTTCGACTTCCTCAACGGGTACTTCGACGTCCGCCACCGCACGCTCAAAGAGGCGTTCGCGGGGTGCGACGAGTGGCTCGAGTACGACGGGACCACCACCGCGCGCACGTACTTCGACGGCCAGATCAGCATCGACGAGATGCGCTTCCCGACCAAAGGCTCGTACGGGCTGTCGCTGCGGCTGTTCGACCCGGTGAGCGAGCAGTGGAGCATCTGGTGGGTCAACAGCACGACGATGAAGCTGTACCCACCGGTGCACGGCGGCTGGGCGGCCGACGGCTCACGCTGCCGCCTGGTCGGCGAGGACACCCACGACGGGCGCCCGATCCTGTGCAGCTACGAGTGGTCCGACATCACCGCGGACACCGCCCACTGGGAGCAGGCGTACTCCGACGACGGCGGCGAGACCTGGGAAACCAACTGGATCATGGACTTCACCCGGCGCCCGACGCCCCCGCCCGCCCTCGACGTCCCGAAACTGACCGACGACTTCGACTTCCTCGTCGGCCGCTGGTCCTTCCACAACCGCCGCCGGCGCCCCGTACTCGGCGAGCCCTTCGAGTGGTACGAACACGACGCCACGATGGAAGCCACCACCTACTTCGACGGCGCGATCAGCTTCGACGAAGGCTGGTTCCCGAGCGAAGGCTTCCGCGGCGCCACGTTCCGCCTGTACGACCCCGAAGCGAAAACCTGGTCCATCCACTGGATCAACAGCCAACGCGGCCGCCTCGAATCCCCCGTCATCGGCACCTTCGCCGCCGACGGCACCGGCACCTTCGAAGGCCCGGACGACTGGGACGGCCAACCCATCGACGTCCGTTTCCTGTGGACGCCCGGCGAGGAAAAGGCGGCCTGGGAACAGGCTTTCTCCACCGATGAGGGCAAGACCTGGACGACCAACTGGTACATGGAACACACGCGCATCGGGTGAGCTGGTCCGGCCGGCGGGCGAGCGCGGTCGTCCCCACGCATGCTTCGCAGTCGCTCTGTCGTCGCTGCGCTCCTCCGCCGCGCCCACCCACCGTCCGGCTGAGCGCCGGCTTGTTTGTTGCCCGCTGCCACGGGCGGATGGTCGGCTGCCGCGGACGATTGCGGGCTGCCTCCCGCGGGTGACTGCCGGCGGGTGTCCGCGGATGAGCGGAGCGTTCTGGCTGGGCCTTCAGTGGCGGGACGACCGTCTAGCTGTGCAGCTCGACTGTACTTATACGCCCACTGCCCCGGCGGTGGGCGCAGCGCCAGGCGTGCGGGCGGCGCCAGTGGGCCTATACGTACTGTCGAGCTGCCGATGCCCGACGACTGAGGTAGCGGTGTGGACGGATGCCTGGTCACCGACGCGCTCACCGGCGGGAAGACGTTCTGGGCGTTCGGCAGCGGCACAGCGATGCGCCGGCCGAGGAGCAACGGCCTCAGCACCCAGTCGAGCCGTTCGCCGTCCACGACGAAGCCCTGAGAATGGCGTTCCGCGCGCACACCACCGGTCCAGAGCCACAGCCCCGCCACAACAGTCCACTCGTCCGCGGACACCCGCTGGCAGCCAACCGCGGGCGGCAGCCCGCAGGCGTCGGCGGCAGCCGACCACCCGCCCGCGGCAGCGGGCAAAAGATGCACCGGCACCAAGCCGGAGGGCGGGTGGGAGCGCGCGGAGCAGCCGCGTTGAGGAACGCAGCGACGAAGTAGCGGCTGCTTAGCACGCGCGGGTCGGCTACCCCAGTGCGCGGACGGCGGCCAGGGTGGAGAGGGCGGCTTGGGTGGCTTCGTAGCCTTTGTCTTCGCGGCTGTCGGGGAGGCCGGCTCGGTCCAGCGCCTGGGGGTCGTTGTCGCAGGTGAGTACGCCGAAGCCGACCGGCACCCCGGTGCTGACGCCTACCTGCATGAGGCCCTCGGTCGCGGCCTGGCAGACGTACTCGAAGTGCGGGGTGTCGCCCCGGATCACCACGCCGAGCGCGACGACGGCGTCGTAGCCGGACTTCGCGGCGTGCAAAGCCGCGACGGGAAGTTCGAAAGACCCGGGTACGCGGATCACGGCGTGGTCGGTGACGCCGGAGTCTTCCAGTGCGCGGAGGGCGCCGGCGAGTAGGCCGTCGGTGACCTTCGGGTGCCACTGGGCGGCGACGATCGCGACCCGGGCGCCGTCCACGCGGGGTGCCTCGATGGTGGGTGCTCCACTGCCCGACATCAGCCGGCTCCGTTCTCTTCGGTCAACACGCCACCTGGCAGGTGGTGGCCCATCCGGTCGCGCTTGGTGCGCAGGTACCGCAGGTTGTGCTCGGTCGGGTCGATGAAGATCCCGCGGCGCTCGACCACGTCGATGCCGTAGCCCTGCACACCGGCGAGCTTGTCGGGGTTGTTCGTCAGCAGCCGCGCCGACGTCACCCCGAGGTCGGCGAGGATCTGCGCACCGGTGCCGTAGTCGCGGGCGTCGGCGGGCAACCCGAGGTCCAGGTTCGCGTCGACGGTGTCCCGGCCCGCGTCCTGCAACTCGTACGCCTGCAGCTTGTGCAGCAGCCCGATCCCGCGCCCTTCATGGCCGCGCAGATAGACGACGACACCGCCCTCGGCGGCGACCTGCCGGAGCGCCTCGTCCAGCTGCGGCCCGCAGTCGCAGCGCAGCGAACCGAACACGTCGCCGGTCAGGCACTCCGAGTGCAGCCGCACGAGCGTCGGCCCGTCGCCGATCTCGCCGCGGACCAGCGCGAGCTGCTCCGACCCGTCCACCACGTTCCGGTAGCCGTGGGCAACGAAGTCGCCGTACCGGGTCGGCAGGGTCGTCGTCGCGACCCGCTGGATCTGGGACTCGGTGCGGCGCCGGTACCGGATCAGGTCGTCGATCGACACCAGCACCAGCCCGTGCTCGTCGGCGAACGCGCGCAGCTCGGGGCCGCGCTTCATCGTCCCGTCGTCGTTGACCATCTCGGAGATCACCGCCGCCGGCGTCAGTCCGGCGATACGCGCGAGGTCGATCGACGCCTCGGTGTGTCCGGGGCGGACCAGGACGCCGCCCTCGCGACCGCGCAGCGGGAACACGTGCCCGGGCTGCACCAGGTCGTACGGCTCGGAGGCGGAGTCCGTCAGCACCCGGATCGTCCGCGCCCGGTCGGCCGCGGAGATCCCGGTGGAGATGCCGTCGCGCGCGTCGACCGAGATCGTGTACGCCGTCCGCATCCGCTCCCGGTTGTGCGGCGTCATCAGCGGGATCCCGAGCCGGTCGAGCTCCGAGCCCTCCATCGGCACACACACCACACCGGAGCTGTACCGGATCAGGAACGCCAGCAGCTCCGGCGTCGCTTTGGAGGCGGCGAAGATCAGGTCGCCCTCGTTCTCGCGGTCCTCGTCGTCGACGACGATCACCGGCCGCCCGGCGCGGATCTCCTCGATCGCGTGCTCGATCGTGTCGAGCTTCAGCACGTCACCCATCTAACCCACCACCACCGGTTCAGGAGTCTCGATCCGCTCACGGTTCTGGATCTTCCACCACGACGCGAAGCCGACCACGCAGAAGAGCCCGTACACGATGTACATCGACGCGGACGGGTAGAACTTCGCCTGGATCAGCAGCGGTACGCCGACCACGTCGACGGCGATCCAGATCAGCCAGAACTCGACGAAGCCGCGCGCCATCCCGTACGTCGCCAGGATCGACCCGGTGAGGATCCACGCGTCCCACTGCGGGCCCCACGAGCCGAGCTCGCGCAGCACGAAGTACGCGATCGCGTACAGCACCACGGCGATACCGCCGAGCTCGAGCCGCTCACGCGTCGTCGCCCAGCGCGGCTGCACACCCTTGTCCGCGCCGTGGTGACGGGTCTGGTACCAGCGGTACCACCCGTACAGGCTGACGAGCGCGAAGAACACCTGGCGGCCGGCCTGGCCCCAGAGGTCCTTGTCCTGCGGCGTGTCGAAGATCCCGCCGACGAAGACGGTGAACAGCAGCACGTTGCCGACGATGCCGACCGGCCACGCGGCGACCAGCCGGCGCATGCCGAACAGCGCGCTGGCCAGACCGAACACGTTGCCGACGATCTCCCGGACCAGCACCGGCGACCCGGCGATCGTCACCTGGGAGTGCAACAGCCAGTCGATCGCGTTCACTTCTCGCCTCCGTTGTCCTGCCCGGTGCCGGCGGTCAGCAGCCGCTCGACGTACTTCGCGATCACGTCGACCTCGAGGTTGACGGTGTCGCCCACCTTGTTCGCGCCCAGCACGGTCAGCTCGAGCGTGGTCGGGATCAGGCTGACCCCGAACGTGCCGGTCGCGTCGTCGACGTCGGTCACGGTCAGCGAGACGCCGTCGATCGCGATCGATCCCTTCTCGGCGACGTACCGCAGGATCTCCGGGGACGTCGCGACCCGGACGTCCTCCCAGCGCTCGGCCGGGGTGCGGGAGGCGATCGTGCCGGTGCCGTCGACGTGGCCCTGGACGATATGGCCACCGAGCCGCTCGTGCGCGGCGACGGCCCGCTCGAGGTTGACCGGCGAGCCCTTCTCCAGGCCGCCGAGGCTGGTCCGCTGCAGCGTCTCGCGCATCACGTCCGCGGTGAACACGCCACCGCCGTACTCCACCACCGTCAGGCAGCAGCCGTTGACCGCGATCGAGGCGCCGTGCGCGGCGTCCTCGGTCACCTTCGGACCGCGGATGGTGAGCCGCGCGGCGTCACCGTCCAGCAGATCCAGGGACTCGACCGTGCCGAGTTCTTCGATGATGCCGGTGAACATCTACTTTCCTCCCAGAGGAACCAGGGTCAGCCGGACGTCGTCGCCGAGGCGGGTGACGTCCGCTAGCTTGAACCGCCGCAGGTGGTCGATCGATTCCGCGCCGAGGTCGCCGACCGCGGCGTAGCCGGAGCCGAGCACGGCCGGGGCGACGTACGCAACGATCTGGTCGACCAGACCGGCGCGCAGGAACGCGGCGGCCAGCGTCGGGCCGCCTTCGAGCCAGAGGTGCCGGATCTGCCGGTCGTCCAGCTGCCGGAGCACCTCGGCGGGATCGTGGGTCGGCAGCAGCAGGGTCTCCGCGCGGTCGTTGCGGACTCGCGCGGTCGGCGGGATCTCGCGGTCACCGACGACCACCCGGAGCGGCTGCCGCGCCGCCGGGACGTCGTTCTCGTCGCGGACCGTCAGCTCGGGGTCGTCGTTCAGCACCGTCTGGGTGCCGACGACGATCGCGTCGCACTCGGCCCGCAGCCGGTGCACGTCGGCCCGGGCGATCGGGCCGGTGATCCACTTGCTGGTCCCGTCCGGCGCCGCGGACCGCCCGTCGAGCGTGGTCGCGAACTTCCAGGTGACGAACGGGCGGCCGACCCGCACGCTGTGCAGCCAGACGTAGTTGACCGCCTCGGCCTCGGAGCGCAGGACGCCCTCGACGACCTCGATGTTCTTGGCCCGCAGCTTCTCGGCGCCGCCCGCGGCGGTCCGGTTCGGATCGGGGACGGCGTACACGACGCGCGCGATCCCGGCCTCGATCAGCGCATCCGCGCACGGACCGGTCCGGCCGGTGTGGTTGCACGGCTCGAGCGTGACGTACGCCGTCCCGCCGCGGGCGCGGTCGCCGGCCATCCGGAGCGCCTCGACCTCGGCGTGCGGGCCGCCGGCAACGGCATGGAAGCCCTCGCCCACCGGATGGCCGTCGCGGCCGGTGATCACACACCCGACCACCGGATTGGGATGGGTGCTGCCGACACCTCTCGCAGCCAACTCGACAGCACGCCTCATCCAGGCGATGTCGATCGGCGACGCGTCGTTCACTGCTGGGGCCCCTCGTCGTCACGGACGCACTCCGGGGCCTCCGGCCGGCACGTCCGCTCCACCGCCCGCCGGGACCTCACCGGTCCCGGCACCCGGCCCGTCGCCGGACCTTCGCCGTCGCGTCCCGCGGGCCGTCACAGCCCACGCTCCGCGCCGTAGGGCGCCAGAGCGCACCCGCCGACCGCGTGCGCCTCCCATCCGGACTTTCACCGTCGGTCCTGGAATTCCACCAGGTCAACCGGTCGCCATACCGCAGCGACCGGGTCGCGGACTGTTACCGCCGGCTCGGAATTACACCGACCCCGGAGCACGCGAGTGGGTTCACTCGTGTTTCAAGTATGCCCTCCTCCGCAACCCGCACCACGACCCAGGTCACATCCTGGTCGACGCCGGCGGAACCAGTCGCCGGGTGAGTGCCAGCGCCGCACCTGCCAGCGCGCAGCCGACGGCCACAGCGAGGATCAGCGGCCGGTACCCGAACGCGCCGGCCAGCGCGGCGCCGGCGAGCGGCCCGACGGCCTTCGCGATCGTGGTCGGGGTGCCGAGCATCCCGGCGATCGTGCCGAAGCCGCTCGCGCCGTACCGGTCGAGCAGGATCGCCGGGGTCGCGATCGACGACACCCCGAAACCGAGGCCGAACAGGACCAGGCAGGCGATCGCCCCGCCGACGTGGCGTCCGACGGCCGGCAGCAGCGCGACCGCGACGCCCTGGACGACCAGGATCAGCGCGGTGACCGTCGCCATCGGCAACCACCGGGCGGACACGCTGGCCACCAACCGCCCGGTCACCGACATCAGGCCGAGCAGTCCGGCCAGGCTCGCCGCCCGCGCCGGCGGATGCCCCAGGCTGACGAGGTAGAGGACCAGGTGGACCGCGATCACGGCCAGCCCCGCGCTGTGTACGACGAACGCGCCGGCGAGCAGCCAGAACCCGGGATCGTGCAGCACTCTGGCCGGTGATCTGGGGTGTTTCGTGGTCGCGGGTCGTGGCGCTTGCCCGGGTACGGCGAGGAAGTGCAGCGGGATGGTGATGACGGCGAGGACGCCGGCCAGGACCAGCAGCGCGGCGCGCCAGCCGAGGGAGTGGGCGAGGTAGCCGGTGAGCGGGATGAAGATCGAGCTGGCCAGGCCGCCGACCATCGTGATGGTGAGGATCGAGCTCGTCCGGGCCGTCGGGGCGGCAACGGCGACCACGACGGCGAAGGCGGGCGGGTACAGGACCATGGCGCTCGCGACGCCGATCACTGCGAAAACGGCGTAGAGCTGGACGGTGTTCTGGACCTGCGACCAGCCGAGGACGGCGGCCGCGGCGAGAAGTGAGCCGGACGTCATCAGGCCGCGTCCGCCGCGGACGTCGAGCCGACGGCCGACCGGGATCGAGATGAGGCCGCTGACCAGGACGGCGATCGTCGACGCGCCGACCGCGGTGGTCGTGGAGACGGAGAGCTCGTTGCTCATCGGCCCGACGAGGGCGCTGAACGCGTAGGTGAGCACGCCGTACCCGACGGTCGTCGTGATCGCCAGCGCGGCGATCAGGAACGTCAGCCGACCGGTCCTCGGCGCGGTGACCACTGGCGCATCCATCACCAGAAGTCTTCCACGCACCGCGCCCGCCGTCCGGTGGAATTCCGTCAGCGCAACAGCAACCAGGCAGCGCTCCCCAGCAGCCCGGCCGCTCCCACGAAACAAGCCACAGCCACCACCCACAACAACCTGCCCGACCCACCCCGCCCGCCGGACGAGCTTCGCCCGGCGGCGGCCCGGCCGCCCGAGGCGGTCTGGGCGTGCGGTGGGTTGGGTGCGTTCGGCGGGGGCGCGGGAGCCCACCTGACGGTGGCGGGGTAGCCGGCCACGGCGGTCGCGCCGACGGCGGTGCCCGGGGCGTGCGGCGGGGTCGGTGCGTTGGGTGCCTTCGGCGGGGTCGTGGAGGTCCAGTCGGCGGGGAGGGGTGGGAGTTGGTCGAAGACTTCGGGGGTGTCGGGGGTTTGGGCCCAGGGAGTGGCGGGCTGGGGTGGGACGGCTCCCGTCGCGGACAGCAGGCGGCCGGCGGTGGTGGCGGAGTCGGGACGGTCGGACGGGTCTTTGGCCGTGAGGTTGTTGATGAAGTCGCCCAGTGGGCCGTCCAGCTGCGGGAGTGGGCCGGTTGCGTCGGGGCGTTCGCCGGTGAGGAGTTCGATGGCGACGGCGCCGACGGCGTACAGGTCCTGCCGGGGATCGGGGTCCGCGCCCGCGAGCTGCTCGGGTGCGAGATAGCCGGGCGTCCCGAGGACCGTGCTGTGGCGGGTCATCCGCGGCTCGTCGAGCAGACCGGCGACACCGAAGTCCGACAGCCGCAGGTGCGGCCGCCCGGTCCCGGTCACGTCGAGCAGAAGGTTGGCCGGCTTGACGTCCCGGTGCACCACCCTGGCGGCATGCACCGCGGACAGCCCGTACAGCAACTGATCCAGCAGTACGGCGACGTACGCCGGCGGCAGCGGACCGTGATCGCCGAGCAGGGTCGCCACCGAACCACCCCGGACCAGGTCCATCGCGAACACGACCTTGTCGTCGTCCGCGGCCCACCCGTGCGGAGCGACCACGTGTGGATGCTCGATCCGCAGCGACTGCTCCCGGACGAACCGCAGCAGCGTCGCCGCATCGTGCTGGCCGAGAACCTTCGCGGCGACGAAGGTCGACCGCCGCAGATCCCACGCCCGCCAGACCGACCCCATGCCGCCGGTCCCGATCAGGTCGATCAGCCGATACCGGCCCGCAAACGCCTCCACCGCCCAGAACTTACCGCCGCAGCCGGACCACCAGCAGCGCGCCAACCATCAGGAGCACGACACCACCGCCGGCCAGACCCGCCACCAGAGCGACCGGCGCACTGTCATCGCTGTCGCCGCCGTCGACCCGCCCCTGGACCGGACCGCTCGCCTGGTTGGGCTGACCCGACTCCGGCGACGGGGTGCTGCTCGGTGTCACGGACTCGCCGGCCACCGGCGTCGCGCCGTCCACGTACGTCGGCTTGCCCGCTCCCGCCGTGCCGACCAAGCCGACCGTCAGCGTCATCGGAACGGTGAACGCCTTGTCGTCCGTCTTCCGCGTCATCGACACCGCGACGTAGTACTCCCCCGGCAGCGACGTCCCGGTGTCCTGGTTGTTCGCACCGTCGCGGTTCAGGTACCGGATCTCCTTCGTGGTGATCCCCTTCACCGTGCCGTTCGGGTCGAGCACCGCGCGCTTGCCGGCCCCACTGGGCACCTTCTTCGCGAACACGGCGTACACGTCCTCCCCGGTCGGCGAGATCACGTCCAGATCGAGATACCGACCGACGTCCACGGCCTTCCTGGTCGCCGCGCCGAGCTCCGGGACGGACACCTGCGCCTGGATCCGCTGGCCCCAGTCGGCCTTCACCTTGTAGAGCTGGACCTCGCCGGGCATCAGCGTGGTCTTGTAGCTGCCGGCGGCGACCAGCGGCGCGTCGGCGAAGCTCGAGCCCGGGACGATCTCGCGCGGCGTCGCCCCCGGCATCGGCGTCCACGCCGGATCCCCCGCCTCGGCCGGCAGGTTCGCGGTGGACTCGACGGCCGGCTCCTCGTCGACACGCAACTCGTACGGCGCGGACTTGAGTTGGGCGAAGTCCCTGCCGCCCGAGACCGTGAGCACCAACTGCTCGTCGGTCGCGCACTCTTTCGGGTAGTCCCCGGCCCAGCTGGACGCCGAACCGGTGGCGACGCCCTGCTCACCCTCGAACGACAGCGGATAGCTCCAGCCGCACGTCTCACCGCTCAGGGTGTTCAGCTTCACCGCGGCCTCGATCACCGAGCCGCCGGGGACCGGTCGCCGGAAGCTGATCCCGGCCCGCAGCGTCGACTTCGCCATCGTCCGCTTGATCGTGTAGTACCTCGCGGTCCGGTCGGTGCCGAACGTGTCCAGGTAGTGGCCGGGGGCAAGCACCGGCGCGCCCTCCTGCTGCGCCGCGCCCCGCACCGGCGTGCCCGACAGCCGGAACGGGCGGAACGCGCGGGTGGACAACCGGTCCAGGCCCGCCTCGAGGTCGACGGTCGAGTCCGCGTCGTAGTAGTCGCCGCGGCCTTCGCGAGCCACGCACTGGAGCTGGCTGCGCGCCTTCCCGCCGACGCGGAACCCGACGACGTCGATCTTCAGATCGATGCCCTGCTTCGCGATCGACCGCGCGACCGCGCACGGCTCGGGCGCACAAGTGGCCTCACCGTCGGAGACCAGGACGATCGTGCGCTGGCCGACCGGCCCGACATCCTTCGCCGCCTGCTGGAGGGCGTAGGCGATCGGCGTCTCACCAAAAGGCTTGTACCTGGCGATCGCCGCCTGCAACTGCGGCCGGTTGCCGGTGCCGATCGGGACGGTCAGCTGGGTGTCGGTGCAGGCGCCGGCCTGGGTGCGCTTGAACACGGTCGCGCCATACACCCGGAGGCCGACCTCGGCGCCGTCCGGAAGCTTGCTCACCACGCTGGTCAGCGCGGTGCGCGCGGCCGCGATCTTGGTCTGCCCGTCGCCGGCCGGCTCCGCCATCGAGCCGGACGAGTCGAGCACCAGCACGAGCCTGCCGCCCATCGGGGCCGGGTCCGCCAGCGCCGCCGGCGCGGTCAGACCGCCCAGGACGGCGGCGAGCGTGACGGCGAGGAGCGCCCACACCGCGGGGCGGCGGTGAGCCTGGTGAGTCGTCATCGTTGTCCTCCGCTGAGATTCGCTGCCGCAAACCTTCGCAGTTTGCTATCGCAAATGTCAAGTCGGTTCCAGGCTGGATATTCGGGTTCGCGAATGCGAAGATCTTTGCATGGAGCAGACGGCGCAGAACCTGCAGCAGCAGGTCGAGTTGTACGGCGAGCCGCTGGGCGAGGTGGTCCGGCGGATCACCGCGGCGCTCGGCCTGACCCAGGGCGGGCTCGCGCAGGTGATCGGGCTGTCCGCGCCGATGCTCTCGCAGCTGGTCAGCGCGCAGCGGGTGAAGATCGGCAATCCCGCCGTCGTGTCCCGGCTGCGGGCCGTGTCCGAGCTCGCCGACCTGGCCGTGGCCGGCGGTATCGAGCCCGAGCACATCGCCCATGAGCTGGACGGCATCCGCGCCGCCACCAGCGCCTACACACGGCCGACGACCGCGCACCTGCAGCGATCGGCCCCGGCCGGGCAGCCCGTCGATCCGCCGGCCCGGTTCGTGCGCCCGCTGACGATCCCCGGCGGGCCGCCCGACGTGTCGCCGGCCCTGGCGCCGTCGGCCCGCGCCGTCGTCCGGGAGCTGCAGGACCTGTTCCGGGCGGTCGCGTCCGCCGACGAGATCCAGCGGGCGGCCACCGCGGCGGCCGCGGTGTCACCCGGGGTGGCCGAGCTGTTACTTGCCTACGGCACCGGTCGGACCGCCGACGCGCTCGCGCACTATGACCGGCATCACGGCTGATCGCTCTGATATAGCACAACCGGAGTAGACATTCGGCGCCGTCTCACGCTTCGTCAGGACGGAATGCGGGCCGCGGGCCTGGTGTTGGCTTGCTGCGGCAGGGGCGAACCGTCCTGCTTTCGTTGACGTTGTGAGGAGACAGTTGTGCGCGCGTTCGGCGCTTTTCGGCGGGTTGTCGCAGTGGTCGGGGCCATCACCTTGGCGAGCGCGATGGTTGCCTGTGGCAGCAACGGGGACGACGCCGCGGCGGGCGGCCAGGATCTGGGCCTGATGACGGCGGGGACGCTGCGGATCGGCACGCTCACCGACGCGCCGCCGAACGTGTACGTCAAGGACGGGAAGTTCACCGGCTTCGACAACGACCTGATCACCGCGGTGGCGGCGAAGCTGAACCTGAAGCCGGAGTTCGTCGGGACCGACTTCTCCGCCCTGCTGTCGCAGGTGAACGGCGGTCAGTTCGACCTCGGCAGCTCGTCGATCACGATCACCGAGGCCCGTAAGAAGACCGTTGCGTTCAGCAACGGCTATGACTTTGGCTACCTCGGCCTGAACACCACCAAGGACTCCGGGATCACCACGTTCGACCAGCTCAGCGGCAAGCGGGTCGTGGTCGTGCAGGGCACCGTCCAGGACGACTACGCCACGAGCAAGAACCTGAACCCGGTCCGCGTGCCGAACTACAACGCCGCGCTCGGCCAGCTCAAGGCCGGTACGGCGGACGCCTGGGTCTCGCCTGCCGAGATCGGCGAGAAGATGGCCAAGGAGCAGGGCGGCGGCACGGTGATCCTGGCCGCGAAGGAGCTCAGCGACGCGCCGATGGCCTTCGCCGTGGCCAAGAACAACGACAAGCTCCGCGAAGCGGTGAACAAGGCGCTCGACGAGGTCATCGCCGACGGCACCTGGACCAAGCTGGTCGAGCAGTACTACCCCGGTCGCGCCGTCCCGGTGAACTTCAAGCCGGGCAGCGGATCGGTCAAGTTCACGGCTCCCAAAGCCTGATGGACATCTGGTCCACCCTGAGTGACACCTTCCTCGACTGGGAGTCGATGAAGGCGGTGCTACCCGAGATGCTGAAGGTAGGACTGGTCAACACCCTCATCCTGGCGGCCGCCTCGGTCGTGCTGGGCACCGTGCTCGGCATGATCGTGGCGGTCCTCGCCCTGTCCACGAAGCCGTGGCTGCGCTGGCCGGCGAAGATCTACACCGACATCTTCCGCGGCCTGCCGGCGATCCTGACCATCCTGCTGATCGGCCAGGGCCTGTCGCCGATCACCCGCCACTGGTGGGGCCCGAACCCGTATCCCCTCGGCATCCTGGCGCTCTCACTGATCGCCGCCGCGTACATCGGCGAGATCTTCCGCTCCGGCATCCAGAGCGTGGAGAAGGGTCAGCTCGAGGCCGCCCGGGCGCTCGGCTTCAGCTACACCAGCGGCATGCGGCTGGTCGTCATCCCGCAAGGGGTCCGGCGGGTGCTGCCGGCGCTCGTGAACCAGTTCATCGCGCTCGTGAAGGAGTCCAGCCTGGTCTACTTCCTCGGGCTGCTGGCGAGTCAGCGCGAGCTGTTCCGGATCGGGCAGGACGCGGCCGCCACCAACGGCAACCTCTCACCGTTGCTGCTGGCCGGCATCTTCTACCTGATCATCACCGTGCCGCTGACGCACCTGGTGAACCACTTCGACAAGCGGCTGCGCGAAGGCCGGCCCACGGGACCGTCAGGGCCGGAGGACGTCAAGCTGGAGGAGCTCGCGCATGCGAACCATTGAGGCCACGAGCCTGGAGGTGTCCGGCGTCGAGCTGGCCTTCGGCAGCACCAAGGTGCTCCGCGGCGTCGATCTCGTCGTACCGGCCGGGCGGACCGCGTGCGTGATCGGCCCGTCCGGGTCCGGCAAGTCGACCTTGCTGCGGGCGATCAACCGGCTGCTCGAGCCGGACGCCGGCGACGTGAAGCTCGGCGGCGAGTCCGTCCTGCGGGGCGATCCCGACGTCCTGCGGCGCCGGATCGGGATGGTGTTCCAGCACTTCAACCTGTTCCCGCACCAGAGCGTGATCGACAACATCACGCTGCCGTTGCGCAAGCTGAAGAAGCTCGACGTGGAGGCGGCTCGGACCGCGGCCCGCGCACAGCTCGAGCTGGTCGGCCTGGCGCACAAGGCCGACGCGCGGCCCGGGAACCTGTCCGGCGGGCAGCAGCAGCGGGTCGCGATCGCGCGGGCGCTGGCGATGGAGCCCGAGGTGATGCTGTTCGACGAGGCCACGTCGGCGCTCGACCCCGAGCTGGTCAAGGGTGTGCTGGCGCTGATGGCGGACCTCGCCGCGACCGGGATGACGATGGTCGTGGTCACCCACGAGATGGGCTTCGCCCGCGAGGTCGCCGACCAGGTCGCGTTCATGGACCAGGGCGTCGTGGTCGAGTCCGGCGCGCCCGAGCAGATCTTCACCGCGGCCGAGTCGCCCCGACTGCGCCAGTTCCTGTCCCAGGTGCTCTGAGAAACCACGTCGCGCGTCCGGTATCCGTAGATCGTTGACGCGGAAGCGGCGTGGTCGCTGGCTTTCGGCGGTGGTTCGCCAAAGATGCAGTGAGGTCGTGCAGTGAGATGTCATTGAGATCTCGGTGACATCAGTGAGGATGTGAACCACCCACCGCCCTGGGGGGCCAATGGACGTTCGCTTGACGCGCACGGGGAACAGGGTCATCGGTCTGGCGATGATGATGCTGGTGAGCGCGGTGATCGGCACGGTTGTCGTCGCGGCGGCGAAGTCACCGGCCAAACCACCCACGCCCGCGGCCACGCCCGGTCCGTCCGCGGCGGCCGCCGCGGCCACCCCGTCGGCGACGCCGCTGCCGGCGAAATACGTCGTCCTGACGTTCGACGACGGGCCGGATGCCGAGTTCACCCCGAAGGTGCTCGACATCCTCGCGAAGTACGACGCCAAGGCGACGTTCTTCGAGGTCGGGCAGAACGTCCGGAAGCATCCCGAGCTCACCAAGCGGATCCACGCGGCCGGCCACAGCGTGCAGAACCACACCTGGACGCACGCCGACCTCCGGCACCTCGGCGCGGCCGCGTTCCGGCAGCAGATCACGTCGACGGACCAGGTGATCCAGGCGCAGACCGGGAGTACGCCGGGCTGTCTGCGGCCGCCGTACGGCGGGGTCAGCGCGGCCGTCCGGCAACGGGCGAAGGCGCTCGGCAAGGACCTCGTCGTGTGGACCGTGGACTCGCGGGACTGGACGAGGCCCGGCGTCGCGGCGATCGAGCAGCGGGTGCTGAAGAACGTGCACAACGGCTCGGTCATCCTGATGCACGACGGCGGCGGCAACCGCACGCAGACCATCGCCGCCCTGCCGGTGATCCTTCAGAACCTGAAGGCGCAGGGCTACGGCTTCCGCACCCTGACCTGCTAGGACAGCGCGGTCACCAGCGGTACGACGTCGGCGATCGACTGGACCACGCGGGTCGGACGGTACGGGAAGCGCTCGACCTCGTGCTCCCCGGTCGAACCGGACAGCACGAGTACGCTGCGCAGGCCCGCCTCCAGACCGCTGATGATGTCGGTGTCCATCCGGTCGCCGATCATCACGGTCGTCTCGGAGTGTCCCTCGATCCGGTTCAGCGCGCTGCGCATCATCAGCGGGTTCGGCTTGCCGACGAAGTACGGCGCGACGCCGGTCGCGCGGGTGATCAGCGCGGCCACCGAGCCGGTCGCGGGCAGCGGGCCCTCCTGTGACGGGCCGGTCGGGTCCGGGTTGGTGGCGAGGAACCGGGCGCCCTCCGCGATCAGGCGGATCGCCCTGGTGATCGCCTCGAACGAGTACGTCCGGGTCTCGCCGAGGACCACGTAGTCCGGGTCGCGGTCGGTCAGCACGTACCCGATCTCGTGCAGCGCCGTGGTCAGCCCGGCCTCACCGATCACGTACGCCGTCCCGTGCGGCCGCTGGTCGTCCAGGAACTGCGCGGTGGCGAGCGCGCTGGTCCAGATCGACGTCTCCGGGATGTCGATGCCGGCGGCAAGCAGGCGGGCCCGCAGGTCGCGCGGGGTGAAGATCGAGTTGTTGGTGAGCACCAGGAACTTCTTGCCGGACGCCTGCAGCGCTCCGATGAACTCACTGGCCCCGGGGATGGCGCGCTCCTCGTGCACGAGAACGCCGTCCATGTCGGTCAGCCAGGTCTGCACCGGTTTGGGGTCGGTCATGGCGTCATCGTAATTGTCGGTGGCGGCGTTCAGGATGAAGGCATGGACTTGGGCGGCTACCGGGAGTTGTGGCGAACGCACGGCGTGACGGCGTTGCTGTTGTCGTCGCTGCTCGCGCGCCTGCCCGTGCTCGCGACGATGGTTCCGGTGGCGTTCCTGGCCAAGGACGCGAGCGGCTCGTTCCGCTGGGCAGGTGTCGTCGCGGGCGCGTACTCGATCGGTATGGCGATCGCCGGTCCGCTGTGGTCCCGCGCGGCCGACCGTCGCGGCGCCCGAGGCGTGCTGCTGATCACCGGGCTGTCGTGGAGCGTCGCGCTGTTCGCGATCGCGCTGCTACCCGCCGGGCTGTATCGGTTGCTGCCTGTGCTCACCATCATCGCGGGAGCCCTCGTCCCACCGGTGATGCAGACGTTGCGCGCGGCCTGGCCCCGCGTGGTGCACGGCCCGGCGCTCCGGACGGCGTACGCCGTGGACGCGACCGCGCAGGAGCTCTTGTTCATGGTGGGGCCGATGCTCGGCGCGACCGCGGTGAGCGTGGCGAGCCCGCGACTCGGCGTCCTGCTCGCGGCAGCGATGTCGGCGCTCTTCATCTGGTGGTATGCGCTGCGACAACCGGGCCCGCTCCCCCACGACGATCATGCCGCGGTGCCGTTGACCGCGCGGCAGCTGCTGTGGCATCGGCACCGGTTGCCGCTGATCCTCGCGTTCGGGCTGTGGATCATGTCGTTCAACGGGATCTCGCTGGCGATCGTCGCGTTCGCCGACGATCACGGGCAGCGGTTGATCGCCGGTATCTTCGAGGCCGTCTGGGCGTTCGGCAGCCTGGTCGGCGGTGCCGTCGCGGGCGCGTTGCCGGGCCGGCGGACGTCGTACCTGTGGCGGCGGGCCGCGCTCGTCGGGGCGGGCATGCTGCTGTGCGTGTTCGCGACCTGGTCGCCGGTGTCGCTCGGGATCGCGTTGACGGTGTCGGGGCTGACGCTGGCGCCGGCGATCGGCGCGCTGTACGAGCGGCTGGGTGCGTTGACGCCCGACGTGGCCCGGACCGAGGTGTTCGGCTGGATGGGCAGCGCGGCGATGGGCGGTGCGGCGATCGGGTCCGCCGTGGCGGGTGCGGTGATCGAGGGCTTCGGCGTGCGGTACGTGTGGCTGCTGGCCGCCGTACTCTCGGCGATCTCCACCGTGTTGCTGCTGCGGGTGCCGCCCGAGGCAGCGCCCGCCGAAGCCGATCTATCGACCGGAGGACTGCTCGGCGAGACCGCGTAGCTGCTCGACCATCGCGTTCGGGTCGTCGGCGGCGTAGACGGCCGAGCCGGCCACGAACACGTCGGCGCCGGCCTCGGCGCAGCGCTCGATGGTCTCGACCGAGACGCCGCCGTCGATCTCGATCCACAGGTCGAGGCCGTGCTTGTCGAGCAACTGCCGGGTGCGGCGGATCTTCGGCACGCAGACGTCGAGGAACTTCTGCCCGCCGAAGCCGGGCTCGACGGTCATGATCAGGATCATGTCGAGCTCGGACAGCAGGTCCTCGTACGGCTCGATCGGGGTGGCCGGCCGCAGCGCCATCGCGGCCCGCGCGCCCTTGGCCCGGATCTCCCGGGCGGTCCGGATCGGCGCCCGGCAGGCCTCGACGTGGAAGGTGACGCTCGACGCGCCCGCCTCGACGTACCCCGGTGCCCAGCGGTCCGGGTCCTCGATCATCAGGTGGCAGTCGAGCGGCATGTCGGTCGCCTTGGCCAGTGACTCGACCACCGGCATCCCGAGGGTCAGGTTCGGCACGAAGTGGTTGTCCATCACGTCGACATGCAGCCAGTCGGCGTTCGACACCGCGGCCGCCTCGTAGGACAGCCGCGCGAAGTCGGCGGACAGGATGCTCGGCGCGATCTGAATCCCCATGGCGTCAATGTAGCGACCGCCCGTGGGCTCACCGCCAGGCGGTGAGCCCGTGAGGTGGCGGACCTCACCCGCCGAGCTCGGCGGCGAGGACCTCGCGGAGCGTCGTCGCCGGGCGGCCCAGGAGCTCCGGCAGCGTGGGGTCGACGACGGCGAACTCTCCGCGGCGGGCGGCCGCGAAGATGCCCAGCGTCAGGTCGACCACGAACTCCGGCAGCCCGCGGCCGAGCGCGGCCTGCTTCCACTCCTCGTCCGGCACCGTGACGCGGGTGATCTTCCGGCCGACGAGGCCTGACGCCATCGCGGCGATGTCGGTGTAGTCGAACAGCTCCTGCCCGGTCAGCGGCGCGGTGATGCCGTCCAGACGGCCGGGCTCGGTGAGCGCGATCGCGGCCGCGTCCGCCAGATCTCGGTGCGCGGTCCAGGAGAACGGGCCGTCTTCTGGAAGGACGAGCTCGCCCGTTTCCAGCGCGGACCGGAGCATGTACGCCGGCGTGCTCGCGTAGAACCCGTTGCGCAGGGCCGTGAACGGTTCGCCGGAGGCGGCCAGGTACTGCTCGGTCGCGGCGTGGCCGCGGGTCGCGCTGAACAGCGAGTCCGGATTCGCGGCCTGGTGGCTGGTGTAGAGGACGCGCTCGGCGCCGGCCGCCCTGGCCGTCTCGGCGGCCTTGTGGTGCGGCTCGGGATCGACCGCGCCGGAGACGATCAGTACCTGCGCGGCACCTTCGAACGCGGTCGCGAGCGAGTCCGGGTCGTCGAAGTCCCCGCGCCGTACCCGAATTCCACGACCGCCGAGGTCCGCTGCCTTCTGTGGATCCCGCACGCTGACGGCGAGCTGGTCGGTGGGGACGCGGTCGGCGAGGCGGTCGACGACCGCACGGCCGAGCCGGCCGGTGGCTCCGGTGACGATGATCATGCGCAACTCCTTGTTATCAGTGAATACGGAGCAACGTTATCATTGGAAACATCCAGCTGAGCCGTTACGGTTGGCGCGTGGAGGAGCTGCAGGCGGACGAGACGCCGACCGCCGACGGTGTGAGTGGGCGCGACCGGATGCGGGGGCAGATCGTCGAGGTCGCCGCGGGGCTGCTCGCGGCCGGCGGGCGCGACGCGGTGTCCACCCGGGCGGTCGCGGCCGCGGCCGGGACGCAGGCGCCGACGATCTACCGGCTGTTCGGCGACAAGGACGGGCTGCTCGCGGCCGTGCTCGAGTACGGCTTCAGCACGTACCTCGCGGACAAGCCGCCGCTCGATCCGGCGGCGGACCCGATCGCGGACCTGCGCGCGGGGTGGGAGCTGCACATCGGCTTCGGACTGGCGAACCCGGCGCTCTTCCTGCTGATGTACGCCGACACGCAACCGGGGAAACGCCCTGCGGCCGCCGAGGCAGGGCTGGCGATCCTACGCACCCGGATCCGCAACATCGCGACCGCCGGACGCCTGCGCGTCGACGAGAACCTGGCCGCCGAACTGGTCCAGGCAGCCGGCTCAGGCGCCGTACTCGCGCTGCTCGCGGTCCCGGAGGACCGGCGGGATCCTCGCCTCCCGGACGCGATGTTCGACGCGGTCGTCGCCGCGATCACGACGCCGGACACCACGGCGCCGGGCGGCACCCGGAACGCCGGCCCGACGACCGCCGCGAACGCCCTGCGAGCTCACCTGCCGGAGCTCGGGATGCTAACCGACGGGGAGCGTCACGTACTCGGCGAATGGCTGGCGCGGATCACCCACTGAACCGCCTCGCCGACCGTCTCGACGACCTCGGGGCCGACGGGCAGTGGTGGCCGGCGGATGACGAGCACGGGGATGCCGTGCTGACGGGCCGCGGTGAGTTTCGCGGCGGTGGCCGGGCCGCCGCTGTCCTTGGTGACCAGTACGTCGATGCGGTGGTCGCGGAGGATCGTCTGCTCGTCGGCGAGCGTGAAGGGTCCGCGGGCGAGGATCAGTTCGCACCAGGCCGGGCGCGGTGCGGGCGGGTCGACGCAGCGCGCGAGCGTCCACAGGCCGGTCTTCGCGAAGGCGTCGAGGCCCTGGCGCCCGATCGTGAGGAAGGCGCGCGTGCCGAGCCGGGGCAGCAGGTCGGCGGCCGCGGACGTCGAGTCGGCCCAGTGCCAGGTGTCGTCGGGCGCCGGCGTCCATCCGGGGCGGCGCAGTACCAGCAGTGGTACGCCGACCAGGTGTGTCGCCGCGAGCGCGTTCGCGGTGATGCTCGCCGCGAACGGATGCGTCGCGTCGACCACCGCGTCGACCGGATGCTCCCGCAGCCAGTCCACAAGCCCGTCCACCCCGCCGAACCCGCCGACGCGGACCTCGCCGGCCGGCAGCCGCGCATCGGAGGTCCGCCCGGCCAGCGACGACACAACCTGGACACCGGCACCCGCGACACCGGCACGCCCCGCACCGGCGCGGCCGAGACCGTCGAGCTCGGCGCCGTTGAGGGCGGCTGCGAGTTCGCGGGCCTCTCCAGTGCCGCCGAGCAGCAGGACCTTCATCGGGTCCGATCGGCCGAGTACAAGTGACTGTCCCGGAAGGCCGTTGCCGACAGCACCTTTCCGGCGATGATGACCGCGGTACGACGGACGCCGGCCGACTTCACCTGGTCCGCGATGTCCGCGAGCGTCCCGCGGAGAACCACCTCGTCGTCCCGGGAGGCCCGCGCGACGACCGCGACCGGGCAGTCCGCGCCGTAGTTCGGTACGAGTTCCCCGACCACCCGATCGATCTGCTGGACCGCGAGATGGAGGACGATCGTCGCCCTGCTCGCGCCCAGCGTCGCCAGATCCTCACCGGACGGCATCGCGCTGGCGCTGCCGCCGATCCGCGTGAGTACGACGGTCTGCCCGACCTCGGGGACGGTCAGCTCACGCCCGAGGGTGGCGGCGGCCGCGGCGTACGCCGGAACGCCGGGTGTCACGTCGTACGGGATCTCGAGGGTGTCGAGGCGGCGCATCTGTTCGGCCATCGCGCTGAAGACGGACGGGTCGCCGGAGTGCAGCCGGGCGACGTCGCGGCCGGCCGCGTGCGCGGTGGCGAGTTCGGCGACGATCTCGTCGAGGGTCAGGTTCGCGGTGTCGACCTTGCGGGCGCCGGGCGGGCAGTGCTCGAGCAGCTCGACCGGGACGAGCGCACCGGCGTACAGGCAGACCGGCGACGAGGCGATCAGGTCGCGCCCGCGGACCGTGATGAGATCGGCGGCGCCGGGGCCGGCGCCGATGAAGTGAACCGTCACTTGGTCACGCTCCAGATGGTCACCGGCATGGCGGGGCGCCAGCCGGTCATGGTGCCGACGGCGGAGGCGCGCTGCACGTCGAGGCGGACGAGGTCGCCGCCGACGGCCTTGTACCACTGGGCGATCAGGGACTCGGTCTCCAGCGTGACGCCGTTGGCGACCAGGCGGCCGCCGGGTCTGAGCGCGTTCCAGCAGGCGTCGAACATGCCCGCGGCCGTCGCTCCGCCGCCGATGAAGATCGCGTCCGGCGGCTCGAGACCGTCGAGCACCGCCGGAGCAGCGCCTTCCACCACGTCGACCGCGGCGCCGAGCGCGGCCGCGTTCCGCTCGAGGCGCTTCGCCCGGTCGGGGTCGCGTTCGACGGCGATCGCGCGGCAGGACGGGTGGTGCCGCGACCACTCGATCGCGATGCTGCCGGCTCCGCCGCCGATGTCCCACAGCAGTTGTCCTGGGACCGGCGCGAGGCGGGACAGGGTGACGGCGCGGACTTCGCGCTTGGTGAGCTGGCCGTCGTTCTCGTACGCGTCGTCGGGCAGGCCTGGCGACGTCGACAGGACGGGCGCGTCGGGCGCGCATCGGACGGCGATCACGTTGAGCGGGTCGACGTCGTCGGACCAGTCGGCCGCGGTCGTCGTACGGACGCGTTCGGCCGGGCCGCTGAGCTGTTCGAGGACAGTGAACTCGCTGGCGCCGTAGCCGCGGGAGACCAGCAGGGCGGCCACCTCGGCCGGCGTCTGCGCGCCACGGCTGAGGATCACGACCTGCCGACCGGGCTGGAGATGCGGGTGCAGGCGCTCGACCGGGTTGCTCACCAGGCTGACCACCTGCACCTGATCCTGCGCCCAGCCGAGCCGCGCACACGCCAGCGAGACACTCGACGGCTGCGGAATCACCCGCACGGCATCGGCCCCCAGCAACCGCACCAGCGTCGTGCCGATCCCGTGAAACGTCGGATCCCCGCTGGCAAGCACACAGATCCGCCGCCCCCGATACTCCTCCAGCAACCGAGGCAAAGCCTCGGACAACGGAGAACCCCAGGCGACACGCTCCGCGCCGAGGGATCCGGACGGGTCGAGGGCGGACGAGCGTGAGGGGGCCGCTGGCGGGCCGGAGGCGGAGACCGGCCCCGCAGGCGTGGAAGGCACCACCGGAGGCGGCGTGGAAGGCGCCGCCGCGGGCGGCGTGGAAGGCGCCGCCGCGGGCGGCGTGGAAGGCGCCGCCGGGGGGTGGGTGGGGGGCGGGGTGGGGTGGGGTGTTGGGAGGAGGGCGAGTTGGCGGGGGCTGCCGAGGATGACCTCGGCGGACTGGAGCGCTTCCTGGGCCCGGGACGACAAGTTTCGCCAGCCGGCGGGGCTGATGCCTACGACGGTGATCGGGTCAGCCGGCATTGCCGAGGACCTTGGCGATGGTGATTTCGATGACGACGCGTTGCGGGTTCACGCGCGGCTCCTTGTAGCGCTTGGCGTAGCGCTGTTCGGCCTCGCGCACGCGGGCCGGGTCGTCGCTGACCACGGCGCGGCCCTCGATCGTGCTCCAGTGCCGGCCGTCGACCTGCGTCACCGCGACCGCCGCCTCCCCGAGCCGCCGGATCGCGCGCGCCTTGTACGACGTACCGGAGCAGATCACCCGCACCAGCCCGGCCTCGACGTCCAGCGTCGCGCCGACCGGCGTCGCGTGCACGGTCCCGTCCGCGCGCGCCGTAGCCAGCACACACAGGTGCCGCTCACTCCAGAACTCCACCAGCCGCTCACTGAACACGCAGCGATCGTAAACAGGCCCGCCCGGCGATGTGCCGGGCGGGCCCGCGGGCGCTGGACCCCTCAGACCAGCGCGATCCGGATTCAGCCGATGTCGCGGCGACGGAACGTGACGAAGCCGGCGGCCATGAGCGCGGCGGCGATCGCGGTCAGCCACAGGACCGGCGTGACGGAGAACTCACCGCCGGGCAGCCGCGGCGTGTGGCCGTACGGGCTGAGGTCGATCATCCACTGCGGCAGGTTGAACACCTCGCCGAACTGCCCGATCAGCAGGAACAGGCCGTACAGCGCCCAGCCGCCGGTCACCAGTTTGGGCGCGACCCCGAAGAGGACGACGACGAGCCCGGTCACCAGCCAGATCGCCGGCAGCTGTACGGCGGCCCCGGCGAGCATGCGTGGCACCTGACGCCCCATGTTGCCGAGCGAGGCGCCACTGGAGATGCCGGACCCCAGACCGGCCACGAGGATCAGCACAGCGGTCCCGAACAGCGCCATCAGCACATGACTCCCCAGCCACCGCGCCCGGGTCACACCGGTCGCCAGCAGCGGCTCGGCCCGCAGAGCAGTCTCCTCCGACCTGAGCCGGAGCGCCGCCTGGATCCCGAACGCCGATGCCAGCAGTCCCATGATCCCCAGCTCGGTCGCCAGGAACGCATCGGTGATGCCCTCCACACCACCGAGCTTCTGCACCATCTCCTTCGCGCTGTCACTGGTGACGAACCCGTCGACGTTGCTGGCGATGTTGCCGACCAGCAGGCCGAGCAGCAGGAACGCGAAACCCCAGGCGAACAACGAGCTCCGGTGCAGACGCCAGGCCAGAGCGAGCGGCGAGCGCAACGACGCGGCAGCCCGCGGCGGACCGGGACGCGGCCGGACCAGACCGGCGCCAAGGTCGCGTCGTCTGATCAGGGCGGTCGCCGCTGCGGTCAGCAGCGCGAGGAACACAAGTGGGAGCAGCAGCACGGCCCACCGGTCGCCGGCGTACGCACGGACCTGCTGGGACCACCCGATCGGCGACAACCACGAGACCCACTGCGTACTGCCGTCGGCCGACGAGTCGCCGATCGCGCGCAGCACGTAGGACACCCCGAGCACGATCGCTGTCAGCCCGTTCGCCGCCCGCGCGCTCTCCGTGACCTGTGCCGTCACCGCACCGACACCAGCGAACGCCAGCCCGGCCGCCGCCCACATCAGTCCGAAGGCGAACGAGCCCTTCGCGTCCAGTCCGCTCCCCATCAGCGAGAGCGCGGTCAACAGGCCGAGGACGACGACGGTCGCCCCGGACACGATCAGCGCGGCCGCCAGGGCGGCGTACCGACCGAGGACGCCGGCGCTCAGCAGCTCCAGCCGCCCGGACTCCTCCTCGCTCCGGCTGTGCCGTACGACGAGCATGCCGCCGAGCAACCCGACCAGGAGCGCCCCGAACGCGGTGAGCTTGAACAGCGAGACCTCGCCGAGCGACGACTCGTCGAAGATCCGCCCGTACAGCGACACCAGCGCCGGCGACGCGTTCGACGTACGGGCCGCCTCGACCAGCGCGTTCTGGTCGGAGTACAGGTCGATGGACGCCTTGGCCGACCCGGCCGCCGACATCACGAAGACGACGATCCAGATCGGGATCAGGATCCGGTCCCGGCGCAGCGCGAGCCGTACCAGTGTCCCAGTACCGACAAAGTCGTTCATCGCACAGCCGCCCCGTGATCCGACAGGGGTTCGTCGACGTCGTCCTCGTAGTGCCGCAGGAACAGCTCCTCCAGCGTCGGCGGCTGCGCCACCAGGCTCTTGATGCCGCTCGCGGACAGCTGCCGCATCACCGCGTCGAGCTTGGCGGTGTCCACCTCGCATCGCACCCGGTTGCCCTCGATGTCGAGATCATGGACGCCGGGCAGCTGGGCCAATCCGTTCGGCGATCCGGTCAGCTCGGCCTGGATCGACGTACGTGTCAGGTGGCGCAGGTCCGACAGCGTGCCGGTCTCGACCACCTTGCCGCGGCGGATGATGCTGACCCGGTCGCAGAGCGCCTCCACCTCGGACAGGATGTGGCTCGACAGCAGCACGGTGCGGTCGCGCTGGCGCTCCTCCTCGATGCACTGCCGGAACACCTCCTCCATCAGCGGGTCCAGGCCGGAGGTCGGCTCGTCCAGGATCAGCAGCTCCACATCCGAGGCGAGCGCGGCCACCAGGGCCACCTTCTGCCGGTTGCCCTTGGAGTACGTCCGGCCCTTCTTGGTCGGGTCGAGGTCGAACCGGCGCAGCAGCTCGTCGCGCTTCTTCTCGTCCAGCCCGCCACGGAGCCGGCCGAGCAGGTCGATCACCTCGCCGCCGGTCAGGTTCGGCCACAGGTTCACGTCGCCGGGCACGTACGCCAGCCGCCGGTGCAGCTTCGCGGCGTCGTGCCACGGGTCCCCGCCGAGCAGCGAGACATCGCCGGCATCACCGCGGAGCAGCCCGAGCAGGACGCGGATGGTGGTGGACTTCCCGGCGCCGTTCGGCCCGAGGAAGCCGTGCACCTCACCGGTCGCGACCTCCAGGTCGAGACCGTCGAGGGCGTGCGTACTCCCGTACGACTTGTGCAGTCCAGAGACCACGATGGCTGATGTCATGATTCATAACGTACACTTCATTCAGAAGTTTGTGAATCTTCCTAACGCGTTTCTGACACGTCAGGCTGTCCGGGGAGGAGATGATGGGCCCGTGAGCGCACATCGAGACGACGACGCCGTCAGGCGGTACACCGAGCAGTTCGGCAACCTGCTCGCCGAGACGGGCTGGCCGCGGATGGCCGCCCGGGTGTTCGCCGCGATCCTGTCCAGCGAGACCGGACGGATGACGGCCGCCGAGCTGTCCGACCAGCTGCAGGCGAGCCCCGCCGCCGTCTCCGGTGCGGTCAACTACCTGCTGCAGCTGCGCCTGGCGACCCGCGAGCGCGAGCCCGGCAGCCGCCGCGACGTCTACGTCGTCCAGGACGACGCCTGGTACCAGACGATGATGACCGAGAACGCCTCGCTGATCCGCTGGTCCGACTCGCTGCGCAAGGTCCTCGACGCCTCCGGCGACGGCACCGACGCCCACCACCGGATCCGGATCTCGCTGGGCTTCATCGACTTCATCGGCGACGAGGTCAAGGGCCTCAGCGAACGCTGGATCAAGCGCAAGGCCGAACTCGACGCGGAGTACGACACCCGCAAGTGAGCTGCGGGGACCTGAAGCGGCAACCTGGGACCTGTTATTACAGGGCCCAGGCGGCCATTTCCGGTCTCAGGTTGCAACTGGCGAGTATCCACAGGCTGGGGATTGGCCGGCCCGGGTGGGTGCGAACAGCTGCATGTTCCGGGGTATGAATCCCAAGTTGAAGGTATTGGCCGCCGAGCGCGGCGGGTGGTTCTCGCGGGCGGACGCGCAGCGAGCCAGCTACACGGCGGGCGAACTGCGGTTGCGCGTCCGGCAAGGGCAGTGGCTGCGGCTGTCCCGGGACATGTACGTCGACCCAGCTGACTGGCCCGCTCACGAGCAGCCGTGGGAGCGGGCGCGCCGTCTGCATCTCTTGTCCGTTCACGCCGTCATCAGCCGAATGGGACCAGGCGCCGTCATCAGCCACCAGTCCGCCGCAGTTCTGCACGGTCTACCCACCTGGGGACTGGACCTCAGCAAGGTTCACATCACCCGACCGGCGTCGCGGACGCGCTCTGATGGCATCACGGTGGTGCACCGTTCACCGATCGAGGCGGACGAAATCATGGAGATCTCCCGCGTCCGGGTCACTACCCCGGAGCGAACGGTCGCGGAGACGGCATCCACCTCGTCGTACGAGGTCGGTGTCGTACTGGCCGACTCCGCGCTCCATCGCCGACTGGTCGCGCCGGCCGAACTGATCGCGGCGGCGGAACGGCACAAGCACTGGCCCGGCTCACCCAGGGCCCGGGCCGCAGCCCTGTTCGCCGACGGACTCAGCGAGTCGGTCGGCGAGTCACGCCTGCGCGTCCTGATGTCGAACGAGGGGCTGCCCGCACCGAGGCTTCAGGTGGAGATCCGCGACCGGAGCGGCCGGCTGATCGCCCGCGTGGACTTCCTGCTGTTCGGCAACCTGATCGTCGAGTTCGACGGCGCGGTCAAGTACGGCGCCGGCGGCGCGACTGTCGTCGCCGAGAAGTGGCGGGAGGACCGGCTCCGCGCACTCGGGTACCGGGTGGCGCGGGTCGGCTGGACCGATCTCGATCACCCGCGCGCCACCGCCGATCACCTCCGCAGCCTGGCGCCAGGTGCAACATGAGCCCCCTCGTGGCTACCAGAGCCCTGCTATGACAGGGCCCCGGTTCCCGCGTCCCGTCTCAGGTCACAACTCGTAGACCGTGAAGATCGTGCAGTAGAGCGGTGGGGACTCCAGGCCGGGGTAGTAGAGGCGGCCGGCCTCGTCGGTGAGTTTGAAGTACGCCGTGGAGGCGCCGACCTGGCAGGGTGCCTGGAGCGTCATCGCGACCGTGACGATGTCGCCCGGCTCGGCGTCGGGGACCGGGGCGCGGTTCGGGGAGCGGAGCCAGCCGGGGGTGCCGGCGGCGCCCTGGCGGGTGAGCCAGCGGTCGCGCCACGGGCGTTCACCGCTGTTGCGGATCATCCACGTCTTCTCGAAGACCTGCTCCCGGCACACCTGGGTGCCGTCCGGCACGGTCTCCCCCACCAGCTCCGCCCGGTCGTCGGGGTGGTGGTCGATCGGCACGGATCCGCCGAGCAGCACCGGCTGCACGTGGCGGCGCATGTCCCGCTGCGACATGTCCCGCCCGGCCCGGACGGCGGCGTCGAGCTCCATCAGCTGGTTGACCAGCGCCTGGTTCGCCCCGAACGAGTCGTCGTACCACTCGATCAGCTCGCGGCTCGGCTTGGTGTGCCCGCGCTCGACCCGGGACAGGTGGCCCTTGTCCCAGCCGGACTCGGCGGCGGCCCGGGTCAACGGCATCCCGGCGGCCTCGCGCAGCTCGCGCATGCGCGCTCCGATCACGTACCGAGCCTGGGCTGGGCGCACGGCGCACTCTCCGCTCTCGCCGTCACTTATCTACATAAAGTACCAAATCGCAGTGATTCAGTTCCGTTGCCCACTGCGACAATCCGATCACGCTCTGATTGTCTTCACAAACAAGCACTTATCCAAGCCAACAGGCAGTTCAGAGCGAAAGGGAATCACCATGCTCAAGCGTCTGATCGCCACCGCCACACTCGCCATCGTGTCCCTCACGGGCGCCGTTCTCCCCTCGGCGGCCGCGCCCGCCACCAGCACCGTCGTCTCGCCGCAGTCGCGGGCCGATGACGCGATCGCCTGGTTCGCCGCCCGGAACGGCTCCACCGCGTACCAGGGCTACTGCGAGAAGGCCGTCGAGAACTCGTACGGCAGGACCGGTGTCTACGCGTCGGCGATCGCGAACTGGAACGACGCCGTACGCCGGGGCGCCGCGCACCGCGGTGACCTGAACCCGCCGAAGGGCGCCCTGGTGTTCTGGAACATCAGCTCCTACGGCCACGTCGGGCTGGCCACCGGCGACGGCAACTTCTGGGCCACCAGCGTCAGCGGCGCGATCGGCAAGCGCGCGCTGCCGTACTTCTCCAACTACCTCGGCTGGGCGCAGCCGAACTTCTGACGGCCCGAGGCGCCGCCCCGCCTCGTTGCCCACTGCGACAACACCCTCACTTTTTGGTTCCCTGCGAGAACAACTCCAGAAGGGAAACCACCATGCGTACCGCCCTCATGCGCATCACCGCCCGCCTCACCGCAGTCACCCTTCTCAGCGGCGCCGCCCTCGTCGGCGCCGGCGCCCTCCCGGCCAGCGCCGCGACCGGAACCGTCGACACCGACAGCAACACCGGCGTCGCGATCCGGTCCGGCAACGCGACCAGCTTCGGCTCGGTCGGCACTCAGCCGGACGGCCCGGTCGAGATCGACTGCCAGATCTACGGCGAGCCGGTGACCGGCAAGTTCGGCCGCAGCCTGATCTGGGACCACGTCCCCGGCAAGGGTTTCATCACCGACGCCTACGTCAACACCGGCAGCAGCGGCCTGGTCGCGCCGTTGTGCACGAACAACCCGCGTGCCGACAAGGCCGTCGCCTGGTACGCCGCCCGCAACGGCTCGACCGCCTTCCAGGGGTACTGCGAGATGGCCGCCGAGAACTCGTACGGGAAGACCGGCATCTGGGCCTCGGCGATCGCCGACTGGAACGACGCCGTCGCCCGCGGCGCCGCGCACCGCGGCGACCTGAACCCGCCGAAGGGCGCGCTGGTCTTCTGGAACATCAGCGCCTACGGCCACGTCGGCGTCGCCAAGGGTGACGGCACGTTCTGGGCCACCAGTGTCAGCGGCGCGATCGGCACGCGCGCGCTGCCGTACTTCTCCAACTACCTCGGCTGGGCCTGGCCGAACTTCTGATCCACCCCGCACACGAGCACCCGGACGCGCGTTCCGCCCCTCACGCGTCCGGGTGCTCGACCCTGTCCAGCCAGTTCCCGACCAGTGCGCGGTACAGCGCCGCACCGGGGCCTGGCAGGAAATGGTCCTCCTGGTCCAGGACGGCGAACGTCGCGCGCGGATAGTCGTCGAGGATCGACCACGCGTCGGCGTACCCGGCCGTGGTGTCCTGCCGGCCCGTCACGATCAGCGTCGGCCGCTCGAAGCGGACCGCCGGGTCGTGCCGCAGACCGTACGTCGAGACGTCGCGCTGGATCCGGCCTAGAAAGGCGAGGTCCGCCGACGCCTCGGCCGCGTCGTAGTAGCCGTGCTGACGCTCGCGAGCCGTAGACGGGTCCAGATGCTCGTCCGTCGGCAAGGTGCGGCGGGACCGGTCGATGACGATGCCGGGTGCCCGGAGCAACAATCCCAGGACGCGGGACGGGTCGCGCTTCACGACGCCGCGGGCGTGCAGGCCGCCGGCCGACGTACCGGCGAGGGCGAACTGTTGGCCGGCGGCCAACTCCTCGATCAGGTCCGCGAGGGCCGACAGCATGCCGTCCTGGTCGGTGACGGCCGGGTCGGCCGGGGATCGGCCGGTGCCGGGCGGGTCGACGTAGATCCGGCGCCAGCCCGGACGGGCCTCGAAGATCGGCTCGTGGATGGCGCGGCCCTCACCGGCGTCGCCGCCCCAGCTGGGCAGGAAGAAGATCGGCCGGCCGGCACCGAAGCTCTCGTAGTACACGCCGCGACCCTAGCCAGGACGGCGGCGCCTCATCGAGCTTTTCTGTTGGCAGCAGAAGGCGGCCGCTCCCCCGACCCGCGCTCGATCAATGCGCACGGCAGCACGATCCGCTGCGGCGGCCGGGTGTCCGCGCCCGACGCGCGGTCGAGCAGCAACCGCGCGGCGCTGCGACCGAGCTCGGCGATGTCGGAGGCAACCACCGTGACCGGCGTCGGCAGCATGTCGGCCAGCCGGAAGTCGTCGAACCCGACCACCGCGGGCTCCTCCCCGAGCTCGCCGAGGGCGCGCAGCACACCTTCGGCGAGGAAGTTCGTCGACGCGAAGATCGCGGTCGGCGGATCGGGCCGCAGCATCACCTCGCGGGTCGCCTTCTCCGCGGCCTCCGCGTTGCCCTCGGGCAACTGGATGACGAGCGACTCGTCGACGTCGATCCCCGCCGCCCGGTGCGCCCGGCGGAAACCGCGCAGCCGGCGCCCGATCGTGTAGTACGACGGCGCGAGCAGGATCGCGATCCGCTCGTGGCCCTGCTGCAGCAGGTGCTCGGTGGCCAGCCGGCCGCCGCCCTCGTTGTCGACCATCACGATGTCCGCGTCGATCCCGGTCGCCGGGCGGTCGACGAACACCACCGGGACGCCGGCGCCCTGCAGGAACGCGTGGTCGCCCTGGTCGGGCACGATCATCAGCCCGGCGACCTGCCGGCTGACCAGCTCCTGGATGGCCCGCTTCTCCCCTTCCGGATCCTCGTCCACACTGCCGAGCACGACCGCGAAACCGGACTGCCCGGCGACCTCGAGCGAGGCCTTCGCGATGCTGGCGTAGAACGGGTTGGTCAGGTCGCCCAGCACCAGGGCGAGCGAGGTCGACTTCTTGCCCGGCCGGAGCGCCCGGGCCACCTCGTTGCGCTGGAACCCGAGCTCGTCGATCGCCGCCCGGACCCGCTGCGCGGTCTCGTCGCGGACGCCGTGCCCGCCGTTGACCACACGCGACACCGTGCCGAGGCCGACGCCGGCCCGCCGGGCGACGTCGATCATCGTCGGCCGGGGTGCCTCCGGCTGGCTTGGAAACGTTTCGGACACGGGGTTGACTTCCTTTTCGCGACACGGCATCGTCACCCAACAGTAAAACGTTGGAAACGTTACCGTCCAGGAGGCCGGATGAATTCTGTCGCTCCAGGCGGATCAACCACCCGAAGGCGCAGCAGCAGGGGTGGCATGAGCCGGAACGCCGGCTCCGACGTGAAGGCCGCGTACCTGTTCATCGCACCCGCGGTGATCGGGTTCTTGGTCTTCGTGGGGTATCCGCTGATCCGATCGTTCTATCTCGCGCTGACGAAGTACAACGGGTTGACCGACCCGGTCTTCGTTGGCCTGGGCAACTTCCGCCGGTTGTTCACGACCGACCCGGCGTTCTGGCCGGCGCTGCGGGCGACCGGCTATCTGGTGTTGCTCTATGTCCCGTTGTCGCTGGTCCTCGGCCTGGCGCTGGCGATGTTCCTGAACCAGCGGTTCGCCGGGGTGCGGGTGGTCCGCACGCTGGCGTACCTGCCGGTGGTACTGCCGGCCGTCGCGACGATCACGCTGTGGAAGTTCATGCTCGACCCGCAGGTCGGGCTGCTGAACACGATCCTCGACCGGCTCGGCCTGCCCACGAGCCTGTGGCTGCAGAGCCCGAAGATGGCGATGCCGTCCGTGGTGCTGGTGATGCTGTGGGGCGTCGGCGGGACGATGATCATCTTCCTGGCCGCGCTGCAGGCGGTGCCGACCGAGCTGTACGAGGCCGCCAAGGTCGACGGCGCCGGGCCGTGGTCGGTGTTCCTCCGGATCACGCTCCCGGTGATCAGCCCGATCATGCTGCTACAGGTGATCCTGCAGACCACCGCGGCACTGCAGACGTTCAACCAGCCGAAGATCCTCACCGGCGGCGGACCGGGGTTCAGCACCAACGTGCTGATGCTCGGGATCTACAACAACGGCTTCCCGACCCTGGGCAAGATCCCGCAGCTCGGCTACGCCTCGGCGCAGGTGTGGGTGCTGTTCGTGATCATCATCGCCGTGATCGCCCTGACCGCGAAGTTCTCCTCGCTCTGGACGTACAGTGACAACACTCCCGACTGAAGCTCCCCCGGTGCCGGTGACCGACCACGCCGTCGCTCCCGGTCCCGCGAAGAAGAAGCCGCGTCTCGTCGGTACGACGGCCTGGTACGTGGTCGCGTTGTTCATCTGCGCGGTGATGATCGTGCCGCTGCTGTGGATGATCACGATCGGACTGAAGAGCCGGACCGCGGTGTTCGACATCCCGCCGCGGCTGCTCCCGCACGAGTTCCAGTGGAGCAACTTCGTCAAGGGGCCGCAGGCGATCCACTTCCCGCGGCTGTTCCTCAACTCGCTGGTCATCACCGCGCTCAGCGTGCTGGGCGGCGTGATGACCGCGATGATGGCGGGCTACGCGCTGGCCAGGTTGCGGTTCCCGGGCCGCAAGACGTGGTTCTACCTGTTCGTCGGCAGCATGCTGCTACCGGGCGTGGTCGGCCTGATCCCGTTGTTCCAGCTGTACAAGAGCATCGGCTGGTACGACACCTGGCTGCCGCTGATCGTGCCCGCGTTCCTCGGCGGGAACCCGTTGTTCATCTTCCTGGCCCGGCAGTACTTCCTGGCCATCCCGTACTCGATCGACGAGGCGGCCAAGATCGACGGCGCCGGCCACCTGCGGATCTTCGTCAGCGTGATGCTGCCGTTGACCCGGCCGGCCTGGCTGACGATGGCGATCCTCGCGTTCCAGGCGTCCTGGAACGACTACCTGAACCCGCTGGTCTACCTGTACTCGTCCGGCAAATGGCCGTTGTCGGTCGGGATGGCGTCGTTCATCTCCCCGTTCGCCGGGAAGACGCCGGACTGGAGCTACTACATGGCCACCAACCTGCTGTACATGCTGCCGCCGCTGATCATTTTCTTCGCCGCGCAGCGTTATTTCATCCAGGGCCTCGGCGCTCTCGGCAGCACGAACCAGAAATGAGGATTGGCGTGAAGAGGACAATCGGCGTAGCCGCGCTGGCGTGCGCGGGGTTGCTCGCGGCAACGGCCTGCAGCGGGTCGGACTCCGGCGGGTCGAGCGACGGCCCGGTGACCGTGACCGTGATGACATGGGAGTCGGCCGAGACGAACGCCGCGATCAAGAAGGCGCTGGCGGACTTCAAGGACGACAACATCACGGTCCAGCTGCTCGACACCCCGAGCGGTCAGTACGGCGACAAGCTGGCGTCGCTGACCCAGGCGAAGAAGCTGCCGGACCTGTTCTGGTGCGGTAACGACACCGAGCAGCAGTACACGTCGCAGGGCCTGCTGGTGGACTGGGCCGACAAGGTCCAGAACGGCGACGGCGACTTCAAGGCGGACAAGTTCGTGCCGTCCGCGATCGAGAACTGGAAGACCGCCGACGGCCAGATGGGCGGGCTGCCGTCGCTGATGAACACCTACGGCGTCTGGTACAACGCCGACGCGTTCACCGCCGCCGGGCTGCCGGTGCCGAAGGCCGGCTGGACGTGGGACGAGATGTACGCCGCGGCCGCGAAGCTGGCCAACAAGAACGGCGCGAAGTACGGCCTGATCGCCGACCAGCTGACCGGTCCGGACGGCCCGTTCACGATGAGCATGTACTCCGTGTCGGCCAGCGGCGCGCCGTTCACCGACAACGTGAACCACCCGACCAAGGCCGAGGCCGACGACAAGTACAAGGAAGGCGTCGAGAAGCTGACCGCCGCGATCAAGAACGGGTCGGTCGCGCCGCCCGGGTACGACGCGGCGAACGTGCAGTCGCTGTTCGCGGCCGGCAAGATCCCGATGACGTTCGGCGGGCAGTGGCTGGCGGCCGGGTTCCAGACCGACAAGCCGAAGATCAAGTACGGCTTCGCGCCGTTCCCGCAGGTGCAGACGCCGACCACGCTGTACGACTCGGTCGGGATCTGCACGCCGCAGTACACCAAGGACCAGGACGCGACGTTCAAGGTGCTCGAGTACCTGAACACCAAGGTGTGGGACGCCGTCCTGCCGGCCTCGCCGGTCGCGCCACCGGCGTACACCCCGGCGCAGACCAGCTACTTCGACGCGCTGACGAAGGCGCAGCAGACCACGGTCGTCGACACGGTCAAGGCCGACCTGGCGGCGGAGAAGACGGTCGGCGTCCGCTTCACCACCCAGTGGGCCCAGCAGGTCGGCGACCTGACCACCGCCAACTACCAGCCCATCCTGAGCGGCAAGAAGCCGATCACCGACCTCCCCGCCTACATCGACAAGATCAACGGATTGATCAAACAAGGCAGCTGACCCGACCGCAGTAGCCGCTGACCTACGACATGAGGGGTTCCCCACCCAGGTTCGGGTGGGGAACCCCTGCGGCGCTCTGGAGCTGGTCGTGGTGACCTGGGACCGGATGTGGTGGTTGGGGACCTGGTATTACAGGTCTCAGCCCGCTGTTTCACGTCCCCGCCACCCTGCGATGAACGCCACCGCCGCGCGGCGTCTGCGCTCCATGGGTTCACCCCGCAGGTTGTCCCTTCGCCTCTCGGTACACCACGGGTGAAGGGGCAACGGCGAAGGTGAACCCGCCAAGTTTCTGGGTCTGCCGATGTCTAGGGCCGGTTGGATCAGATGGCTTGCCAGAGGGAGAGTGCGAAGCGGGCTTCGCCGTCGGTCCACCATGCGGCCGGGGTGAAGCCCGCTTTGTCGAGCTCGGCCTCGACGCCGGCGCGGTGGAACTTGGCGGAGATCTCGGTGCTGATCTCCTCGCCCTCGTCGAACGTGACCTCGAGGTGGATCTCCGGGATCAGCACCCGCATCGCCCGGGTGGCGCGCAGGTGCATCTCGATCCACTCGTTGTCCGCGTCCCAGATCGCCACGTGCTCGAACGCGTCGACGTCGAAGTCCGCGCCGAGCTGCCGGTTGATCACCCGCAGCACGTTCTTGTTGAACTCGGCGGTGACGCCGGCGGAGTCGTCGTACGCCGCGACCAGCGTGGCCGGGTCCTTGACGAGATCGGTGCCGAGCAGCAGCGACTCCCCCGGCTCGAGCACCTCGCGCACCGAACGGTAGAACGCCTCGCGCTCGGCCGGGATCAGGTTGCCGATCGTGCCGCCGAGGAACGCGACGACCCGCGGCGGATCCCCTGGCAGCTTGTCGAGGTGGGCGGTGAAGTCACCGACCACACCGTGTACGTCGAGGCTCGGGTAGTCGGCGTTGATCGCGTCGGCCGCCTCCCGCAGCGCGGATTCCGACACGTCCAGCGGGACGAACGACGTCAGCGTGCCGTGATCGCGCAGCCCGTCGAGCAGCAGGCGGGTCTTCTCCGACGACCCCGACCCGAGCTCGACCAGCGTGTGCGCGCCGGTGATCGCCGCGATCTCCCTCGCGCGCGCCTGCAGGATCTCCCGCTCGGCCCGGGTCGGGTAGTACTCCGGCAGCCGCGTGATCTCCTCGAACAGCTCACTCCCCCGCGCATCGTAGAACCACTTCGGCGGCAACCATTTGGGCGTCGCCCCCAGCCCCGCCCGAACATCGTCCCGCAAGGCCCGGGCCGCGTAGTCCGGGGTCAGATGTACGTCGATGAGGGTCACTCTCGTCCTTCCATCGGGGTGATCTGCACTGTTGTGGCGGTGGCCACCAGCAGGGAGCGGTCGGGGACGGCGGTCCAGTTGTCGGGGCCGAAGGGTTCGGAGGCGACGGTGACGGAGTCGGGGGTCCGGCGGACGTGGAGGGAGTGGGTCCAGGCGGTGGCGACGAGTTGTTCGCCGTCGGTCAGGAGGATGTTCAGGCGCGATCCCGGGGCGAGCGCCTCGACCTCTTGCACCACCGCGGCGACCGCGTCGGCCGGGGGCATGCCCTCGGTGAGGCGGTGGGTGATCAGGGCCCACAGGAACACCGAGTCGATGGGTGCGCCGAGGCTCAGCAGGTCGGCGACCGGCAGCTGCTCGGCCAGCTTGGGCGTCGTCTCCGGCCACCCCGGGATGCGCCCGTTGTGGCTGAACAGCCAGTGGTCCGACGCGAACGGTGCGACCGCGGACTGGCCGTACGGCATGCCGACGGTCCCGTTCCGGACGGCGGCCAGGACGGCGCCGGACCGGATCGTGCCGGCCAGGCCGGGCAGGTTCTCGTCGGTCCAGATCGGTACGTCGCGCCGGTAGCGCACCGGCCCGCCGGACACGGCGGCATCCCCCTCGGGATACCAGCCGAGTCCGAACCCGTCGGCGTTGACCGATCCGCCGCCGCGCATGTCCGCCGGCGCCCAGCTCTGCTCGTACAGCGAGTGCTCGGGCTCCAGCACCAGCGACGCCAGTGTCACGGGCGGACCGAGATAGGCCAGGTGGCGGCACATCAGGCGTGCAGCTCCTCGGGCCGCGGGTCGCGCGCACAGCGGAAGCCGGCGAAGATCTGCCGGCGGATCGGGTAGTCCCAGTTCCGGAAGGTGCCGCGGGCAACGACCTCGTCGGTGCCGAACGAGCCGCCCCGGAGCACCTTGTGGTCCGGCCCGAAGAAGACCAGCGAGTACTCGTCGTACGGCCAGGCGCGGAACCCCGGATACCCCCGGAAGTCGCTCGACGTCCACTCCCACAGGTCGCCGATCAGCTGCTCCACGCCCAGCGGCGAAGCTCCCGCCGGATATGCGCCGACCGGAGCCGGCCGCAGGTGCCGCTGCCCCAGGTTCGCATGCTGCGGGCCCGGCGACTCGTCACCCCAGGGGAACCGTCGCGTCCGGCCGCTCGCCGGGTCGAACCGCGCCGCGAACTCCCACTCCTCCTCGGTCGGCAGCCGCTTCCCGGCCCATTTCGCGTACGCCTCCGCCTCGTAGAAGCAGACGTGCATGACCGGCTCGTCCAGCGGCAACTGCTCCCGGTGACCGAACCGCAGCCGCCACCACTCGCCGTCGGTCTGCGACCAGAACCGCGGCGCGACCAGCGACGCCTTCCGGACGTGCGCCCAGCCGGCCTCGGACCACCACTGCGGATCGGCATACCCACCGCCGAGCACGAAGCGCAGGTAGTCCCCGTTCGTGACCGGCACGGTGTCGATCACATACGGCCGCACGTGGACGGCGTGTGCGGGCCGCTCGTTGTCCAGCGCCCACGGCTCGATCGACGTCCCCATCTCGAACACGCCGCCCGGCACGAACACCTCGGCCGACGGCAGCCGCCGTCCCGCGGGAGGCGGCGGCGCGTCCAGCACCGGGGCTCCCTCGCGCAACTGGTGGGTGGCCAGCATCGTCTCGTCGTGCTGCTGCTCGTGCTGCGCGATCATGCCGAACGCGAACGCGTTGTCCACCAGCTCCCGGCCGGCGTCGAACTTCACGTGGTCCAGCACGTCCAGGACCTTGTCGCGGACCTCGTTCACATAGACGCGGGTCTCGGCCGGACCCAGCAGCGGCAGCGCGGGACGGTCCGCGCGCGCGTGCTGGAACGCGTCGTACAGCTCGTCGATGTCCTGGCGCAGCGGCTCGCGGCCGCCGACGTCGCGGACCAGCCAGAGCTCCTCCTGGTTGCCGACGTGCGCGTAGTCCCAGACCAGCGGCGACATCAGCCTGGAGTGCTGCTTGACCAGGTCGTCGGTGTCGACCGCATCGGTCAGCTGGACCGTCCGCGCCCGCGACCGCTCGAGCTGCTCACCGACGAACGCCCGCAGGCCTTCGGGCGACAGATCGGACAGTTGGTGATTCATGAAGCTCGCCTTCCGTGGGTGTTGTCGACGATGCGCTGCAGCCGGGTCGCGACGGCAGCGATGAGATCGGGGTCCGCGCCGGTCCGGTCCATCACCTCGGCGCCCAGCGCGACCACGTCCCGCGCGGCCCGCAGGACCAAGGAGTCCTTCAGGCCTTCGCGCGCCGCCGGGAACCAACGGCCGGCGGCGGGCTCGGCCGCGGCCAGCACCTGGTCGATCGGAGCGGACATCAGCGCGGTGAGCAGCAGGGTCGGGGCGATCCACCCGTCCCCCGGCTGCGCGTCGAGGTAGCGCACCTCGAGATACCCGCGCGGGCGGACCGGCGGGAAGAGCGTGGACAGGTGGTAGTCGAGGTCGTCGTACGTCGGTCTGTCGGGCACCTGTCCGTCCGCCAGCCCGTCCGCCCAGGCGCCGAACGTCAGCCCGGTCGGCGCGTCCCAGGTGTCGCCGCGCCGCAGGCAGAGCACCGGTGCCTCCATCGCCGTACGCGCCCAGGCCGCGGCCGGGTCGGCGTCGAGCGGCGGCGGCTCGGTGAACGGGGCGCAGGTGCCGAAGGTCGCCTGCGTGCGGGCCGAGGCCCAGCCGGTGTCCGCACCGGCCCGGCGGCGGGAGTTCGCGAACAGGCCGACCAGCGCGGGGCCGAGATCGTGCAACGCGCGCCAGCGCAGTGCGGTCCGGTCCGCCTCGCCGGCGTCGAGGCAGATCTGCAGGCCGGCGGTGCTGCACATCATCCGCGGCCCGTGCGGCCCGAGGCGCTGGAAGGCGTGTTCCATCGCGGCGTACCGCGGGACGGTGAGGATGCGGCGGGGAGTGCGGAAGGGGTCCAGGCCGTAGGCGCCCGGGACCAGGTCCGCGTCCTGCAGGAGGGCCGTCAGCTCGGCGGCGTCGGCGGCGGTGTCCTCGATCAGCCGCGGGACCGAGTCCGACGCGGGGCCGGAGATCTCTACCTGGCCACCCGGCTCCACGGTGACCAGCGCGCCCCGGCTCAGCGGCAGCTGCGGACTGCCTCTCACCAGGGTCGCGGGGGCGTGCACGCCCAGGGCCTTGCTCAGTCGTCCGGCGTCGAGCGGCCGGTGCGGGTCATCCGCGTGATGCACTGTCCACTCGAGCTCGACGCCGAACAATCGTGGTGGACCGTGCTTGAAACAGACCATCGCGACGTAACCCTCCGCCTCGGCCCGGGAGCCGATCGGGGTCGTCGCCGGAGAACCACCGGACGAGGTCACGTCAGCGAACCTAGCTCCGGGACCAACGCTGGACAACCGACCGGAAATTACCCGTCGGTGACGTCTGGGGTGCGTACGGACTCATGCCGAGCATGCTTCCCGAGGCCACCGACACTTTCCGGCCGGATCCGGACAACCTCCGCCGGTTCCGCTCTCAGCGAAACCGCGGACAGGTGGTACAGGCGGTCACGTTCGGCAACACGTAGAAGTAGCAGCAAGAGATTCGCAGCTTCTCCTCCAACGACACCCCGAACGCCTTCGCGGCCCGGTCGGCGTACGGCGCGTCCTCCGGCAGCCGGATCGCCGCCCGCACCTCGTCGTCCGCCGCCCCGAACCGCTGCAACGAACCCAGCTTCACCCCGGGCCGATACGAGTCGAGGAAAGCGCTCACGTGTGCCTTGTGCTGTGCGGCGGCAACCTCGAGCGGCACGACCTCGTCCGACAGCAGCGCCACCTCGGCCGGATAGTGCGCGACCGGATGCCGCTTGAACGCCAGTGCGGCCGGAGACACCTCAGGCGACACCCCGGTGACAGCAGCAGTCACCCCAGCGACCAGGGACGGCACCTGGACGTACCACATCAGCGTGAACATGGCCGCGACCTGCACAGGCGGCTCGATCGAGTAGTCCCGCGCGTAGTCAGCAGCCGCCGCGGCCCGCCACGCCACCGTCGGGTCACCACCGGCTCGCTGCTCCGCGATCAGTTCCGCACAGGAGACCCAGTCCGGGCCCGGCACCGCGTCCGCCGTACGCACGGACATCCAACTGACCGTATCGGCCAGCACGTCCGCCAGGCGGCTCACGGTGTAGCTCATCCAGCCAGCCTACGATCCGGTACGACGACCGGTGCGCCGCCGACCTCCACAACAGTGGCCTTGAGCCCGAACACCTCGTCGAGCAGCTCCGCGGTCAGTACGTCGGCCGGCCGGCCCTGCGCCGCGATCCGCCCGTCCCCCATCACCACCAGGTGGTCCGCGTACTGCGCTGCGAGCGTGAGGTCGTGCAGCACGGCCACGACGGTCCGGCCTGTCGTGGCCGCAGCGTGGACCACGTTCATCACGTCGACAGCGTGTGCGAGGTCGAGGTACGTCGTCGGCTCGTCCAGCAGCAGGTGCTGCGTGCCCTGGGCCAGCACCATCGCGATCCACACCCGCTGACGCTGGCCGCCGGACAGCTGGTCGACCGGCCGGTCACGGAGCTCTGTCAGCTCCACAGCCTTCAGTGCATCGTTGATCGCCGCGTCGTCCTCGCCGGTGAGCCGCCCGAACAGACCGCGATGCGGATGCCGTCCCCGCGACACCAGCTCGGCAGCGGTGATCCCCTCCGGTGTCACCGGCCCCTGCGGCAGCACACCGAGCTTGCGGGCCAGCTCACGCGCCGGCAGCTGGTGGATGTCCTTGCCGTCCAGCAGCACGCGTCCGCTCTGCGGGGTGAGCAGTCTGCTCATCCCACGCAGCAGGGTGGACTTCCCGGACCCGTTCGGCCCGACGACCGCGGTCAGCTGACCGGTCGGCACCTCCAGCGTCAGTCCGTCGACGACCGGCGCGTCAGCGTCGTACGCGAGGGTCAGGTTCTCGACGTGCACGGTTCAGCGTCCCTTCTGCTGACGGCCGATGAGATGGAGCAGGTACGGCGCCCCGCACGCGGCGGTGACCACGCCGACCGGTAGTTCGTACGGCCCGACGTGCGCCCACTGCAGCCCGTTCCGCGCCAGCAGGTCGGCGAGGACGACGAACAGTGCGCCGAGCATCGCCGTGGTCAGCAGCGGTGGCCGCTCCATCCGGGTGAGCCTCAGCGCGACCTGTGGCGCCACCAGCGCGACGAACGCGATCGGGCCGGCACCGGCGGTCGCCATCGCGGCCAGCACCGTCGCGATCACCAGCAGGGCGAGCCGGATGCGCGCCACCCGGACGCCGAGCGACGACGCCACGTCGTCACCGAGCACGAGCGCGGACAGGTCCCGGTTGAACGTCATTGTCACCGGCAACAACAGCACGACGGCGATCAGGACCGGCACCGCGTCGCTCCATGTTCGCGCGTTGAGCGATCCGGCCAGCCAGGCGGCGGCGCGGCCCGCATCGTTCACGTCGCCGACCACGAGCAGCCAGGCGACGAGCGAGTTCGCCGCGGCCGCGACGCCGACACCGATCAGCACCACCCTGCCCGCGTCGACCACGCCGCGCTGGACCGACAGCGCACCGACGACCAGCGTGGCGAGCAGTCCGCCGACGACGGCCGCCACCGGGATCCCGACCTTCGCCGCGACGCCGGAGATGTTGCCGCCGCCGGTCCCGGCGAGCACGATCACCGCGACGGCGCCGGCGGACGCGCCGGAGTTCACGCCGACGATGTCAGGGCTGGCGAGCGGGTTGCGGGACAAGGTCTGCAGCAAGGCACCGGACACGGCGAACGCGATGCCGACCAGCAGTCCGGTCGCAACGCGCGGCAGGCGCAACTCCAGCACCACCAGCCGGGTTCCGCGTCGGCCGCCGCCGAGCAGCACCTCGACGACATCCGCGATCGGGAGTTTCGTCGTACCGACGCTCAACGAGACCAGCGCGATCACGACCGCGAGCGCCGCGAACAGGATGCTGAGGACGACCGTTCGTGATCTCACAGGGCCACCGCCCGGCGGCGGACGACGAGCACGAACATCGGCGCGCCGACGATGCCGAGGACGACGCCGGCCTGGACCTCGCCCGCACCGCCGACGAGCCGGCCGACGAGGTCCGCGAGCACCAGGGTGGTCGCGCCGATGACGCCCGCGGCCGGGATCAGCCAGCTGTTGCGGGCCCCGAAGATCCGGCGCGCGACGTGGCCGGACAGCAGGCCGAGGAACCCGATCGGACCGCACGCGGCGACACCGGCCGCGGTCAGCAGACCGATCGCCGCCAGCCCGACGAGCCGGGCCCGGCGGATCGACAGGCCGAGCCCCGCGGCCACGTCGTCGCCCAGGGCAAGCAGGTCGAGGTCACGGGCGTTGACGGCGGCGAGCAGCAGACCGACGACGGCGAACGGGAGCACCTGAGCGGCGACATCCAGCCCGCGGCCGGCGACCGATCCGACGGCCCAGAAGCGATAACTGTCGAGCGTGTCGGCGTCGAGCAGCACGATGGCGGAGGTCAGCGCGCCGAGCATCGCGGCGACCGCGGCGCCCGTCAGCGCCAGGCCGACAGGGGTGGCGCCGGAGCCGCGCGAGGCCAGCTGCTGGACGGCGAAGGTGGCGATCAGTGCGCCGATCAGCGCGACCCAGACCGTCGACGAGACCGACTCGACCAGACCGAGCTGCAGGCCGAGTACGACCGCGAACGCCGCGCCGGAGCTCACCCCGAAGATGCCCGGCTCGGCCAGCGCGTTCCGGGTGTGCCCTTGCATCAACGCGCCGGCGATCCCGAGACAGAGCCCGATCAGGACCGCGACCACCGTGCGGGGAAACCGCAGGCTCCGCACGATCACGTCCGCGTCCGCGCCGGAGTTCGCGGCCAGCGCGTGCCACACCGCGCCCGGTCCGAGCCAGCGTGAGCCGAGCGCGAGGCTCGCGGCGAACGCGAGCACGAGAACGACGACCAGGACGAGCAGTGCCGAGGTACGACGGACGGCGAGACTCGCAGTGGGAGCGGCGGAGGACATATGGTTAGGTTTGCCTTACTTCGCTGAGGTCGTCAGTCACCTTATCCCGTTGCCTGTCCCGTTGCCTGTCCAGTTGCTTGGAGACGTCCGTGCGCCTGCCCCGCATCACCGCCCTGCTCGCTGCCGCCGCGCTCGCCCTGACCGCGTGCGGCGGGTCCCCGGACGACGATTCACCGGACGCGGCGGGTGGCTCCGACGGGTTCCCGCGGACGGTCGAGCACGCGATGGGCAGCACCGAGATCCCGGCGAAACCCAAGCGGGTCGTCGCCCTCGACGCCAGCTTCGTCGACGCCACGCTGATCCTGGACACGCCGGTCGTCGGCTACACCGAGTACCGCAGCATCAAGGGCAGCCTGCCGGACTACCTCGGCGACGACCGGACGAAGTACGGCGCCGAGGCGCAGGCGGTCGGCACCCTGGCCGAGCCGAACCTGGAGAAGATCGCCGAGCTGAACCCGGACCTGATCGTGACCGCGAAGGTCCGGCACGAGAAGCAGTACGAGCAGCTGTCCAAGATCGCGCCGACGATCATGTCCGAGACCACCGGGCCGACCTGGAAGGACAACATCCGGCTGGAGGCGAAGGCGCTCGGCCAGGAGGCGCTCGCCGAGCAGGAGATCACGGCGTACGAGAAGGCCGCGAAGACCGTCGGCGACGCGATCAACGCCAAGGCGGGCAACCCGACGATCTCGGTCACCCGGTTCGTCGACGGCCCGACCCGGCTGTACCAGAAGAAGAGCTTCTCCGGCATCGTCATGCAGGACGCAGGCCTGGCCCGGCCGAAGTCCCAGGACGTCGACGACTTCGCACTGGAGATCAGCCCGGAGCGGATCAAGGACGCCGACGCGGACGCGATCTTCGTCACCGTCTACGACGACGAGAAGGGCCTCGGCCAGAAGACCGCCGCCCAGTTCAAGGCCAACCCACTGTGGAAGCCCCTGGCCCCCAAGGTCCACGAGGTCTCCGACACCACCTGGATGACCGGCGTCGGCCTCCAGGGCGCCTGGTCCATCCTCACCGACCTCGCAAAAACCTTCGCCGTCCCGGCCCCGGTCAAGGCCGGCTGATCACGTCACCTTGAAATCCGTCGTCTGCGTGCCCTTGGCGCCCGCTTCCGTCACGACGGACACCGTCAGGTGGTAGACACCACGGACCTCCAGCGAGTCGGCGTTGAAGTAGAACGTCTCCCGGCACGAACCGCTCCGGGCAGACTTGATGACGGTGGACCCGCGCTTGAGCACCCAGGTCGGGTAGCAGCCGGTGGCCGGGTAGTGCCCGCTCACGTCCAGGACCTGGGCGTAGGCGTTCGCGACCGCGCCGGCCCGGTACTCCCCCGGCCCGATCTTGCCGCCGCTGCTCAGCTGCACGTTGATCGCAAGGTTGCCCGGGGCAACAACAGGTGTGGTGCTCGAGCCCGGGGGCTCCGTCGGCTCGACAGAGGGCGTCTCGGTCACGGTCTCGGTGACAGTGGCGGTGCTGGTGGTGTCGACCGTCGTGGTCGCGGTCGCCAGAACCGTGGTCGGCGGCGGCGCAGGGTTGATGGCACTGGGCAGTACGTCGGCGCGGCCGAGGACCACGGTGAGGACGGCGCCCGCCAGCGCGAAGACGGCGGGAATCGCCGCGATGAACGCCGGATGCTTGTGCCAGGAATCCTTCGCCGGTTCCGGCTCGTCCACAGGCATGTCTGTCTTGCTCTGGTGCACGGTGGTTCCCCCCACGGTGACATGTTTCGGTGGCCCCCCGGCCACGATGTGATGCTCAACGATGGACCAAAACCCCGCGCGCGTCCACTGCGGAGAGTGACGGAGTTTAGGGTTCGGGGTATGACGGCTCTCGCGCGGTGGCACGTTGGTGCGTGGACTACTCGGGGGACTCGGGACGGTGAGGTGGCGGTGCCGGGGCGGCGGCGGACGAGTGACGAGCTGAACTTCGATGTGGTGGGGCTGGCGCGGATTCTGGGGCGGCGGTTGTCGGGGCGGGACGAGTTGCAGGTGCGGCTCTGGCAGAACGAGTTGCGGCCGACGCACACGCGGATGTGCGGCGTCCACACGCTCGCGGATCCGGACAACGCCCGGCTGCTGCACGACACGGCGCAGGAGGCGCTCGCCTGGTTGGGTGAGCGGGCGCCGGCGGGATACGAGTTCGTCCTCACCGACGCGATCGAGCTGCGGCCGCTGCTCGACCTGTCCGCGGAAGTCGTCGCCGTCGACGCGGTCGTCCAGCTGACAGAGACGCCGTTGCCTGCCGCGCGATTGGCGACAGCGCATGTACGCCGTTCCTCCTCCGGCGACTGGTACGCCGGAGACGCGGTGTGCAACTGGTCCGGCCCGCACGCCACGTCCGAGGAGGCTGTCGCCGCAGTACTAGCTGCCCGCGAGAAGTTGGTGGAGCAGCTACGCGCCGCGGGCCGCGAAGACCTGGCGGCGACAGCGGACCGGTGGCCTGCCGTGCCGATCGAGTCGGCCTAGGCCTGGCCCGCCGACGGTCAGGCCGGGCCGGTCGGCGTCGAGCCGGCTGTGGCCGGTCTGGATGTCACGTGGTTCTCGAGGAAGGCGAGTTCCGTCTTGACCACCTGTTCGTGGGCGTCGAGGAAGGGCGCGTAGTGGTTGCCGGGGACCTGGAGGACCTCGGCCTTCGCGGTGCTCGCGGCGGCCTTCAGTGTCGGGGCCGCCAGGGCGGACTGGTCGTCTGCGCACACCACGTATTGGATCGGGCAGCGGGCATCAGCCGCGTACTTCAGTGGGCGGTAGAACGCGGCCGGGAACACCGAACGAGCCGCGATCGCCTGCTGCCAGTCGGGATACCTGTTGCCGGGGTTGAGGGTCGCGTTGCTCAGCTGGGCGTCGGGGGTGTTGAGCAGGGCCACCGTGCCAGGCGGGCCGGCGAGGTCGACCAGGCGAGGCGGACGGCCGAAGAGACCGCCGGCCAGGTCCAGCAGGCTCCGGCCGATCAGGCGCAGCGCACTGCCGGGCGTCTGGTAGCGCGAGGCGTTGCGGGTCACGGTCGGGCCGTCGACGTTCGCGGACTGGGCGATCGCGGCGGCGATCCCGAGGTCTTCCGAGGCGAGCTGCACGATGTAGCCGCCGGGCAGTGAGAACGCCCAGATCGCTACCCGCTCAACACCCGGAAGGGTCTTGGCGTAGCCGATCGCCTCGCGCCAGTCAGCCAGTTGATCGGACAGGCGAGCGACCTGTCGCGGCTCGCCCGCACTCTCACCGAAGTTGCGGTGGTCGAACGCCAGTACGCCGAACCCGGCCGCGGCGAACCGCTCCGCGAACCGGTCCGTCCCCGGCTCCTTCGTGACGCCGAAGCCGCCGGTCATCACCACGCACCCGCCGTTGCTGCCCGGGTAGTGCCAGGCCGCGCACGCGACCCCGCCACTCGTGAAGCTCACCTTCTCGCGCATACCAGAAGTGAACCACGTGGTTCGCAAAACTGTCTACGCCTGCTCCTCGCGGTCGAGTGCCCGGACCAGCGCCGCGAACCCGGCCTCGATCCCGGGAGCGTCGCCGCTCGTCCGCCACTCGATCAGGAAGCCGCGCAGCGTCGCGAGGATCAGCTCCGCCACCTCGCTCCTGCGTTGCTCGTCCCAGTCCTGCGGGCACAGCGACAGCAACGCCGGCAGGTACTGGCGCGAGGCCGACCGCGCGAGGTCGGCGTACCGCCCGGCGTCGTACATCGCGAGGCCGATCGCCTGGTCGAGCACCCACGACTCGGTGCCGATCAGCGTCGGCCACATCGAGCGGACCCGGTCCGCCAGCGAGCGGCCGTCGCCCTCGCCCGCCGCCGTCATCGCGCGGTCGATGCGGCGTTCGCGGAGCTGCAGGACCGCCTGGGTCAGCAGGTCCTCGGGTCCGTCGAAGTGGTACAGCAGGACCTTGTGCGTCGTGCCGGCCGCGCGGGCGGCCCGGCGGAGGGAGAAGTCGACGAGGCCGTTCGTCCCGAGTTCGTCGGCGACCTTGCCGAGCAGTTCGCGCCGGCGCGCCTCACCTCGCGGTGACTTCGCCGAGCGGCGGTAGCCGGTACGTTCCTCGGTCATGTCACGTGAAGCTCGCGACGAGGTACCCGACGCCGTACGGCGCGGCCTCGTAGAGGAGATCGCCTGACAACGGCGTACCGGCGAGGGCGCCGGCGAGCACCTGCCACGGGGCGCGACCGGCCGCCTGCAGCTCGGCCGCGAGGTCGGGGTCGAGGGCCGCGAGCACGTCGAGTTCCTTGTGCTGCAGGGCTTTCGCGACCGTGGTGTCGAAGAGCTCGGCGCGCGGATGGAGGTGTACCGGCGAGTGCTCGCTGCGGCGCGCCGACCCGTCGCCCATCACCAGCAGACCGACCCGGTCGTTGCCGTTGGCAATCTCTCGGCCTAGGCGCACGCACTCGGCGGGCGTGGTGTCGGCCGGCACCGCCAGGTAGGTGCGGGGCAGCCCCGCCGCCTTCGACTGCTCGAGCAACCAGCCGCCGACCGCCAACGCCAGCGGAAGCACCGCCGGCCCCGAGCCGATCCGAACCCCCGGAGCGCCGTAGGCCCCGAACGAGCCGCCTGCGGCGGCGTCGTAGGTCCAGGGGGAACCAAAGGCGCGGCCGATCGCAGACGACCCGGCGCGCGCGGTGCGCGCGGTGGGCGCGGTGCGCGCGGTGGGCGCGGTGCGCGCGGTGGGCGCGGGAGATGTGGCAGGTGCGGTGGGCGCGGGAGGTGCGGTGGGCGCGGGAGGTGCGGTGGGCGCGGGAGGTGCGGTGGGCGCGGGAGGTGCGGCGTGTGCGGTGTGCGCCGTGGGCGCTGTGGAGCCGATGACCAGGATTGTGGTGGCTGGCGTCAGGGCCTCGATCGCGGTGAGGCAGGCGGCGCGCAGATCGTCCAGGTCGGGGGCGGCGCCGGTGGCTACTTCGGGGACCAGGAGGGGTGGGTGGGGGCAGACGGCGGCGGCTACGACGGGCACGGGGTCAGGCCTCTCGGACGTAGCGGAAGAACAGGTAGTCGTCGGACCCGACGAGCCTCGACTCCAGCCGCATGCGGCGGGTCAGTGTCGACGGCGGGCCGGCTGTGATGCGGCCCGAGCCCGGCCCGGCCAGCAGCGGGGCCAGCGCGAGGCACAGCTCGTCGACCAGGTCGGCCGCGGTCAGCGCACCGAGGAGATGCGGCCCGCCCTCGGACAGGATCTGCTTCTGCCCGCGACCGGCGAACTCCTCGACGACCGCCGTCAGGTCGACCTCGGCCTCCCCCAGCACGAGCACCTCGGCCACCTCCTCCAGCGCCTCCCGCCGGTCCCCCGGCGCGGCGGCGTGCGTCACCACGACCGGCCGTACGGCGGACTTGAACACCGGGTTCACCGGGCTCAGCTCGAGCCGCGACGACACGATCGCGAGCGTCGGATTCTCGGCCAGCCCCGCCGCCGTCCGCCACTCGCGCGCCTTCGCGGACAGCTTGAGCGGGTTGTAGCCCTCGTCACGGATCGTCCCCGCACCGACGAGAACCACATCCGCCAGCCGCCGGATCATGCTGAAGACCCGGCTGTCGGTGTCGCTCGACAGCGCCTTCGACCGCCCGTCGATCTCGACCGCGCCGTCCAGGCTGCTGACGAAGTTCGCGCGCAGGTGCGGTACGCCGCGGTCCGCGACCTCGTAGACCGCGATCAGCTCCTCGTCGCTGAGCTCGTCCAGCAGACGCATCAGGCCAGGCTCCTTCGGGTTCCGGCGGGCTGTGCGGTGCCACGCAGTACGGCGATGAAGTCGAGGGCCTGCCGCGCGGCCGGTACGTCGTGCACCCGGAAGACCCGGGCACCGAGCCAGGCCGAGACGCTGAGCGCCGCCAGGGTCCCGTTGCCGCGCTGCCCGGGCGGCAGCTCGAGGGTCTCGCCGATGAAGTCCTTGTTCGACACCGCGACCAGGACCGGCCAGCCGGTCGCCGCGAGCTCGTCGAGGCGGCGGGTGAGCTCGAGCGACTGCAGCGTGTTCTTGCCGAAGTCGTGCGTCGGGTCGATCAGGATGCCGTCCCGCCGTACGCCGGCGGTCAGCGCGCGCTCCGCGAGCGAGGTCGTCGTACGGATCACGTCCGCGACGACGTCGTCGTACGCCATCCGGTGCGGATCGGTTCGCGGCGAGAGGCCGCCGACGTGGCTGCAGACCAGTCCGGCCCCGGCGTCGGCCGCGGCGTTCACCAGGTCGGGGTCGGCGCCGGCCCAGGTGTCGTTGATCAGGTCCGCGCCGGCCGCCGCGACCTGCCGGGCGACCCCGCTGCGGTAGGTGTCCACGCTGATCACGAGCGACGGGTGGCGGGCCCGGATACCGGCCACGAAGTCCACGGTCCGGCGAAGCTCCTCGTCCTCGCTGACCGGCTCGCCGTACCCGGCCTTCACGCCGCCGATGTCGACCAGGTCGGCACCCTCGGCGACCGCCTTGTCGATCGCCGCGTACGCCGCGTCGGTCGCGAACGTCGCGCCGCGGTCGAAGAACGAGTCCGGGGTCCGGTTGATGATCGCCATCAGCGCGAACTCGCCGGGCCCGAACGACCGTTCGCCCAGCCGCAGCACTCCGTCGCCCGTCGTCACGCCACCGACTCTACGGGGCCGGACCGTCCGTGGAGGTGGGGGCACCTATCGCACGAGCCACATATCCTATAGGATCCGTCCCGACAGTCCGCCCACCGCAGCAGATCGGGTTCTCGATGCCACGATTCACCGAGTTCGAGACGTACGACGTCCGATTCCCCACGTCGCTGGACCTGGACGGCTCCGACGCGATGAACACCGACCCGGACTACTCCGCGGCGTACGTGATCCTGCGGACCGACGCCGGGGACGGGCTCGAGGGGCACGGGTTCGCGTTCACGATCGGCCGTGGCAACGACATCCAGACGACCGCGATCGAGGCGCTCCGCGACCACGTGCTCGGGCTCGACCTGGACGCCACGCTGTCCGACCTCGGCGGCTTCTGGAAGTCGCTCGTGCACGACTCGCAGCTGCGCTGGCTCGGCCCCGAGAAGGGCGTCATGCACATGGCGATCGGCGCGGTCGTCAACGCGGTGTGGGACCTGGCCGCCAAGCGCGCCGGCGTGCCGCTGTGGAAGCTGTTGTCCGACCTCACCCCGGAGCAGATCGTCGACCTGGTCGACTTCCGGTACCTGACCGACGCGCTGACGCCGGACGAGGCGCTGGACATCCTGCGCAAGGCCGAGTCCGGTCGCGCCGAGCGGGAGGCGGTGCTGCGCGAGCGCGGGTACCCGGCGTACACGACGACGCCCGGCTGGCTCGGGTACGACGACGCGAAGCTGGTCCGGCTGTGCCACGAGGCGGTCGCCGAGGGCTTCACCCAGATCAAGCTCAAGGTCGGCGCGGACCTGGACGACGACATCCGCCGGATGCGGCTGGCCCGCGAGGCGGTCGGCCCGGACATCCGGATCGCGGTCGACGCGAACCAGCGCTGGGACGTCCCGGACGCGATCAGCTGGGTCGCGGCGCTGGCGCCGTACGACGTCTGGTGGGTCGAGGAGCCGACCAGCCCGGACGACATCCTCGGCCACGCGGCGATCGCCCGCGCCATCGCGCCGATCCGGGTGGCCACCGGTGAGCACGTGCAGAACCGGGTGGTGTTCAAGCAGATGCTGCAGGCCGGCTCGCTGTCGGTCCTGCAGCTGGACTCGGCCCGGGTGGCCGGTGTCAACGAGAACATCGCGAACCTGCTGCTGGCGGCGAAGTTCGGCGTCCCGGTGTGCCCGCACGCGGGCGGGGTAGGACTGTGTGAGCTGGTCCAGCACCTGTCGATGTTCGACTACGTCGCGGTGAGCGGATCGATGGACGACCGGGTGATCGAGTTCGTGGACCACCTGCACGAGCACTTCCTGGACCCGGTGGTGATCCGGGACGGGCACTACGTGGCACCGGTGCGGCCCGGGTTCGGCGCCGAGATGGACGCCGAGACGCTGACCGACTTCCGGTTCCCGGGTGGCAAGATCTGGACCGACCTGACCAAGGAGAAGAAGTGACTGATTTCGCCGGCCTCCGCGCGGTTGTCACCGGGGGCGCCTCGGGGATCGGGCTCGCGGCCGCCGAACTGCTCGCCGCCCGCGGCGCCCAGGTGGTCGTGTTCGACCTGAAGCCGGAGGTCGCCGAGCCGCTGACCGGGATCGCCGCCGACGTCACCGACGACGGCTCGGTCCGGGACGCGGTCGCGGCCGCGGCGCTGCGGCTCGGCGGGATCGACATCGTGGTGAACAACGCCGGGATCGGCGCGCAGGGCAACGTCACCGCGAACGACGACGACGAATGGCACCGGGTGCTGGACGTGAACGTGGTCGGGATCGCGCGCGTGACCCGGGCCGCGCTGCCGCACCTGCGCAAGTCGGACGCGGCCGCGATCGTCAACACCTGCTCGATCGCCGCGACCGCCGGCCTGCCGAACCGCGCGCTGTACTCGGCGAGCAAGGGCGCCGTGCTGGCCCTGACGATGGCGATGGCCGCGGACCACGTCCGTGAAGGGATCAGGGTGAACTGCGTGAACCCCGGTACGGCGGACACGCCGTGGGTCGGGCGGCTGCTCGACGTCGCGGCGGACCCGGCAGCCGAGCGTGCGGCGCTCGAGGCGCGGCAGCCGATGGGCCGGCTGGTGTCGGCCGCCGAGGTCGCACAGGCGATCGTGTACCTCGCCAGCCCGCTCTCGGGCTCGACGACCGGTACGGCGCTCGCGGTCGACGGCGGCATGCAGAACCTGCGCCTCCCGGCGGCGCGCTGATGAAGCTCTTTCCGGACGGCCGGCGCGTCGGGCTCGGCAGCGCGCCGCTGGGCAACCTGCTCGGCGAGGTGCACGAGGCGGACGCCCTCGCCGCCGTGGACGCGTCCTGGGACGAGGGCTGGCGGTACTTCGACACAGCCCCGCACTACGGGCTCGGGCTGGCCGAGGAGCGTCTCGGCCAGGCGCTGCGATCCCGGCCGCGGGACGAGTACGTGTTGTCGAGCAAGGTCGGCCGGATCATCTACGAGGCTTCCGACACTGCGACGGACGACGAGGGCTTCGACGTCAGTACGACGCGGCGCCGGCGCTGGGACTTCTCGCGGGACGGTGTCCTGCGCAGCATCGAGGACTCGCTGCGGCGGATCGGCACCGACCGGCTGGACGTGGTGTTCGTGCACGACCCGGACGACCACTACGACGAGGCGGTCGCGACCGCGTTCCCGACGCTGATCGAGCTGCGGGAGCAGGGCGTGATCGGCGCGATCGGGTCCGGGATGAACCAGTCGGCGATGCTGACCCGGTTCGTGCGGGAGATCGACATCGACGTGATCATGCTCGCCGGGCGGTACACGTTGATCGATCCGGACGGGCTGGACGACGTCCTGCCGGCCTGCCTGGAGAACGGCGTCCAGGTGGTTGCCGTCGGCGTCTTCAACTCCGGGCTGATGTCACAGCCGCGGCCTGCGGCCGGAGCCACGTTCAACTACGAGCCGGCCGCACAGTCCCTGCTGGACAAGGCGAACAAGCTCGCAGACATCTGCGAGTCCCACGGCACCACGCTTCCCGCAGCCGCGCTCGCCTTCCCGTTGGCCCACCCCGCAGTAGCCGGCATAGCCGTCGGCTGCCGCAACGCCGAGGAGGTCCACACGAACGCCACGCTGGCGCGGACCGAGGTCCCTACGGCCCTCTGGTCCGACCTCAAGGCAGCAGGCCTCCTCCGCGAGGACGCACCTACTCCGTAGGGGTTGTGCGGGAGGCGAGGTGTAGGGCCAGGCGTTCGTCCGGGTTGGTCAGGTCGACGCCGAGGAGGTGCTGGATCTTGGCTATGCGGGCGGCGGCGGTATTGCGGTGGATGCCTAGGACTGCGGCTGTTTCGGCTACGGACGACTCCGTGTCGAGGTAGACCGCCAGGGTGGTGACCAGGTCTCCCGGCTGGTCCTTGATGGGAGCCAGGAGGGCCCGGGCTGCGGGCTGGAAGGTATCGGTGCGGGTCCAGGCCAGGAGGAGCTGGGCCAGTCCCAGGCGGTCCACGTGGAGGAAGCGGCCGGTCTCGGCGCGTCCACGGGCCAGACCTGCCGCGTCACCCGCCTCAGCCAGTGTCGTCGCGATTCCGCTCGGCCCGGGCTGCACCCGCCCGACGCCTACGTACGCATCCACGGTCTGCACCAGCCGCCGCTGCACCCGCCGGATCGCGGCCGCCTGTTGCTGGACCTCGGTCGCCGTCGGTTCGCGGACGGCGGTGATCCACGCGGACCAGCCGTCACCCTGCTCCACCACAACGGCCCGCAGCCCCTCGGCGTCGAACGCCTCCACCACATCGGCTCGCCGACCGGCGACGTCGACCTGTCCCTCGGCGCCGATCCGGATCCCGGTGTGCCAGCCGTCGAGCTGCCAGCCGAGGTCCACCGCACGCCGCCGCGTCGCCTCGGACGGCTCGCCGTGCAGCAACTCGCCGAGCAACGACGTCCGCTGCCGGGCGTCCCGCTCCAACTCCAGCCTTCTCAGCGCCATCCGCTCACCGACCGCCGGCGCGACAACGCTGAGCACGTCCGGTACGGCGGCAACCTCAGCCGGCACCGCGCCGGGCAGCCGCGCCACCAGCCAGCACACCGGCCCGGCTCCGAGCACAGCGACTGCGAGCAGCACGGCCCCGCTCGGAAGATCGACCCGGTACGGCGCGGCCCACGCCACAGGTACTCGGGGCAGAGCCGCGCCCAGCGCCGTACGTTCGTCCGGCTCCAGCGGCTCCCCGGCCAGCGTGCCGCCGTCAGCTCCTGCCAGCGTGACAGGCCGATCCAGTACGTCGGCCGTGGTCCGCAACACCGCGTTGAGGTCCCCGCCCGCGCGCCGCATCGCCGAGACAGCGCGCAGCACCAAGTCCGACCGGAGCACCTCCGGCTCTGCCGTCACCCGTCGCAGGTACTCGTGAGCTGCCAGCGGGTCCGAGCAGCCCAGCACGGGCAGCTGCAAACGCTCCGCCAGCAGCTGTGCTCCGCGCCCCAACGGCTCGACCCCCGCGAGCAGCAACGCACCAGCACCGGCCGCCGAGGCCCTGCTGATCAGCGCGTCGATCCGCCAGTCGCCGTGGTCCTCTGCCAGCAGTACGACGAGCAGCTGCCCATCCAGCTGCTCCGGATGTGCAGACACCTCGAGCACGACCTGAGACCCCGTCAACCGAGGACCGGGCTCCGGTGCGGCGGCGAGAACGGCCACGTCTTTCCAGCCGGGCGTGCTGAGCAGCGCGGTCAGCGCCGGCGCCAGGTCTCTCATGACGCTTCCAAGAGCTGCGGCGGGCACTCCAGCCCAAAGGCTTCCGGGCCTACGTGAGCGATCCGGTCGGCGCGCCGCCACCAGGCAGGCCCCGGCAGCGCCACCACCACGACCTCGTCACCGGTGCGGATCGCGTCGACCGCGATGGGCTGAAGCGTTCGGCGATCGAGGACGCAGAGCAGGTCCGGTGTGGTGACGACCGGTGTGCCGTCGACCAGCGCGAGCAGGTACTCGTTCTCGGTCTCGATCCGGAGGACCGCGCGACTTTCGGCGTCGACCACGCACACGCTGCCGCGACCGAACGCCGCACCGCCGTCGGCGATGAGATGGCGGGCGACCTCCTCGACCCGGCCGGTGCCGAGCAACCGCCCACCCAGGCCCGCGGCAACGACCGCGGGCGTGGCGTCGGAGTCGAGCGCGGCATGAGCGCGGCCGAGTGCCAGCGCCCTGGTCAGACTTCCCTGGACGGCGTCCGCCGCCGCAGCCTCCACCGGCGTCGGTGCCAGCGCGAGGACGGCCCAGCCCCCGGTGTGAGCAACGAAGCTGCGCACCGCCCGTTCGAGACCGGCCGCGTCGACGTTGTCCACGACGATCACCTGACCGCTCGGCTCGCTGAGCGCACACGGCGTCAGCGAGCGGCCCGCGACCGCCCACGAGAACTGGTCGAGCCGCGGCAGCGCCCGCCCCATCAGGTCCGCGTCGACCACCGGGAGGCCCAGGTCCAGAGCCGCGATCAACGGCGTCAGCCCGTTCAGCCCGCCCGCTTCGAGCGGCATCAGCCCGGTGACCTGGGTCCCTGTCCACCGGCTGACCGCCCGCACCGCGGCGTCGAACTCACCGCCGCCCGGCAGCTTCTCCATCAGCACGCTGGTCGCGCCGACCACGCCGATCGGACTCACCGAGGCATCGGGCACGTCCGCGGCGTCGCGCAGGACCAGCTCCCCCGCGCCGAGCTGCCGGCGCAGCATCCGGCCGAACGCGCCCGTGTCGCCCCCACCGCCGGAGCCGAGCAACGTGACCCCGACGACCAGCGCCCCCAGGTCCTGCTCCCGGACGACCGTCGTCATGGGCTGATCCTGCCACCAGTGCAGCGGCTGTGGTTGGAACCCCGGCCCGCCGCGGAGGGGTCAGCACAGCGGGCCGAGGGTCAGGGGACGAGCACCTCGGTACGGCGCTCGACAGGGCTGAACGTGACGTCCAGCCCGAAACACGACGGCCCGAAAACCGCCAGCGCCTCGGGGGTGCGCATCAGCTCCGGTGTGGAGATGCCGACCACCGTGACGCGCTGGCCGTACCGCAGGCCCTCCGTGGTGATCGGCTCCGCGGTGTCCCCCTCCAGCACGCAGATGAGGTCCGGCACCGTGCACACCACCTCGCCGTCGACCTCCGCGACCAGGTTCTCGTTCTGGAAGCGCAGCTCGAGCTGGGACGTCCCGTCGTACGAGGTGAAGCGGGCCCGTCCGCGGGCGAAGCCCTCGACGGTACGGCGCTCGACGTCGACGACCTTCCCGCGGAACAGCACCCGCAGGTGGCTGTACAGCGTCGGCGCCAGAGCCGCCCGCACAGCTGCCACCGGATCCGCGTGCGCCGCCCGCGCCTCGCGGACCGCCCGGCCGATCGACAACCCGAGCGACAGCGTCCGCGGTACGGCGGTCCGCTTCACCTCGGCGCCCGTCATCGAGTACTCCGCGATGTGCGCGACGCCGCCGAGCCGGATGGTGATCCCGCGCGCCAGCCACTCCATCTGCCGGTTGTCCGTGCCGGTGTCGATCACCACGGTCTCGTCGTGCTCCCCGGCGATCGCCATCGGCGACCCGGGCACTCCGTACACCGAGAACGTCTCCATCTGCAGCTCGGGGAACGCGCGGCCCATCCCGTCCGCGTCGACCACCGGCAGTCCGGTCCGGGCCGCGACGAGCAGCGGGATCATCGAGTTGATGCCGCCGCACTCGATCGGCATCGTCGCGTCCGCGCGCCGCCCCAGGTGCTTCTCGAGGGCGCGCAGGGCTCCGACCGGTTCGCTGCCGCGCGGGATCTTCTCCACGATCACGGTCGGCGCGCCCATCTGCGCGGTCGGGATCACGAACGCGTCATCGGCCAGCTCGTCCGGGTCGAGGACGGTGATCGGGCCGTGCTCACGGATCGCCTGCTCGACGAGCAGCCGCCCGATCAGCGGGTCGCCGCCACCGCCGGTCCCGAGGATCGCCGCCCCGCGGGCGAGATCCCGCAGGTGCTCGATGCCCAGCTGCCAGCTCATACGATCTCCAGCGCGCGGATCGGGTCGAGGTCGTAGCCGAAGTACCGCGGGCCGACCAGTTCGATGCCTTCCGGCGAGTGCCAGCGTTCGTCGGCCGGGGCCGCCAGCACGCTGACCCGGTGTCCGTAGCGCAGCGCCTCGGTGGTGATCGGCTCGCCGGACTCGGTGTCCAGCACGATGATCAGGTCCGGCGTCGTCGCCACCGCAGTACCGTCGAGCTCCGCGACCAGGTGCTCGTTCTGGAAACGCAGCACCAGCAGCCGGCCGTGCGAGGCATCGAGTCCGTCGACGGCCGCGTCACCGCGCGCGAAGCCGGTCGTCGTACGGCGTTGCACGTCGACGACCTTGCCCACGTGCAGCAGGCGACCGCCCAGCTCGTCCACCACGGCCGCGACCGGATCGGTGTGGGCGCGCCGCGCCTGCTCGATCGCCCGCCCGATCGTCACGCACTTGCTCAGCGTGCCGGCGACGAACGAGCCGCGGACGTCCGCACCGGTCATCGCGTACAGGGACACGATCGCGGAGCAGCCCATGTCGACGGTCGCCGAGCGCGCCAGTCGTTCGGCCCACTCGTTGCTGATCGTGTCGAAGACGCCGCGGTTGCCCTTCTCGTCCACGATCGACATCGGCGTCGCCTCGATACCGGCCAGCGTCGGCAGCACCATCTGCAGCTCGGGGAACGCGCGGCCCATACCGTCGCCGTCCACCAGCGGCAGCCCGAGCTGCGCGGCGGCGATCACCGGGACGGTCGAGTTCACCCCGCCGGCCTCGATACAGGCCAGGTGGGTCGGCGTCTTCCCGACGTACTTCGCCAGGGTCTGCACGGCGACCGAGATCTGGTCCGCCGACGGCAGCTTCTCCACCATCACCGTCGGCGCGCCCATCATCGCCACCGGCAGCACGCAGGCGTCGTCCGGAAGGTCGCCGACGGCAACGACCTCGACCGGCCCGTGCTCCTTCAGCGCCTGCTCCGCCAGCAGCCGCCCGATGTGCGGATCCCCACCGCCGCCGGTCCCCAGCACGGCGGCGCCGCGGGCGAGCGCACCGAGGTCCTCAGCACGCAGCTTCATCGCAACCACTCCACTCCCGGGGTCGTCATGACGCGGCCCCCAGCCGGAGATCGCCGACCGCCTTGCAGCGGATCCGGGTGGCGTTACCGGGCAGGTACGGGATCGGGACCTCGTCGAAGTCCACGATCCGCACGGCCGCGGGGTCGGCGCCGGCCGCGACCGCGCGGTCGACGGCCTCCTGCCGCGCCTCGTCCACCACCGCGTCCCGGCGGCCCGGGTCGATCGCGTACACCCGGTCGACCTCGCCGCCGACCTGCGCGATCGCGGCGCCGATCGCGTTCGCGACCGCGAAGTTGTCCGGCCGGTGCACGGCGAGGCTGCCGGGCAGGTCGTCGGGCAGCAGGATCGAGCCGCCGCCGACCGCCACCACCGGCAGCGGGTCCGGCGACGTACGCATCCGCTCGACCGCGTCCGCGATGTCCGCGGCGACCCGGGCGAGCGCGGCCTTCACCAGCGTCGGGTCGAGATCGGCGACCGCGCTCGGGTCCCCGACCTCGGCCCGCCCGGCCGCGACCGCGATGTCCGTGGCGGTCAACGTCCTGCCGCCGAAGACCAGCGCCTCCTCGGTCAGGCGGTACCCCACCGACCGCGGCCCGACGCTCACCTGGTCGAAGCTGTCGGCCACCAGACTGCCGCCGCCGATCCCGATGCTGAGCACGTCGGGCATCCGGAAGTTGGTCCGGACGCCGGCCACGTCGACCTCGGTCGTCGCCTCCCGCGGGAAGCCGTGCGTCAGGACGCCGACGTCGCTCGTCGTACCGCCGACGTCGACGACCGCGCAGGTGTCGAGACCGGACAGCAGCGCGGCGCCGCGCATCGAGTTCGTCGGCCCGGACGCGAACGTGGCCACCGGGTACCGGCGGGCGAAGTCGACGTCCATCAGCGTGCCGTCGTTCTGGCTCAGGTACAGCGGCGCCGAGATGCCATGGCCCGCGACCGCACCCGACAGGCCGTCGACGATGCTCGCGGCCAGCTCGCGCAGCGCCGCGTTGATGATGGTCGCGTTCTCCCGCTCCAGCAGGCCGATCCGGCCGATCTCGTGCGACAGCGAGATCGCCACGTCGTCGCCGAGCTCGGACCGCAGGATCTCGGCCGCGCGCAGCTCGAACTCGTTGCTGACCGGCGAGAACACCGACGAGATCGCCACCGACCGGACGCCGTGGTCCACCATGTCGCCCGCGTGCCGGCGCAGCTCGTCCTCGTCCAGCTCGGCGATGTGCCGGCCGTCGAACTCGTGACCGCCGTGCGCCAGGTAGCTGCGGCCGCTGATCGCGTCGACCAGCCGCTGCGGCCAGTCGACGAGCGGCGGCAGCGACACGGTGGCGGGCAGCCCCAGCCGCAGCGCCGCGGTCGGCGCCAGCCGCCGGGCCTCCACCAGCGCGTTGATGAAGTGGGTGGTGCCGATCATCACGGCCTGCACCTGTGCGGGGTCGAAGGATCGCTCCGCCTGCAGCCGGTCCAGCGTGTCGATGATGCCGGCGGTCACGTCCGCACTGGTGGCGGACTTGTTCGCCGCCAGCACGGTGGTGCCGTCCAGCAGCACGGCGTCGGTGTTGGTACCACCGACATCGATGCCGATTCGCATCTGCGGTTCCTCTCAGCTTGTCGCGGGTACGGCGGTGACGCCGGCGGTCTCACTGTCCATCGTGCGGCTGGTCCCGACGCCGCGGATCAGGCCGAGCCTGCCCGCCACGACGTACGCCAGGAAGCCGACCACGAGCGAGTTGATGCTCGGCAGGCCCCACGCCACGTACTTGCCGATCAGCGCGGCGCCGATCCAGATCACGATCGTGGCCGGCACCCAGGTCGGCGCGGTCGCGGGCAGTACGCCGTGCGCGCGGGACGCGTCCAGGTCGGGCCGCCAGCGCTTCACCACGAAGTACTCCGCGACCATGATCCCGGCGATCGGCGGGAACGCCACCCCGAGCAGGATCAGGAACTCGGTGAACTTGTCCAGGATCCCGCCGGCCGCGAGCACACTGCCGAGCACACCGACGACGAGCGTGACGGCGGCCCGGTTGACGTGCCGCCCGAAGACGGTGCCGATGAAGTTCACGACGCCGAGGCCGGAGCTGTACAGGTTCCAGTCGTTGATCTTGATCGTGCCGAGGATGATCACCAGCGTGCCGACCCAGCCGACCGACGAGGTGACGATCGTGACCACGTTCGCCGAGCCGATCGCGTGCGCCAGCAGGACGCCGACCAGGCCGATCACGTACTCGCCGAGGGTGATGCCGAGCACGGTCTGCTTGACCACGTCACCGACCGTCCGGTTGAAGCGGGTCATGTCCGGCGTGATCACCGCTCCGACGATGAATCCGCCGGCGACCAGCGTCGTACCCTCCAGCAGACTCAGGTGCGGACCGGCCGGCGCGGCGTCGACCAGCGAGCCGAGGCTGTGGTCGGACAGCTCGCTGATGATCGACCAGCCGACCAGCAGCAGGAAGGCCGGGACGGTCACGTACGCGACCCAGGCCATCGAGTGGAAGCCCCGCAGCACGACCAGCGTCACCGCGAGACCGAAGACGAGCGACCAGCCCCACGTCGGGAGGATGCCGATCAGCTGGCTCAGCCCGGCCGCGGACACCGCGGACTGGATCCCGAACCAGCCGATCAGGCTGATCCCGATCGCCAGCCCGATCAGCGACGAGCCGGCCTGGCCGAAGCCGGTCCAGCGCGCGATCACCGACGTCTGCAGCCCTTCGCGGACGCCGATGACGCCGATCAGGATCGCGACCAGCTCGAGGATCACCGCGCCGAGCGTGAGCGCCCAGAACGCGTCCCGGAAACTCATCCCGAACCCGAGCGTCGCGCCGAGCAGGAACTGACTGAGCGCCGAGATCTGCCCGAACCGCTGGGTCGCGACCGACCACCAGGAGTACCGCGCGTGCTCGGGGACGCGGGCGAGCGCGTAGTCGTCCGCACCTACAGATGTACCGGCCATCGAAACCTCCAGCCCTGGGATTTCATCGAACGTACGACGGTCGTCCCTGGTACTCACCGTGGAGAGTGCACACCCCACGGCCGCTGACTGTGCAACCGGCCCAGCTCTGTACCCTTGTCGCGATGGCCGGTCGCATGCTGCGGTTGCTCGGCGTACTCACGGTAGTCGCCGGCGTCTTCGCCATGCACGGCCTGACCTCTCACCACGACCCGATGACGGCGATGGCCGCACCGGTGATGGCGCACACTGCGCCGGACACCGGCGCGCCTTCGCTCCACGTGGCTCCGGCGGACGAGGGGCATGGCATGAGCGGGGCGTGCATGGCTGTGCTCACCGGGCTGGTGCTCCTGCTCGCGCTGCTGCTGGGTCTACGGACCCTGCTGGTCTGGCGGGCGATCCGCCCGCTGTTCGCGAAGGCGCGGCGGGTGGTGGGTGAACGGTCCTCGCCCCGAGTGACTCCGTCGTCGTTGGGTGTACTGCGGATATAGGCCGACGTGCGCCTCCTCCCGCTCTGAACCCAACTCTCGACAAGGAATGCGATGACGCACGTCTACCGTACGACCGCGGCGTCGGCCGCGCTGCTCGCCGCAGTGTTCGGCCTGGCCGGCTGTGGCGACTCCGACAAGGCAACAGAGCAGACCAGCGCGACCGCTCCGGCGGCCGCGTTCAACGACGCGGACGTCGAGTTCGCGACGCGGATGATCCCGCACCACCAGCAGGCCGTGACGATGGCCGATCTGGCGTTGCAGAAGGCGACGACCGCGGAGGTCAAGACGCTCGCGACCGCGATCAAGGCCGCGCAGGCACCGGAGATCGAGCAGTTGTCCGGCTGGCTGAAGGCCTGGGGCAAACCGGTCCCGACGCCGGGTGAGCACGACGGTCACACCATGGCCGGCATGATGAACCCACAGGAGATGGACGATCTGACGAAGGCGTCCGGGAGCATGTTCGACCGGATGTGGACCGACATGATGATCAAGCACCATCAAGGTGCGGTCGCGATGGCCAAGACCGAACAGACGTCAGGCAAGGACGCAGCCTCGGTGGCACTGGCCAAGACGATCCAGACGGCCCAAACCACCGAGATCGCCACCATGCAACGCCTGCTCGGCCGCCTCCCCGTCAGCTGACCCTCGACGCAGCCGGGCCGCAGCAGTCTGCGGCCCGGCTGCCGTCAGCGAGCAGGATTCCAGTGGAGCCGTAGTTCGTCGCGACGGCCGATCTGTTCGACGCGGTGCGCAACGCGTGCGCTCTGCTGCTCGAGGACGGCGGCGTCGTCGGCCTGGAGGTGCAGGAGCAGTTGCCGCGGCGTGGAGCGGATCGTCCACGTCGCCGTACCGAGGTCGATCACGAGCTCCTCCGCCGACGCCGAGACCACCGTCAACCCACCGGGCCCGTGCGACAGATGACTGGCCAGCTGACCGAGGTACCGCTCGGCTCGCTCGGTATCGACCCGCGCTTCGAGAGCAGGCATCACAACCTCCTTTTTCGAGACAGAGTGTCTCGATCATAGGCAGATTGCCCAGTTAGAATCACGTCATGCCGAAGTTGTGGAACGACACGATCGCGAGCCACCGGGCGGCCGTGCGTACGGTGGTGCTCGACGCGACCGGCGCGGTGGTGGCCGAGCGTGGGCTGACCGGGGTGACGATGGCGGAGGTCGCGCAGCGGTCCGGGATCGGGCGGGCGACGCTGTACAAGTACTTCGCGGACGTCGAGTCGATCCTGACCGCCTGGCACCAACGTCAGGTTGCGGAGCATCTTCGACAGCTCAGCGAGATCTGGGAGCGCACGCATCGCATCGAGGACGTGCTGGAGGCGTACGCGTTCATCTGCCACGAGCACCCGCCGTCCGAGGCCGCCGCCTCACTTCACCGATCGGCGCACGTCGACCACGCGCGCCAGCATCTCGTCTCGTTCATCGCGGATCGGCTGGTCACCGTGCGTGACGACGTACCCCCGAAGGAGCTGGCGACCTACTGCATTCATGCCCTGCAGGCGGCCGGCGCCGTACCGTCGAAAGCGGCGGTACGGCGCCTGGTGAAGGTCACCCTTGACGGGTTAGGTGCTCCGGCGACAGGTCGAGGCGGCGGAGGAGCTGGGCGTTGAGGGCGACGACGATCGTGGAGATCGACATCAGGAGGGCGCCCGCGGCCGGGGAGACGACGATGCCGGCGAAGGCGAGGACTCCCGCGGCGAGTGGGACGGTGATCACGTTGTAGCCGGTCGCCCAGATCAGGTTCTGCCACATCTTGCGGTAGCTGGCGCGGGACAGCTCGATCACCGACAGCACGGCGCGCGGGTCGTCGGCGGCGAGGACGACGCCGGCGGACTCGATCGCGACGTCGGTGCCGGCGCCGATCGCGATGCCGACCTCGGCGCGGGCCAGGGCCGGGGCGTCGTTCACCCCGTCACCGACCATCGCGACCTTCAGCCCGCGGGCCTGCAGCTCGGCGACCTTGGCGTCCTTGTCCTGTGGCAGGACCTCGGCGAACACCTCGTCGATCCCCAGCTCGCGAGCGACCGCCTCGGCGACCTGATGCGCGTCGCCGGTGATCATCGCGACCTTCACACCCCGCCGGTGCAGCGCGGCGACTGCCTGCCGGGACTCGTCCCGCACCTCGTCCTCGAGCGCGATCGCTCCCAGCACCTCGCCGTCCCGCACCACGTGCAGCACCGCGGCCCCGCGGTCCTTCCATCGGGCGACCTCGGTCTCCAGCCCGTCCGGCTCGGCCAGGCCGTTCTCCCGCAGGTACGCCGGGCCGCCGACCGCGACCTCGGAGCCGTCCACGACCGCCTGGACGCCGCGACCGGTCAGCGACCGGAAGTCGGTGGCCACCAGCTTTCCGTTGCCTCCGGCAATTCCACCCGCGGCGACTCCGCCGGCTCGCGCACCGGCGGCCTGGGCTGCCTGAGCCCTGACGATCGCCTTGGCCAGCGGATGCTCGCTGTCGGCCTCGACCGCGGCGGCCAGGTCCAGCAGCTCGGACGCCGAGAACCCCTCGACGGTCGCCACGCCGGTGACAGCCGGCTCGCCCTTCGTCAACGTGCCGGTCTTGTCGAACAGCACCGCGTCGATCGTCCGCATCCGCTCCAGCGCCAGCCGGTTCTTGACCAGGACGCCGGCCTTCGCGGCGCGCTCCGTGGAGATCGCGATCACCAGCGGGATGGCCAGCCCGAGGGCGTGCGGGCAGGCGATGACCAGCACGGTCACCGTCCGCGTCACGGCCTCGTCGAGCTTGCCCAGCAGGGCCCAGACCACGAACGTGATCACGCCGGCGATCGACGCGAAGTAGAACAGGAACGCCGCGGCACGGTCCGCGAGCGCCTGCGCACGCGACGACGAGGCCTGCGCCTCGGCCACCAGCCGCTGGATGCCGGCCAGCGCGGTGTCGTCGCCGACCGCGGTGATCTCGACCCGCAAGGCGTTGTCCGTGGCAACGGTTCCGGCCACCACCGAGTCACCGACCGCCCTCGACACCGGGCGCGACTCCCCGGTGATCATCGACTCGTCGACCTCGGCCTGCCCCTCGACCACGATCCCGTCGGCCGGCACGCGTCCACCGGAACGCACCAGCACGACATCGCCGGCCTGCAACTCGTGCAGCGCGACTTCGACGACACCGTCGTCGGTCACCTTCTCCGCCGAGTCCGGCAACAGCGCGGCCAACGCGTCCAGCGCACCCGACGCCGCCCCGAGGGCGCGCATCTCCAGCCAGTGCCCGAGCAGCATGATCACGATCAGCAGCGCGAGCTCCCACCAGAAGTCCAGGTCGAACCCGCCGAGCTCCAGCGTCGTCACCCACGAGGCCACGAACGCGACCGTGATCGCCATCGAGATCAGCAGCATCATCCCCGGCTGCCGCGACTTCAGCTCACTCCAGCCGCCGGTCAGGAACGGGCGCCCGCCGTAGGCGAAGATCACCGTGCCGAGCACCGGCGCGATCAGCCCCGATCCGGGGAACTCCGGCGGCATGTACCCGAGCAGGTCGGCGAACATCTCGCTGAAGAACACCACCGGCACCGCCAGCGCGAGGCTGATCCAGAACCGGTCCTTGAACTGCGCCGCATGATCCCCGTGCCCGCCATGCCCCTCATGTCCACCGTGCCCACCGTGCCCACCGTGACCCCCGTGGTCGGCCTGCGCCGTGTGGGCGGCGTGGTCGGCGTGCCCGCCGTGTTCGTGGTGCTCGTGCTCGTCCATGCCCCAGACCATACCCCTAGGGGGTATGGGAATCAAGGGCATGCCGAAGCCCCGCCACCCGAAGGTGACGGGGCTCACCGCCATCCGGCTACAGCGGGTCGATGTCCGTCAGCGTCTCCGGCGTCAGCTCCACCCACCGGGTGACGCCGATCTCCCGCAGGAACGGCACGTCGTGGCTGGCGATGATCAACGCTCCGTTGTACGACGCGAGCGCATCGCGCAACTGCCCCACACTGGACAGGTCCAGGTTGTTCGTCGGCTCGTCCAGCATCAGCAGTTGCGGCGGCGGCTCCGCCAGCAGCAGCGCCGCCAGCGTCGCCCGGAACCGCTCACCACCGGACAGCGTCCTGACCAGCTGGTCGGCGGCCCGCCCGCGGAACAGGAACCGCGCCAGCCGCGCCCGCCGCTCCTGGTTCTCCGTGCTCGGAGCCAGCAGCGCCAGGTTGTCCACGATCGACAGGTCGTCGCGCAGCAGGTCGAGCCGCTGCGGCAGGTACCGGAACGGGACCGCCGGCAACTCCCCCGCCACGATCGACTGCAGCAGCGTGGTCTTCCCGGCGCCGTTCGGTCCGGTCAGCGCGATCCGCTCCGGACCGCGGATCTCCAGGTCGACGTGCGCCCCGGTCCGCAGGACGTGGTCCTCCAGCCGCAGCACCACGCGCCCTGCGGGAACGGCGGTCTTCGGCAGGTCGACGCGGATCGTGTCGTCGTCGTGCACCTTGTCCTCGGCGTCGGCGAGCGCTTCCTGCGCCGACTCGAGCCGCTCGGACTGCATCCCGAGATGCTTGCCCGCCGACACCTGCGCGGACCGTTTCAGCCCGCCCGCGACGATCTTCGGGATCCCGCCCTGCTCGAAGGCGCGCTGCCCCCGGGCCCGGCGCTGGTCCATCTTCATCCGCGCGTCGACCAGATCCTTCTTCTGCTTCCGTACGTCGGCCTCCGCGGCCCGGAGCATCCGCTCGGCCGCCTCCTGCTCGACGGCGACGGCCTCCTCGTACGCGGTCAGGTTCCCGCCGTACCAGGTGACCTCACCCTTCCGCAGGTCGCCGATCTGGTCGACGCGGTCCAGCAACTCGCGGTCGTGGCTGACGATCACCAGCGCGCCGCGGAACTGGTCGACCGCGTCGTACAGGTGCCGCCGCGCCCGCAGGTCGAGGTTGTTGGTCGGCTCGTCCAGCAGCAGTACGTCGGGACGCCGCAGCAGCTCGGCCGCGAGCCCGAGCAGGATCGTCTCGCCGCCGGACAGCTCACCGACGCTGCGGTCGAGGCCGATCGCGCCGAGGCCGAGCTTGCCGAGCAACGCCTCGGCGCGCTCGTCGACGTCCCACTCGTCGCCGACGGCCGCGAAGTTCTCCTCGGACGCGTCGCCCGACTCGATCGCGGTGATCGCCCGCCGGACGGCGTCGATACCGAGCGCCTGGTCGACCCGCAACGCGGTGTCGAGGGTCAGGTCCTGCGGCAGGTACCCGAGTTCACCGCTGACCCGGATCGCCCCGCGCTGCGGGGTGAGCCGGCCGGCGATCAGCCGGAGCAGCGTCGACTTGCCGGCGCCGTTGCGGCCGACCAGGCCGGAGCGGACCGGACCGGCGACGAACGTCAGGCCGTCGAACAGCACCTCGCCGTCGGGCCAGGCGAAGAAAAGGTCGGTACAGGACAGGGAAAAGCTCATGAGTGTCGCTCCTGCTGAGGTCTCGAACGAGACCGCGCGCCAGAACGGCGGCGATCAATCGGTTGCGGAGAAAGACCTCAGTTCGACAACTCGAACCCCTGTCGCCGGGAATGTGACGTGCCCAGCTTACGGACCCCGGCGGGGTTTCCTCAACCGTTTTCCGAGCGCTTGCGCCAGGCAACGACCACCAGGTCGGCGAGCGCGACCACGGCGAGCACCCCGAAGGTGATCACCCAGCCCGCCGGCAGGTCGTAGACCACTGCCAGCACCGTCGACGCCACGAACAACGCCACCCCGAACGCCGACAGCACGATGCGCAACGCCAAGGCGCTCCGCGGCGGAGGCGGCTCGCCGGTCATGGCGCCTTGCGGAGCCAGGTCTCGACGCCGGCGATGTGGGCGGTCATCCAGGCGCGGGCGGCCTCGGCGTCGCGGATCTCGATCGCGTCCAGGATCGCGGCGTGCTCGGCCAGCGTGCGCTCGACCGCGCCGGCCTGGGTGACACCGCGCCAGATCCGGGCCCGCTGGGTCGCGCCGGAGATGCCGTCCAGCAGCGAGCAGACCACCTGGTTCCCGGTCGCCTCGGCGATCCCGCGGTGGAAGCGCAGGTCGTTCGCGACCAACTCCTCGACCGAGGCGTCCGGCGCCAGGTCGCTGGTCAGCAGCCGCAGCTCGGTGACCTGCTCCGGGGTGATCCGGGTCGCGGCCAGCGCGGCGACGCCGGGCTCGAGCAACCGCCGGACCTCGAAGAACTGCAGCACCGAGTCGTCGCGGTGCAGGTCGACCATGAAGTTCAGCGCGTCCAGCAGATGCGCCGAGTCGAGACTCGTCACGTACGTGCCGTCGCCGTGCCGGACGTCCAGCACGTTGACCAGCGTGAGTGCCTTGACCGCTTCCCGCAGCGAGTTCCGCGACAACCCCAGCCGGGCGGCGAGATCCGCCTCCTTCGGCAGCCGGTCGCCGGGCCCCAGTTCCCCCGAGGTGATCATCCCCTTGATCTTGACGATCGCCTCATCCGTCAACGCCATTTCGTCAGTATGCCCTCGCAGAGGGTGGTTCACCCGGTCCCGGCGTCCGGGCGCGGGTTCCTGGCTACCATCCCGGCATGACCGCGACACCCGGTTACTCCGGCAAGCCGCTGGCTGCCAAGCTCGGGATCAAGCCGGAGCATCTGGTTCTGCTCGACAACGCCCCGGCCGGTTTCGTCCTCGACGGGCTGCCGGCCGGTACGCCGGTCGCGCGCCGGCCGGGCCGGGCGCCGTACGACGTCGTGCTGATGTTCTGCCCCGACCGGGCCCGGCTGACCAGGCGCCTCCCGGTCCTGCTCGAGCGCACGACCACCGCCGGGATGATCTGGGCGGCGTGGCCGAAGCGGGCGTCCGGCGTCCCCACCGACCTCGACGAGAACGGGATCCGCGAGCTCGCGCTGCCGCTCGGCGTCGTCGACGTCAAGGTCTGCGCGATCGACGCGACCTGGTCCGGGCTCAAGCTCGTCCGGCGGGTCGTGAACCGATGAAGGCCAATCATCCCCGACTGGACTGATTTCGCACGTGACGTTGACCACACTTCTGCGCGGTCCTGATCATCACCGGGCGCGAGTGGACAACTGCATACAGTGGGCAACCACGCTCAGAACCTTGTCCGGACCAACCGGCACAGACCGCTGGAAATCCACCTCTGCAAGGCGTCCCGCAGCGATCGTCGTTGCTCTCCGCACCGGCGGCGGATGAGAGGACGGCGTGTGGCCTGAAACACCTTTGTGAGCAGTGTTTCAGGCACCGGCGGATCGTCCCGCCGGGGGCCGACCACTCGACACACTGGTCCGGTGGTCCCCGGCTGTGGAAGTGGTCCGCGTGCTATTAGCCTTTGCTTGGGGCACCACCCATAACATCAGCAGTAACCAACCCGTGGTACCGGACCCGAAATCGGAAGAGGCGAACTGCCAAGTGGCCACCGAGCCATCAGACACCAATCCCCTAGCAGCCTTCGGTGCGAACGAATGGCTGGTCGACGAGTTGTACGAGAAGTACCTGCAGGACCCGAAGTCGGTGGATCCGGCGTGGTTGGACTTCTTCAAGACGTACAAGCCAGGTGACGCGGCGCCGGTGACGACCACCCCGGCCGACGCTCCCCGGCCCGATGCCGTGTCCGACAACAAGACGCCCGAGGCGCCGAGCCGCGGTACGGCGACGTCCGCGCCGGCCTCGAGCGCGCCCGCGGCCACGACCGCGGCGACGCAGCCCACTCCGGCCGCTGCCCAGGCCGCCGCACCGCAGACCCAGCCGGCCGCGAAGCAAGCACCGGCCCAGTCCGGCGCCCCGACCGGAGGCACGGTGAACCAGCCGCCCAAGGCCCAGGCCAAGCCCGCCCCCGCGACCAGCTCGGACGCCGAGCGGCTGATCCTGCGCGGCGCCCCGGCGCGGACCGCCCAGAACATGGAGACCAGCCTCACGGTCCCCACGGCGACCAGCGTCCGCGCGGTCCCGGTCAAGCTGCTGATCGACAACCGGATCGTCATCAACAACCACCTGAAGCGTGCCCGCGGCGGCAAGGTGTCCTTCACGCACCTGATCGGCTGGGCGCTGGTCAAGGCGCTGAAGACGCTGCCGGACATGAACGCGTCGTACGACGAGACCGAGGGCAAGCCGACCCTGGTCCACCCGACGCACATCAACCTCGGCCTGGCCATCGACATGCAGAAGCCGGACGGCACCCGGCAGCTGCTGGTGCCGTCCATCAAGGGCGCCGAGGAGATGACCTTCGCCGACTTCTGGATGGCCTACGAGGACATCGTCCGCCGCGCCCGCGACAACAAGCTCGCGCTGCCGGACTTCCAGGGCACCACGATCAGCCTGACGAACCCGGGCACGATCGGCACCCAGCACTCGGTGCCGCGGCTGATGACCGGCCAGGGCTGCATCATCGGCGTCGGCGCGATGGAGTACCCGCCGGAGTACCAGGGCGCCGCCGACGAGACGATGGCCAAGCTCGCGGTCAGCAAGGTGATGACGCTGACCTCGACGTACGACCACCGGATCATCCAGGGCGCCCAGTCGGGTGAGTTCCTGCGCCGGATCCACCAGCTGCTGCTCGGCGGCGAGGGTTTCTACGACGAGATCTTCCAGAGCCTGCGGATCCCCTACGAGCCGATCCGCTGGGCCGCCGACCTCCCGCACAGCCACGAGGAGGACATCAGCAAGCAGGCCCGCATCCTGGAGCTGATCCACGCCTTCCGGGTCCGCGGCCACATCATGGCCGACACCGACCCGCTGGAGTACAAGCAGCGCAGCCACCCGGACCTGGACGTCGCCACCCACGGCCTGACGCTGTGGGACCTGGACCGCGAGTTCGCCACCGGATCGTTCGGCGGCAGCGACCGGCGGTTCATGAAGCTCCGCGAGATCCTCGGCATCCTGCGCGACTCGTACTGCCGGACCACCGGTATCGAGTACATGCACATCCAGGACCCCGAGCAGCGCAAGTGGATCCAGGAGCGGGTCGAGCGCCCGCACACCAAGCCGCCCCGCGAGGAGCAGCTGCGGATCCTGGCCAAGCTGAACGAGGCCGAGGCGTTCGAGACCTTCCTGCAGACCAAGTACGTCGGTCAGCGCCGGTTCTCGCTCGAGGGCGCCGAGACCACCATCCCGCTGCTCGACGAGCTGTGCGAGGAGGCGGCCGGCGCCGGGCTGGACGAGGTCGCGATCGGGATGGCGCACCGCGGCCGGCTGAACGTGCTGGCCAACATCGTCGGCAAGTCGTACGGCCAGATCTTCCGCGAGTTCGAGGGCAACATCGACCCGCGGACCGTGCAGGGCTCCGGTGACGTCAAGTACCACCTGGGCGCCGAGGGCGAGTTCGTGTCCGAGTTCGGCGACAAGATCAAGGTCTCGGTGGCGGCCAACCCGTCGCACCTGGAGACCGTCGACCCGGTGCTCGAGGGCATCGTCCGGGCCAAGCAGGACATCCTGGACCGCGGCGCCGCGTTCCCGGTGCTGCCGGTGCTGGTGCACGGTGACGCGGCCTTCGCCGGCCAGGGCGTGGTGGCGGAGACGCTGAACCTGTCCCAGCTGCGCGGCTACCGCACCGGCGGCACGATCCACGTGATCGTGAACAACCAGGTCGGCTTCACCACCTCGCCGGCCTCGTCCCGCTCGTCGATGTACTCCACCGACGTCGCGCGGATGGTGCAGGCGCCGATCTTCCACGTGAACGGCGACGACCCCGAGGCCTGCATCCGGGTCGCGGACCTGGCCTTCGAGTACCGCCAGGCGTTCAACAAGGACGTCGTCATCGACCTGGTCTGCTACCGCCGCCGCGGTCACAACGAGGGCGACGACCCGAGCTTCACCCAGCCGCTGATGTACGACCTGATCGAGCAGAAGCGCTCGGTCCGCAAGCTGTACACCGAGGCCCTGATCGGTCGTGGCGACATCACGATCGAAGAGGCCGAGCAGGCGATGCAGGACTTCCAGCAGCGCCTGGAGCGGGTGTTCGCCGAGGTCCGGGACGCGAAGAACGAGCCCGACACACCGGCGCCGTACGTCACCGTGCCGGTGTACCCGGACAAGCCGGAGGGCCCGGACGCGACCGCGATCAGCGTCGAGACGCTGAAGAAGATCGCCGACGCGTACACCACGCTGCCCGAGGGCTTCACCGTGCACCCGAAGGTGCAGCCGCAGCTGCAGCGCCGGGCGCACGCGATCACCGAGGGCCCGCTGGACTGGGCGTCGGCGGAGATCACGGCCTTCGGCTCGCTGCTGCTCGACGGTCGCCCGGTCCGGCTCGCCGGCCAGGACAGCCGCCGCGGCACGTTCGTCCAGCGCTTCGCCGCCGTCATCGACCGGGTCAACGGGCAGGACCACGTCCCGCTGCAGCACCTGGACGAGGAGCAGGCCAGCTTCTTCGTGTACGACTCGCTGCTCAGCGAGTACGCCGCGCTCGGCTTCGAGTACGGGTACTCCGTGGCGCGGCCGGACGCGCTGGTGCTGTGGGAGGCGCAGTTCGGCGACTTCGTGAACGGCGCCCAGTCCGTCATCGACGAGTACATCTCGTCCGGTGAGGCGAAGTGGGGCCAGAAGTCCGGTGTCGTGCTGCTGCTGCCGCACGGGTACGAGGGCCAGGGCCCGGACCACACCTCGGCCCGGATCGAGCGGTTCCTGCAGCTGTGCGCCGAGGACGCGATGACCGTCGCGCAGCCGTCGACGCCGGCGTCGTACTTCCACCTGCTCCGCCGGCACACGCTCGGCGAGGAGCACGTCCCGATGATCGTCTTCACGCCGAAGCAGCTGCTGCGGCGCAAGGAGGCGGTGTCGCAGCCGGAGGAGCTGACCCACGGCACCTTCCGGCCGGTCATCGGCGACGCCGAGGCGGAGGCGAACGCGGCCGCCGTCGAGCGGGTCATCCTGGCCTCGGGCCGGATCGTGTACGACCTGCTCGCCGAGCGGAAGAAGGTCGAGCCGGACAAGATCAGCACCGCGATCCTGCGCGTCGAGCAGCTCTACCCGCTGCCGCACGAGGAGGTCGTCGCCGAGCTGGCGAAGTACCCGAACGCTACCGAGATCCGCTGGGTGCAGGACGAGCCGGCGAACCAGGGCCCCTGGCCGTTCATGGCGTTGAACCTGACCGAGCACCTGGGCGGCAAGCCGTTCTACCGGGTGTCCCGGCCGGCCATGTCCGCTCCGGCGGTCGGCTCGCACGGCGTCCACGGCGCCGAGCAGGCGACACTGCTCAAGCAGGCCTTCAGCTGACATGTACTTCACCGACCGCGGGATCGAGGAACTCGAGAAGCGACGCGGCGAGGAAGAAGTCTCCCTCGCCTTCGTCGCCGAACGACTCCGCGAGTTCGTCGACCTGAACCCCGAGTTCGAAACCCCGATCGAACGCTTCGCCACCTGGCTGGCCCGCCTCGACGACGAGGACGACTAACCTGAGTGAATGCCCTTCGCCACCCAGCCCGTACGACGGGTCGCGGCGGCGGAGGGCATTCGCCTGTCCGGCCACTGGCCGCACACCATCCCCGCGGTCCGCCAACTCCTGACCGACGGGCTGGACCTCGACCCCGGCGTCACGTTCCTGGTCGGCGAGAACGGAGCCGGCAAGTCCACGCTGGTCGAGGCGATCGCCGTGGCCTTCGGCCTGTCCCCCGAGGGCGGCTCGACAGGCGCCCGCCTCAGCACCTACCTGGAGCGCAACCCCAAGACCTCCGGGCCTCCCGAGCCGGTGTTCCACGAGCTCAGCCACGGCGAGAGCTTCCTGAGCCTGATCAACGACCGCTTCGCCCGTCAGGGCTTCTACTGCCTCGACGAGCCCGAGTCCGCCCTGTCGTTCTCCAGCAGCCTGGCCGTGGTCGGCGTACTCAACCGCCTCGCCCAGTCCGGCTCCCAGGTCCTGTGCGCGACCCATTCACCTGTCATCGCAGCCCTGCCCGGCGCGACGATCCTCGAGGTCGGCGACTGGGGCATCCGGCGTACGACGTGGTCCGAGCTGGAGCTCGTCCAGAACTGGAAGGCGTACCTGCAGGCGCCGGAGCGGTACCTGCGGCACGTGCTCTAGTCCGTGTGTGGGGGCCGGGTGCGGCGGGGTGGGTCGGGGGCCAGGGTGCCGTCGGGGGCGATGTGTTCGAAGATCTGGTCGACCAGGTTGAGGACGTGCGGGTCGTCGACCGTGTAGATGTGCCGGCGGCCCTCGCGGCGGGCGGTGATGATGCCGGCCAGGCGGAGCTTGCCGAGGTGCTGGCTCGCGGTGGCGATGCTGACGCCGACGCGTTCCGCCAGGGTGCCGACGTCGTACTCCCCCTGCGCGGCCAGCGACACCAGGTGCAGCCGGACCGGAGCGGAGAGCATGGCGAAGGTGCCCGCGGCGGATTCGAGCTGCGCCTTCGTCGGTTCAGGGTTGGTCATCGCGCAGTCATTGTGACCGCTGGAGCGGTCTCCCGGCAGTCCGGCGTGCCGTGGTGACCACGGTCTCATACTTTCGCAATTGCGAAAGTATCGAAACGGTGGCACGCTTGAAGCGTGTTCCGAGCCCTCCGCCCCGTCCTGTTGCTGCTCCTGGTGGCGATCCCCGCGGTCGTCCTCCGGGTCACCGGCACCCATCCCCCGGCGCTCGCGTCGATCCTGATCTTCGGCCTCGCCGTGGTCGCCGCCTCGTTCGTGCTGGCCTGGGCGGCGGAGGCGGCGGAGATGGACATCTCGGGCGGGCTCGCGATCGCGCTGCTCGCGGTCATCGCCGTCCTGCCGGAGTATGCGGTGGACCTGTACTTCGCACACACCGCCGGCTCGAACCCTGAGTACGTGCAGTACGCCGCCGCCAACATGACCGGCTCGAACCGGCTGCTGCTCGGCCTCGGCTGGTCCAGCGTCGTCCTGATCAGCCTGTACGTCGCTTCGCGGCGGAGCGGGCGCTCGGTGAAGGCGCTCGTCCTCGAGACCGGCTACCGGCGTGAGCTGGGCTTCCTGGCGGTCGCCGGTGTGGTCGCGTTCGTGATCCCGGTGACCGGCGAGATCCACCTGGTACTCGGGCTCCTGCTGCTCGCCTTCTTCGCCTACTACCTCTACCGGGCGGCGACGTCCGAGCACGACGACGAGCCGGACCTGATCGGGCCGGCGGCGACCATCGGCGCACTGCCGACGACGGCGCGGCGGATCGTCGTGGCGAGCATGTTCGTGGTCTCGGCCGGCGTGATCCTGGCCGCGGCCGAGCCGTTCGCGGACTCGCTCGTCGCGGGCGGGCACGCGCTCGGCATCGACCAGTTCCTGCTGGTCCAGTGGCTGGCGCCGCTGGCGTCCGAGGCGCCCGAGTTCATCGTCGCGCTGCTGTTCGCCTGGCGGGGCAAGGGCGCCGCGGCGCTGGGCTTGCTGATCTCGGCCAAGGTGAACCAGTGGACCTTGCTGATCGGGAGCCTGCCGATCGCGTACGGGCTCGGTGGCGGCGGTGTCGCGCTGCACCTCGACGGGCGGCAGATCGAGGAATTCCTGCTCACCGCCACACAGACCCTGCTCGGCCTCGCGATCCTTTTGAACCTGCGCTTCCCGCGCTGGGCCGCGCTGACGCTGCTGGGCTTGTTCGCCGTCCAGTTCGCCGTCCCCGGCCAGAGCGGCCGGTACGTGATCAGCGCGATCTACCTGCTGCTCGCGATCGGCGCGACGATCCACCACCGCGAGCACCTGGTCCGGACGATCATGGCCCCGTTCCGCACCGCCGACGAACTCGCCGACGCCGAACGAGGCAACGAGCTCATCAAGGTCTGACCCGCTTTGTTAGCGTGCCCGGATGGAACCCCTGGAGCACGTGCCGTGGCCGCCTGAGCCGATCAAGACCGAGCGGCTCCTGCTCCGCGAACCTGAGGCCCGGGACCGTACGGCCTTCATCGAGTTGCTCGCCTCACCCGAGGTGACCGCGTACGTCGGTGGTCCCCGGCCGCGCGCCGAGCTCGAGCGCGAGACGCCTGAGGTGCCAGAGCAGTGGGCCGGGAGTTTCGTCGTCGAACTCGACGGAGCGATGATCGGCCAGGTCCTGCTCAGGAGGGCGACCGGGCACCGGCGGCCGGCTGCCACCGGGAAGGCCGACCTCGGCTATCTCTTCCTGCCGCACACCTGGGGACGTGGGTACGCCGCCGAGGCCTGCGCGGCTGCGCTCGGCTGGCTCGGCGGCGTGCTTCCCGGGGAACCGGTGGTGCTCACCACGCAGTCCGCCAACACCGGCTCGATGCGCCTCGCCGCCAAGCTCGGGTTCGCCGAGGTGGAGCGGTTCGAGGCGTGGGGTGCCGAGCAGTGGCTGGGCCTGCGGGTCAGCTCGCCTGCTGTTCGGTGATGATGGTCGGGCGGCTGCGGCGTTCCTGGGGGCCGGGGCGGCCGCGGCGGCGGCCGGACAGGAACTTCTCGCCGGCGGCGGTGCCGGTGAACTTCGTCCGGCGGGCCCATTCCCGGCATTCCTCGATCACCGGGCACGACGTCAGGCAGAGCGCCTGCGCCTTGCGCTGCTCCCACTGGCTGGCGTTCTCGTCGTACGACGGCGCCTGTCCGACACACGCGGCCTTCGTCATCCAGTTGTCGGCCGGGTCAACGATCACCGTCAAAGTAGGCCTCATGGGCTCCCCTGCTCCTCATCGATCGGGCGGATCGGTAAGAACAGATTGACCCCGTCGCGTTGCCCTGGTGCGACGCCAATGTTTCAGCCATGAAACGTCACAGCCTTCAGCTGTCACATGAGTGCCGGTGGCACTAACGGCGTACCAGCCGGATCTCCCAGAGGTCGAAATACGGGTCGTGCTTGCCGACACCGTCCGGCTCGAACCCGTGCCGCTGGTAGAACGCCCGGGCCCGCTTGTTGCCCTCGAACACCCAGAGGAACGCCGGCTGCTTGCCCACAGCAACGTCGAGCAGCCGCCCACCGAGGCCGGTCCCCCAGAACGCCTGCCGGGTGTAGATCGCCTCCAACTCGAACGGCACCGGCGCATCCTCGTCTCGCCCGGGACCGGTGCCGATGAAGCCGACCACACGCTCCTCGGTCGGCGCCGCCGGGTCCGGGTTCAGGGCGATCCAGCGTTCGGCGCCGTCGGCGAGCCTCGACGACCAGCGCTCGATCCGGCGTGCGATGTCCGACGTGCGCTCGAGCAGGAGGCCGGCCGGTACGAGACCGGCGTACGCCTCCCGCCAGCACAGCAGATGGCACCACGCGCCGGCCTCGGCGTCCTCGACCGTGGCCGGGCGGATCTCGGGCTGCATTCAGACAGTAAAGACGATCTTGCCGAACACGTCGCCCGCATTCATCTTCTCGAAGCCGGTGCGGGCTTCGGCGAGTGGCAGGATCGAGTCGATGTGCGGGGCGATGCCGGCGTTCGCCATGAACCGGACCAGTTCGGCGAGTTCGGTGCGGGTGCCCATCGTGGAGCCCTGGACCCGCAGTTGCAGGAAGAAGATGCGGTTCAGCTCGGCCGACTTCGGCGCCTGGCCGCTGGTCGCGCCGGAGATCACCAGCGTGCCGCCCTGCTTCAGCGACTTCAGCGAGTGCGACCAGGTGGCCTGCCCGACCGTCTCCATGACGGCGTCGACCCGTTCTGGCAGCCGCGCGCCGGACTCGTACGCGTCGTGCGCGCCGATCTCCAGCGCCTTCGCCCGCTTGCCCTCGTCCCGGCTGGTCGCCCAGACCCGGATCCCGGCCGCCCGCGCCAGCGTGATCAGCGCGGTCGCGACACCACCGCCGGCGCCTTGGACGAGCACCGTGTCACCCGGCTTCAGGCCCGACTGCGTGAACAGCATCCGGTACGCCGTCAGCCACGCCGTCGGGAGGCACGCGGCCTGCTCGAAGCTCATCCCGGCCGGCTTGGGTACGACGTTGCGGGCCGGTACGGCGACCTTCTGGGCGAGGGTGCCCTGGTACCGCTCACTGAGCAGCGAACGCTTCGGGTCGAGCGTCTCGTCACCCTTCCACGCCGGATCCGACACGACCGCGTGCACGACGACCTCGTTCCCGTCCGGGTCCACACCCGCCGCGTCACATCCGAGGATCATCGGCAGACTCTGCTCGGCCAGCCCGACCCCCTTCAGCGACCACAGGTCGTGATGGTTGAGCGCAGTCGCCTTGACGTCGACAGTCACCCACCCCTCAGGCACCACCGGCTCAGGCCGCTCCCCCACCTCCAACGCGGCGGTCGGGTTCTCGGCGTCGAACTTGGCAGCGTAGGCAGCAAGCATGCAAACCACCTTACGGGCTGGTCAGGTCCTGTTGACCGTGAGGTAAATCCCAACCGCAGCAGTGACTACGAGCGAACTTCCATAGAGCAGCATGTTGTGCAGGCCGAACAGCGCGCGCAGGATGTCTGTAGCGCGCGGCCGCTCGGTTTCCAGCGACCATTCTGCGAGGTTCCCATCGACGGCCTGCCGATAGAGTCGCCGGAACCCGCGCTCCAAGGAAAGAAACTTGGCGTCGATCAGTGCGAATGCCGCAATCACGTACGCAGCGACGAGAGCGATGATTGGCGTCGCCGAAGTGGCGCCGAACCCGAGCAGGGCAGCGGTCACGGTGACGCACCACCCCTTGACGGTGGTCGATTGCGACGACAGCCGATTGATCACACCTTGAATCAACTGAAGATGAGCTTCACTCGCCATGCCGTCCATGCTCTCAACCAACAGCGGCCACGGGAGTGCGTCACGGCGCGCCAGGCAGCCCGACGGAGCGTAGCGCTCGCTACTACCGTGGATAGTCATAAGCACGCCGCCAGACCTGCCTTGGACACGACAGGACGATCGATGCCCGGTAAAAGAGTGGTCCTCTTCTCCGACATCAAAGGACGAGATGGTTACGCCAGTGTCTTCTTTCCGCTGTCAACGATGGCAGTGGGCGCGACGCTCAAAGGTCTCGGGCTCGACGTCACCATCATCGACGCCCAAGTATCTCCTGACTGGGAAGAGATAGTTCGTTCAACCGCGGCCGATCTCCTCTTCTTCGGTGTCTCCGCGCTCACCGGCCCCTCGCTGGGAAGCGCGCTCGATGCCGTCCAGCTCTTGCGGCAACTCACCCCCGATACCCCCGTGGTCTGGGGTGGATACCATGCGACTCACAGCTACCCGGCGCTCTTTGCCGAGAAGCTTGCGGACTACGTGGTGAGAGGCGCTGGCGAGTTGGCTGTTCCTGGTTTGGTGAAGGCTCTTCGAACCGAGAATCGTACGAGCCTAGATCGCTTGCTGGAGCAAGTGCCGAACCTCGCTTGGCAGCGTGCGGACGGATCCATCGCAGTCACACAGCGCCGCAAAGTCGGAACGATGGATGTCATCCCGCCGCTGGATTATTCGCTCGTCGACGTCGAAACCTATCTAGCTGCTAACGGACGTGAGCTCCACACAATCACGAGTTATGGGTGCCCGCACGCCTGCACCTTCTGCGTCGAGCCGAGCCAAAGTCTGCGTCGCTGGCGGGGCCTCGATGCCGAACTGGTGGTCGACCGCATCGTTGAGCTGGCGAGCACGCATCGTCCTGCCTTGATCAGCATCCAGGATCCAAATTTCTCGTCAGACCCGCGCCGGGTCATGGAGATCACCGAGCTTCTGATAGAAGCCGACACGGGTGTCGAGCTCCGCTGCGACATGCGTGCCAAGGACGTCATCCGACTAGCCGAGCTCATGTCCTTGAGTGAGCTGCCAAAGGCCGGCTTCACCTCGATCTTCATCGGGCTCGAGTCCGGCTCCGATCGACTCCTGAAAGTTCTCAGAAAGGGATCGACCGCGCAGGAAGCATGGGCAGCCTGTGCCGCGTTGGACGAGGCAGGAGTGACCACGCTGACCAGCTTCATGCACGACATCCCGGGCGAGACGCCTGATGACAGCGACAAGACATTCGCCTTACTGGAGAGATTGGGACCGCTCGAGCTCAACAACCAGCGACATCACTTCTTCGTTCCTTATCCTGCGACGCCTCTGTTCGAGGAACTGGCTGCGGCGAGCCAACAGTTCAGTGGCTGGACACAGCGACAATGGTCCGAAACCGGAACCTACTGGGGGAGCAGCGTCTGGCCCGGGCGAACCGAGTTCCGCCGTCGGGTCATAACTCGGCTGCGCGCGCTGCAACGGCGCTTCCCGCACTCCCTCGAAGACAGCGGTTTGCCACAACTGGAGCGGCCGCACTCGACGCCGGCCGCCCTTGATCAGCACTTTGTCCAGTCGGGGAACTGATCGAGCGTGAAGATCGCATTCACCGGCGCAAGCTCGACCGGAAAGACGACCGCCGCCACGCAACTCATGGCGATGCCGGCGTTCCGCAGCCACGTCGACGTCTTCCACCAAAGCGGCGGACGCGAGCTTCTCGACGGGCTCGGCTTCGACGGACTCGATGCGATGGACAGTCACGAGACCGCCTTCTACGAGCTGGCATATTTCATCCGCAAGCTCGACCGCGAGCAGCAGTCTCCATCCTTCCTGTCGGATCGCTCCTATCTCGATGTCGCAGCCTTCTGGCTGGAACGGGACACGATAGGCCGGAGTGAGTACGTGCAGCAGTTGCTTGTCGAACCTTGCCGCCGGCTCACTCGCGAGTACGACCTGCATTTCTACTTTCCGACCGGCCTGATCCCCTTCGTCGAAGACGGACGCCGATCCAGCGAGCAGCGCTTTCACCAGCGGATCGACAACCGCATTCGCAGCCTCGCCGAGGATTGGCGAGTACCCCTTGTCACCGTCGAAGACAGCGATCTCGATCGACGCGTCGACTTCATCTCGGCGACTGTCGTCGCCACCACCCGTTTCCGGTCCGCCACGGCACCGCCCCACCACGTCCACTACGAGCAAGAACGGCACGCATGATGGAACTGGAACTTCGCTTCGAGATATCTGCCGAGCTCTACCATCGACTCGAGCAGGAGCGCGACTGGTCGCCGGCGGAGCAGGTGTGCGACCTGACCCTCGGACCAACCGGCGCGACCTCTATGCAGACAGACGGCTTCGTCGTGCGACTGCGCCGCACTGCCGGCAACGTGCGGATGGAGTATAAGAAGCCCCAGAATGCAGACTGGTCCGCGTGGACCGAATACGGGACCGAGGTCGGTAGCTTCAGTGAAACGGTCAAGATCCTGAAAGCCCTGGGGCTGCAAGCCGGGTTGGTGCTCGACAGAACCCGGCGGACCGCTCGCCACGGACATCTGACCTTGTCGCTGGACGATGTCCGTGGGCTGGGCCGATTTCTGGAGATCGAAGCGGAGGTCGACCGAGCCGAGGACGAGAGCGCGGCGGCTGAAATCGCCCACGAGCGCGAGTTGCTCGGTCTGCAGAATCATCCTTCGGCTCGCCCGTACGGAGAGCTCCTGCTCATGCGGCTCGAGACCGAGCCGGGCTTCCGCGAGAAGCATGAGCGCCAGATAGCCGAGATGCTCGAGCCCGAGTAGCGCAAATGGATTCGCGGCCGACAGACGTATCTCGCGCCGTCAGCACAGCTGAGGCGTTGCTGGGCATCGAGTCGTTCGACAGACTCATCAGTTCGCTGCGAACGCGAATGCTGCTGTCCGAGGGCCGCTTCGAGGCGCATGAGTTCGGGAGGGACGAGCATGCCTCAGGTACGGCGGGCGCCGTACTGCTCGGGCTCGCCGGCGTCCAGGCGATCCCGACGAGCGAACTGCGAACGGTCGCAGCCGACGTCGCCGCGCTGGTCCGGCCGACCGGGGATCTCCGTGGCCATGACTCCGACCCGAACATGGCTTCCACATCATGGGCGCTCGCTCAGATCGCGCTGGCGCTACTCCGTCGATCAGGGACTGCAGCTTTCCATTCGTCAGTGGTCGCCACTCTCTGCCGGAGACTGCTGTCCTTCCAGGACCAAGAGTCGGGTGGCTGGGCGTTCCGGGAAGGCGAGGCTCCTCAGCCGCTGTTTGCCTTCTACCCGAGCTTCGCCTTGACTCGCGCGCGAGCCGCCGGCTTGCTCGACACAGCGACAGTGAATCTCGCAGTCCTGGGAACCGCGAAGTACATTGCCGCTCTTCTCGAAACCCGAGGCGTGTCTCGAGAAGAGCGGCTCCTGCTTGCGCATGCGCTACATCAACTGACCACCACATCGCCGGACTGTTTTCGCCACGTTCCGCACTCTCGCGAGTTGCTCGATTCCGCGCTCGCCGACAGTCACACCTCCGGTCGATTGCTGCTCGAAGACAGATCGATCGTCGTCTACGCACAACCCACGTGGCACGCAGTGGTTTGGCGACCGCTTTTCTACCTGATCGCGCGGCACCACGCGCCGCCAACCGCACCGCTCGGCTCACTCCTCGGCAGGGAACTCGTCGAAGGCTTCTCTCGTGACCTCATGGCCTGGACAGGTCCGTCGGTGGGAGTACGCACCGGCACAGGAGCCTCATGGGCGTCTGCACTCGCGCTGGAGGCCACCTATCGTCTCGCGACCGATATCGCCGCAACCGGTCTGAGCGCCCGAGCCTGGAAGTCACGCTGCGATGAGATCGCCGCCGAGCGCTACGAGTTCGACGTCGCGATCTCGTTCGCGGGGGCCGATCGCCAGATCGCGCTCGAGATCAGCCATCGCCTGAAGACAGCGGGATACCGTGTTTTCTACGACCACGACTTCCAGTACGCACTGCTGGGTGAAGACCTGACTCAATATCTGCAAGACACGTACGCCAATCGCAGCAGATACGCAATCATCGTGGTGTCCCAGGCGTTCCTGGACTCACGCTGGGCAGGCAATTGGGAGTGGCGAGCAGTCCTGGCGCGGATGCAGCGTCAAAGTACGGCGTACGTGCTTCCGTACCTGCTCGAGGACATCGAAGTCCCAGGACTCAATCCCACCGTCGGGTACGTGTCGCAGCAACAGTGCGCACCGACCGAGTTCGCCGACCTCGTCGTACGGAAGCTTCGCCAGGATTCGCCCTGAACAACCGCGCTGTTCACTTGTTGTCCGCCCCGGAGGTTGATCGACATGTACGATCCGCACACGACCGGCCGATCCACGCTGCGATTCCTGCTCACCGACAAATGCAATCTGCGGTGCATGTTCTGCCACAACGAGTTCCAGGGCGACGCGGGTGCGAGACGGAGCCAGGACTGGGACTTCGCGCTGGTCCACGAACTGCTCCTGCAAGCTGCCCGCCGCGGACGCCTGCGAGCGAAGTTCTCGGGCGGTGAGCCGACCCTCCATTGGCAGGCCTTGCTGCAACTGGTCGAGTCGAGCCACTCAGCGGGCGCCACAGATTTGACTCTCTTCTCCAACCTGACCCTGCTGGGCCCGGCGAAATTGGCCACGCTGCACGAAGCCGGCGTAACGAAACTCCACGCCAATCTGCCGTCATTCGATCGGTCCGGCTTTGCGGCACGTACAGACCAGACCAGGTGGGACGTGGAGACCGTGCTCGCAAACGCGGAGGCGGCCCGCGGCCTCGGTTTCGAGGTCCAGTTCAATCTGGTCGTGACGGGGCCGGATTCGTCGACAGTGGTCAGCGACACTGTCGCCGCCGAGTTATCGCTCGCTGACCGGCACCGCGACAGCTGGGACGCGCTCGCAATCGTGGCTGACGACTGGGCACCTGATCCGGCAGCGATCCAGCAGCAGATCGCGAATACCTTGCTGGGTCTGCCTGACGCAGCCGAGACGCGCGAAGGCCCGAAACGCTCCTACCTCTTCACCTGGCGTGGCCGCCGGCTTCTCGCGTCCCGGTGCACACAATGGCACCGACCCGCCGAGCTTGCGGCGGCCGATCTCTATATAGTTCCACCTGGAGTTGCACTGCGTGACTACGCCCGAGGACGCGCCTATCGGCTCCGCAGACGCAGCGGAGCGGCAGAATCGCGTTCACCGCTACGGTGAGTAAAATCTAACATTATGGGTCGGCCTGTGAACAACACTTTCGACGACGATCCAGTCGTCGCCGCTACCTCCGAGTTCGTCCGCGATCAGCTCCACGGCGAGCAGACCGGACACGATTGGTGGCACGCACAGCGGGTGATGCACCTTGCCACCATGATCGCCCAAGAGGAGCGAGCGGATCTCCGGATCGTCCGGCTGGCGGCGCTGCTCCACGATGTCAAGGACTTCAAGTTCGTCGGGAATTTCGACGAAGGACCCAAGCTGGCCAGATCCTGGCTGACGTCGAACGGCGTGGACGAACGCGTCATCACAGCGGTGGAGGCGATAGTGCGCGGCGTCTCCTTCAAGGGTGCCAACGTCACAGAGGTCGTATTGTCACTGGAGGGTCGATGCGTTCGCGATGCTGACCGGCTCGACGCCATGGGAGCGATCGGGATCGCCCGAACCTTTGCCTATGGCGGCCACGTCGGTCGGCCTATTCATGATCCCGACTGCGACCCCGTTCTCCACGACAGTCTTGACACCTATCTCAACAGCACCGGCACGACGATCAACCATTTCCACGAGAAGTTGCTGCTGCTGAAAGACCGGCTCACCACATCCACCGGGCGTCGACTAGGTGATATCCGCCACGACCGGCTGCTGCGATTCCTCGCCGACTTCGACGAAGAATGGCAGCAGGTCGGCGATCTGGCCTCGGTCCGCTGATCGCGGACCTCGAGTCGCACTTAGCCTCGGTCGGCCCCTCTACAGGCGCGCGACACCTTCAGATTCGGCGGCGGTGGCAACGGCCGCCGCGACGGCGGGGGCTACTCGGGGGTCGAAGGGGGACGGGATGATGTAGTCGGGGCGGAGGTCGTCGGGGGTGATCAGGCCGGCGAGGGCGTCGGCGGCGGCCAGTTTCATTCCCTCGGTGATGCGGCTGGCGTTCGCGTCGAAGGCGCCGCGGAAGATGCCGGGGAAGGCCAGGACGTTGTTGATCTGGTTGGGGAAGTCGGAGCGGCCGGTGGCCACGACGGCGGCGTGGCGGTGGGCGATGTCGGGGTGGACCTCGGGGTTCGGGTTCGCGAGGGCGAAGATCATCGCGTCGTCGGCCATCTGCGCGACGGCCTCCTCCGGGACCGTGCCGCCGGAGACGCCGAGGAACAGGTCCGCGCCCGCGAGCGCGTCGACCAGCCGGCCGGACAGACCGCCGGTGTTGGTGTCCCGCGCGAGCGACAGCTTCACCGGGTTCAGATCGGCGCGGTCCTCGTGCAGCACGCCCTTGCTGTCCACGACCGCGAGATCACCCACGCCCGCCTGCAGCAGGATCCGCGCACACGCGACGCCGGCCGCGCCCGCACCGGAGATCACCACCCGGATGTCCGCGATCGACTTCCCGGTGACCTTCAAAGCGTTGCGAAGAGCAGCGAGGACGACGACCGCCGTACCGTGCTGGTCGTCGTGGAAGACCGGGATGTCCAGCCGCTCCTTCAGCCGGCGCTCGATCTCGAAGCAGCGCGGCGCCGAGATGTCCTCCAGGTTGATCCCGCCGAAGGTCGGCGCCATCCGCGCGACCGTCTCGACGAACTCGTCCACGTCGGTGCAGTCCAGCGCGATCGGCACCGAGTCGACGCCGCCGAACTCCTTGAACAGCAGGGCCTTGCCCTCCATCACCGGCAGCGACGCGGCCGGGCCGATGTCGCCGAGGCCGAGGACGGCGGTGCCGTCGGTGACGACCGCGACGACGTTCGACTTCCAGGTGTAGCGCCGGACCAGCGACGGGTCCTCGGCGATCGCGGTGCAGACCCGGGCGACGCCGGGCGTGTACGCCTTCGACAGGTCGTCGGCGTCGCGGACGTGGACGGCGGACGTGACCTCGATCTTGCCGCCGCGGTGCAGTTCGAAGACGGCGTCACCGGCGTAGGGATCAGTGGGAACGGACGACTCAACAGGTTGGGCGACCATGCGGGGACCCTTCGGGGGAATTCGAGCGGAACTGTGATGGTGGGCGTTCGATGAGGGTGCGTCGAACGGCGCCGTTGCCAGGGGGTCACCCGTCGGTCACGAGTAAACCACAGGGACAACTGGTCTGCTGTGAGGGGTCCCACATCCCCCCGGATGTGCCAGGATTCTCGGAATCACAACCCCTGTCGAGGAGAATCCGCGATGAACATCGTCCCCACTCTCCGCAAGCGCCGTGTGCAGGCGGCCGCAGCAGCCGCCGTCCTCGCGCTCACGCTCTCCGCCTGTGGCAGCGACTCAGGCAGCGGTGGCTCCGAGGACAAGGCGCAGGCGGCCGGCATCACGCTGGTCAAGCCCGGCAAGCTGACCGTCTGCACGCACCTGCCGTACAAGCCGTTCCAGTACAAGGACGGCACCAAGGTCGTCGGCTTCGACGTGGACCTGCTCGACCTGGTCGCCAAGGATCTCGGCCTGGAGCAGGACGTGGTCAACATCGAATGGGCCCAGGTCACCTCCGGCGCCGCGTTCCAGGCGAAGAAGTGCGACATGGGCATGGGCGCGATGACGATCACCAAGGAGCGTCAGGCCGCGATCAGCATCACCGAGCCGTACATGGACGCCACGCAGGTGCTGATGACCAAGAAGGACTCCGGCATCAAGTCGCTGGCCGACCTGCGGGGCAAGAAGCTCGGCGCGCAGGCCGACACCACCGGCAAGAAGTACGCCGACGACAACGCCAAGGCGAACGGCTACACGGTGATCCCGTTCAACGACCTCGCCCTGCAGGAGAACAACGTGAAGTCCGGCCGGGTCGACGCCGCGATCAACGACAACGGCGTGCTGTACGACTTCGTCAAGGAGAACCCGGACATGGCGGTCGTCGCCGAGTTCAACACCGGCGAGCAGTACGGGTTCGGCGCGCTCAAGGACGGCAGCGGCCCGAAGCTGGTGTCCAAGTTCAACGAACTGCTGACCAAGGCCAAGTCGGACGGCAAGTACAACGAGATCTACAAGAAGTGGTTCGGGGTTGAGCCGACGAAGTGAGTACCGTGCCAACCTCAGGGACGACCGCTCCTGTTGAGCGGAAGGGGCTGAGCCCGCGGCAGCGGGCCCAGCGCTCCCGCTGGATCCAGTACGGCGTGCTCGTCGTCCTGGTCCTGGTCGCCGCGTTCAGCGCGAACTGGGGCCAGATCGTCAGCGTCTTCTTCAAGCCGGAGTTCATCAAGTCGACGTTCCAGGACGGCGTCCTGCAGGCGCTGGTGAAGACGCTCGAGTACACCGCCGGCGCGTTCGTGATCGGCCTCGCGGGCGGCACGCTGCTGGCGCTGATGAAGCTCAGCCAGGTCGGTCCGTACCGGTGGATCGCGACGGCGTACATCGAGTTCTTCCGCGGCCTGCCGGCGATCGTGGTGTTCATCGCGTTCAGCCTGCTGCCGCTGGCGTTCCCCGGGATGACGATTCCCTGGGACCCGTACGGCGTGGTGTGGCTGGCGCTCGGCATCGTGGCGTCGGCGTACATGGCCGAGGTGATCCGGGCCGGTATCCAGGCGGTGCCGAAGGGACAGGTCGAGGCGGCCCGGTCGCTCGGCATGCCGGCCGGCCTGGCGATGCGGAAGATCGTGCTGCCGCAGGCGTTCCGGATCGTGCTGCCGCCGCTCACCAACGACCTGATCCTGCTGGTGAAGGACTCCTCGCTGGTGTTCATGATCGGTGTCGCCGCGGACGGGTACGAGTTGACCGGCTTCGGCCGGGACCTGGCCAACACGTACTCGAACCTGACGCCGATCGTGGTCTGCGGGTTCTGCTACCTGCTCATCACCCTGCCGCTGGGCATCCTGGCCCGCCGGCTCGAGGCACGGACGGCGAGGACGCGCTAAATGGCACTGGTCGAGATCAAGAACCTGCACAAGTCCTTCGGCAGCAACCACGTCCTGCGCGGTATCGACTTCGCCGTCGAGCAGGGCGAGGTCGTCTGCGTGATCGGCCCGTCCGGGTCCGGCAAGTCGACGCTGCTGCGCTGCGTCAACCTGCTGGAGCAACCGCAGGAGGGGCAGGTGATCGTCCGCGGCGAGGACATCACCGATCCGGACTGCCACCTGGACGCGGCCCGGCAGCAGATCGGCATGGTGTTCCAGCAGTTCAACCTGTTCCCGCACCTGTCCGCGCTGGGCAACTGCACCGTTGCCCAGCGCACCGTTCTCAAGCGCGGTCAGGAGGAGGCGGACCGGATCGCCCGCGCCAACCTGGAGCGGGTCGGGCTGAGCGAGAAGATCGACGCCTACCCGGCGCAGCTGTCCGGCGGCCAGCAGCAGCGGGTCGCGATCGCCCGCGCGCTGTCGATGGACCCGGCGCTGATGCTGTTCGACGAGCCGACGTCGGCGCTCGACCCGGAGCTGGTCGGCGACGTGCTCACGGTGATGCGCAAGCTCGCGCTGGACGGGATGACGATGCTGGTCGTCACCCACGAGATGGCCTTCGCGCGCGAGGTCGCGGACCGGGTGGTGTTCATGGACGGCGGCGTGATCGTCGAGCAGGGCCCGCCCGCCGACGTGATCGGCGACCCGAAGGAGGAACGCACCCGGACCTTCCTCCGCCGGGTGCTCGACCCGACCCACGTCGAGCCGACCGGCTGACGCCATCACGCTGTGTGCCCGGGTGATGACCGGGCACGCAGCGTGACAGGGGTCGATGCTACGAATAGGTCTCTGTTCGGGGTTCCTCCGTGCGCTGTCCGCGGGTCGCTGTGTCAAGATGCGGACACATGGCACCGGGCCGACCGGTGCCCGGTTTTGGAGGACTAGATGTCTGTCCTGCGGAGGACGCTGGTGCTGTCCGGCGTCCTGGTTCTCGCGGCCGCCGGGTGCGGCTCGAACTCTCTCGAAGGTGGTTCGTCCACCTCTTCGTCGAGCGCCCCCTCCAGCGCTCCGGCGAGCGGGCCCGACCTGAGCGGCTCGTTGCCGGCCAAGATCAAGTCGGCCGGCAAGATCGTCGTCGGCGTCGACGCCAGCTACCCGCCGAACGAGTTCCTGCAGGGCGGCAAGACCGTGGTCGGCATGGACGTCGACCTGTTCAACGCCGTCGCGCAGAAGTTCGGCGTCACGGTCGAGTGGCAGCCCGCCGGGTTCGACACCATCATCACCGGTGTCCAGGGCGGCAAGTACGACGTCGGCGTCTCGTCGTTCACGATCAACGACAAGCGCAAGCAGCAGGTCAACATGGTCAGCTACTTCAACGCCGGCACCCTGTGGGCGACCGCGAAGGGCAACCCGAAGGGCGTCAACGCCGACGACGCGTGCGGCAAGACGGTCGCGGTGCAGAAGGGCACGACGCAGCTCGAGGACGACATCCCGAAGCGGCAGGCGGCGTGCAAGACGGCCGGCAAGCCCGAGATCAAGCTGGTCGTCCGGGAGAAGCAGGACCAGGCGACCGCGGACCTGGTGGCCGGTAAGGCCGACGCGATGCTGGCCGACTCCCCGGTCGTGCTGTACGCGATCAAGCAGACCAACGGACAGCTCGAGCAGCTCGGCGACATCTACGACGCCGCGCCGTACGGCTACGTGGTCCCGAAGAAGGAGACCGCGTTCGCGCAGGCCATCACCGAGGCACTGAAGTCGCTGGACAGCGAGGGCACGTACAAGAGCACGCTGCAGAAGTGGAACAACGACTCGGGCGCGATCACCGACTTCGCCGTCAACCCGTGAGTTCGTTGTCATGAGCACGGAAACTGAAGCCCGGCCGCAGGACGCTCCCGAGCGGCCGGGCGCGATCGACGCCGTACCGGTCCGGCACCCGGGCCGCTGGGTCGCGATCGCGGTGATCGTGGTGCTGGTCGCGATGCTGGTGCATCTGCTGGTCACCAACAAAGCGTTCGACTGGAACTTCGTCTTCGAGGCGATGAACCAGCAGCCGGTGATCAACGGGTTCCTCAAGGGCACGCTGCTGGTCACCGTGCTGTCGATGATCCTCGGTGTCGGCGGCGGTGTACTGCTGGCCGTGATGCGGCTGTCGGACAACCCGATCCTGTCCGGGACGGCCTGGGTCTTCACCTGGTTCTTCCGCAGCATCCCGCGCTACATCCTGCTGTTCACGATGGGCACCCTGGGGATCCTGTTCACCGACGGCATCCAGTTCGGGATCCCGTTCGACTGGAAGATCATCGATTGGCTCGGGATGTCCGGCGACTGGCGGTTCTTCACCCTGGACGCCAACCAGGTGTTCACCGGGATCGTTGCCGGTGTCATCGGTCTCGGGCTGTCCGAGGCGGCGTACATGGCCGAGATCGCCCGGGCCGGCATCCTCAGTGTCGACAGGGGCCAGGCCGAGGCCGCGGAAGCGCTCGGGATGAGCAACGGCAAGGTGATGCGCCGGGTGGTGCTGCCGCAGGCGATGCGGGTGATCGTGCCGCCGACCGGCAACGAGACCATCGCGATGCTGAAGGACACCTCGCTGCTGCTCGCGGTCCCGGTGATCGGCGAGCTGTTCTACCAGCTGCAGTCGATCGGCAGCACGTTCTACAAGACGTTCCCGATCGCGGTCGCCGCGACGCTGTACTACCTGGCCGCGACCAGCGTGCTGATGGTCGGGCAGTACTTCCTCGAGCGGCACTTCGGTCGGGGATTCGGGACCGGCAAGGCGCCGCGGGCCGCCCGGCCGGCCGGGGCAGGAGGCGCCTGATGCCGCTGGTGCACGCGGTCAACGTGACCAAGTCCTTCCACCACAACGAGGTGCTGAAGGGCATCGACCTGGATGTCGAACGCGGGCAGGTGGTGTGCCTGCTCGGTCCGTCCGGCTCCGGCAAGACGACCTTCCTGCGCTGCATCAACCAGCTCGAGACGATCGACGGCGGCCGGATCTGGGTCGACGACGAGCTGATGGGGTACTCCGAACGCGAAGGCAAGCTGTACCGCCTGAAGAACAAGGAGATCGCGGCCCAGCGGCGGGAGATCGGGATGGTCTTCCAGCGGTTCAACCTGTTCCCGCACAAGACCGCGCTGGAGAACATCGTCGAGGCGCCCACGCAGGTCAAGGGCGAGTCGAAGAAGACGGCCCGCGAGCGGGCGATGAAACTGCTCGACCGGGTCGGTCTCGCGGACCGGTGCAACGCCTACCCGGCGCAGCTGTCGGGCGGCCAGCAGCAGCGGGTCGCGATCGCCCGGGCGCTGGCGATGCAGCCCAAGCTGATGCTGTTCGACGAGCCGACGTCGGCGCTCGACCCGGAGCTGGTCGGCGAGGTGCTCGCGGTGATGCGGGAGCTCGCCCTGGACGGGATGACGATGATCGTGGTGACCCACGAGATGTCGTTCGCCCGCGACGTCGCCGACACGGTCGTGTTCATGGACGGCGGCGTCGTGGTCGAGGCCGGCCCGCCGAAGGACGTGATCGGGAACCCGCAGCATTCCCGCACGCAGGCCTTCCTGTCCCGCCTCCGGTCGGAGCACGAACACCCGTAGCCGGATTTTTCTCGCCCCGGTCGGCCCCGCCCGCCGTGCATCGAACGCGTTGAGGTTGGATGATGTACGGCGTGGGAGGTCGATCCGAGGGAGACGATGTGAGCAGCACGGGACGAGCCGCCGAGGTCCGCCTGAGTATCCCGGCGGACGGCGCCTACATCGCCGTACCCCGGTCGGTGGTCGGGAACCTCGCGGCCCGCAACGACTTCACGCTGGACGCGATCGACGACCTGCGGATCGCCGTCGACGAGGCGTGCTCGCTGCTGCTGCCGCAGTCGGCCGACGGCGTGCTGGAGTGCGTGTTCGAGATCGCGCCGCCGCAGCTCACGGTGCGGACGAGTACCGTCGTCCCGAACGGCTGGCGCCCGGACACCACCTCGTTCGGCTGGACCGTGCTGACCGCCCTCGTGGAGTCGGCCGCCGCCGAGACCGTCGAGGGCCGGCTGACCATCACCGTGACGGCGACCGCGACCGCGACGGAGACCGCGTGACCGACGAGCCCCTGGGCGAGTCCCAGGACTCCCCCGATCTGCGGACCCGGACCGCCGCACTGTTCCAGCAGATGGCGTCCGGCCGGCGCGATCCGGCGTCCGCCGCCGCCCGCGAGGGTCTGGTCGCGCTGCACATGCCGCTGGTGGAGCACCTGGCCCGCCGGTTCCGCAACCGCGGCGAGCCGTACGACGACCTCGTCCAGGTGGCCACGATCGGCCTGATCAAGGCGATCGACCGGTTCGACTCCGATCGCGGCGTCGAGTTCTCCACCTACGCGACGCCGACGATCCTGGGCGAGATCAAGCGCTACTTCCGGGACAAGGGCTGGGCGATCCGGGTGCCGCGGCGGCTGCAGGAGCTGCGGTTGTCGCTGACCGCCGCGACCGCCGAGCTGACCCAGGAGCTCGGCCGGGCGCCGACGGTGGCGGAGTTGTCGGAGCGCCTGGGGCTCTCGCCGGATCTGGTGATCGAGGGCCTGGAGTCCGCGAACGCGTACAACACCTTGTCCTTGGACGCTCCCGATCAGAACGAGACCGACGCGACGACGGTCCTGGACGGCCTCGGCGGCGAGGACGAGGCGCTGGAGAGCGTGGAGTACCGGGAGTCGCTGAAACCGCTGCTGGCGCAGCTGGACACCCGGGAGAAGCGGATCCTCACGCTGCGGTTCTTCCGCGGGATGACGCAGTCGCAGATCGCCGAGGAGATCGGCATCTCGCAGATGCACGTCTCGCGCCTGCTGGCCCGCACTCTGACCGAGCTGCGCACCGGCCTGCTGAAGGAGTAGCCGGCCCTAGAGGACCGGGTGGTCGTTGGACCCACCACCGATCAGGGCGTCGGTGGAGACCTTCTGGAAAACGCAGACCAGGACCGTCAGGGCCAGGACCGCGAGCGCGCCGGCGATCGCCCGGGCGCCGCCGTTCCAGACGCTGTACGCGATCAGGAGCTGGATCAGCTGCGTGAACACCGTCGGCCCGCGGCTCCACCGGGCGGCCCGCCAGAGGCCACGGACGGCGACCAGGACCAGCGCCACGCCGTACACCAGGAAGAAGCCGGCCGTGGTCAGTCCGAGCACCAGCCGGGCGCTGTGAATCGTCAAGGCTTCGGCAATTCCGAGAACGATGAGCACGAGCCCTTCCACAGCGACCACTGCCGCGGCTAATTTGAGCGGTCTCGGGACTGCGGCAGCTGGGGAGTCGGTCGGCACTTCGCCAGCTTAGTGCCCGGTGCCCGAGTGGGTCCGTGAACCTCGGCCCTACAGGGATTTGAGGTTGTGCGTAACCAAAAGAAGGTTGCAGCGGTTACTTGCAGTGAACGGGTGCTTGCGGAAGGGCCGCTCCGTCCGATTACCGGATGGGGAGAACCGCCGTGTGCCAGTTCGGAGTGTTAAGGAAGCGTTGTGATCGGATCGACAACTCCATAACCCTTGTTTCGATCCCCCAAGATTGGGAACATGGTCTCGTTCGTGAAAGCGTTCACAACAAGACGCGGCACCGACCCCCGTGCCTCACGAACCGACGAGTACAGCACTGCTGATTGGGCACAGACCTACCCGTCAGCCTACGTCAACTACTGAGAGAGATGGGATCCGCCATGGATTGGCGCCACCGGGCCGTATGCCTCGACGAGGACCCGGAACTGTTCTTCCCCATCGGCAACACCGGGCCCGCGATCATGCAGATCGAGGAGGCCAAGCAGGTGTGCCGACGCTGCGACGTGCGTGAGCAGTGCCTCGCGTGGGCGCTGGAAGCCGGCCAGGACCACGGTGTCTGGGGCGGCCTGAGCGAGGACGAGCGCCGCGCGCTGAAGCGCCGCAACGCCCGTCAACGCATCCGCACCGCCTGAGCAAGTCCTCCTTCGAGGCCCCGCGGAAAGTACCGCGGGGCCTTTGTGTTTCCCGGGGCCGTCACGGGACGGCGAAGGACCGAGGGGCGGCGCCCATCGTCTTGAGCACGCCGGCCAGGAAGTCACGGGTCTTGTTCGGCCGCGGTGCGGCGATACAGAGGGCTTCCATCGTCTCCGTGTACTGATCGAGGTCCTCGACCTTGTCCAGGTAGAGCGCGCTGGTGAGGTGCTCGATGTACACGATGTCGGGCAGGTCCTGCTCCTCGAACCGAAGGATCGTGTACGCCCCGGCGGACCCGGAGTTGCTGCTGATCGTGAACGGCATCACCTGCAGCGTGACATGGGGCAGCTCGGTCATGTCGATCAGGTGCTCGATCTGCCGCACCAGCGCCTTCTCCCCGCCGATCGGCCGGCGCAGCGCCGACTCGTCGAGCACGGCCCAGAGCCGCACCGGGTTCGGACGGGTCAGGACGGTCTGCCGACGGACGCGGAGCGCGACCCGCCGGTCGACCTCGTCGGCGGGAATCACGCCACGACCGAGCTGGACGGTGGCGCGGATGTAGTCCTCCGTCTGCAGCAGCCCGGGGACGAACTGCAGCTCGTAGGTACGGATCAGCTGCGCCGCGGCCTCGAGGTCCAGGTACGAGTGGAACCAGCTCGGCAGCACGTCGCCGTACCGGTGCCACCAGCCGGGGTTGTTGGCCTCCCGGGCGAGGGCGAGCAGTCGCTCCCGTTCCTCGGCGTCGTCCAAGCCGTAGAACGCGAGGAGGTCTTTGACGTCGCGCTCCTTGAAGCCGACGCGGCCGAGCTCCATCCGGCTGACCTTGGACTCCGAGGAGCGGATCTCCCAGCCTGCCTCGGACCGGCTGACACCCGCGGCCTCCCGCATCCGGCGCAGGTGTGATCCGAGGATGATGCGCAGTGCGGTCGGCCCGCTCTGCGCGCCCGACTCGGTCACACCCACCTCCCCAGCCACCGACAGAATCTCACAACGCCGTGCGCACGCGTCACGCTGCGTCGGTGCGCGCACGCACGGCGCGGTAAGACGATCACTCCTTCTTGGCGATTCCGGCCATCAGGATCCGCTGCCAGGGCTGCAGCTCCGCCGCGTCCGGAACGTCGGCGTCGGGCTCCTCCGGGAACCAGCGGGCGAGGAAGTCCAGGCCCGGGGGCACCAGCGGCAGGCCGAGGAAGTGCTGCTCGATCCGCTCCGGGGTCCGGATCCAGCCGTTGCCGAGGCTCTCCAGACCGGCACGCTCCATGTTCTTCTGCAGCTGCTCACCGGTGTCGACGAAGTCGGTGATGAACAGGTAGCTGCCCGGCGCGAGCGCGTCCATCAGGGTGCGCACCCACTCGTCCGGCTTCTCGTCGTCGTGGAAGTGCATGTGGATGCCGACGATCATCAGCGCGACCGGACGGCTGAAGTCCAGGTGCGCCCTGATCTCCTCGTTGTCGAGGATCGCCTGCGGCTCACGAAGGTCGGCGGTGACCACGATGGTGCTGGCATTGGTGGCCAGCAGTGCCTGGCCGTGCGCGAGCACGATCGGGTCGATGTCGACGTACACCACCCGGGCGGACGGATTGATCTCCTGCGCCGCCTCGTGGGTGTTCTTCTGGGTCGGCAGACCGCTGCCGATGTCGAGGAACTGGTCGATCCCCGCGGCGCGGGCGAGATAGTGGACGCCCTTCACCAGGGCCTCACGGTTCTCGATCGCGCAGCGGCCGGCATCCGGCACGTACTTCAGGTACATCGCCGCCCCTTCGCGGTCGGCGGCGAAGTTGTCCTTGCCACCGAGCAGAGCGTCGTAGACGCGAGCGATGGTCGGTTGGGAAGTGTCGAAGCTCGGAGTGGCATCCGGAGCGTCTGAGGTCGCCATCGGCAAAGCCTTCTTGGTCGGGGAGTCTTGGGGTCATCGTAGGGGTACGCACGGACGTGTGGACACACTGTGTAGCAAGTCGGCGACAATCAAGCGATCGCTCTGCCACGGCGGCCGGCGCAACGCCGGGCCGGATCAGTCCTTGACCGGGATGTCCAGGGTGACCTGGGTGCCGGGGCGGCCGTCGTGGCGGTCCCCGAACGCCAGCGTGCCGTCGAGTTCGCCGAGCACCAGCGTGCGGACGATGGACAGACCGAGATTGCCGGACAGTTCGGAGTCGAAGTTGGTCGGCAGCCCCTTGCCGTCGTCGATCACATCGATGTGCAGCCGGCCGACCGAGCGCTCGGCGGTGAGCTCGATCGTCCCGCTCGCTTCGGCCCCGTCGCGGGCGCCGAACGCGTGCTCGACCGAGTTCTGCATGAGCTCGGTCAGCACCATCGCCAGCGGGGTCGCGATCTCCGAGTCGAGCACGCCGAACGACCCGCTGCGCCGGGTCTCCACGGCGGTCGCGACCGTCGAAACGTCCGCGACCATCGCGCCGACCCGGTCCGCCACGTCGTCGAAGTCGACGTGCTCGTCGAACGACTCCGACAGCGTCTCGTGGACGATCGCGATCGACCCGACCCGCCGGACCGCCTCGGCCAGCGCGGCCTGTCCTTCCGGGACGGTGATCCGCCGGGCCTGCATCCGGAGTAACGCGGCGACCGTCTGCAAGTTGTTCTTGACGCGATGATGAATCTCCCGGATGGTCGCCTCCTTGGTGACCAGCTCCCGCTCCCGGCTGCGCAGCTCCGTGACGTCGCGGAGCAGGATCAGCGCCCCGACGTGCTGGCCCTCGGCCCGCAGCGGGATCGCGCGCAGGAACAGCGTGGCGTCGGAGTTCTCGATCTCGATCTCCTTGGCCGCGCGGCCGGTGACCACCGAGGCCAGCACGTCGTCGACCTTGTGCCCGGCCTGCAGCAGCTCGGCGGTGACGTCCTTGAGCCGCGAGCCGACCAGGTCGGTGACGAGCCCCATCCGGCGGTACGCGGACAACGCGTTCGGGCTCGCGAACGTCACCATGCCGTGCCGATCGACCCGGATGCAGCCGTCGCCGACCCGTGGCGTGGTGGACAGCAGCCGCTCCCCGCCGTACGGGAAGATGCCGTCGGTGATCATCCGGGCCAGGTCCGTCGCGCTCTGCAGGTACGCGATCTCCAGCCGGCTCGGCGTCCGGACGCCGAGCAGGTTGGTGTTGCGCGCGATCACCGCGATCACCCGGGAGCCGCGGCGGACCGGGATCGTCTCGACCCGCACCGGGACGTCGTCGCGCCACTCCGGGTCGCCCTCGCGGCAGATCCGGCCGCCGTCGTACGCCTGGTCCAGCAGGTGCCGGCGGCCGCGCGGGATGAAGCTGCCGACGATGTCGTCGAGGTACGCCGTGGGCCCGGTCGTCGGCCGCATCTGCGCCCCGGCCCAGAACCCCAGCCCTTCGGTGTCGGGCAACCAGAGCACCAGGTCGGCGAACGACAGGTCGGCCAGCATCTGCCAGTCCGAGACGAGCAGTTGCAGGCGGTCCAGGTCGGCCTGGTCGAGCGTGGTGTGGTTGCGCGCCACATCGGTCAAAGACGGCACGCTCCGATGCTACCGAGGGCTTATACCAGCCTCCGGGGTGGTCCGCTCGGGGTCAGCTCGACAAGTGGGCGTGTGCGGGTGTTGATTGATCAGCGACAGATGAAAGGATGCTCGGGTGGAGTCGACGTACTGGCAGGACGTGATGGCCGCGGACTACGCGGTCCCGCACGACCGTACGCTGACCGAACTCACCGAGGAGCTCGTCCGCGGGCTGGCCAGCACCAACCCGCAGGTCCGGGACGCGCTCGCCTACCCGACGCTCGCCACCTGGCTGGAGCGTGGGGTGTACGACGACCTGTTGCCGGGCTTCGGTGACGGCCTCTGCGCCGGACTGAACTACGGCCTCGGTGAGGACGGCACCGACACGGTCTTCCGGCGGTCGTTCACCGCGCTGACGCTGGCGGAGGTGATCCACCGCGACAACGCCGAGTTCCTGGTGCACGACGAGGTGGTGATGCGCTGGGGCGACCGGCTGGCGACCTGGCTGCTGCGCGAACGCGACCTGCGCGGGTACGTCGAGGACTGCGGCTGGGCGCACGCCGTCGCGCACGGGGCCGACGCGATCGGTGCGCTGGCGCGGTCCCGGCACTGCGACACCGGCGTCCTGCGGGCGCTGCTCGACGTCCTCGCGGACCGGATCGTCAAGGACACGCCGTACCGCTGGGTGCACGAGGAGCACGACCGGGTCGCGCACGCGGTGATGACGATCCTGCACCGGAACATGCTGACCAGCGACGAGCTCGAGCGCTGGCTGAAGCCGATCGCGGCGACCGCGGCGCAGCAGCCGCTGATGCACGAGACGCTGCCGGAGTGGCCGACGCCGAACGTGTTCAACGCCCGCGGTGTCCTGCACGTCCTGCTCAGCCAGCTGGCGATCGGGGTGAAGGGCTTCCCGATCCCGGGCGACGACGAGCTGTTCGGCCGCCCGATCGAGGCCCGGGCCGACCTGCTGCTGATGCTGACCGAGGCGGTGCAGGCATCCCAGCCGTACATCTACCGGCCGGCCACGAATCCGTCCTAGCCCTCTATTGCGGCTGTCGCAACCACGGCCCGGTGGTCGGTCCCCTGGATCGGGTACGTCGAGAACCGGCCCGGCTGGAACTGGCGCGACACCACGACATGGTCGATCTGTGTGCGCAGCAGCGCCGGCTGGTCGGCCGGCCAGGTGCCGCGCAGCCCGCCGCCGACGGTCGGCCCGATGCTGCGGCAGTAGCCGCCCAGCGCCTGCCGGAAGTCCGCGTGGTCCAGGGTCGCGTTGAAATCGCCCGCGACGACCGTCGGCGGGTTCTGCGCGCACCACCGGCGGACCGTCTGCAGGTCCTTCTTCCAGGTCGTCACCGCGTCCGGCAGCGGCGGGTACCCGTGGTACGCGATCAGCCGGATCGGGCCGAGGGTGCCGCCGGTGACGACGATGTTGCCGAAGGCGGTCCCGTCCTCCGACCCGAACGTGACCGCGCCGAGCGACGACGCGACCAGCACACTCGTCGCGCTCTCGACGGCGGTGCTCGGCTGGGCCGTGAACCCCTTGTACTGCTGGTCCTGCAGCTGCGCCCGGATCTCCTCGCGCACGTCGACCTGGGCCTCCGGCAACGACACCAGGTCGGGCTTGTGGTCCCGGATCAGCTGCGCCACGTCCGCGGCCCGGGCGCCACCGCCCAGCACGTTGGCGACCATCATCGTCAGCACCCGGGCCCCGGCCGGCGCCGGGCGCGCGTCGGAGAGACGGCGCGGCGCGGTCAGCCCCGCACCGACCAGCGCCAGGACGGCGACCAGCGCGGCGGCGATCCGCCAGCCCCGGCGTACCAGCATCAGCAGCGACAGCACCAGGACGACGACCAGGCCCTGCGGACGGAACGCGGCGAGCTGGGCGAACGGCGTCACCTCGTCCAGCCCGAACAGCTCCGGATACAGCGGCACGGCAACGACGACGAGGAACAGCACGGACAGCACGACGCGCCGCACGAACCATGCCCTTCGTGAGCGCAGCGAGCGATCAATAGGTACAGCAGTGTTATCCATGCACCAACCTGAGGGTCTAGTGGCCGGTCCGGTCGAACGGTAGCGTGCTCCGTTGCGCCTGTTTGTGTCCCGAGGAGGTTGCAGTGTCCCGATTGTCCGCGGTCAAGCCCGCGTACTGGATCTCCGGCGTGCTTCTGGTCGCAGCGGTCGTCCTACCGCTGCTCGTGCCGACGTACGCCAAGGTCGACCCGCACCTGTGGGGTTTCCCCTTCTTCTACTGGTACCAGCTGATGTGGGTGTTCCTGTCCGCGATCCTGGTCAGCATCAGCTACAAGCTGATCCGCACCGAGGAGCGCAAGCGGCGGGCCGCCCAGGGGCTTGGTGACCCTGAGGCCGCCGACGCCACCGACGCCGCCGGCGCGAAGGAGGACGACCGGTGAACACCGATATCGATTGGGTCCAGCTGACCATCGTCGTCCTGATCTTCGCCGGCGTCACCGCGATGGGCTTCCTGGCGGCCCGGTGGCGGAGCGCGGGTCACCTCGACAACCTCGACGAGTGGGGCCTGGGCGGACGCGGCTTCGGCACGTTCATCACCTGGTTCCTGCTCGGCGGCGACCTCTACACGGCGTACACGTTCATCGCGGTCCCCGCCGCCATGTACGCGACCGGGGCGATCAGCGGCTTCTTCGCGGTGCCGTACACGATCGTCGCGTACCCGATCGTGTTCGTCTTCATGTCCCGGCTGTGGTCGGTCTCGCACCGGCACGGGTACGTGACGCCGGCCGACTTCGTCGGCGGACGCTACGGCAGCAAGGCGCTGTCGCTGGCGGTGGCGGTGACGGGCATCCTCGCCACGATGCCGTACATCGCGCTGCAGCTCGTCGGTATGCAGGCGGTCTTCGAGACGATGGGTCTCGGCGGCGACAACCTGCTGGCCAAGGACCTGCCGCTGCTGATCGCCTTCGCGGTCCTCGCGGCGTACACGTACTCCTCCGGCCTGCGCGCGCCGGCGATGATCGCGTTCGTCAAGGACATCCTGATCTACCTGGTGATCCTGGTCGCGATCTTCTACCTGCCGCACGTGCTCGGCGGCTGGGACTCGATCTTCGGTGCGGCGCAGGAGAAGCTGGCCAAGCCGAACCCGGCGACCGGCAAGCCCACCGGGGCCTTCATCCCGGGCGAGGCCGGCTACGTGTCGTACTGGACGCTGGCGCTCGGCTCCGCGATGGCGCTGTTCATGTACCCGCACTCGGTGACGGCGGTGCTGTCGACCAAGACCCGCAACGTCGTCCGCCGCAACGCCACGCTGCTCCCGGCGTACTCGCTGCTGCTGGGTCTGCTCGCCCTGCTCGGCTTCATGGCGATCAAGGCGAACGTGAACATCAAGGGCCTGGACGGCCTGGCGAACCCGCAGCTGGCGATCCCGCGGCTGTTCGACCAGGAGTTCCCGTCCTGGTTCGCCGGGATCGCGTTCGCGGCGATCGCGGTCGGCGCGTTGGTGCCGGCGGCAATCATGTCGATCGCGGCGGCCAACCTGTTCACCCGCAACATCTACCGCGACTTCATCAAGCCGTCGGCGACCCCGGCGCAGGAGGCCAAGGTCTCCAAGCTGGCGTCGCTGCTGGTGAAGGTCGGCGCGCTGGTGTTCGTGCTCGGGATGGACAAGACCGTCGCGCTGAACCTGCAGCTGCTCGGCGGGATCTGGATCCTGCAGACGTTCCCGGCGATCGTGGTCGGTCTGTACACCCGCTGGTTCCACCGGTACGCGCTGCTGGCCGGCTGGGCGGTCGCGATGCTGTACGGCACGATCACGGCGTACAACGTGGTCAACCCGGCGACCAAGAAGCACTTCGGCGGCTCGCTGGCGAACATCCCGTTCACCAGCACCCCGGCGTACATCGCGCTGATCGCGTTCGTGCTGAACGTGGTCGTCGTGGTCGTGCTGACGTTCGTCTTCCGGGCCGCGAAGGTGCCGGACGGCAAGGACAGCACGCACCCGAGCGACTTCACCGCGGACCGCGGCGACCCGGGCGTGCACGACCTGCCGGAGATCGTCGACGAGGGCGGAACGGCCACCGCGAAGTCCTGACGTCCCGGGTGCGGGCGGCCCGGATCCCGGGCCGCCCTCACCTTTTGCAGTTAAGTCGACACGCTGCGGGATCAGCTTGCCCGGTTTCGGGCCGCCGATTCGGCAGAATCACACCGTGCTGCTGGTCCTGCTCGTCATGGTGCTCGCCGCCGGGGCGGCGCTCGCGACCGGCGGACGGTTCGGCCGGCTGGCCGCGAACACGCTGACCGGCGTGCACTGGCTGGCCGCGGCCGCGATCGGCCAGCTCCTCGGATCCCTGTTCGGCGGGACGGCGTACCCGGTCGGGCTGCTCGGCTCCGCGGTCTGTATCGCGGTCTTCCTGCGGATGAACCTGCGGCATCCCGGCGTCGGCCTGCTGGCGCTGGGTTTCTTCGGCAACGCGGTCGTCGTCGCGCTGAACGGCGCGATGCCGGTGTCGCTGGACGCCTTGGCGCGCGCCGGCGTCGGCGACGCGGTGCTGACCGATCCGCGGCACGAGGTCTCGGATGCCGCCACCCGGCTGCCGTGGCTCGGGGACGTCGTACCCGTCGCTCTTCCCGGTCTGGGACAGGCGGTCAGCCCCGGCGACGTGCTGATCGCGGCCGGCGCCGGCCTGCTGCTGTACGCCGGGATGGGCGCCGCGGGCCGCGTCCCTGCCACGACCGCGCCGGTCTGGGACGCCTTGGAGCCCTGCGCCGGCACACCCGCGTTGCTGCGGCTGTCGCCTCACGCGAGCCGGGAGCTCTCAGAACCGGAACCCGCGGCCGACGATCCTTCGGAGTGAATCCACTACCACCGGGTCGTACTCCGCGCCGATCCCCAGCCCGATCGACTCCATCGCCTTGTCCGGCGACTGGCCCGACCCCTCCCCCACGAGTTGTTCGTAGGCCAGCGCAACATTCACGATCCCGCTCTCGACCGGGATCGCCGGGTTGTTCGCCCGCCCGTGCCGGTACGGATCGTTGGAGTGCCGGACGATCTCCGCGACATGGTCCAGCACCCCGGACCGCTCGATCACCGAAGCCCCGATCTCCGCCGCCCGCTGCCGCTCCTCCCGCGTCCGCAACAACGAAGCCCCACCCGGACTCGGATCCGCCAACGCCAACTGCCCCACCCCCGACAACAGCGCCGCGTACTCCAACGCCTCCATCCGCCGCGGCGTCAGGCCCAGGTCGTACCCGAGCGCCACCGCCAGCTTCGCCGTCCGCGCGTTCTGCCCCGGACTGCTGAAGCCCGCGATCTCGGTACTGCGGGCCATCGAGCGCACGGTCGTCCGGTACGTCCGCTGCGCCGAGGCGAACCGCCGGAACGCGAACTGCGTCAGGATCAGCGGCACGACGACCAACGGCGGTCCCCAGAGCCCGAGCAGCGACGTCCCGATCGCCAGCAGGATGCCGCTGATGCCCATCGCCATCCCGATCCGCGCGGCCACCATCGCCTCGTCCCGCAACGCCGCCGGAAACGGCTGGTTGTACTGCTCGGTCGCCTGGCCCGCGCCGACCAGCGCGTCCATCACCACCGCACAGAGCACCGCGAGCAACATCGCCCCGGTCAACGCGATCGCGGAGGTCAGTGAACCGTCCCAGTACAGGTCGGAGGGAACGATCGCCGAGAACACCGCCGCGGCCGCCGCCACCGAGAGCAGACGCCGCGAGGACACCACCATGTCCCAGCGCAGGCCCGCGATCATCCGGGGCAGAACCCCGACCAGGGTCGCGACTCCGGTCACGGCGATGACCTGCGCGACGCCAGGCGGGATCTCGACCTCGGGCGGACGCAGCAGCACGTAGCCCAACGCCGCGCTGGTCGCGATCGGAGCCCGGTTGCGGCTCCGGTCGACACGGAACTGGATCATCTCGCCCACGGCGACGAGCAGACCGAACGTCAGCGCGTACGGCCACGCGGTGAGCCCGCGGCGGACGGTCATCGCCAGGGCGATCAGACCGACGATGCAGCCGGCCACGACGATGACGACCCCGCTGCCCAGCCGGCGGATCTCCACTCCGTCTTGCATGTCCGTCATCATCTAGGCATCCGGTGCAGCCGCCGAACCGGACGCGCCGCCGCCGCTGCCGAGGCTGAGGTCGTCGTGATCGATCGTGGCGCGGATGCTCCCGTCGGGGGCAGGCTGCTCGGCCGCCGCGGCCTTCCAGCCCTCCTTGCGGATCACCTCGACGAACTCGTCCACGAGCAGCGGGTCGAAATGGGTGTACCGGTCCTGCAGGAGAATCTGGAGCGTCTCCTCGACCCCGCGCGCGGGACGGTACGACCGGGTCGACGTCAGCGAGTCGAACGCGTCGACGATCCCGATGATCCGGGCGAAGTACGGGATGTTCGTACCGCTCAGACCGGCCGGGTAGCCGGTGCCGTCGTACTTCTCGTGGTGGTGCAGGACCGCCGACTTCACTTCCTCGAGGAACGGGATGTTGCCGATCAGCTCGACGCCACGCGCCGGATGCAACCGGATCGCGTCCATCTCCGAGTCGTCCAGCCGTCCTGGCTTCTGGATGATGCTGGTCGGGACGCCGACCTTGCCGACATCGTGCAGCAGGCCGGCATGTTCCAGCGCCTGCTGACGGTCGCCGCTGAGTCTGAGTTGCCGTCCGAGCAGGCCGACCCCCGCGCTGACCCGCTCCGAGTGGCCCCTGGTGTAGAGGTCCTTGGTCTCGATGAACTGGATGAAGGCCCGCATGGTCGCGGCCTGCGCATCGCGCTCGGCCTCGTAGAGGGTCAGTGTCCAGCGCGCGACCAGGAGCGGCACGACGACCAGGAACACCGCGATGATGCCGAGGCCGCTCAGCCAGACGACGGCGAGCAGCACACCGAGCAGTCCGTACCCCATCATCGGGAGCACCGTCGGCGCGGCGACGTGGCGCAGGAAGTCCAGCGGCGAGGTCTTGCCACGGTCCAGCCAGAGGACCAGGCACATCAGGACAGCGCTCACCGCGAGCCAGGTGACAATCGCCGCGGTGGCCGCAACCAACGCACGACCGGGTGCGTCCAAGACAGCGGCTCCACGAACGCCACCAACCTTGACGAAGACAAGACCGGCGGCGGTGGCACACAGGACAGCCATCGCCCCGTTGAACACCCGCCGCATCAGCGGCAGGCGACGATCCTGCGTGAGCGGTAGCAGGACAGACACGACGATCGCCGCGGCCGGACCCGACAGCATGAACAGGGCAATACCGACCACATAGTCCAAGGAGGCCCGAACCGGGCCGACTTTCGATCGGAGGAGAACACCGATCAGCAACAACAGACCCAACGCCAGCGTGGCGGCGTCAGGCCTGGTATGGAACAGCGCGACGACTAGAGCCACGAGCGCGATACCGGCGCTGAACGTCACCGTCAAGCGGAGCGGCCAGCGGCTGTTCACGCGTGAACTCTAACCTTCACCACTCCCAGGCGTCACTACCGAACACGACACGTCACCTCCGATCAGCGGTCGCAGTCTTACGCGCGGTGATCACCGGACGTAGGGGGGCAGACAGCACTTCGCTGACTCTTCTGAATTTTGCTCATCAGGCCTGCGCCGAAACACTGTAAGCCCAAACGTGACCCGCCGGACGAAGTGAGGAACCCGGCGTGATATGAGAGACTGTGACTCTTTGCAGTTGTTTCAAGGAGGCTTAGGAATGGGAAAGACCGGCCGGAAGCGTCGCGCACGCAAGAAGAAGGGCGCGAACCACGGCAAGCGCCCGAACGCCTGAACTCAGGCGGCTACAGACAGCGAGGACCTCGGAGAAATCCGGGGTCTTTGCGATTTGGTCACAGCTTTACAGCAGACCACCTATAACAGAGGTTCTGTATTCGGAGAGTCCTCAGCTGCGCACCGAATGCTATCTTTCAAACGATCGTTGGACATTCGGTACCCCGCCACCTGGGCTGTGGACAACGGCCGACGGCTGTCGGCGGATCCCTCTAGAGTTGGCCCCGGAAGTTTCCGGTACTGACCGATATCGGGCCTGGATCCGAGGAGGGTAGGGAGATGAGCGGGTCGGCGGCGCCAACGCTGAGCGAGCTCCTCCGCACCTTCCGTGTCCGCGCCGGCCTCACCCAGGCCGCCCTGGCCGAGAAAGCAGGCCTCAGCGAACAGGCCATCAGCGTCCTCGAGCGAGGCACCCGCAGCCGGCCCCGGATCGACACCGTCCGCTCCCTCACCGCGGCCCTCGGCCTCACCACCGACGAGGCACAGCGGTTCCTCGCCGTTGCCCGCGGCAAGAGCAGGTCGCCGGCGCCTGCCGCGCCGAAGGATCCGGTGCCGGCCGAACCGGCTCCGACACCGTGGCAACTCCCGCCGTCCGCTCCCGACTTCACCGGCCGGAGCGCCCAGATCGACGCCATCCTGTCGATTCTGCGCGCCCCCGGCCGGACCAGCGCCCCCGCGGTGGGACTGGTCGCGCTCACCGGGATGGGCGGGATCGGCAAGACCACCTTGGCCGTGCACGTGGCACACAAGCTGACCGACAGCTACCCGGACGGTCACCTCTATCTGAATCTCCGCGGTTACGGTCCGGGCACGCCGATGACCGTCTCCGACGCTCAGGGCCATCTGCTCCGATCTCTCGGCCTGACGACGCAATCGGTTCCCGGCGACATCGAGGAAGCCGCCGCTCTGCTGCGCTCCCAGCTGGCGGGGCGGCGCATGCTCATGCTGCTCGACAACGCCGCGGACGTCCGCCAGATCCTGCCGTTGCTCCCCGGCAGCGCGGGATCCGCCGCGATCGTCACGAGCCGGGGTTCGCTGGCGGATCTGCCGGGGGCCCGGCAGATCCGTCTCGACGCGCTGTCCGAGTCCGAGTCCGTGGACCTGCTCGCCGGCGTGGTCGGTCAGGAGCGCGTGGTCACCGAGCCGGCGGCAGCCAAGGTTCTGGCAGCCTATTCGGGTCGCCTGCCACTGGCGGTCCGTCTGATCGGCGGCCGGCTGGCGACCCGGCCGACCTGGCCTCTCGAGCACTTCGTCGAGCTGTTGCAGGACGAGGAGCGGCGGCTCGACAGCCTGGGTTCCGACGAAACCGGAGTGCGTGCGAGCATCGCGAGCTCGGTGCGGTTCCTCGAGACCAGCGACAGCGACCTCGACCGCAGGGCGGCACAGGCCCTTCCGATGTTGAGCGTTCCGGACGGCTCCGACCTGCTGACCGCGGTCGCCGCCCCTCTCCTCGAGATCTCGTTGCGCGAGGCAGATCTGATTCTCGAGCGCCTCGTCGACCTCAACCTGCTGGAGTCCGTTGCCCCCTCGCGGTATCGCTTCCACGACCTGATCCGGGCGTACGGCCGGGAGATCGCCGATCGGACCTTCACCCCGGAGGAGCGCGACCGGGCTGTCGAGCGGATCCTTCGTTTCTACGTCGCCGTCGGCTGGGCGAGCCAGGCGCACACCCACCCGACCAGCCCTCGGATGCCGTTGGCAACGGTCCACAGCGACGCCGTTCCCGCGTTCCGTGACCGGACCGACGTCCTGCGCTGGCTCGACGCGGAGCAGCGGAACCTGATGGACCGCGTCCGGCAGGCGCGGCAGTCGAGCCTGGCCGACTCCGTGGTGTTCCCCGAGTTGGCGCTGGCCCTGTTCGGCTACCACGAGTCCCGCCGGCGCTGGCCGGAGATGCGTGAGCTCGGACTGGGAACGGTCGAGCTCGCGCAGTGTCACGGGCGGCCCGAAACCGCTGCGTGGCTTCAGCACGACGTCGCCATCCCCGATGCGGAGGTCGGCGCCACCGCAACGGCCATCAACCACATACTGATCGCGCTGGACATGTTCCGGGCGATCGACGGCCTCTTCGGCCAGGCACGGTGCTGCTCGTCACTCGCCTACCTGCTCGGCCTGCAAGGACGAATCGACGAGGCGTTGGTGTATGCCCGGACCGCTCTCGACCTGAGTCGCACACTGCGGGACACGACGCTGGAAGGCGTGGCGCTGACGGCGGTCGGTGGTCTCTACGACCGCACCGGCGACTTCGACCGGGCCGACGAGGCCTTCGCCGAGGGCATCGCGCTGGCCGAGCGGTCGGGAGACACCCGGTCGGTCTTCAAGCGATACCAGAACGCGGCCTTCGCACATGTGCACGTCGGCCGGCACCGCGACGCCGCGGAGATGGCGCTGCGCAGTCTGCGCCTCGTCGCGGAGCTCGGTGACGCGACCTTCCAAGGCGAAAGCCACCATCTCCTCGCGATCGCCTATGCCGCCCAAGGCGAATACGACCGGGCGGCTTCGCACATCGAGACGGGATTGCTGATGGCTCGAACTGCCCGCGACGCCGACCGGGAAGGACGGCTGTACGTCGAACTCGCGAAAATCAATGCGGCACGCGGCGACCGGGATGCGGCTGCCGGGCAACTGAACACCGCATTGACGTTGCTCCGGAATGTGTCCGACGTTTACCTCGCGGACGCCCGCGAGCTACTGGAGAAACTGCAGGCCGGCGAAAGCTACCGCTACCACTTCGACGCCAACTCCATCTGAGCGGCGAACGAATCAATCCGTGGTGGTGATGGTGGTTTCCACCTGGATTTGGGTGAGGCGGAGGAGGATTTTCTGGCGGAGGGCGTCGGGGGCGTGGTCGGAGCCGCAGGAGCGGTGGACCAGTTTCTTGACGCAGCGTTCCAGGTCGTACTCGTCGAGGCAGGGGGCGCACTCTTCGAGGTGCTGGCGGATCTCGTCGGAACTGGCGTCCTCGAGTTCGTTGTCGATGAAGACGTACACCCGTTGCAGGATCTCTCCGCAGTCGACGTCGTGGGGCTCGCCGCAGCTCACGACTCCTCCTTCTCCGCAGCTCGGTCGGTGCTCGCGCCGGCCGCGTCCGTGCCGGTTTCCGCCGGGATCAGACCGCGGTCCCGGGCGTAGTCGCCGAGCAGGTCACGCAGCTGGCGCCGGCCGCGGTGCAGCCGTGACATCACGGTGCCGACCGGTGTGCCCATGATCTCGGCGATCTCCTTGTACGCAAAGCCCTCGACATCGGCCAGGTACACGGCCAGCCGGAAGTCCTCCGGGATGGCCTGCAGCGCGGACTTGATGTCGGAGTCGGGCAGGTGCTCGAGGGCGACCGCCTCGGCCGACTTCAGGCCGCCGGGAGTGTGCGACTCGGCGGCGGTGAGCTGCCAGTCCTCGATCTCCTCGGTCGGCGACTGGGTCGGCTGACGCTGCCGCTTCCGGTAGCCGTTGATGAACGTGTTCGTCAGGATCCGGTACAGCCACGCCTTCAGGTTGGTGCCCGGCGTGAACTGGTGGAACGAGCTGTACGCCTTCGCGAAGGTGTCCTGCACGAGGTCCTCGGCGTCGGACGGATTGCGGGTCATCCGCATCGCCGCGGCGTACATCTGGTCCAGGAAGGGCAGCGCTTCGCGCTCGAACCGCGCGGTGCGCTGCTCGGGTGTCTCGGTCGTGGTGGGAGTCGGCATCGGGATCGAGAATACCGGGGTCTTCCCAGTACTCCGCGCGGGAGCCTCTCTCGTCGCCATCATGTCCGTCACAACACGCCCGGGCGCGGGGGCATTCCCGGCGCCCGGAAGGGCCTCAGCCGGACACCTCGCGGCTGACCCATTCGAACACGGCTTCGACCAGCAGGTCGTACGCCTCCTGCTGGTCCAGCTCGGCCCGTTTCGGCACCTTGAAGGAGTGGTCGGCGTCCGGGACCACCGCCATCTCGGTCAGCGGCGGGAACTCCTCCGGGGTACCGAACGGGTCCCGCTCCCCCTGGACGACGAGCGTCGGCAGCCCGGCGGACTGGAGCTCACCGACCCGCGACTTCTCCGGCTTCCCCGGCGCGTGCAGGGGGAACGCCAGCGCGAGTACGCCGGACGCCCCCAGGCTGCTCGCGGTCCGGCAGGCGACGCGGGCGCCCGCGCTGCGGCCGCCGATCACCAGCGGCGTCCGGACCCGGAGCTGGCCGATGATCGCGATCCAGGCCTCGTCGAGGATCTTCGGCGCCGGCGCCAGCTTGCGGCCCGCGCGGCGCCAGGGCTGCTCGATCAGGAACACGTTGATGTCCTGTTTCGGCAGCCGGGCGGCCAGCGCGACCAGGTCACCCGACTCGATCCCGGCCCCGGCGCCGTGACCCAGAGCCAGCGTCGCCACCGGCCGCCGGGCGCGGTGCGCCACGATCCGGGCCTCACCGTGCGGCGTCCCCACAATCCGTTCGTCGGTCACCCGCCCCATCCTGTCACCCGGACCGGGGAACCGCGGGGCGCGAAACCCGGAAGAGAAACTCAGAAGAGCGTGGTCGGGCTGTCCTGCGGGTCCTCGCCGTCGGGCGGCAGCGGGTCGAGGAGGTGGCGGCCGTTGTTCTTCACCGAGCCGACGGCCTTCGACACCGCGTACGCCTCCAGCCGGCCGGGCGCGGCCGGGACGAGCAGCTTCAGCAGGTCGTCGGTGTCCGAGGAGAGCGGGTCGAGCCACGCGTCGTACCGCTCGCGCTCGACCAGGAGCGGCATCCGGTCGTGGATCCGGCCGAGGTCGTCGGTGGACGACGTGGTGAGCACCGTGCAGGTCCACAGCCAGGCGTCGTCGGAGTCCGGGTCCTCGACGGACTTGTCCCGCCAGATCTCGTACAGCCCGGCCATCGAGAGGATGCTGCCGTCCGGCGGGTGGATGAAGTACGGCTGCTTGACGGGCTTGCCGTTCACCTTCTCCTCGGCGGTGTACCACTCGTAGTAGCCGTCGGCGGGGAGGATGCAGCGGCGGGTGGCGAACGCCTTCTTGAAGGCCGGCTTCTCCGCGACGGTCTCCATCCGCGCGTTGATCAGCCGGTTGCCGATCGAGGTGTCCTTGGCCCAGGACGGCACCAGCCCCCACTTGACCGTGGTCAGCTTCCGCACGGTCTCGTCGGGCTGCTCGCGGTTCTTCCGCTCGACCACCGCGATCACCTGGTTGGTCGGCGCGACGTTGTAGTTCTCGCCGAGCTCCTCGACGGACTCACGGACGTTGCCCGCCTGGATCTCGAACTCCTCGACGAGGTCCGACGGGGCCCGGCTGGACGCATACCTACCGCACATGACCCCAGCCTAGGCCGCGGCACCGACAGAAAGCCGGGCCGCCACGGCGGAGGACCCGTCGACGGCGACCTGGCCGTCGGCGACCGCGTCGCCCCAGGCGAGCCGGCCCGCGAGCAGCTCGTCGGCGACCTTCTGCGACACCGTGACGACCGCCTCCGGCGTCGCGTCCGGTACGACGGCCGCGCGCCACGACTCGAACCGCAGCCGGCAACTACTCCCCTCGACGCGGAGCTCCACGACGCCGTCGCCGGCGGTCTGGCGCAGGAGCTCGGCCAGCGGGAGCAGGTACCAGTGGTGGCGCACCGCGTCCGTCGAGAGGTGCTCGGCCAGCAGCGGACTCCCCCACGCGGCCAGCGCCATCACCACCGGGACGAGTTCCCGGCCCCGATCGGTCAGGTCGTAGACCCGGACGGGCGCCGACGGCGCGAACGTCCGCCGCTCGACGACCCCGTCCGCCTCCAGCTCCTTCAGACGCGCCGCGAGGACGTCGGTGCTGATGCCCGGGAGGTCGGCATGCAGATCGGTGTACCGCCGTGGACCGAAGGCGAGCTCGCGGACGATCAGCAACGTCCACCGCTCGCCGACCACATCCAGGGACCGGGCGGCGGCGTCGTACTGCGCATAGCTTCGGCGGGGCATGTGGACAGCCTAGCTTGGACCCACCAAGTATGTACTTGGAAGAACCAAGTAGCATGCCGTCGGCAGACGACGAAGGGTGGGCGATGGAGTTTCGGCAGTCCAGCAAGCTGACCGGGGTGTGCTACGAGATCCGTGGACCGGTGGTCGAGCAGGCCGACGCCCTGGAGGCGGCCGGCCACAGCATCCTGCGGCTGAACATCGGCAACCCGGCACCCTTCGGCTTCGCCGCACCCGAGGCCGTGCTCGACGATCTGGTGGCCCGGCTCCCCACCGCCCACGGGTACACCGATGCCCGCGGCATCCTTTCCGCCCGGCAGGCGCTGGCGGAGTACTACGGCCGGCGCGGCTACCAAGGCGTCGACGAGCAGGCGGTCTACCTCGGCAACGGCGTCTCCGAGCTGGCCGGGATGGCGATCCAGGCGCTGGTGGACACCGGCGACGAGGTGCTCATCCCCAGCCCGGACTACCCGCTCTGGACCGCCGTGACCCGCTTCGCCGGGGGTACGCCGGTGCACTACCTCTGCGACGAGTCCGCCGAGTGGCAGCCCGACCTCGCCGATCTGGAGGCGAAGATCACCGACCGGACCAGGGCGATCGTGGTGATCAACCCGAACAACCCGACCGGCGCGGTCTACTCCCCGCAGGTTCTCGAAGGGATCGCCGAACTGGCCCGGCGGCACGCGCTGATGGTGTTCAGCGACGAGATCTACGACCGGATCGTGTACGACGGGGCCACCCACCACCACTTCGGCGCGCTCGCGCCCGACGTCCTGACCCTGACCTTCGGCGGGCTGTCGAAGAGTCACCGGATCGCCGGGTTCCGGGCCGGCTGGCTGGTCGTCTCGGGCCCGCGCGCGAAGGCCCGCAACTACCTCGAGGGCCTGACCATGCTGGCCGGGATGCGGCTGTGCCCGAACGCGCTCGCCCAGCACGTCATCGAGGCCGCGCTGACCGATCACACCCTGGACGAACTGATCCGCCCGGGCGGCCGGCTCGAGGCCCAGCGCACCACGGCCTGGCAGACGCTGAACGAACTTCCCGGAGTGTCCTGCGTCAAACCGAAGGGCGGGCTGTACGCCTTCCCGCGGATCGACCCGAAGGTGCACCCGATCCACGACGACGAGAAGTTCGTGCTCGACCTGTTACTGCGGGAGAAGATCCACATCGTCCAGGGCACCGGCTTCAACTGGCCCCGGCCCGACCACGTCCGGATCGTCACGCTCCCCGAGGCGGGCGACCTGGAGGTGGCGATCCGCCGCATCGGCCGGTTCCTGGACAGCTACCAGCAGTAGAGGAGGAGGCAACGTGCGAGTCGCGGTGCTGTGCGGCGGCGAGAGTTCGGAGCGGGACGTCTCCCGCTCGTCCGGCTGGGCGGTCGCCCGGGCGCTCGCCGGGCGCGGTCATGACGTGGCGCTGATCGACCCTGCCGCGGAGCAGCCGGTGCTGGCCGATCACGTGCCGGCGGGCGATGCCGTCGTACCGGTGCCGACGGAGCCTCCGGCCGCTGCAGATCGCGGGATGCTGCGGCAGCGGATGTACGCCGCTCTGACCGGTGGACCTGTTCTCGAGCAGCTGCGACGGGCCGACCGTGTCTTCATCGCGCTGCACGGCGGGTGGGGCGAGGACGGGCATGTCCAGGCGCTGCTCGAACTGGCGGGCATCCCGTTCACCGGTGCGGGCCACGACGTCTGCGCCGTTGCCTGGCACAAGGGTCGTTGCCAGGCGGTCCTCGAGGCCGCCGGGATCCCGGTGCCGGCGCGGGTGCTGTACAACCCGGCGGAGCATCGTGAGCCGCCGGTCGGCGTCAAGCAACTGCTGGCGGGCGGACCGGTGGTGGTGAAGCCGGTGGCCGACGGATCGAGTGTCGCCGTCCGCAAGGTCGACTCGGCGGACGCACTGCCGAGCGAGGGCGAGCTGCTCGTCGAGCCGTTCCTCGGCGGGCGCGAATTCACCGTCGCGGTGATCGGCGCGACGACGCTGCCGGTGGTGGAGATCGAGCTGACCACGGCGGTGTTCGACTATGCGGCGAAGTACCAGCCGGGCGCGGTGCGGGAGATCTGTCCCGCCGACATCCCCGGTCACCTGGCCGAGCGGCTGCAGGACCTCGCGGTCCGCGCGCATCAGGCCCTCGGGTTCGGGACGACGTACTCCCGGGCCGACTTCCGCTGCGACGACGCCGGTACGCCGTACTGCCTCGAGGTCAACGCGCTGCCCGGGCTCACCCGGGGCAGCCTGGTCCCGGTCGCCGCCGCGGGCGCGGGGATCACCTACGACGAGCTCGTCGAACGGTTGCTGACGGCATGAGGCGGCGGATCGCCCACCCCGTGTCAGGCGATCCGCCGCCGGATTGATGCGCCCGGCCGCCCCCCTGTAGGCGTCCGGACGCAGGTCTCAGGGTCTGGCCAGCTCGTCGAGCAACCTCCCGGCCATCGCGTCGCTACCCGGCAGGCCCTCGATCCAGATCCGGGCCAGCTGGGGTACTTCGGTGTCCAGACGCCACTGGGTGATCAGGGCTCGTACCGTCGCGACCTGCTCCGGCAGGTTCGGCTCGCGGCCGACGAGCGCCGCCGCGCGCTGTGAGCCGACGCGGCCCAGTACGTCACCGCCGCAGAAGACGATCCGCAGGCATTCCGCGACGTCGACCAGCCGGAGTTCGCGGTCGAACGGCGACGTACCCGGGGGATTGAGCGGTTCGACAACCACCAGTGCGTGGGTTTGCGGTACGGAAGTTCCACGGAATTCCGCCTCTCGGTAGAGCTCGCCGAGCCGGGACCGCAGGTGCGCCAGGCTGGACAGCCCGGTCAGCGGGTCCTCGCACGACAGCGAGTGCAGGTAGACGAGGGAGGCCTCGGCCCAGCTGGAACTGAGTGCGCGTACCGCGGCGAAAGCCGGCTCGCCCCCGGCGATCGAGCGGTACAACGCACTCAGCCCATCAAGTGCCTCCACCAGCGAGACTCCATCGGCCGCCAGGCGGCGTCCGGTCTCGTCCGACGCAGGCACGACATCGGCACCGTCCTGGAGCGCCTCGGCGATCGCGAGATAGGCGCTGTGGTCGGTACCAGCTGTGCCGTGCGGTTCCCTCCGCCCGCACGGTTGCTCCCCCGAGCTTGTGGTGGACGACGCTTCCGGCCGGGTCCGGGCGGGCGACCCCGCCAGGTTCAGGGACTTGGCCGGACGCAGGTCGAACCGTCTGCGGATGTCCGCGAACAGCGACATGGCCCTCCTCGAAAAACAGCCCCGTCAGTCTCCCGACCGGGCGGCCGGAAGCGTCGTACGCCGATGAGACAGAGCCGGTCGCGGTTCATGACGCGGATTCCCAGAACTTTTTTCGGGCGTAACTTCCGGGCTGGTGATCTCGTCAGGAAAGAGGCACAGTTCCGCGTCAGAGATGGTGCGTTCCGCCGTCACACGTGGGAGCCTTGTCCTCGGCAACTAAAAGTGACGCACCGTCACGTTGCCGCACTGAGAGTCGTCAGAGAGAACCCACGGGGGAGCTGAATGGAGACGCCGGACGCACCGAGCGACGCGGAGCTGATCGCGCGCGTCCGCAACGGCGACCTGGAGGCGTACGGCGAGCTGTACGCGCGGCATCACCACGCCGCCGAGCGGATGGCCCGCCAGCTGGTCCCGGCCAACGACGCCGACGACCTGGCCAGTGACGCGTTCGCGAAGGTCCTGGACGCGCTGCGCGGCGGCGGCGGTCCGGACGTCTCCTTCCGTGCCTACCTGCTGACGACGGTGCGCCGGGTGCACGTCGACCGGATCCGCTCCGGGAAGAAGGTCCAGACCACCGACGACATCGCGTCGTACGAGCGGGAGCCGGAGACCTTCGACGACCCGACCGTCACCGGGTTCGAGAGCGGCGCGGCGGCCAAGGCGTTCGCCAGCCTCCCGGAGCGCTGGCAGGCGGTGCTGTGGCACACCGAGGTCGAGGGTGAGAAGCCGGCCGCGATCGCTCCCCTGCTCGGCCTGACCGCGAACGGCGTGTCCGCGCTGGCCTACCGGGCCCGTGAAGGCCTGCGGCAGGCGTACCTGCAGCAGCATCTCGCCGACGTCGGCGGGGACCGGTGCCGCTGGACGACCGAGCGCCTCGGCGCGTACGTCCGTGGCGGCCTGACCAAGCGCGAGAACCGGAACGTCCGCGAGCACCTCGACGAGTGCGCGAAGTGCACCGCGGTGTACCTCGAGCTCGTCGAGGTCAACAGCGCGCTGCCGGCGCTGCTCGCCCCGGCCCTGCTGGGCACCGCGGGCCTCGGCTACCTGGCCGCCGCCTCGGGTGCGAAGGTCGGACTGGTCGGCTTCGTCGTCACCGGCTGGAAGAAGGCCACCGAGAACAGCACCCGGACCGCGGTCGGCGCCGGTGCCGTAGTGGTCGTCGCGGTCGCCGCCGCGCTCGCGGCGATGGCGCTGACCGGCAACGACACTCCCCCGGCTGCGATCGACCAGCCGGCCCCGACCCAGGCGACCCAGCCTCCCGGGCAGAAGCCGACGGTGCCGCCGAAGCCGACCGCGAAACCGCCGTCGGCCAAACCGCCGGCGTCCAAGCCGACGCAGGCTCCCACGACAGCGCCGACGACCGCACCGACCTCGGCGCCGACCAGCGCGCCCACACAGCCCAGCGCGACGCCGACCGCGACCACGCCGGTCCCGACACCGCCGCCGAGCACGCCGACGCCGCCCAAGCCGACCCCGACCACCCCGGTGCTCGACGAGGGCCTGGTGACGATCAGCATCCCGCAGGGCGGCGGCAGCCCGGTCCTCCAGGAGACCCCGGCGGCGACTCCGCGGTCGGCACGCGCCGACGCGGCGGCCTCCGGCGTCCGGTTCGTGATCACGATCAAGACCCCGGCCGGCAACACCGACCCGGTGGTGGTCGGCCTCAAGTACGGCGCCGAGCTCGAATGGCCGCTGACCACCACGCCGCCGGGCTGGGTGTGCAGCCAGGCGTCCGGCTCGTGCGCCGCCGACGACCCGGCCGATCCGAAGCCGCTCGCGGTCACGTTCGACTCGCCGACCGGCGGCTCGAACGCTGACCGGACCTTCACCGTCTCGGCCAAGACCGGACGGCTGTACGACGACGACTCGGCGGTCGTGCAGGCCAAGCCCAGCACCGACGAGAACCTGCTGAAGATCCTCGACGGCCGCGTCGACCCGGACGTCCACCACCGGGTCCTGACCGTTGCCCCGCGCACCGGCCGCAAGAGCGTCACGCTGCAGATCACCTACGGCGCCGCGCTCGAGTGGCCGATCGCGGCGAACCCGGCCGGCTGGAAGTGCTCCGCGAAGACCTCGACCTGTACGGCGGCCAACCCCGCCGAGCCGGCTCCGCTCGCGGCGGACTTCGACGTACCGGACAAGTCGTCCGACGCGGCCCGGACGTTCACGGTGACGGCGAAGGCCGACCTGGTCAGTGACACCGACTCCGAGGTGCTGCCTGCGGTGCAGCAGGACGAGTCGCTGCTGCAGATCCTGACGCCGACGCCGCACGACGACCCCAACCCGTTCGTCTACAACCGGTTCCTGAAGGTGAACGGCGCACAGGGCCGCACGGTGACCCTGGACATCTCCTGGGGACGCAACCTGACCTTCCTGCCGTCGTTCGACCTCGGCTGGACCTGTGAGCGGACCAGTGACATCCGTCGCGCGACCTGTACGACGAAGAGCTACAAGAAGCCGCTGAACTCCGAGTGGAACGCGTGGCTGCCCGGAAACGGCTCCAGCAACACCTTCACCGTCCACGCCCGGGTCGGCGGCCGCGAGGACACCGACACCGCGCAGATCCCGCCGTCCACCACGCGGCGGTGAAAACGGGTTGCCGGGTCGCCTATCCTGGTTCTGTTCGCGTTGAGGGAACCGAGTAGCGCCGTACCCCACGTCCGAGAGAGTCGCCGGTAGCTGTGAAGGCGGCACGTGGAGCGGTGGCGAAGACACTCCTGAGCGACTGTTGTGCAAGAGGCCGGACCAGCTGTGACCTAGCAGCGTCCGGTGAAGGTGTGGTGGCACCGCGAGATTCCCCTTCGCCCACACCTCCGGGGTTCGAGACAGACCTGGAGGTGACAACAGCGATGCGAATTCTCAGCCATGAGATCCCCCCAGCAGTGGGCCAGACCGTGACGGTGGCCGGCTGGGTGCACCGAAGACGACGGCTGGCCGCCGTCAGTTTCCTGATCCTGCGCGACCGGTCCGGCCTGGCGCAGATCGTGGTCAAGGCCGCGGAAACCCAGGCACAGCTGGACGAGCTCGGTGAGGAGACCGTGGTCCAGGTGACCGGTACGGTCGCCGCCAACCCGCAGGCTCCCGGCGGTGCGGAGATCGTCGACCCGGTGATCGAGCCGCTGACCGAGCCGGCCGCGACACCGCCGATCGAGCTGTGGCGTCCGGCGGTCGGCGCCGGCCTGCCCGTCGTACTGGACAACGCACCGGTCGCGCTGCGGCATCCCTCGGTGCGGGCCGGGTGGGAGGTCGCGGCGGCCGCGATGCACGGGTTCCGCGAGTCCTTGAGCGGGCAGGGCTTCACCGAGATCCAGACGCCGAAGATCGTCGGTGCGGCGACCGAGTCCGGGGCGAACGTGTTCGCGCTGGACTACTTCGGCCGGCCGGCGTACCTGGCGCAGTCGCCGCAGTTCTACAAGCAGACGATGGTCGGCGTGTTCGAGCGGGTCTTCGAGGTCGGGCCGGTGTTCCGGGCCGAGCCGCACGACACCGTCCGGCACCTGGCCGAGTACGTCTCGCTCGACGCTGAGTTCGGATTCATCACCGACCATCGCGACGTACTGGCGATGCTGCGGTCGACGATCGCCGGGATGCTGGCCGCGGTGGCTTCGCGGGCCGGCGGTGCGCTCGAGCGGCTCGGCGTGACGGTGCCGGAGATCCCGGTCGACGTCCCGGTGGTGCACTTCACCGAGGCGCTGAAGATCGCCGGGGCGAACCCCGACGAGCCGGACCTGGCGCCCGCGGACGAGCGTGCGGTCGGCGAGTGGGCGCTGCGCGAGCACGGCAGCGACTTCGTCGCGGTCGAGGGCTACCCGATGGTGAAGCGGCCGTTCTACACGCATCCGCAGCCGTCGGACCCGCGGTGGTCGAACTCGTTCGACCTGTTGTTCCGCGGGGTCGAGCTGGTCACCGGCGGCCAGCGTCTGCACCGGTACTCCGACTACGTCGCGGCGCTGGCGGCGCAGGGTGAGTCGGCCGACGCCCCGGCGTACAGCTCGTACCTGCAGGCGTTCAAGCACGGGATGCCGCCGCACGGCGGGTTCGCGATCGGGCTGGAGCGGTTCGTGGCCCGGCTGACCGGGGCGGAGAACGTCCGCGAGGTCACGCTGTTCCCGCGCGACCTGCACCGGTTGACCCCCTGATGGACACCACCGCGTCGGTTGTCGCCGAGCTGAACGTTGCCCTCGGCACCAGTTATCGGGTCGTGCGGCAACTGACCGGTGGTCTGCAGTCCACGGCGTACGAGCTGACCGGCGGCGTCGTGCTCAAGTGGACCGGCAACCCGGCGTGGGCGCCACGGGTGCGCAAGGCTGCCGAGCTCGTCCGCCGGGCCCGCGCCGTCGGCTACCCCACGCCGGCGTGGCTGGCCGTCGGCACGACCGCGGCCGGGTCGCCGTACCAGCTGCAGGAGTTCGTGCCCGGCAGCGCGCCGACACTGGATGCCGGTTTGGCCCGGCAGGTGATCGACGTCTGCGAACTCCAGCGCGACCTGATCCCCGAGGACCACGAGGTCACGTGGTCGGGCTGGTCGCACGGCGTGGTCTTCGACGGCTGGGACGGGGTGTGGGAGCGCGTGGCCGGGTACGACGACGAGGCCACGGAACTTTTGCGCCGCTACGGCGAGCTGTGCGGGCCTTATCGCGATCACGCGCTGCCGCACCACGACTTCGTGCACGGCGACCTCAACATGGGCAACCTGCTCGTCGCCGACGGCCAAATCACCGGCATCATCGACATCGAGGCGGCCGGCAGCGGAGCACGGGCCTACGACCTCGTATCCCTGTCGGCCTCCGCCGCCCGCGACGGAGCCGCAGCCGGCGTCGACGAACTCTTCCTCGAAGCAGCCCTACAAGCCAACGGCCGAGCCGCAACCGCCATCTGCGCCGCAGCCGCATTCGCCAGCGTCGCAGAGTTCGTCCACGACCGCCCGACCTACGCCCAGGAAATGGTCAACCACGGCGGCCGCCGCATCTTGGACCTGCTAGGCGCCTAGGTATCTGCAGCTGGACAGTACGTGTACATGTACTACACCGAGCCGGGAGCCTGGCGACCGGCTGGATCTCGCGCCAGTGGCCGTATACGTACTGTCGAGCTGCAGAGGACAGGTCTAGTTGACGACCGTCACCGGAGTAGAACCACTGGGCTGACTGACATTACTGACGTTGTCGGTGCTGACAGCAACAACCCGGTAGGCACCATTCGCCGGCTGACCGGTCCAGGTCACTTGGTAGTTGGCGGCAGTCGCGGAGCCGATGAGAGTCCAGTTGGCGCTCGTGCATGCTCCGGAGTAGCCGGCGCAGTAGTAATACGCCACGGACTTCACACCAGACCCGCCGTCCGACGGCGCGTTGGCCAGCGTCGCACCACTGCTGACCGCGACGGTGACGTTGAAACTTGTGGACGGTGCGGTCGAGGTGAGACCAGACGACGATGCGATGAGTGTGATACCGAGCGCGGTCGCGTTGATGACCACGGCGTTGAAGGTGGCCTTGCCGGTGGCGTCGGTGTTCGCGGACGCACCGGAGGCAATGCCTCCCACCGACGGTGTGAGCGCGACGGGAACACCGGAAGCGGCGACGGGATTGCCGGCCTGGTCCTGGACCTGGACGGTGATCGCGGGGGTGAGCGGCGTGCCGGCGTATCCGCTGGACGGGCCCTGGACGAAGGCGAGCTTGCCACCGGTGATGACGACCGGACCGGTTGGTGAGGCCGCGCTGTCCTTCGTGGTTGAGACGGAGAAGGTGTTCGCGGCGTAGCTCCCGGCAGCCGGGTTCGTGATGCCCGCGATCATGAGCGTACCGGCCGCGTTCTTCAGGCCACAGGTGCTGCCGACCAGCGTGATCGTCACGACAGTGCCACTTGCGGAGGCAGTAGCCGTGCAGTTGCCGGTGAACCCGCTGACGGGTGTCACGGCCGGGCTGCTGGGCACGCCGAAGGAGGAGTTGAAGGTCGCCGTGATCTTGTCCGCTGCCTTCAGCTCACCGCCCGCGCCATTGCTGGGCGTGAACCTGATGCTCCAGTCGGCGGTCGTTCCCGCGACCGGGTTCGTCGTCGTGAAGGTGACGTTCGAAACCGGGGCTGCGGAGGCTGCCGGTGCCTCGGCGATGCCGACGGCGACCAGTACGGCGACGAAAGCCGTCAGGCAGGTGCGTTTGATGCTCATCACTGGTGTCCGTTCACTGTCGGTCGGGCGACGGTCGGCGGCGTGGTGTCCACCGTGACCACCGTGGCCGTGCCCGGGACGCCCGTGTTGCCGGCGGCATCGGTGGCGACCGCCACGATCCGGTAGGAGCCGTCCGCGGCGAAGGGCGCGCCTGTGGTGACGGCGAAGGAGGTCCCCGACGAGGTGGAGGATCCGATCGCTGTCCAGCTCGCAGCGGTGCAGTTGCCAGTCGTACCGGCGCAGCGGTAGTAGGCGACCGATGCAACTCCGGTCAGATCATCGGTGGCCGAGTCCATGAGGGTGACCGTCGCGTTGCCGACGAAGCTGCCGTAGGCGAGGGAAGACGTGGCCGCCGGAGCCGATGCGGTCGGACCGGTCGCGTCGTAGGTCACTGTGTTGTCGGTGCTCGTCGATGCGGTGTTCCCCGCCCCGAACGAGTCGTGCACAGTGCTCGCCGCGATCGACACGGTAATCAAGCTGCTGCTGGTCAATCCGCTGACCGCCAGGTTGTACGTCGGGCCGCTGCCACTCACCACAACTGTCGCGGTCGCAGGGCTGACGGTGACGTCCGAGCTGGTGAAGTCGGTGACCGCCTCGCTGAAGACCGCGGTGAAGTTGACGGGCGACGAAGCGGCCGGATCGGCCTGGCCAGCGGCCTGGTTGATCGTCACGGACGGGCGTGAGTTGTGCACCGTTACGTTGGCGCTCGAGGCCGATGCGGTCCAGCTGGCTGAGAGTGCGGTGACGACGTAGTGGTACGTCCCGTCCGGCACGGCCAAGTCGTTGCAAGAGGTCTCGGTCGTCGGCGACGCTTGCGTCGTCCCGCAGGCGGCTGCCGTCGTACCGTCGCTGTTGAGGACCCGGGTCACGACGTAACCAGTCGCGCGGGCCGAGGCGGACCAGGCGAGGTTGACCGTTCCGCCGCCGGGTGGTGCCGTGGCGGTGACTGTGGCAGGCGGGGCGAGCGTGCCGGTCGATGCGGTGCCCGCGCCGGAGCCGGCTCCGGTCCAGAACGCCCAGGCGGTACCGGCGCCGGTCATCGCGAGGACGACGAGACCGAGTACCAGCAGCACGCGTCGAGTCATGATCCACTCCCCGCGCCTGAGTAAGCGAGTGTGATGGTGGCGCCCTTGCAGCCGTCCTGGTTTGTTGGGGTGTTGAGCATGGTGATGGTTGGCCAGGAGGACTGTGGTGTGGTGAGGGTGGACAGGGCTCGGCTGGTGTTGCCGGGGACTGTTAGGGGGTAGGTGCCGGCGTACTGGGTGACTTTGTAGTCGGTCGGGGTGCACGGCTGGTTGTGGGTGGTTGCGTAGGGCGTGCGGGTGACCGATTGGACGGTGACGGTCAGGTTCGTCACGGAGATGGGTTTCTTGTTCGGGTTGGTGAGTGTCAGGTCGAGCGGGCGCGAGATGCCGGGTGCAAGGGTGCCGGACAGGTTGCCGCTGATCGCGAAAGGCTTGCCTGTGGTGGCCAGGACCAGTTGGACGGTCGCGTAGGCGTACTGGGTGACGCCGGCCGGGTTCTTGCCGTAGGCGACCAGGTAGAGCGTGAAGGTGCCGTCGTCGGCGGTCGCGGGCGTGGTGACCTGCAGCGTCGAGGAGTTGCCGGTCGTCGGGTTCGGCGTGAAGGTCGCGGTCGTTCCGGGCGGCAGCCCGCCGACAGTCTCGAAGGTGACCGCGCCGGGGAAGTTCGTGCGGGCCAGTTGCGCGGTGAACACCGCGGTGGACCCGGGCGCGAGAGTGACCGAGGCCGGGGTCACGGTCAACGCGATAGCGCTGGACAGCGGGGCGTTGACGGTGAGGCCGGCGGTGATGGTGCCACTGACCTTCGTGCCCGTGCCCTGGACGGTGACCGTGGCCGATCCGGTCGGTGTGCTCGTGGTCGTGCTCACGGTCAGCGTCGTGCTCGCCGTACCGCCGGAGGCGAGTGTCACCGAAGCCGGGCTGAAGGTCGCTGACGCATTCGCGGGTACGCCGCCGGCGCTGAGCGCGACTGCGCCGGTGAAGCCGCCGGTCGAGGTCACGCTGACCGTGTACGTCGCGGTCTGGCCGCGCGTCACCGACTGGCTGGTCGGTGTGATGCCGAGCGTGATGCCGGGTTTCGCCGGCTGGGCGGCGTACGCCAGGCCGGCCGCACCGAGCAGCAGGCACAGACCGGCGATCAGGAACCTGATCAGCCGGCGCCGGGCTGTTGGCGTGTGTCGCATCTACCGCTCACTCCCCCCAAGGACGTTCGCGGTCCCGGCCTGGACGGGTGCTGACCCGTCCAGGCCTGGGAAACCGCGGCGGCGAACTAGTTGCTGGCGTAGGCCAGGTTGACCGTCGCGCCCTTGCAGCCGTCCTGGTTGGCGGCCTTGTTGTTGAACTTGATCGTCGCGCCGGTGAACGGAACGGTGGCGCCGGCGGCCACGTCGGTGGCGACGTTCATGACCGGGGTAGCCAGCGTGTAGTCCGAGGCGTCACAGTCGTCAGTCACACCCGCGGCCTTGGTCACCGAGGCGATGCTCACGGTCACTGCGTTGACGTACGCGGAGTTCGACGCGTTGTTCTTGACGGTGCCGCTGATCGTCTGCGCGGAGTCGCCGGGGTACATGTTCGCGATCGTGCTGGTCTGCGTGATGACCAGGTTGCTGGCGCCGGCGGACGTGGTGCCCGCGCCGGAGCCGGAGCCGGTCGTGCTCCAGTAGGCGAACGCCGTACCGGCGCCGATGGCGACGATCGCGGTGCCGGCGATGAGGATCTTCTTCTTGCGGTGCATGGCGGTTTCCCTTTCCCCCAGGCCCCGAGTGGGCCGTCTGCCGGAAAGGCTGTCAGCGTCGCGACGGGCGGTCTGTCGGCTGAACGGTCAGACTTTGTCGGGCGATTGGTGGTATTCCAGTGGCGTGACTTACGAGACTGAGCGGGCCGTTCTGGGGGCGATCGACGACGGGCGGATCGTCGACGAGCTGCGGGAGCTGGTGCGGATTCCGAGTGTGGACGGGACCTCGGCGGAGGTTGAGGTGCAGGCGTGGTGTGCGGGGCGGTTGGCGGATCTGGGGCTGGAGGTCGACCACTGGCGGCTCGGGATGCCGGAGCTGGCGGCGGATCCGGGGTTTCCCGGGATGGAGGTCGCGCGGGACGAGGCGTGGGGTTGTGTCGGGGTGCTGGGTGGTGACGCGACGCCGGGGCTGATCCTCAACGGGCATGTCGACGTGGTGCCGGGTGAGGTGTTCGACGCGCGGATCGAGGACGGCGTGATATGGGGGCGCGGGACCTGTGACATGAAGGGCGGTGTCGCCGCGGTCTTCGGTGCGGTGGCGGCCGTCGTTGCCGCGGGCATCACGTTGCGCAAGCCGCTCGCGGTGCACACCGTGATCGGCGAGGAGGACGGAGGCGTCGGCGCGTTCGCGACGTTGCGCCGGGGTCATCGCGGAGAGGCGTGCCTGATCGCGGAGCCGACCGCCGGGACGGTCATCCCGGCCAACGCCGGCTCGCTGACCTTCCGTCTGGAAGTGCCGGGGCTGGCTACGCACGGCTCGACCCGGAGCCGCGGGGTGAGCGCGATCGAGAAGTTCACCGTGATCCAGACCGCGCTGCAGGAGCTCGAACGCGAGCGCAACCGGGATCCGCACCCGCTGCTCGCCCACCTCGACCTCGCCAACCCGCTGTCCGTCGGCACCGTCGCGGCCGGCGACTGGGCGAGCACCGTCCCCGACCACCTGGTCGCCGAGGGCCGGTACGGCGTACGGCTCGGGGAGGCCGTCGCCGACGCGCGGGCCGCCTTCGAGGACGCGGTCGCGGCGGCCTGTGCGAAGGACGAGTGGCTGCGCGACCATCCGGTCAGGGTCAGCTGGCCTGGTGGTGAGTTCGCGTCCGGTCTGCTGCCTGAGGGCGACCCGCTCCTGGCGGACACGATCGCCGCGGCCTCCGACGCGGGCCGCGCGGCCCCGGCGGTCAAGGGAGCGCCGTACGGGTCCGACCTCCGGCAGTACGCCGCGGCGGGCATCCCCACGCTCCAGTACGGGCCGGGTGACGTCAGGCACGCCCATGCTGCCGACGAGCACGTCGTGCTGGCCGACGTACTGCACGCCGCCCGGACGTATGCCCTGCTGGCTGTCCGTCGCTGCGGTTGATACAAATCCACCATGGTGCCGCTGCGGGGACGCTCTGAGGAGCTGGGCAAGCTCCTGGACGCTCTGCGAGCGGCCGCCAACGGACAGGCCTCGCTTGCGGTCGTCAGTGGCGAGCCCGGGATCGGCAAGTCAGCGCTGCTGGCGGCCGCTGTGGAGCAGGCCGAGCGGCAGGGCTTCCTGGTCGCGAGTGCGGTCGCGCACCAGACCGACAACATCAGTCCGCTCGCGTCGCTCGCTCCTGCGCTCAGGGCGGGTCCAGAGCCGCTGATCGACACCGACCAGTTCATGGAGTTGGCGGCGCTCAACACGCAGCCGCTCTGGCTCGCCGAGCGGCTGGCTGACCTCATCGGCCGTCGTCTGGCCGGTGTGCGCGCCCTGATCGTGGTGGACGACGCTCAGTGGTCAGACCCGCTGACAGCCTTCGTACTGCAGGTCGCCGTCGCCCGTCTTCCAGCAGCGAACCTCCTCTGGCTGCTCGCCACCCGCCCGAACCCCGGCGGTCCGGCCGACCAGCTCGTCGAGGCCGTGAGCGTCCCGGTGCACACCATCCCGCTCGCGCCCCTGACCGTCGACGCGATCCAGGACCTCGCCGCGGACCGCCTGAACCGCGCGGTCGACCCGTCGCTCGCGGTGCAACTCGCCGGTGTCCAGGGCATCCCGTTCCTGGCCGAGCAGCTCATCGCGGGTCTGTACCTGAGCGACAGCGACCTGTCCGCCGGCCTGATCGAGGGTGTACGCCGACGGACCAGCGAGCTGTCCGAGGCTGCCCGGGACCTGGTCCGCACGGCAGCTGTCTTCGGCAGCGAGTTCCGCCTGGAGGACGTCGCCGTACTGATGGCCGCGCCGGTCGCGAGGCTGGCCGCACCGTTGGAGGAGACGATCCAGGCCGGCCTGCTCGCAGATGCAGGGGCCGTGCTGCGTTTCCGCCACGAGCTCCTGCGCTCCGCGGCGCTGGCCGACGTACCGCCGTCTGCCCAGCGAGCGCTGCATGGCGCGATCGCGAACCAGCTGATGTCAGCGGGGCGCGGTGCGGCCGCTGCCGCACCGCACGTCCTCGCCGTCGCCCAGTCCGGTGACACCACGGCCGTCGCGACGCTGCGGGAGGCGGCGCGGGACCTGCTGGCGACCATGTCGACCACTGCCGCGGAGGTGATCCAGGAGGCGTTCGACCTGACCCGTGTCGACGATCCGCTGCGCGCTGAGGTCGGCGTGGATGTGGTGAGCGTCCTGGTGGCCGCGTACCAGTACGACCGCGCCAAGGCCTTCGCCGACGACCTGCTCCGCGGTACGGCGCTCTACCACGGACCGATCACCCCGGACCTGCAGGCGACGATCCGGCTGCACCTGGCCCCGTTCCGGCGTCTCGACGTCCGAGAGCTCAGCGTCCCCGGCGCTGCACCGCACTTGGCGGAGCGGCTCGCGGGCTACCGCGCACTGGCTGGTGTCGAGGCTCCTGGAGCCGCAGCCGACCCGATCGCCCAGTCGCTACATCAGGTGGCCGCAGCCGAGCAGGCACAAGCTGAAGGCAGGTACGCCGACGCCCGCGACCTCTATGCCGCCGCGCGTGAGGTGGAGCCCGGACTGGGCAGCTTGCCGCCCACGCTGGTCGAGGTAGGCGAGCTGTACTGCCGGGCGGAGACGGACGAGCTGTCCAGGGCTCTGGAACGCGTACGGGAGCTGATGACTGCAGGGTCGTCCTGGGCCGCTCCGCAGCTCGCTGTGCTGCGTGCGCGGCTGGAGTATGCGTCCGGCAACCTGCAGGAGGCAGAGGACGCCGCCCACGCCGGTCTGCGCTGGATGGATCAGCTGCACGACCGGTCGCTCGCCCCGGCAGCGGACCAGGTGCTCGCGCTCGTCGCTCTGCTCCGCGGTCAACTCAGTCAGGCGCGGAAGCTGGCCGGCCATGACCCGACGATCAGCGCGCTCCTGGCCATCGCCGACGGAGACGCGAAGGCGGTCGCCCGGCTGGCCGACGTACCGCAGGACTTCCCGGAGCGCATCGGCGTACTGCTGCAGGCCAACGCCGTGCAGGAGCTATCGCAGTCAGCCGCAAGCCATGGCGCACTCGCTGTCGTGGCTGCCGGCAGCGACGTGGACCAGCTAGCAAAGGCGGTCGAGATCGTCCGTACGGCGCAGCGGCCGCTGCTGCTCGCTCAGGCCGAGGAGCGGTACGGGCGGGCCGCTCTGGACGCAGGTGATCGCGAGACCGGCGTACCGGCGCTGGAGCGAGCCCTGGACAGTCTGACGGCTCTTGGCGCCACAGCACCGGCCGGGCGGATCCAGGCGGTGCTGCAGGCAGCCGGCGTAAGACGAAGGCGCTGGGCCGCGGTACCGGCAAGGGCTCAGGAGGGGTGGGAGGCGCTCACGCCGATGGAGCGGCGGGTCGCGCTGCTTGTCGCCGAGGGCCACACGAACCGGTCGGCGGCCGACGAGCTGGTGGTGTCGGCCAGCACCGTCGGCACCCATCTGCGGGCTGTGTTCGGCAAGCTCGGGGTGAATTCGCGGGTCCAGCTCACCCGGCTGGTGCTGGAGCGGTTCGCCCCTCCCCCGAACGCATGAGATTCGGGTGCAGGGACCGGCCCGCCCGGACGGGACGGCGCTGACAGGTTCACGTGTTCGCTCGATTCGCGGGAGCGGCCTCCGGCGGTTTCCTTCTACCAAGCAACCACAGAAGGAGATCGAGGAAGATGACTGACAAGACCCCCACCGTCGTCCTGGTCCACGGCGCGTTCGCCGAGAACGCCAGCTGGGACGGTGTGATCGCCGAGCTCACTGGCCGCGGCATCCCGGCGATCGCGGTCGCCAACGAACTGCGCGGCCCCGCCCTCGACGGCAGCCGGGTCGCCGCCCAGGTCCGGGAGATCGACGGCCCGGTCGTCCTGGTCGGGCACTCGTACGGCGGCGCGGTCATCACCGCGGCCGCGAACCAGGCCGGCAACGTCTCCGCGCTGGTGTACGTGGCCGCGTTCGTCCCCGAGGAGGGCGAGAGCCTGCAGGACCTGCTCGCGAGCTTCCCCGCCAACGACTTCGCGTCCGGCCTCGTCCCGCACGCGCTGCCCACCGGTGACGGCGGCGAGGAGACCTGGCTGAGCATCGACCGGTCCAAGTTCCGGGCGCTGTTCGCGGCCGACGTCGAGGACGCCGAGCTGCTCGGCCGGACCCAGCGGCCGATCGCCGCGATCGCCTTCGACGAGAAGTCCGGTACGGCGAGCTGGAAGCGGCTCCCGGTCTACGACCTGGTCGCCACCGGTGACGAGGCGATCCACCCGGACGGCCAGCGCACGATGGCCGCCCGCGCGAACGCCACCACGATCGAGGTCGACGGCTCGCACGCGGTCGCCGTCTCGCAGCCGAAGGCCGTCGCCGACTTCATCGCGAGCGCCGTCGAGGCAGGTGCGAACCGATGAAGCTCAAGCACCTGGCGACGGTCGCCGCCGCGGCCGTCCTCACTCTCACCGGTGTCACCACGGCCAGCGCCCAGACCGAGCACAAGCCGAAGCCCACGATCGTCCTGCTGCACGGCGCCTTCGCCGACGGGGCCAGCTGGTCCGAGGTGACCAGCCGGCTCCAGCGGGACGGGTACACCGTGGTCGCCCCCGCCGTACCGCTGCGCGGGGTCGCGTCCGACACGGCGTACCTGCAGGGCGTGCTCGACGCCGTGCCCGGCCCGAAGGTGCTCGTCGGCCACTCGTACGGCGGTGCGCTGGTGAGCCGGCTCGCCGGAAGCGCCGGCGTGAAGTCGCTCGTGTACGTCGCGGCGTTCGTCCCGCAGGCCGGTGAGACGCTCGGGGCGCTGAACTCGAAGTACCCGGGCAGCGAGATCGGCGCGGACACCACGAACGCGATCAGCTACCCCGGTGGGGTGGACCTGGTGATGAAGCCGGAGTCGTTCCGCCGGGTGTTCGCCGCTGACCTCCCCGCGCGGCAGGCCGCCGTACTCGGAGCGTCGCAGCGCCCGGTCAACGCCGCGGTCTTCGACGAGAAGATCCCGGCAGGCGCTCCGGCCGCGCTCCCGAAGTACGCCGTGATCCCGACCGGTGACCATGCGATCGCACCGGCCGCCGAGCGCTTCATGGCCGACCGCGCGCACGCCACCACGGTCGAGGTCGCGGGAGCGTCCCATCTGGTCGCCCTGTCCCACCCGGGCACGGTCACCCGCGTGATCGAGCAGGCCGCCCGCTGAAACACGACGTCGGCCGGACCGCGGTGAGCGGTCCGGCCGACGTCTGCTGTCAGTCCTCCAGCGCCTGGTAGAGCGTCGTCCAGAAGTCGTTCATGAGTTGCACCGAGGACGGCACGGTCGTCCCGACCTGGGTGAGCAGGATGCCGACGACCTGGTTGACCGGGTCGGCGTACGTCGACGTACCGGCGCCGCCGTCCCAGCCGAACTGCCCGATCGGCGCGTAGTCGCCCCGGTAGGTGCGCACGGCCATCCCGAAGCCCCAGCCGCCCTGCTGCCCCTGACCGAACGAGATGTGCACGTTGTCCCGCGCCAGAGCCTCCCGGGCCGCCAACTGCTCGGGGGTGAGGCTGTTGCTGGTCATCAGCTGCACCGCCGGGCGGGAGAGGATCCGCTCGCCCTGGTGCACACCGTGGTTGAGCAGCATCCGGAAGTAGGCGTGGTAGTCGTCGGCGGTCGAGTTCAGCCCGCCGCCACCGCCCGGGAAGGCCGGCGGAGCGCTGTGCCGGCCCCCCTCGGCCTCGTCCCACACCTGGAACTCGCCGGTCGCGGGGTCCGGCGCGTACAGCGGTGGCAGGCGGTGGATCTGGTCGGCGGGCACGGAGAACCCGGTGTCCTTCATGCCCAGCGGCCCGAAGATCCGCTCGCGCAGGAACTCGTCGTACGACTGGCCGGTGACCCGGGCGACGAGGACGCCGACCAGGTCGCTGCTGATCTGGTACTGCCAGCGCTCGCCCGGCTGGTACATCAGCGGGAGGGTGCCGAGGCGGCGCATCCACTCGTCCGGCTCCGGCATCGGCACCGGGCCGTTCGGCGTGATGCCCTGCTCGAACAGGGCGCCCATGATCGGCGTACCGATCATCGTCATGTCCATGCCGAGCCCGAACGTGGAGGTCAGCACGTCCCGGACGGTGATCGGCCGCTTGGCGGGCACGGTGTCGTCGACCTGGCTGTCGATCCGCTTCAGCACCTGGCGGCCGGCGAGTTCGGGCAGCCACTCCTCGACGGTGTCGTCCAGCCGCAGCCGGCACTCGTCGAGCAGCACCATCGCCGCCGCGATCGAGACCGGCTTCGACGTCGACGCCATCCGGAAGATCGTGTCCCGCCGGACCGGTGCGCCGCCCTCGTGACGCATGGTGCCGAGCGTCTCGACGTGCGGCTCACCGTCGCCGCGGCTGACCAGGGCGACGACGCCGGGGATCTTCCCGGAGTCGACGTGCCGGGCCAGCACGTCGTGCAGCCGGCGCAGCCCGGTCTCGGTGAAGCCGGACGGAGTGGTTGCCATAGCGGTGTTTCCCTTCGATCGGAAAGAGCTGTCAGAGGCTGCGCGCGACGATGTCGCCGACGGTGCTGGTCGCGTGGATGGCGAGCTCGGCGCCCGCGCCCTCGCTGTTCTTCAGGGCGTTGTCGATCCGGCCGGTGGTGGTGCCGGCGTCCAGGGTGGCCGAGACGCCGGCCGCGGCGCCGATCTCCACCTCGCCGACGTCGGTGCGCAGGACGAGGTTGCCGCGGACGGCCTCGGCGATCCGGATGTCGCCCTTGCTGGTGCGGATCTCCGCGTTGCCGTTGAGGCGGCCGATGGAGACGTCGCTCGCCGAGCTGGTGATCCGGGCGCTCGCGACGTCCTCGAGGTCGATCGGGCCCTGCGCGCTGTCGATGACGACGTCGCCCAGGCGCCCGGTCGCGCGGAGCTCGGCGCTGGCCGCCTTCACCTCGGCCTGGGAACCGGCCGGCAGCCGGACCGTCACCGCGACGGCGCCCGACGGCCCGAAGTACTGGTTCTTGGTGACGACCTCGACGCGCAGGACGCCCTCGGCGTACTCGACCCTGGTGGCCTCGGCGGCCTTCACGTCACGGCTCTTGGAGGCGTTGGCGGGCAGCACCTCGACCGCGGTCTCGGCCGCGTCGCCGGCGACGAACGTGATGCTTCCGGCCGGGATGTCCAGCACTGCGGAGATCGGCTCGGGGGTGGTGAACGTAGACATTGTGGTGCCTTCCTGAGGTGTTTCGACTGGTTGACTGGAACAACAATCTCCGGCGGCCCTGACACCGGGCAGCCATCGTGCTGACATGGCCGGGAGCGGGGTTGTCAGCAGCCGAGCCGGTCGGCGACGACCTCCAGTACTCGCCGCAGGTCGCGCGCCATGCGGGCCCGCAGACCGAGCTCGGCGATCCCCGCTGCGAACCCGGGATGGTCGGGAAGAACGCGACGCACGCGATGGGTCACCAGAGTCCCTTCGGGACAGGCAGTGGCCGTGTGTACTCCGGCGTACCAGCTCTGCACCGCGAGTTTGCAGCCGTCGACCTGGATGTCGACCGGCTCCAGCGGTCCGGCGAGCTCTGCGCGGTAGCGGCCCGCCGCACCCACGACAGTCATCGCGCCCTGCCGGGCCGCGGAGGCCCTCGCCAGAACCAGGAGGTTGTCGTGGCCGACCCGGCCCTCGGTGACCGCGAACAGGAGTCCGGCGACCGCTGCGACCGGCGCGGCGACTGTCGCCTGCACTTCCCATCGGGCGGGTAGCGCGTCCAGTTCGGCGAGCAGGGGCATCGTTGGCATGACCGGAAGCCTGGTCGCCACGGCTGTCCCGGCACAACGGAGTGCGAGCGTGCTGGGACACGGGATGTCCCTCGGATCACGCGCTGACCTGCGCGATCAGTCTGGCGGGACGTGCGCGGTACACGTGTCCCGGGACGGGACGGGACAGTCAGGACGCCCGGGACAGACCGTCCCGCGCCTCCGCGGCCATGTGGTCGAGTCCGTGCCCGGAGGCGATCTCCAGCGCCTCCCGGAAATGCCGCGCCGCGGTCTCCCGTCGGCCGGTGGCCAGGCATGCCTCCGCGTACGGCAGGTACGCGCGCATCAACCGCCCCGGCTCCCCCGCGCGTTCGAGGATCTGGACCGCCTCGAGCTGCCGGGCGGCTGCCTCGTCGGCACGGCCGAGGTGGAGCAGCGCGACAGCCACGTCGGTCAGGCTGTTCGCCTCGAAGATCGCGTGGCGGGTGGCCTGGCTGACGGCGACGGACTGCTCGGCGAAGTCCAGCGCGCCTTCCAGGTCACCAAGGCCCAGTGCTGCCCGACCGAGCACGTCGAGGCACATCCGCGCCGTCTGACGGTCAGCCACCCGAACGGCCTCCAGGACCTCTGCGGCGACGTCGCGAGCGGCAGCGTAGTTCCCGAGCCGCATCAGCGCCTGGCTGAGGGTACTGCGCAGCCGTGCGCGCACGGCGGGCTCTCCCGGAGGCAGTACGGCGATCGCCTGCTCCAGGAGCTCGACGGCCGCCGCAGGGTCGCCGAGGTACTCCTGGACCTCCCCCAGTTGGAAGAGCGCCATGGCCTCGCCGACCCGCTCGCCCTCGGCTGCCATCAGCGCCCGTGCGGCCTCGAGCTCGGGCGTGGCCTCCGCCAGCCGGCCCATGCGCAGGTACAGGGCGCCGGTCAGGTACCGGTGGACGCCGAGCACGTGCCGGTCGCCGAGCCTTTCAGCGGCCGGCAGGCTGGCCTCCAACGCTTCCCGCAGCTGTGCGGACCCACCGCGTCTCGCGTGAGCCATCGTCGCCAGCTGCCCCAGCCCCACCGCCAGTGCGTCGAGGCGCAGCTGGACGGCCAGCGCGAAGGTGGCCGTGAGGTTGACCCATTCGGTGTCCATCCAGCTGACCGCCGTGTCGTGGTCGGACAGGTCCGGCAGTGCGGACGGTGGCTGCGACACGGTGACCGGAATCGGGATCAGGATCTGGATCTGCTGCTTCACGGCCAGCATGCCGCTCAGGTAGAAGTCGCCCAGCCGCGTGATCGCGGGAACCGGATCCGCGGTCGGATCGTCCGCGCGGGCCACCTGCCGCAGCAGGTCGTGCATCCGGTAGCGGCCCGCCGCGGGCTCCTGGACCAGGTGCACATCCACCAGGTCCTCCAGCAACGAGCGCGCGTTCGCCAGCGGGATCCCGGCGAGCGCGGCCGCGCCGTACGCGTCGATGTCCTCGCCCGGGAGCAGCCCGAGCAGCTGGAACATCCGGCGCTGGGCGGGGTCGAGCTGCCGCAGCGACATTTCGAATACGTCCGAGACGGCCAGATCGCCGTCCCGCAGCCGCTCGACCAGGGTGTCGAGTGTCCACGCCGGCCGGTGCCGGAGCCGCGCGGCCGCGACCCGGATCGCGAGCGGCAGGTTCCCGCACCGCCGCAGCACCTCCTCGACGTCGCCCGGCCGGGTTCCGCCCGCGGACTCGACGAACAGCCGTGCCGCGTCCTCGCCCGGCAGGACGTCCAGCGAGATCGGCAGTACGCCGTCCAGCTCGACCATCCGGCGGCGGCTGGTGATCATGACGAAGGTCCGGCCCGCGCCGGGCAGCAGGTCGCGCACATGCTCCGCTCCGGCAGCGTTGTCCAGCAAGACGATCGCGCGGCGCGTCGCCAGCTCCGACCGCCACAGCGCGGCCCGCTCGGCGAGCCCGTCCGGGACCCGTCCGGCTGCCAGCCCGAGAGCCGTCAGCAGCACCCGCAGGGCCTCCGTCGGCTCGATCCGCTCGCGGCCCGGCGTAAAACCGTGCAGGTCGAGGTACAGCTGCCCGTCCGGGAAGTCCGCGGTCAGCAGGTGTGCTGCATGGACCGCCAGCGCGGACTTGCCCACGCCGCCCATACCGTCGATCGCCACAACGGACGTGGACCGGGCCGCGTCCATGAGGGTGCTCAGCTCGGCGCTGCGACCAGTGAATGCTGTGACGTCGTGCGGCAGGTCGTTGCGTACCGGCTGAGCAGCCACCGCACCTGTCTGCGGCGCGTCCTTGGCGCGCTCCCACACCTCGCGCAGTGGCCTGGGGTCGCGACCGGCCGCCTTGCAGAGCGCCACGACGGTCGGCCAGGGCGGAACGGCCTGCCCCGCGAAGTACCGGGACAGTGAGGAGCTACTGGCGTTGATGTCACGGGCGAGTTCGCGCAGGCTCCTGCCGGTCAGGTCGCGCAGCTGTGACAGCTGCCCCGCCAACTCGTCACGCACCCTGCCGATTCTAAGTGCCCGTCAACGACGCTTAGAGAAGGCGGTCGAGAGCCTCGCGCCCGATCGGGCCCCAGTGAGTCTTGCCGCCGGGGATGCCCTGCTCGCCGTTGATGCCCATCGCGATCAGGAACAGCGCGCGCGTCACAGCCCAGCCGCGCGCCCGCCGTACGGTCGCCTCGTCGGCACCGTAGGCGGCGAGGAAACGGTCGGGCTCCGGCAGCAGGATCCAGGCGGCCGCGAGGTCGTTCGCGGGGTCTCCGGCACCGAGCTCCTCGAAGTCCACGACACCAGCGAGCGTGCCGTCGGCAACGACCACGTTCGCCGGGTGCAGGTCACCGTGCAGCCAGACCGGCGCCCGGTCCCACTGCGGCGCCGCGAGCGCGTCCTCCCAGACCGCACGGATCTCCTCGGCGCGGCCTACGGACGTCCGGACCTCGTCGAAGCCAGGGCTCGGCGGGAGCGTCGACCGCTCGCTCATCGGCGCGTCTGCCGGCGGTTCGGTGTGCAGCGCGTGCAGGAAGCCCGCCAGTACGTCGGCCGCCGCCGGATCGGTGACCGGTGCGTGGTCCGCGGGCTCCCCGTGCACCCAGGTGGTGACCAGCCAGGTCCGCGGGAAGCGCTCCGACGGCTCGCCGAGGTGGCGCGGGACCGGGATCGGCAGGGGCAGTTGAGCCGCGAGGCCGGGGAGCAGCTGGTGTTCTCTGCGGAGGACCTCGGGGGCGCCGGCGTGGCGGGGCAGCCTGACGGCCAGGTCGTCACCCAGGCGCCACATCTGGTTTCCCCAGCCGCCGATGACCTCCTTGAGCGGCAGATCCGCCAGGTCGGGGTACTGCTCACTCAACAGGGTCCGCACCAGCTCTTCGTCCATGGCCCGTCAGACGCGTCACATCGGCGGCTGGTTGGGAATAGGTCCACAGAGCGGTCAGTTGCGGACAGTTATGCGCATTGATGTGTGGTCCGACGTCGTCTGCCCGTGGTGCTACATCGGTAAGCGGCGCCTCGAAGAGGCGCTGATGGCCAGTGGTGACGAAGCGACGATCGTCTGGCACAGCTTCCAGTTGGATCCCTCGTCGACGAACGACGACCCGCGGGACCTGGCGACCCGGCTGGGTGAGAAGTACGGCCGCGGCCGCGAGTGGGGACTGCAGGCGAACGCCCATGTCACCGAGGTCGCGGCAGAGGTCGGACTGGAGTACCACCTCGACCAGGCGAAGCCGGTCAACACCGTCGACGCGCACCGCCTCCTCCACCTCGCCCACGAGCTCGGCGAGACCGGTGAGGTGCCTGCTGACACGCAGGGCCGCCTCAAGGAGCGCCTGCTCAAGGCGTACTTCACCGACGGCCTCCCGGTCGGTGACCACGCCACCCTGACCGAGCTGGCCACCGAGGTCGGCCTGCCCGCCGACCAGGTGCGTGAGGTCCTGGCCGGTACGGCGTACACCGAGGAGGTCGCCGCCGACCAGGCGCAGGCCGTGGCGTACGGCGCCAACGGGGTGCCGTTCTTCGTCATCGACGAGAAGTACGGCGTGAGCGGCGCCCAGCCCGTCGAGGTCTTCGCCGAGGCCCTGCGCCGCGCGAACGCCGACCGTCAGCCGGTCACGCTGATCACCGCCCCGGGCGCCACCGACGACCCGACCTGCGGTCCGGACGGCTGCGCGCTCTGACAGTTGGGTACCGGGAGTTACACAACTCCCCGTGATGTCTGGTGTATGAAGGAGGCATGACTGTCGTGCGCGCACTGGCCAGGCCGTTGCTGTCCATGATTTTCGTCGTCCAGGGTGCGAACTCGATCCGCAACCCGGAGCCGCTCGTGCCCAAGGCCCAGCCGGTGACGGACCGGCTCGTGCCGATGGTGAAGAAGGTCGCGCCGCCGCAGGTCAGCGACCGGATCCCCGAGACCACGGTCAACCTGGTCCGGCTGAACGGGGCCGTCCAGGTGGTCGGCGGCCTCGCGCTCGCGAGCGGCAAGGGCCGGCGGCTGGGCGCGGCCGCGCTCGCGGCCACGCTGGTCCCGGTGACGGTCGCAGGGCACCCGTTCTGGCAGTTCAAGGACAAGGAGTCCCGGCAGGCGCAGCGGGTCCAGTTCATGAAGAACCTGGGGCTGCTGGGCGGTCTGCTGCTCGCCGCCGTCGACACCGAGGGCAAGCCGGGCGTGGCCTGGCGGGCCAGCCACGGTGCGAAGGCGGCCAAGCGCGAGACCAAACGCGGGGCGAAGGCTGCCAAGCGGGAAGCCAAGCAGCTGGCCCGCGAGACCAAGCAGGCCGCCCGTCTCGCGAAGGCGGAGCTCCACCTCGGCTGATCGCGATGCCCTAGGCTCAGGGCAGGACCTACGTACTGAGCTGAAGGAGTGGCATGAGCGAGCAGGGCTGGCCGGCACCGCGGGCTGAAGGAGCGGTGACCGGTACCGTCACGGTGCCCGGATCGAAGTCGATCAGCAACCGTGCGCTCGTTCTCGCCGCCATCTCCGACGGCCCGTCGCACCTGACCGGCCTGCTCGCGGCCCGCGACACCGAGCTGATGCGGTCCGCTCTGGTCTCCCTCGGCATTGGCATCACCGAGAGCGGTGCGACGGTGACCGTCACCCCGGGCTCGCTCAAGGGCCCGGCGAGCGTGGACTGCGGTCTGGCCGGCACGGTGATGCGGTTCGTCCCGCCGGTGGCCGCGCTGGCCGACGGCCTGGTCTCCTTCGACGGCGACGCATACGCGCGGGAGCGTCCGATGGGCGTGATCCTGGGCGCACTGCGCGACTTGGGCGTACAGATCGACGACGGCGGCACCGGCCGGATGCCGTACACGGTGTCGGGCATGGGGTCGGTGCGCGGCGGCACGGTGACGCTGGACGCCTCCGGGTCGAGCCAGTTCGTGTCCGCGCTGCTGCTGGCGGGCGCGCGGTACGACGAGGGCGTCGACATCCGCCACGACGGCAAGCCGGTGCCCTCGCAGCCGCACCTGGACATGTCGGTGGCGATGCTGCGCGAGCGCGGCGTCCAGGTCGACGACGCGGAGCCGAACCGGTGGGTGGTTGCCCCCGGCCCCATTCGCGCGCTGGACACGGCGATCGAGCCGGACCTGTCGAACGCGGCGCCGTTCCTGGCCGCGGCCGTCATCACCGGCGGCTCGGTCACGGTGACCGGTTGGCCGGCCGAGACCACCCAGCCCGGCGGACAGCTGCCCGAGATCTTCACGCGGTTCGGCGCGTCCGTCACCCGGACCGACGACGGCCTGACGGTCCGCGGGACCGGCCGGGTCCGGGGCTGTGACCTCGACCTGAGCGAGGTCGGCGAACTGTCGCCGGTGATCGCAGCGGTGGCCGCGTTCGCCGACGGACCGTCGTACCTGCGCGGGATCGCGCACCTGCGCAACCACGAGACCGACCGGCTGGCGGCGCTCGAGACCGAGTTCAACGCGCTCGGCGGCGACGTCACGCAGCTCGACGACGGCCTGGCGATCCGGCCGAAATCCTTGCACGGCGGGCTCTTCCGCACCTACGCCGACCACCGGATGGCGCACGCCGCCGCCGTCCTCGGCCTGCTCGTCGACGACCTGCGGATCGAGAACATCGGCACCACGGCCAAAACCCTGCCCGAGTTCCCCGACCTGTGGTCGGAGCTCGCGCGCTGATGTCGCGGTACGACGAGGAGGCCCGGTACGACCGGCCCAAGCGCCGCACGCGGCCGCGGACCAAGGACCGCCCCTCGTACGACGACGCGGCCGAAGGCTTCGTCATCACCCGCGACCGCGGCCGGTACACCTGCTGGGTCGACAACCGTCAGGTGATGGCGATGAAGGCCCGTCAGCTCGGCCGGCAGGGCGTGATCGTCGGCGACCGGGTGAAGCTCGACGGCGACGCGAGCGGCGACGAGGGCACGCTCGCGCGGATCGTCGAGGTGCTCCCCCGGACGACGCTGCTGCGCCGCTCGGCCGATGACGACGACCCGGTCGAGCGCCCGCTGGTGGCGAACGCCGACCAACTGGTGATCGTCGTCGCGGTCGCCAACCCGGAGCCCCGGACCGGGCTCATCGACCGGTTCCTGGTGGCCGCGTACGAGGCGGGCATGCGGCCGCTGCTCTGCCTGACCAAGACCGACCTCGCCGACCCGGACCCGCTGCTCTCGATCTACCGGCCGCTCGGCGTCGAGTCGGTAGCCACGCACCAGGGCGGCGACCTGACCGAGCTCCGCGAACAGCTCGCCGACCGGACCAGCGTGCTGGTCGGCCATTCCGGCGTCGGCAAGTCCACCCTGGTGAACGGCATCATCCCCGGCGCCGCCCGGGCCGTCGGCATCGTCAACGAGGTCACCGGCCGCGGGCGCCATACGTCGACGAGCACGGTCGTCCTCCGACTGCCGGACGGCGGCTGGCTGATCGACACGCCTGGCATCCGCTCGTTCGGGCTGGCACACGTGGACCCTGACAAGTTGATCCACGCGTTCCCGGACCTGGCGGAGCTGGCCGCGGACTGCCCGCGCGGCTGTACCCACGCCGCCGACGCCCCCGAGTGTGCGCTGGACGAGGCCGTCGCGGACGGCCGCACCGACGCCGACCGGGTCGCCTCGTTCCGACGGCTGCTGGCCAGCCGCGCGACGACCAGTTACTGACGGCGTACCGCGCGCTACTTGGGGAGCTGGCCTTCCCAGACCGCCCTGGCGCCGGCGTCCCCGGTGCGGACGGTCTGCCAGATCACGAGGACGCCGATCACGACGACGGCGGCCTGCATCAGCACCTCGAGCGGGCGACTCGTGGCGGCCTGACCGCGCCCGTCGCGCAGCAGCAGGAAGGCGGCCACGGCAACGACCGCGAAGATCAGGCAGTACCAGAACAGCAGGTTGCCGCGCTTCTCGTGCAGCTCGACGGCCTTCGCCAGCGTCGGTACGGCGGTCACGAACGCCTCGCCGCTCTTCTTCGCCACGAACGCGCACACCACCGTGCCGAGGCCGAGCACCAGCAGCGGCCAGCGCAGCAGCGGCCGCCACCGTCGTACCAGGACGAACGCGATCGCGGTGAGCGCGGCCACCGGCAGCAGCACCACGGTCAGGTGGATCACGAGCACATGCAGTGGCAGATCCCCGAAGCGCTCGAACATTGACGCCTCCCGGCGGTCGTGGACGTGGTCAGACACTAATGGCACGTTCAACGACCGCATTCGGTTCAATCGGCGCCGCAACCGATCCGCAACGTTCCCCGGATGGCCGCAGCGAACACCTGCCGTTCAGGCTAGCCTTCCGGCATGCCTTCGCACACGGATGACCTGCGGCTCGCCCACATCCTGGCCGACGACGCGGACTCGACCACGATGGACCGCTACAAGGCGCTCGACCTGCACGTGGCCACCAAGCCCGACCTCACCCCGGTGAGCGAGTCGGACAAGAAGGTCGAGGACGTGATGCGCAAGACGCTCGCCCGGGCGCGGCCGCGGGACGCGTTCGTGGGCGAGGAGGACGGCACCAGCGGCTGGGGCGTGCGGCGCTGGGTGGTCGACCCGATCGACGGCACCAAGAACTACATCCGCGGCGTGCCGGTCTGGGCCACGCTGATCAGCCTGATGATCGAGGACCAGGTCGTCGTCGGCGTCGTCTCCGCGCCGGCCCTCGGCAAGCGCTGGTGGGCGTCGTACGGCGACGGCGCCTGGACCGGCCGCGCGCTGCACTCGTCGCAGCCGTGCCGGGTCAGCGACGTGAGCCGGATCGAGGACGCGTCGCTGTCCTACGCCTCGCTCAAGGGCTGGGAGAAGCTCGGCAAGAAGAACCAGTGGGCGGACCTGATGGACTCGGTCTGGCGGACCCGGGCGTACGGCGACTTCTGGTCGTACATGCTGGTCGCCGAAGGCGCCGTCGACATCGCCGCCGAGCCGGAGCTCAACCTCTACGACATGGCCGCCCTCGCGATCATCGTCGACGAGGCCGGCGGCAAGTTCACCTCCGTCGACGGCACCCCCGGCCCGAACGGCCCGAACGCCGTCGCCACCAACGGCCGCCTGCACGACGAGGTCCTCAAGCGCCTCGAGTGATCCGCCGCTGCAGGAACTCGGCCTCCACCGCGTTCGTGGTGAAGGCGAGCGCTTCCTCGTACGCCGCTCGCGCCTCGGCCACGTACCCGCACCGCCACAGCAACTCACCGCGTACGGACGCCAGGTACGGGTAGGTCGCCAGGGCCGGGTCGTCCGGCAACTGCTGGAGCGCCGCTTCGGGACCTTCCACGTAGCTGAGCGCGACCACCCGGTTCAACGCCACCACCGGCGAGGGCCATCGGCTGAGCAGCACGTCGTACAGTCCGAGGATCTCGGCCCAGTCCGTGTCCTCCCAGCGTCCGGCCGCGGCATGCACAGCAGCAATCGCGGCCATCAGCCCGAACCGTCCGGGCCGCAGGAGTGCTTGCGGTACGAGTGCCAGGCCCTCGGCGATCAGCACCTGGTCCCACAGCGACCGGTCCTGGTCCTCCATCAACACCAACCGGCCGTCGGCCACCCGTGCGGCCTCGCGGGCCTGGGTGAGCAACAGCAGGGCGAGCAACCCGGCAGCTTCCGGAGTGTCCGGTAACAGCAGCCGCATCATCCGTGCGAGGTCGACGCCTCGGCGCCCCAGATCCGTTCGGGTGAGGCGATCGCCGTCGGCGGCTGTGTGGCCGGCGGCGTACACGAGATGCACGACGTCGAGGACCGCGCCGATGCGCTCCGGGAGGTCGGTCGCGCGGGGGATGCGGTACGGGATACCCGAGCGGGAGATCTTCTGCTTGGCGCGGGTGATCCGGGCCTGCATGGTGGCTTCCTTGACCAGGAACGCCCTGGCGATCTCCGCCGACGACAGGCCGCACACCAGCCGCAGCGTGAGCGCGATCCGGGCCTCCTGGGACAGCGCCGGGTGGCAGCAGGTGAACACGAGGCGCAGCCGGTCGTCCGGGAACGTCTCGTCGGCAACGTCCTCATCAGGGACCAGCAGCGGAAGCTTCCGGCGCGCGACGTCGGCCCGCCGCCGGTGCTCGAGCGCACGCCGCGTCGCGACCGTCGTCAGCCATGCACCCGGGCGCGCCGGCACGCCCTGTTCCCGCCAGTGCACGAGCGCCTTCGCGTACGCGTCCTGCACGCAGTCCTCGGCCAACTCGAGATCCGCCGCGACCCGGGCCGTCGCGGCCAGGACGGAGGCCCACTCACCGACGTGAGCCTCCGCCACGGCCTGTACGACCGGATCAGCCACCGTTGACCAGCGGCCGGACCTCGACACCACCCATCGGCGACGGGACCTGCTTGGCGATCGCGAGCGCCTCGTCCAGGTCGGCGGCCTCGATCACGTAGTACCCGCCCATCACTTCCTTGGTCTCGGCGAAGACGCCGTCGGTGACGACGAACCCGCCGTTGCCGTCGGAACGGATCGACGTCGCGGTGGCGCTCTCGTCGAGCTGTCCGCCCCCGCGCACCGCCGCCGCGTTGGCCGCCACGAACGCCTGGTGGTTCTTGTGGTTCTGCTCCGGGACCGACGGGTCCGCGGCCGCCCACTTCGCCTCGTCGTCGTAGATCATCACCAGGTACTTGCCCACTCCGGGTCACCTCTCTCGTCGTGCTCCGATTCCAGCATTCACCATCCCGATGCGCGGGCCGGCCGGGAATCGACAACCGCCGCGAGGAAGTTTCCCGACCACGTATGGTGGCCGGTATGCCCTTGACGTACCCCATCGCGGAGCAGACGCTCGACAACGGCCTCCGGGTCGTCGTCAGCTCGGACCGCGCCGTCCCCATCGTCGCCGTCAACCTCTGGTACGACGTCGGGTCGCGCCACGAACCACCGGGGCTGACCGGGTTCGCGCACCTCTTCGAGCACCTGATGTTCCAGGGGTCGCGCAACGTCGCCTCCGGTCAGCACTTCAGCCTGCTGGAGACCGCCGGCGCCAGCCTGAACGCGAGCACGTTCTTCGACCGCACCAACTACTTCGAGTCGCTGCCCAGCGGCGGCCTGGACCTCGCGCTCTGGCTCGAGGCGGACCGGATGGGCTACCTGCTCGACGCGGTCAACCAGGAGAACCTCGACAACCAGCGGGACGTGGTCAAGGAGGAGAAGCGGCAGTCGTACGACAACCGCCCGTACGGCGACTCGTACGAGCGGCTCGTCCGGCTCGCGTTCCCCGAGGGCCATCCGTACGCGCATATGACGATCGGGTCGATGGCCGACCTGGACGCGGCCTCGGTGGAGGACGTGCACGCGTTCTTCCGCAAGTACTACGGACCGAACAACGCGGTCCTGACGATCGTCGGCGACGTGTCCGAGGACGACGCGTTCGACGCCGCGAAGCGGTACTTCGGGCACCTGCCCGCGATCCCCGCGCCGCCGCCGGCGCCGGACGGGACGATCGGCCCGATGACCGGCGTGCAGCGTGACGACGTGGTGTCCGATGTCCCGTCCGACCTGGTCACGATGATGTTCCGGCTGCCCGTCGACGGGACGCCGGAGCTGGACGCCGCCGGGCTCGCGCTCGACATCCTCGCCGCGGGGCAGAGCGGCCGGCTGAACCGGCGGCTGGTCCGCGACGAGCAGATCGCGCAGTCGGTCTCCGGCGGTGCGCTGCCGCTGATCGGCGGCGTCTCGTTCGGGACGCTGACCGGGATCGCGTCGGACGGTATCGAGCTGCAGCAGGTCGAGGACGCGCTGCTCGAGGAGATCGAGAAGCTGGCGCTCGACGGTGTCACCGAGGACGAGCTCGCCACCGTGCAGGCGCAGGCCGAGCGGGACTGGCTCGAGCAGCTGGCCTCCTGCGCCGGCCGGGCCGACGAGATCTCGCACCACGCGTTGCTGTTCGGCGACGCGAACCGGATCAACACCCGGATCGACCAGATCCAGGCCGTGACCGTCGACCAGGTGCAGGCCGCCGCGCAGAAGTGGATCCGCGCGACCGGCCGTGTCCAGGTGACCTACCGCCGCCAGGAGTCCGCACCGGAGTCGGGAGAGCAGGCATGAACCAGGTTCTGACCACCCCGCCGGCCGTCGGCGCGCCGCGTCCGTGGAAGTTCCCGGAGGCGGTCACCACCCGGACCGGCGCCGGGACGCCGGTGCACGTCTTCGACCGCCCGGGGCAGTACGTCGCCACCGTCCGGGTCACGATCGCGATGCCGCTGATCGCCGAACCGCGCGAGCTCGAGGGCGTCGCCACGATCATGTCGCGGACCCTCGACGAGGGCACCGAGCTGCATTCGGCCAACGAGTTCGCCGCCGCGCTGGAGCGGCACGGCGCGGCGTACGGCGTGGACGTCAGCTCGGACGCGCTGCACGTCGAGATCTCGGTGCCGGTGTCGCACCTGGCCCCGGCGGTGCGGCTGCTGGCCGAGGCGATCACCCGGCCCGCGTTCAACCAGGCCGACGTCGGGCGGCACGTGACGATCCGGCTCGGCGAGATCAACCAGGAGCGGGCGAACGCCGGGTACCGGGCGCGCGAGGCCTTCGCGGCGCACCTGTTCGACTCGTCGACGCGGCGGTCCCGGCCGACCGCGGGCCGGCCGGACACGATCAAGCCGCTGACGAACGTCGAGGTCGCCGACTTCTACCGCAAGAACATCGGCCCGGAGCGGGCGGAGATCCTGTTCGCCGGCGACGCGACCGGCGTGGACGTGGCCGGCATCGTCGACGAGGCCTTCGGCAGCTGGACGTCGTCGGCCGGTACGGCGCTGGACACGCCCGAGCCGATCTACCTCCCGGGCAACCGGCTCGTGCTCGTCGACCGGCCTGGTTCGGTGCAGAGCCAGCTGCTGATCGGCTGCGCCGGCCCGGACCGGCGGGACCCGGCGTGGGGTGCGGCCGCGGTCGCGAACCACGTGGTCGGCGGGACCATCACGTCCCGCGTGGACACCGTGCTCCGCGAGGAGAAGGGGTACACGTACGGGACGCGGACCAGCTTCGCGGCGCCCCGCAAGGGCGGGACCTTCAGCCTCGGCGGCGCGGTCCGCACCGAGGTGACCGGCGCCGCGATCGGGGACGCGTTGCGGATCCTGCTGCAGGCGCGCGACGGGCTCACCGAGCAGGAGGTGCAGGAGGCGAAGGACAGCCTGATCCGCACCGCCCCGCTGCGGTACGAGCAGGCCGACTCGGTGGCGCAGCAGGTCGGCAGCAACATCGCCAACGGCGTACCGATCGACTTCGCCGACACGTACCTGACGAACATCGCGGCCACCACCGCCGCCGAGGCGACGGAGGCCTACCGGCGCTACGTCGGGACCGACGGGCTGCTCGTGGTCGTCGTCGGCGAGGCCAAGGACGTGCGGCCGCAACTCGAAGGCCTCGATCTCGGTGAACTGATCGAGGTGAGCTGACTCCGCTGCTGATTCGGCTGCTGATTCCGGTGCTGATTCCGGTGCCCCCGGTTCCGCCGGGGGCAGCGCACCGTCAGCTGCTGATGTAGTTGGACAGCTGTTCCTTCTCGAACTCGAGCTCGCCGATCCGTGACTTGACCACGTCACCGATGCTGACCAGGCCCGCAAGGTTGCCGTCGACAACGACCGGGACGTGCCGGATCCGGCGGTCCGTCATCAGCCGCATGAGGTTGTCGATCAGGTCGTCCGGGGTGCAGGTGTGCACCTCCGGCGTCATGATCGCGCTGACCCGGACGTCACCCGCGTCCGGCGTACCGTTCCAGAGCCGGACGATGTCGCGCTCGGACACGATGCCCGCCACGGTCGACCCGTCCGGACTGACCACCACCGCGCCGATGTTGCGGTCGGCCAGCAGTGCGAGCAGCTCGGTGACAGTGGCCTCTGGGGAGATGGTGACGACCTCGTTGCCTTTGCCGCGCAGTACGTCGTTGATCTTCACGGAGCCTCCTGCAGATCGAGGACCAATACCCAAAGGTAGCGAAATCCGGCCCCGAGCGGCAGGCCCTCGCCTGTCACAACCGGTGACAACGAAAGACAACCGCGAACTGGTTGCTGTTGGCATCGACTTCAACCCGCCAGGCCCCTCTCCCGCGCTCAGCGGGGGCCGGCGGGCGTTTAGGTGTTTGAACGCTCAAAAGGACCTTGGTCCCTGGTCAGCACCCCCAGCTGTTACATAGCGTTACCACATGCGGTACTCACGGGGGATGTAGGGGTCCGGGGGGTAGACCGAATCGCGAGGGCGGTAGGGAGGGAGACCGCTCTCGCGATCGGTCCATTGCTACGTCAGGTCTGGTCGTCCCGGAGCAGGTCGATCGCCGCCTGCCGGTCCTTGACGCGGAGTTTGCGCAGGACCGAGGAGATGTGCACCCGGACCGTCGTCGGGGACAGGAACAGTCGCTGGGCGACCTCGTCCGTGGCCAGGCCCTCGGCGAGCAGGGCCATCACCTCCCACTCGCGGGAGCTGAGCAGGCTCGCGGGTTTGGAGCGGCGACCGAGCCGCCGTTTGCCCGGGTCCCGGAACTCGTCCAGGATGCGCGCCACCAGCGAGCGCGGGATCGCCGCCTCGCCGGACAGCACCCCGCGCAGCGCCGCCGGCAGCCGGTCCGGATCGGTGTCCTTCAGCAGGTAGCCGGAGGCGCCGGCGCGCAGCGAGTCGAACAGGTCGTTGTCGTCGCGCGACACGGTCAGCATCACGATCGCGATCGCCGGCAGCAGCCGGGAGATCTCCGCGGCGGCGCGGATCCCGCCGCCGGGCATGTGGATGTCGAGCAGGACGACGTCCGGCTGATGCTCCTGGGTGAGCCGGACCGCCTCCGGACCGCTGCCCGCCTCGGCGCAGACCTCGAACCCGCCCGCCTCCAGCGCGTGCCGGATGTGCGACCGCAGCTGCGGGTGGTCGTCGGCCATCACCACCCGGCGCGGATCCGCGCTCATCGGCTCGTCACCATCTGATCGTCACCCTCGTCCCCGCGCCCGGCCGCGACTCGATCGTGAAGGTCCCCGGCAGCGCCGCCGCGCGTTCCCGCATGCTGACCAGCCCGAACCCCGTGTGCCGGGCCGCCGCGTCGAACCCCGGCCCGTCGTCGGCGACGAGCAGGCGACTCCCCTCGGTGTCACGCGCCAGCTCGACCCTGACACGTTCCACCCTGCCATGACGGACCGCGTTCAGGACGGCTTCCCGGGCGATTCGCACCAGCGCGTGCCGTTGCGCGCGGTCCACGACGATGGACTCGTCCAGCTCGAGATCGAGCGCCACGCCGTACCGCTGGGCGAGTTGTTCGACCGCCCGATGCAGTACGAGACCGAGCGGCTCGTCGTCGGAACGGCCGAGCGCCTCGAGCATCTGCCGCACCTCGTCCTGCGCGCGGTCGCTGGCGGCGAGGATCCGCTCGACCCGCGGGCCCTCGAACGTGGAGATCTCGGAACGGATGTAGCTGAGCTCCTGCAGTACGCCGTCGTGCATCTCGCGGGCGAGCCGTCGCCGGTCCTCGACCACAGCGGCCTCCGCTTGCAATGCCCAGTGCCGGCTGATCTCTCGGCCCGCGGCGACGAGCAGCAGCAGGTACGAGCCGGTCCTTAGCAGGCTGCCCGAGTACAGCAGGTCGGCGCGTTCCGGTGGAAACAACAGGTAGCTCAAACGTGCGAGTGCTCCCAGCGCGCAGGCAGGGCCGAGCCAACGCAGCAGTACGTCGTCCCGGCTGCGCGCCTGCACCGTGAAGGCCACCGCGGCCACCGCGAAGCAGACGAGTGTGAGGATCTGCGGGATCAGGAGCGCGTTGCTGGTGGTGTCCGACGGCAGCGAGTCCCTCCGCCAGTACAGGACGGCGCCGACTACGAGCATCGCGACGACAGCGGGCGCCAACGCCCAGTGCCGCCAGCCACGCCGACGGGCCAGGCGGTCCGGGACGAGAGCCGCCGCTGCGATCAGCAAGGTCCCGACGATCCGCAACGCCGGCGGCAGCCAGTTGCCGAACGCACCGGGTGGGTCGTTCTTGATCAGCGTGACACTGAGCAGTGCGTTCGCCATACCGAGAACGGCGAGTCCCTGGAGCAGCAGGAGATCCTGACGCTTGTACGTACGCCGGAAGCGCCCGTACACCAGGTACGCGAGCAGCAGCGCCACGCACGCGTTGACGGTCTCGAGGACAAGATGCGCGGCCGCGCTCTGCTCGCCGAACTCCCGCTCCCACCGCCCCACACCGACCGCCGCGGCCATCCCGAGCACCAGGATCCCCAGTGCGAAGCTCCCCCGCATCCCCCAGACCCGGCCTCTCACAATCACCGACCGTACGCCGAACCCACACTCTCCGGAAGCACCCGAATCGGTGGCATGGTGTTCCGGAACGGAGGTAGGCCGATGGACGTGCTGGAACCGACCCGGGTCGTCGAGCTGGCGACGCGGGACTGCCTGGGAATCCGGGTGGTGACGCCCTTCCGGGGCATGCTTGCGCAACGCAACGCGTTGCTCGACGAACTGACCAGATGGCTGACCGATCAGGGAATCGACGGCGTGGGGCCGTTCTTCCTGCGGTTGCACGTGATCGACATGAGCGGGCCGATGGATCTCGAGGTCGGGGTGGTGACACCGACGGCTCTGCCCGGTGACGAGCGGGTGCGACCGAGCACGCTGCCCGCCGGGCGGTACGCGACGCTGACGTACCGCAACCACTCGCTCCGGGCCAACCGCGCCCTGCTCGACTGGGCGGCCGGCGAAGGGCTCGTCCTCGATCGCCAGGAGATCGAGGACGGTGACGCCTTCGGCTGCCGGTACGAGGCCTACCGCACCGATCCGCGCACCGAACCCCGCAAGACGAAGTGGGAGGTCGAGCTCAGCATCCGGCTGGCCGACTGATCCAGCGTCAGGCGCCCCTGGCCTGACCGTAGGATCTGCGGATTCGGTGAGTCGCGGAGGGGGCGGCGTGGGGTTTCGGCAGGATCTGGCCGTGCTGCGGCACCAGGACGTGCGGATCTTCGTGTCGGCGCGGTTCATCTCGATCCTCGGATCCGCGATCGCACCGGTGGCGCTGGTGTTCGCGGTCCTGGACGTGTCGGACTCGGCCGGCGCGGTCGGCATCGTCCTGGCCGCGCGGAGCATTCCGAATATCGTGTTCCTGCTGATCGGCCGCGTGATCGCCGACCGGCTCCCCCGGCACCTGGTCCTGGTCGCGGCCAACACGATCAGCGGCCTCACCCAGGGGCTGGCCGCGACCCTCGTCCTCACCGGGCACGCGACGATCTGGCAGCTCGCGGCGATCGAGGCCGTGAACGGGGTCGCGGCGGCGTTCGTGATGCCGGCGATGACCGGCATCCTGCCGTCGATCGTGGACCGCGCGGAACTCCCGCAGGCGAACGCGATCTCGGGTTTCGCGCGCTCCGCGGCGATGATCGGCGGCGGCGCGGTCGCGGGCGTGATCGTCGGCCTGACCGGCCCCGGCGTCGGGCTCGCGGTCGACGGCGTCACGTTCCTGATCGGCGCGCTGTTGCTGCTCCGGCTGCGGATCCCGCGGCTCGAGCGGCAGGCGAGCTCGCTGCTGACCGACCTGCGCGAGGGCTGGCACGAATTCGTGTCCCGGCAGTGGGTCTGGGTGATCGTGCTCGCGTTCGCGTTGCTCAACCTGATCTACACGGCCTGCTACCAGGTCCTCGGCCCGGTGATCGCCGACCGCACCTTCGGCCGGGCCGGCTGGGGTGTCGTGAGCGCCTGCTTCGGCGCCGGACTCGTTGCCAGCGGCATCATCATGCTCCGGTTGAAACCACGCCGCCCGCTGCGCACCGGGATGCTCGGGATGCTGCTCACCGTCCCGGTGATGCTCTGCCTGGCGCTGGTGCCGCAGCTCTGGGCGATGGCGATCGCGGCCTTCGTCCTCGGCGTCGGCTTCGACATCTTCGGGATCAGCTGGGAGACCGCGATCGGCCAGCACGTCCCCATCGACAAGCTGTCACGCGTGTCGTCGTACGACATGCTGGGCTCGTTCATCGCCGGTCCCGTCGGCCAGCTCACCGTCGGGTACGTCGCGGTCGCGATCAGCGCTCGGGCGGTCGAGCTGTACGGTGCCGCGCTGTTCGTGCTGATCACGGTGGTGACGCTGGTCGTCCCGTCGGTGTGGAACCTGCGCCGTCTGGACGTCTGAACTCTGGTGGGTCAGCGTCCGGGATGCTGGGCCGGCGCCGCGGATCTCGGGCGCACACCCGGGATCTCGGACGTCCAGCCGTCAAATGCGTAGGGTGGAGACGTGAGCTCAATCGTTCCGGGACCGCAGAAGAAGATCGGCGAGGAGATCGACGCCGCCCGCTCCGGCGCGAAGCCGTTGAACGCGGGTGACCTCAACGCGTCGGCACCCCGCGTCGAGGAGCTGACCGGCCTCGACGACTGGCCGGAGACTTTGCGCGCCGCGGTCGAGGCCGAGTACGCCCGTGTCACGGCGCTGGACTCCAACCGCCGCAAGACCGCCGACAGCGCTGTGGGTGAGCTCGTCGCCGCCCTCGACACTCTCCTGACCGAGATCACCGACCAACTCCAAGCCGGCAAGCCCCGCCTCTTCGGCAAGGCGACTCCCGTCGAGCCGTCACCCGAAATTGCGGCCCACCTCGGCATCCCGTCCGACGCCCTCGAGGACGCCACCGGCCGCGGCGAACACCGCACGGCCCTACGCACCCTCAAACAGCTCCGCACCCAACTGAAGGACCTGGAAGCAACCCCCGACCACTCCCGCCTAACACGCCTGACAACCTTCATCATCCGCCTGGCCGTAGTCCTGGACGCCGCCCCACCCTCCGCCCCCACACTGGCCCCCACAGCCCTCTCCCGCTACACCCAAGGCCTCCCCGACCCCCAGTGGACCGCCACCTTCCCCGAAAAACTAACCACCTGGCAGAACACCCGCCACACCCTCACCAACTCCTGAAAGCACACCGCTCCGCAGCGACTGTCTTGTCAGCCGGCTCCGCCGGCGAGTAGGTGAGGTGCTGAGCATCTGGTGTTGGCATCGGCCTGCTGTGCGGTGCGAGCGGTCAGCGACACCGCCTCGCGGCGACTGTCGTATCGTCCGGCTCCGCCGGCGAGCAGGTGAGGTGCTGAGCATCTGCGGTGTTGGCGCCGACTGCTCGGGTCTGCTGCACACCCGAACGGACACGCTCCGCGGCCACCTCATCGACCAGCTCCATCGGCGGGCTCAGCACGCGCTGAGCATTTGATGCTGGCATCAACTGCTGTGTGATGCCAGCGGTCAGCGGACACCGCTTCGCGGCGACTGTCGTATCGGCCGGCTCCGCCGGCGAGCGCAGCAGGTGACGAGCATCTGGTGCTCGCGTCGGCTGCTCTGGCGTGGCGCCGACGCCAACGGACTCACTCCACTCCGCGGCAGCAGTTCTCGGCCACGTTGCGGCGCGTGCGCGGCACAGGCACAGCATCTGCTACCAGCGTCGGCCTACACCGGCGTCCTGCGGACGACGCCCGGGCCGCCGACAAGGCAGGCTCCGCCCTTCTGCCCCTCTGACAACACGGGCTCTCCGCGCGCATGTCCGCGGCCGGAAGGCTGTTGTGTGGTCTGACTGGCGACATCGCCTGCGACCACTACCACCGGATGCCGGCCGACGTGGCGCTGATCAAGGACCTCGGCCTCGACACGTACCGCTTCTCGTGGCCTGGCCGCCGGTCCAGCCGCGCGGCAACGCCCGGTGACCTAGCCGGTCAACGCTCCGACCAGCCCGAAGTCAGCAGCCTCCCGGAGCGCGGCGCCATCAGCCTGCCACCTCGAACGCCGACCAACGGGCACAACCTCGCCACCACCGAGCGCCACGCCCAGCAGTGCGATGGGCGGTGCGGGTGCAGCCGAGCAGTCCGGCCAGGCACTCGGGCCAGGCAGTCCGGCCAGGCGATCCGGCCGGATCGCCTCACCGCCACCGAGCGCCGCGCCCAGCGGTGCGATGGGCGGTGCGGTGCGGTGCAGCCAGGCAGTCCAGCCAGGCAGTCCGGCCAGGCGATCCGTCCGGGTGGTGTAGGGCGAACGAGGGCGGGCACCGCCTGGCGATTGTCTTGTCGGTCAGCTTCGCTGGCGTGAGGGCGCACCGACGGCGGCACATGTCGGCGTCGGCTGCGCTGGTGTCCGGCGAGTGGCACCTGCGGCCGCTTGGGCGGCAGGCTCCGCCTGCTTGTGATCCTTTGACACGACAGCCTTCCCGCTCCGCATGCCCGCGGCTGGGGTGCTGGCTTGCTTGATCTAGCCGCTCAGCGCGAAGGCGGCCGCCTGTTGAAGGACCGCCCCGTCAGCGCGCCACTTCGAATGGCGGAAGCTGGGCACGTCCGGATCACCGTCGGCCGGTGGGACGGTCGGCGGGGAGGGGACGGGCGGCGGCGGGTGCTCGACAGCCCGTCGGCGGAAGTGGTAGTGGTGTTCGGGCCGTGCGTCGGCCCAGGTGGGGCGGGTGACGTGGACGACGCCGTCGCGGATGGTGATGTGCCAGTGGCCGGCGTGGACGTCGGTGTGGTGGCGGCGGCACAGCAGGGCCAGGTTGGAGATTTTGGTGTCGCCGCCGTCGATCCAGGAGATCAGGTGATGGGCGTCGCACATGATCGGCGGCGCTCCGCAGACCACGCAGCCGCGGTCGCGGGCGTCCAGGGCGCGCCGCATCGCCTTGGTGACCAGGCGCTCGCGGCGCCCGACGTCGAGGGGCTCGGAGTTCGAGCCCAGCACCAGCGGGATGATGTTCGCGTCACAGGCCAGCCGCCGGATCGTGGCCGCCGACAGCCCACCGCTGTACACGGTCCGCCCGATCGCGTCCGCGGTCGCGGCCTTCAGGTCCTCGAAGTCGATCGTCACGGTGATGGTCGCCTTCGCCCCGTACCCCGCCACCTGACCATTCCTCGCCACGCTGCCGGCACTGCCCGCGGTGCCTGCGCTGCCCGCTCCGCCTGTCTTGCCAGCACTGGCAGCGCTGCCTGTACTGCCAGCACTGCCAGCACTGCCCGTGTTACCCGTACTGCCCACGTTGCCCGGGGCGGTCGTGGCAGCAGCCGTAGGTCCGGTGGGCGCTGCGGTTGCTGCGGTGGTTGTGATGGGCGCCGTGGTGTCCCATGCGGCGGCGGCGATGCTGAGGGCGGTGGATAAGGCGTCGGCCTGGCGCTTGTCGCGGGGGCGGGGATCGGGTTCGCCGTCGACGGTCTTGTGCGGGCGGGCACCGGCGTGCACGACGGCGCGCAGGAGTTCGGCGTTCTCGTTGGCCAGGAACCCGGTGAGCTTTACCCCGTTGTCGGCGGCCGACAGTGTCAGGGACTCGCGGGCGTAGGCCTTGTGTTCTTCGGGTTCGGGGCCGTCGGAGTCGAGGAGGTCGGCGATCTCCTTGGCGGCGGTGCGCAGTTCGCCGGGCGACAGGTGGCCGGCCAGCCTGACCAGTTGTTCCGCTGCCGCGTCCAGGTGTTCCACCGGGACCCGGGACCGGACCCGGTCGAGTCCGAACACGATCGCGGCCGCCTGTGCCGGTCGCAGCCGCCATCCGCTGTCAGCGTCGTCGCCGGGCTCCTCGCAAGAGGCGGTGTCCTTGAGCGCGGCGGATACGGCTGGGTACTTCGTCGTGGCCTGGGCGAGGCGGAGGGTGCGGCGGGCTACCGGGGCGTCGATCCGGTGTCGGAAGCGCAGGAGCTCGGCGGTGTCGCGGGCGCCGAGCTCGGCGGCGTACCCGGTGGTCTCCATGGCGGCGATCACGGTCAGCCGGTAGGTCTCCAGGCGGGCGAGCTCGGTCTCCAGCGCGTCGAGAGTGGACAGCAGTTGGCTGCCACTCATCGACCACGCCGGCCGTTCGCCTAGGAGTTCCATGGCATCGACTCTAGACGGCGGCACCGACAGTTTCCGAGCCGGAATCCCCTTATTTTGTGGGCAATTCGGGGGCCCACACCAGCAAACACCACCCGGGCGCTCATGTCGCATCTTCGGCGGCGGGCACCCGTGCGCCGCGACGCCGCGACTGGTCTTCTGGACGTCTCCGCGCGACACGCGCAGAGCATCTGGATGCCGGCGTCGGCTGCAGCGGCGTGGCTGCGGACACCAACGGACGCCGCTACATGGCGCTGCCTTGTTGGTTGGCTTCGCGCGTGCGCGGACTGGTGATGAAGCGGAGGTGGACGGCCGAGCTGAGGCGCGTCGGGGAGAGCAGTTCGCCGGCCGGATTGTTCGTCGGCTATCCCTCCCAGTCACGGCGATTGGTGGACTCCAGGCAGCGAGTCGTGAATCGGGGCTGCCACGGACGGTCGATCCACACGACTCACGACCCGACCAGCCAGCGGCCGCCCGGGTGCTCGTCTTGCGATCGGGAGCCACTCGCAGGCAAGACCACGAAGGACTGTCGCGCCCCGGTGAGCCGACTGCAATAGCAACCGCCGGCAAGCGACGTCCTTCGAGGGACCCGGCGGCCACTAGCGATCACCTTCACCGCAGCAGTCCATGGGCCTGTACGCAACCCGGAGCACGATCCGCGCCTGCCGCCGGAGGCAGCCAACGGACGATCGCCGCGAAGCGGTGCCCGTTGACCCGTCCCACCACGCCTGCAGCAGCCGATGCCAACAACCTCAAACGCTGATCCATGTCCCTGGGAGCAATGCAGGCTTACAAGACAGCCGCCGCGAAGCAGTGTCCTCTCACCGTCGACGATTCCGCCGTGCCGCTGACCGTCGCGCAGCAAGGTCTGTTGCTGGCGCACCTGACCAGCAGCATTCAGCGCCAACCACCTCATGCGCGTTCCAGCTGCCGCGCACGCCGGCGGAGCCGGCTAACAAGACAGCCGCCGCGAAGCGGTGTCCATCCACCGCCGCACCACCTGCACCCAGCGCCAACCACCTCAGGCCCGCTCTGGTCGCCCGCGTGCGCCGACTGCTGTCTTGTTGGCTGGCTTCGCCGCGAAGTCGGCCGTTGGGGCCGCCAGCCACATCAGTAGCGGCCGTGCCAACCACCTCAGTCGCATTCCAGCTAGCGCGCACGCCGGCGGAGCCGGCCGAAAGGGCAGCCGCCGCGAAGCGGTGTCCTTTAGCCGGTCCCACCACGCCAGCCGCACCCGGCGGCAGCCACCTCAGACACAGACCAGCTACCACGCACGCAGGCGAAGCCGGCCGAAGGTTAGTCGCCGCGGCGCGGTGTCCTTTGGATGGGGTCAGCCCTTGATGGCTCCGCCCAAGGCGAAGGCGCCGCCTAGTTTGCGGCTGAGGAGGAGGTAGAGGAGGAGGACGGGGGTGGTGTAGATGAGGGAGTACGCCGCGAGCTGGCCGTAGTTCGGTTCGCCGTACTGGCCGAAGAACGTGAAGATGCTGACCGAGGCCGGCAGTCGCTCGGGTGACAGCAGCAGCATGAAGGGGACGAAGAAGTTGCCCCACATGCCGATGAAGGTGAAGATCAGCACGACCGCGATCCCGGGCCACATCAGCGGCAGCACGATCGCCCACAGCGCGCGCATGTTGCCGGCGCCGTCGACCCAGGCCGCTTCCTCCAGTGACAGCGGTACGCCGTCCATGAACGTCTTGGTCAGCCAGATCGCGAAGGGCAGCGCCGACGTCGCCATGAACATGATCGTGCCGCCGAGCGTGTCGACCAGGTTCAGCTGCACGAACAGCCCGTACACCGGCACCATCACCGCGGTGATCGGCAGCCCGGTGCAGAACAGCACGGTCAGCAGGAACGGCCGGTTGAACCGGGTCTTGAACCGCGACAGCGGGTACGCCGCGAGCACCGCGCACACCATCGTCAGCAGCGCGGCCCCGCCGCACAGCACGATGCCGTTGAGCACCGGGCGGTACGTCGTGTTGGTGTTGAGCACGGCCTTGAAGTTCCCGAGCGTGGGGTGCGTCGGGAACTCGACGCGCAGCCCCGCGGTCCGGTTGATCGACGCGAACAGCACCCAGAGCAGCGGCAGCACGAACAGCACACCGATGGCCAGCAGGATCAGGTTCGACGTCACCTTGCTAAGACGGTCGCGCGCAATCACGCTGCCTCCGAGTTGAGTCCACGCAGGTAGATCAGCGAGAAGACTGCGCCGATCGCCAGCATCACCAGCGCGATCGCCGTACCGTAGCCGATCTGGGAGAAGCTGAACGCCTGCTCGTACATGTACAGCGGCAGCGTCTGGCTCTTCGTCCCGGGGCCGCCGCGGGTCATCGCGTAGATGAGGCCGAACACGCTCAGCGTCTGCAGCGTGATCAGCATCAGGTTGGTCATGATCGCGCGGGTGATCATCGGCAGCGTCACGAACGCCAGCCGCCGCCAGCCGCCCGCGCCGTCCATCTCGGCGGACTCCTCGATCTCCTTGGGGATCTCGCTCAGCGCGGCCGAGTACACCAGCATCGAGAACGCCGTACCGCGCCAGATGTTGGCCAGCGACACCGCGATGATGGGTGCCGCGTACAACCAGTCCTGCCCGGGCAGGCCGACCGCGTGCAGCATCACGTTGAGGGTGCCCTCGTCGTTGAAGAACGCGCTCAGCAGGTACGCCGCGACCACCTCGGGCAGCACCCACGCGCCGATCACCGCGGTGCCGACGAAGTTGCGGATCACCTTCGTGGACCTGCGCATCAGCAGCGCGAGGCCGAGGCCGAGCGTGTTCTGCCCGATGATCGCGGAGATCAGCGTGAACAGCAGCGTCAGCCAGATCGCGTTGGTGAACGCACCGCTGCCGAAGGCCTTGCGGAAGTTGTCCAGCCCGACGAACTTGACGTTCGCCGCACCCGTACCGGTGAGCGCCATGTTCGTGAACGCGGCGTACACGCAGTAGATGATCGGACCGGCCAGGAAGACCAGCATGAGTCCGATGGCCGGCGACAGCGGCAGCATCTTGAGCAACTTGGCGGCCCGCGGCTTCCCGCTCCCTCCGGACGTCTTGCCGGAGGGAGTGGGAGCCGAGGCCGTGGGGGCGACAGTCGTCGTCACAGGGGAGGTTCCTTCGCCCGGGCTACTGGCCCGCTGTGGTCTTGTCCTTGCCGACGATGCCTTCGACCGCTTCGTCGTAGTTCTTCGCGGCCTCGTCGATCGAGGACTGTCCGGTCATCACCGCCTCCATCGCGGTGATGATCTCGTTGGAGACCTTCGGGTACTCCGCGTACGCCGGCCGGTAGACCGTGACGGAGACCAGGTCGGTGAAGAACTGCGTGCTCTTCGAGGAGCTCTTGTACGTGGCGTCGGAGGCGACGTCCTTGCGGACCGCGATCTGCGCGCCCTCGGTCGCGTACTTGGCCGCGTTCTTCTGGGTCTGCAGGGTCTTGATCAGGTTCCAGGCCGCGTCCGGGTTCTTCGACTTGGCCGGGATCGCCCAGGTCCAGCCGCCGGAGAGGCTGACCTTGCCCTTGCCGCCGCCGTCCTGGGACGGCATCGCGGTCTGGCCGAGGACCTCGGACCACTGCGGCCACGGCTTCGCGCCGGTCTTCTGCCAGTTGCCGTAGATCCAGGAGCCGTCCAGCGCGATCGCCAGTTTCCCGCCGGGCAGCAGTTCGGTGCCGACCTTGCTGCCCATGTTCGGGTCGAGCGCCTGCTTCGGCGACGGGCCGAGGCCCTCGGTGTAGACGGTCTTGATGAAGTTCAGCGAGTCCTTGAAGCCCTGGCTGCCGACGACCCACTTCTGCTGGTCGTTGTTGTACAGCGTGTCCTTCGTGCCGTACAGCAGCATCTCGAAGCCCTGCATCGCGGAGGCTTCACCCATCGGCTTGCCGGAGTACACGTTCATCGGGATGACGCCGGGGACCTTCTGCTTGATGGTCCGGGCGGCGCTGAGCACGTCGTCCCAGTTCTTCGGCTGCCAGTCGGCGGGCAGGCCGGCCTTGGCGAAGATCTGCTTGTTGTACCAGAGCGCGCGGGTGTCGGTGCCGTCCGGTACGCCGTAGGTCTTGCCGTCGAGCGCCTTCGCGGCGCCCTTGGCGGTGTCCTCGAACTGGCCCCACTGGCCCCACTTGTTGATGTAGTCGTCCAGCGGCTTCAGGTAGCCCGCGGTGATGTCGGAGTTGATCAGGAAGGTGTCCTCGTAGACCACGTCCGGCGCGGTGTTCGGCGACCGCATCATCAGCTGCAGCTTGGTGTAGTAGTCGTTCTCCGACGCCACGATCGGCAGGATCTCGACCGTCGACCCGGGGTTCGCCGCTTCGTACTCGGACTTCACGCCGGTGAGGAAGTTCTTCATCACCACGCCCGGGCCCCACTGCTGGTACGCGATCTTGATGTGCGCCGGGCCCGAGCTCTGCGAGCTGCCGGCGTCCGGCTGCTTGGTCGTCGAGCCCTGGCTGCAGGCCGTCACCGCCAGCAGCAGCGCGCTGGTCACGGCCGCTACTTTGAAACGTTTCCTAGACATCATTCAGGTCCACCTTCGGGCAATCGTTGTCATGCCGGTACCACGACCCAAACCCTGCGGGCTTTCCCGCGACCGTAGGAGCCTCGAACGGCCGAAGTCAATGCTTGACAGACAACGTTGTCGCCTCAGCAGCACGCCAACGCGGCGACCGGGACGTAACGATCCGGTCACCGCGTTGTCATACCCCTACTTTGTCAGGCGGCGACCGCCTGCGCCTCGTGTCGAGCACGGACGGCGCGTCCCCGGCCACGGAGCGCACCGAGTCCGCAGATGAGTAGTCCGGCGAGCAGCCAGCAGCCCAGTACTGCGAGTGGCCGCGCGGCCCCGGCACCGTCGAAGAAGCTCACCGAGCGCAACGCCGTGCCCGCGGCGCCGGGCGGCAGCAGCTGACCGAGCGTGCCCCACCCGTCCGGCAGCATCTCGGGCGCGCTCGTCATCCCGGACAGGGGGTTGCCGAGCAGCATCATCACGGCGCCGCCGAGCGCGAGTCCCGCCGTACCGAGCAGCCACTCGAGGCCGAGCAGGGTCAGGCTGATCGCCGCGATCGACAGCGCGATCACACCCGCGTTGCCCAGGTAGCTGCCCTCGAACGAGCCGAGCCAGTACTGCAGTACGGCGGCCAGCGCGAGCCCGCCGGTGACCGCGAAGGTGAGCGCGCCGACCATCCGCTTCGCGCCGGACCGGACCAGCTGGGTGAGTGCGCCGGCCGCGATGATCCCGCCGAGCACGAGCGGCAGCGCACCGGCCGCCAGCCCGGCGCCGCGCGGATCGTCCTTCGGCAGCGGCACGATGTCGGTCACCTTCGCCGGACTCTCCGGCGACATCCGGGTGGACAGCTGGGTCAGCACCTGCGCGACGGCGGGTCCACCCGCGGACGCGGTCAGTACTTCGGGCTGGGCCGCGTCCAGCACGATCGCGCCGTACGCGTCCCGGTCCTGGATCCGCTGCACCGCGGCCTGCCGGTCCGGTACGGCGGTGATCTCGAAGCCGCCGGGCATCGCCTGATCGAGGCGGGCCTCGATCTGCTGGACCGCCGCCGGCGGGCCGGACACCGCGAGCGGGACGTCGCGCGGTTCGGAGCGCGCGGCCGGCCAGGCGAACGCGATCAGGAACACCGTGAGGACCGCGGTCAGCAGCGTGACGACGGCGATCAGGGGCGGCCGGCGACGGTCGGCCGCGTGCGCCTCAGTGGTCATGGTGGTACTCCCTCGGGCAATAAAACCGAATGATCGTTCTTTATGAGTCCGAGCCTGGCAACGGCCCGCCGACTTGTCAAGAACGGACATTCGTTTTAAGTTGCGGACGTGCCCAAGGTCACCGAGGAACACCGGCTGGCGCGCCGTGCGCAGATCGTCGCGGCGGCCCGCACCTGCGTGATCGAGGAGGGCTTCCACAAGACGACGATGGCGGACGTGATCCGCGAGTCCGGGCTGTCCGCGGGCGCCGTCTACGGCTACTTCAAGAGCAAGGAGGAGATCGTCGCGGCGATCGCCGAGGACGCGCTCGGCACGATCGACGAGCTGTTCGGCAAGATCCTCGCCTCCGAGCAGCCGCTGACCCCGCTCGCCGCGCTCGACGCCGCGATCCGGCACGTGGTGGCGATCGCGGAGCGGCCCGGCGGCGATGTCACCCGGGTCGCCGTGCAGGCCTGGGCCGAGTCGCTGCGCAACCCCACGATCAAGGCCACCGCGCTCGGCAAGTACAGCCAGCTCCGCGACCATTTCGAGGCGGTCGCCCGCCGCGCCCAGGCCGACGGGACGGTCGACCCGGACGCCGACCCGGGGCACATCGCGCAGGCCATGTTCGGCCTGCTGCCGGGGTTCATCATCCAGCGGCTGCTGATCGGCGACGTCACGCCGGACACCTACCTCGACGGCCTGCGGGCCTTGTTCGGCGCCCGGACGTAGCCGGAGAGGGTGGACTTTCGTCCACCACCGTCGTCGGTTCAGCACCATGGGGCGCGGCGCCGCCGCTCCGTAGCGTCGGCGGCATGAAGAAACGGACGCAGGAAGCAGTCGACGGGGCCGGATACTCGGTCGTCCTGCAGGATGTACGACGGGTCTACGGCCGTGGCGGAAACGCCGTCACCGCCCTCGACGGGATCTCGATGAAGTTCGCCCCCGGGACGTTCACCGCGGTGATGGGGCCGTCCGGGTCGGGCAAGAGCACCTTCCTGCACTGTGCCGCCGGCCTCGACCGGCCGACGTCCGGCAGCGTGTTCATCGACGGGCAGCCGCTCGCGGGGCTGAGCGAGCGCAGGCTGACCGAGCTCCGGCGGGAGCGGATCGGATTCGTGTTCCAGTCCTTCAACCTGCTGCCCGCGCTGACGGTCTGGCAGAACGTCTGCCTGCCGCAGGAGCTCGACGGCCGCCGCCCGAACAAGGCCGCCGTACGCCAGGTCCTGGAGCGCGTCGGTCTCGGCGACCGGCACAAGCACCGCCCGGGCGAGCTGTCCGGCGGTCAGCAGCAGCGGGTCGCGATCGCCCGCGCGCTGGTCGCCCGGCCCGCGGTGATCTTCGCCGACGAGCCGACCGGTGCGCTCGACACCCAGACGGCCGCCGACGTCCTCGAACTGCTGCGCGAACCCGTGCGGTCCCAGGGCCAGACGGTCGTGATGGTCACCCACGACCCGGTCGCCGCGTCGTACGCCGACCAGGTGGTCTTCCTCGCCGACGGCGCGCTGGCCGGCCGCCTGACCGCTCCGACGGCCGAAGAGGTCGCCGACCGGATGACTCACCTCGGTGCGCGTTCGAGCCTGCGGGCGGTGGCGGGATGATGCGCCTCGCCGTCCGCACCTTGCGGCACCGCAAGAGCGGATTCATCGCGACCTTCGTCGCGGTCGTCTTCGGTACGGCGATCGTGATGGCCTGCGGCGGGCTGATGGAAACCGGCATCCGCTCGAACGTCGAACCCCAGCGCCTGGCCGGGACCTCGCTGGTCGTCACCGGCAACCAGTCCCACCACCGCCCCGGCGTCGAGGACGCCACTCCCCTGACGGAACGCGTCGGCGTACCAGCAGACCTCCTGCCCGAGATCCGCGCAGTCGAAGGCGTAACCTCCGCCACCGGGGATTACACCTTCCCGGCCTTCACCCCGCCCTCTGCGGGCGGCTCGGCCGCCGATGCGAGCAGGGCCGTAGTTGCCGAAGGCCACAACTGGTCCAGCGCCGGGCTGGCGCCCTACCCCCTCAGTGCGGGGCACGCGCCCCGCTCCGCACAGGTGGTTGTTTCGTCGGGGACCGTAGGAGAACAGCTGACCCTGCTGATCAACGGTGAGCCGAAGACCTTCACGATCAGCGGCATCGCCCCGCAGGCGTCCGGTCACGCGTTCTTCTCCGACCAGGACGCCGCGAGCCTCGTCCGCAACCCGTCGCGCTTCGCCGACGTCGGCGTACAAGTTGCCCCGGGCACCAACCTCGGCGACGTGCGGGACCGTCTCGAGGAGATCGGCGACCTGACCGTCCGCGCCGGCGTCGACCGCGGTCTGGCCGAGCACCCGGACGCCGAGTCGCGCCGTACGGCGCTGATCGCGGTCGCCGGCTCGTTCGGCGGGATCGCCGCGATGACGATGATGTTCGTGGTCGCCTCCACTCTGGCGCTCGCGGCCCAGCACCGCGAGCGGGAGTTCGCGCTGCTCCGCGGCATCGGTACGACGCCCGGCCAGGTGCGCCGGATGATCCTGGGCGAGGCCCTGATGGTCTCGCTGCCCGCGGTCGTTCTCGGGTGCCTGCCGGGGATCTTCCTCGGCCGGTTCCTCTTCGACCAGCTCAGCTCGCACGGCGTCGCGTCGCCGGTGATCGAGTTCGCGCAGGGCTGGATCCCGTTCGCGGCCGGCGCCGGCGCGGCGGTCCTGGCAGCGATCGGCGCCGCGTTGATCGCGGCGCGCAGGTCGGCGAAGATCAAGCCGGTCGAGGCACTGGTCGAGGCGTCGCTGCAGCGGAAGTGGTTCAGCTGGATCCGGCTCCTGTTCGGCTTGCTGTTCCTCGGCGGCGGCCTGGCGCTGCTGATCGTCACCGCGACGGTGATGTCCGGCCCGCTGGCCGCGTCGACCGCCGGCCCGTCGATCCTCTGCTGGGCGATCGGGGTCGCACTGCTCGGCCCGTTCTGGACCAAGCTGGTGCTGGGGATCTGGCGCTGGCCGGTCCAGGCGCTGACCCGGGTGAACGGCCGGCTCGCGATCCGCAACCTGTCCGCGCGCTCGGTGGCGTTGTCGGCCGCGGCGATGCCGGTGATGCTTGCCGTCGGCATCTCCACCGCCAACCTGTACATGCAGACCACCCAGGTCCACGCTTCCTCGGAGGCGTTCACGCGAGACCTGCGAGCGGACGCCGTACTGGTGTCGGACGCCGGTCTCTCGCCGGCCCTGGTCTCGCAGGTGCGCGCTGTCCCCGGCGTGGCGAGTGCCTCGGCGTTCGTCCGCAGCATGGGCGCGGTCGACGATCCTCGCAAGGCTCCGTTCGACGAGGACGGTGCGCCGGTGATCGGCGTGGACGCGCAGGGGGCGAACGGTACGGCGCCGGTCCGGCTGACGAGCGGGTCGCTCGCCGGGCTGAGCGGCTCGACCGCGGCGGTCCCGGAGTACATGGCCACCAAGACCGGTCGTGGGGTCGGGTCCGAGATCACGATGACCTTGGGCGACGGGACCACCGTGAAGCTCCGGGTGGTGGCGACGTTCGCGGCAGAGCGTGGGTACGAGTCGATCATCCTGCCCGCGGCCCTGGTCGCCGCTCACACCACCGACGGGCTGACGAAGCAGCTCCTGGTCCGCGCCGAGCCCGGTACCGACGTACGACCGGGGCTGGCCAAGGTCGCCGCCGCGCACCCGGGTGTGCAGGTCGCCGACCGCAGCACGCTGGTCGCCTCGAACGTCGAGGACCTGCAGACGCAGGCGTGGATCAACTACATGCTCGTCGGCATGCTGATCGCGTACACCGCCGTCTCGGTGGTCAACACGCTGGTCTCCACCACCCTGCGCCGCCGTCGCGAGTTCGCCCTGCAACGGCTGACCGGCTCGACCCGCTTCCAGGTGCTCCGCATGCTGACCACCGAAAGCACCTTGGTCACCCTCACGGGAGTAACGCTAGGCACCGTGGTGGCGTTGGCCTGCCTCCTCCCCTTCTCCGCCAAGGTCGCGAACGACGTCCTCCCGACAGGCCCGCTCTGGATCTACCTGGTGATCGTAGGAGCAGCCGCCGCACTCACTTTCGGCTCCACACTCATCCCCGCAACCGCAACCCTCCGCCACGCCCCGACCCAACCCACCCACAACGACTGAACCTTGAACACCTGCTGGTGGATGTGGACAGCGCACGACCTGTCCACACCCACCGCCGGGTGTTCAAGGTCGGGCTGCGGCTGGTGGGATGGGGGTATGAGGTGGCTGGACGAGTGTTCGCCGGGCGCGGTCGCGGACGCGCTGCGGGATGTCGCTCCGGAGCTGGGCGGGTTGAGGGTCGTCGTACGGGAGACGTTCGGCGAGCCGGATCCGCAGTGGTGGGCGGCGAGCGCGATGGTCGGGGAGGAGTTCGTCGCGAAGTTCGCGTGGTCGCGCCCCGCGGCGCTCCGAGTGGCGCACGAGATCAGCGTCCTGACAGCGCTGGGATCCGGCGTCCCGTTCCTCCCCGAGGTTGTCGCCAGCAGCACCGACCCGGTGCTGCTGGTGACGAGGCGGGTGCCCGGTCAGACGTTGTTCGACGTGGTCGACTCCATCGACCGCGATCACGCCGGCCGGCAACTGGCCACCTTTCTTGCCGCTCTGCATGACTCCACGACCCTCGAGCGGGTCGAGCACCTGACCAGCGGTGTTCCCCCGGCCCTGTTGCCGCCCGCGACCACGGACACGATCCGCGACGGGTTCGGTCGGTGGGTCCGGCCGGATCAGGTCGAGTCCGTGGTGCGGTGGTGCGACTGGGCCCATGAGGTCCTCGCCCCGCCGGCGTCGCACGTCCTCGTCCACGGTGATCTTCACGGCGGAAATCAGGTCTGGGACGGCGACCAGCTCCGCGCGGTGGTCGACTTCGAGACCGCGGGAACGGCCGACGCCGAGTACGACCTTCGCGCGTTCCCGGGCACCGGGCCAGGCGTCGACCTGCTGCAGACCACCTCACGCCACTACCAGCACCTGACCGGCCGCACCCTCTCCCCCGAGCGCGTCATGGCCTGGCACATTCGCACCACCCTCGGCGACGCCCTGTGGCGAAGCGAGGCCGGCGTCCCACTGCCGGACCACCGCACACCTGTCGCCTGGGTCGACGACCTGACCGCACGCTTCACCGCCCTGGGCATCAGCCTCGCGCCGGGTCGATGATCAGGCTTTCACGGCTCGGCACGTCAGCAGCAGTGGTAGCGGATCGCCGGGCAGTCGCCACAACCCGTCAGCGTCCTGCACCATCGCCGGACTCCGCTGCCGCAGGTCCACCGGCAGCTCGTCGAGACGGTCAACGCGCAACCCCGCTCCGGCCAACGCGTTCACCAATCCGCTGACAGTCCAGGGCCAGGTGCTCTGCACATGCCCCGGCACGTCCTGCCCGGTGTAGCTGGTCGTCACCTCGCGATCCACAGCATCGGTGCGGAAGTACGACGTACGCACCCGAAGCTCCTCGTCCACCATCGCCTGCAGCGGATGGAACTCCGCCAGGAAGACCGTCCCGCCCGGGCGCAGCATCCGCGCCACCACCCGCGCGAACTCGTCCAGGTCCGGCAGCCACACCAGCACGCCGTACGTCGCCACCACCACGTCGTACGACGCCGGCTCCAGTACGTCCGCCACGTCGTACACATCCGCCTGCACGAACCGCGCCGCCAACCCGACCTCGCCGGCCAACTCCAGCGCAGCGTCGACCGCAGCCCCGGAGAAGTCCACGCCGGTGACGTCTGCCCCCAGCCGCGCCCACGACAACGTGTCCAAACCGAAGTGACACATCAGATGCAGCAGGCGCTTCCCGCGAACGTCCCCCACCGCCTCGACCTCGAACGCCCGCAGTGAACTGCCGCCCGCCCGAAACCCGTCCACGTCGTAGAACCCGGACGACAGGTGCGCCGCGGCCCGCAGGTCCCAGGCCGCCCGGTTTCGCTCGATCCGCGCCCGATCGTCCATAGGCCGACGATAGGTCCAGGACCTCCCGGCCCGCGCCGGGTTTTGGATTATCGGGCAGGTGTTGGCTCGGCGATCGGCTGGAGGGCGATGGTGGTGGCTTGGATGATGCCGGCGTTGGTGCGGATCCAGCTGGAGAGGACGATCTGTAGGTCCTCGAGATCGCGTTCTTCCAGGATCACGCCCGGGACCGGGACACTCGCGCCCAGCTCCGCCAGGACCGGTCGCAGGTGGTGGTCGGCCAGCAGTTTGTGGCTGGGCGCGGCCGACACCGTGACCGGTACGACCACGGATCCCGCCAGCGCCGAGGGGCGCAGAACGTCCAGGAAACTCTTCAGCAGGCCGGTGTAGCTGCCCTTGTACACGGGCGTCGCGACGACGATCACCGACGCGGACGACACCAGCTCGATGGCGCTCTCCAGCGCGGACTGCGCCTCGGCACCGGCGCCGTCACCCTGGAAGATCGCCGGCGCGAGCGTCACCAGGTCGATCAGCTCGTCGATCCGGTACGGCGTACCGAGCTCGGAGGCGAGCAGCTCCGCGACGGACGCCGCCGCGGCCGCCGTCCGCGACCCGGCCCGTGGATTGCCCACCACCGTGACCACCGACTGCGGCCAGACCGGCCGCTCCTGGGCACCCTGGGCCCCGACCTGCGACTCGACCTGCGACTCGAACGCGACTGACGGCATCTGACCCATCTCCCGGAACCTCGGCGGCAACTGTGCGGCAACAGTCCCGAGAGTAGTCAAAGTCGAGCCGTCTACTGCACTTTCTCAGTATCCGAACGCCGGGCCCGGATCTTCACCACGACGAACCACCCGACCGCCGCCACCGCGGCCACGATCACCAGCTTCTGGAACACGCCGACCGACGACTCCACCAGGTGCCACCGCTCACCGAGCTGATACCCGGCCAGGATCAGCAACGAGTTCCACAGCAGGCTGCCGATCGCGGTCAGCGGCAGGAACAGCGCGACCCGCATCCGCTCCACCCCGGCGGGCACCGAGATCAGGCTGCGCACCACCGGAACCAGCCGCCCGATCAGCACCGCCTTGGCCCCGTGCCGCAGGAACCACTCCTCGGCCTTGTCGACGTCGCGCACCTTGACCAGCGGCAACTTCCCGGCGAGCGCGCGCATCCGGTCGCGGCCCAGCACCGCGCCCACGCCGTACAGCGCGAGCGCGCCGACCACCGACCCGAGCGTGGTGCAAACGATCGCGGCGACCAGCCCGAAGTCGCCGCGCGCCGCCGCGAACCCGGCCAGCGGCAGGATCACCTCACTCGGCAACGGCGGAAACAGGTTCTCCAGGGCCACCGCGGCCCCCGCACCGACGGGACCCAGCTTCTCCATCAGATCGGTCGCCCACCCGGCCACACCGCCGGCCGGTTCCTGGGTCGCCTGCAGCGCGGTCATCATCACCTGATTCGTCGTCGTCAGCATGCGGACGACGCTAGGTCCGTGAACACTGTCCACACAGTGGAGCCAGCCGCCGTCTTCGGGTCTGGTCATCCACCGTACCGACCGGGGGAAAACCCCCGGTTGTGCGAGGCTTTCCCCAGCACCTACGCCGCCAGGAGGGTCCATGACCGTCGAGCACGCTCCGCGCACCAGCACGCACCCGAGCCGCGAGGAGCTCGGCCGCGCTGCCGCGACCGCCGCCGCCGAGCAGATCCGCAAGGCCACGGCGGCGCACGGACGGGCCCGGATCATGCTCGCCGCCGCCCCCAGCCAGACCGCGACGCTGACCGCGCTCGCCGCCGAGCCGGACCTCGACTGGAGCCTGGTCGAGTGCTTCCACATGGACGAGTACGTCGGACTCGACCCCGCCGCGCCGCAGTCGTTCCGGAACTGGCTGCGCCGGAACTTCCTCGACAAGGTGCCGCAGGCAACATTCCGCCCGCTGGACCCCGAGGACGGCCCGGACGCCTACGCGCAGCTGATGGGTGACGAGCCGTTCGATCTCGTCCTGTTCGGCCTCGGTGTGAACGGCCACCTGGCGTTCAACGACCCGCCGGCCGACTTCACCGCCGCCGAGGCGGTCCGGCTGGTCGCACTGGACGAGACCAGCCGCCGCCAGCAGGTCGACGAGGGCAACTTCGCGGACCTGGCCGACGTCCCGACCCACGCGGTCACCGTGACCATTCCCCGCCTGCTCGACGCCGACGCGCTGATCGGCTCGGTCCCCGGATCGGTCAAACGCCAAGCCGTCCGCGACACGCTCACGCAGCCGATCGACCCGAACTACCCCGGGACGGCGCTGCGCACACACCCCGACGTACAGCTCTTCCTCGACATCGAATCAGCCGACCCCGAGGTGTAGCCCTCCGGACGCGTCCACGACCTGCCCGGTGATCCAGCGCGCGGCGGGCGAAGCGAGGAACGCGACCACCTCGGCGACATCGTCACCGCCGCCCAGGCGGCCGAGCGCCGTCCGGGCGACGATCAGCTCCGTCAGCCCCGGCACCTCGAAGAACGCGCCGTTCGCCTCGGTCCGGGTCGCGCCGGGCGCGACGGCGTTCACCGTGATCCCCCGCGCGCCGAGCTGCTGCGCCAAGGTGCGCGTCATCGTCTCGAGCGCACCCTTGGTCATCGCGAACGAGGTCTGAGCCGGGTTCGCCATCCGGGTGGCGACCGACGAGATCGACACGATCCGGCCTTCGTCCGACATCGTCGGCAGCAGCCGCTGGATCAGGAAGTACGGCGCCCGCACGTTGACCGCCATCAGCCGGTCGAAGGCCGCCTCCGTGTCGGTGTCGATCGGACCCGCGGGCTGTGCCGCCGCGTTGTTCACCAGCACGTCCAGCCGGCGGCCGGCCAGCCCCGCGGTCAACTGATCGACGACGGCCTCCGCATCACCCGGCACACCGAGCTCGGCGCCGATCACGAACCCGTGTCCGCCGATCCGCTCCAGCGTCTCCTCCGCACCGGCCTTGTCCCGGTGATAGTGCACGGCCACCTCGGCGCCTGCCGCTGCCAGCCGCTCCGCGATCGCGCGCCCGATGCCGCGCGACGCCCCGGTCACCAAGGCCACCCTGTCACTCATGTTAGAAACTATCATGTTGTTAGTATCTACCACATGAGCTTGAGGGACCGCCAGCGCGCCGACACCCGGCAACGCATCCAGCGGCAGGCGCTCCGCCTGTTCACCGACCGCGGGTACGACGCGACCACGGTGAACGACGTCGCCGACGCGGCCGGCGTCTCGGCGATGACGGTCTACCGGAACTTCCCCACCAAGGAAGACCTGGTCCTGTACGACGACTTCGACCAGCTGACCGCGGCCACGATCGCGGCTCTCCCGGCCACCGGGTCACTCACCGACCGGATCGGCCGCACCGTCGTGACCATCCTCGACCTGGTGGCGACGAACGAACACGACCTGCTGCTCGCACGTCTGCGGCTGATGATCTCGACAGCGGCACTCCAGGCCCGCCACCTGGACAGCCAGTTCCGGCTGCAGGAGGCCTTCGTGACCGCGATCGGCCCCGGCCAGGAGTACGGCGCCCGCGCCGCCGCGAGCGCCGTGCTCGGAGTGACTCACACCGCCCTGCTGCGCTGGGCCGCCGACGACGGCGAGCCCGACCTGGCCGACCTCTTCCGGGAGGCGTTCACCGCCACCTTCGGTCACGCCCCCTGAACCGTCAGGTGAGCTCAGGGACCCGCAGGTGCGCGATCGCGAGCTCGAACTCGCGGACGTCCAGCACTTCCGCGCCGGCGTCCTTGGTGGTCGAGGCGCGCATCGAGGCAGCAGCCTCCCGGTTACTGTCCATCGCCTCCTGACTGTCGTACGTCACCGAGGACACCGCGCCACCCGAGGCCCGGTCGACCAGCAGGCTCGCGCTGCAGAACCCGGCCAGGTCCTCGAGCCGCGGCAGCGAGGCCAGCTTGTAGACGTCGATCGCCCGCTCCATGGTCGCCGGATCGATCTTCACCCAGGTCGCCCGGACGCACGCACCGGCGACCGACCGGTGGTCACGGTGCAGAACGGCGATCTCCCACTCCTGCACCGACGGGCTGTCGCCCCCCATCGTCTCCGCGATCCGCTCCCGGATCGGCCGGAGCTCCTCGTCGGAGGCCCGCATCTTCTCCTCCGACTGCCAGGCACTGGTCGCGATGCACCGGCCGGATCCCCGGTCGACGAGCATGGACAGGCCGATACAGCCGTCCATGTCCATCAGTCGCGGCATCACTTCGTCACGCACCTGCGCGATGCCGGCATCGACCGACGCCGGCGCGGCATTGATCGTGGTGGAACGCGCGTACACGATCCACCCCCCTTACGCTCAGGGCAGCGCCCCGGCGGCGCCGCCGGACACTTCTCACCCTCCTCCCCGATCAGGGCGCTGGCAATGCCCTGCCGGGCCGGGGCCTAGCCGTGCTCGGCGACGTCGAAGACGTTGCCCTCCGGGTCGGCGAGCGTGATCCAGTGCGTGCCGTACTCGTTGTGCTCGTCGACGCGCTTCGCGCCCAGGCCGACCAGGCGGTCGACCTCCGCGGCCCAGTCGGTCGCGGCCAGGTCGACGTGCAGCCGGTTCTTGCCGTTGCGCGGCTCCGGGACCTGCAGGAACATCAGCGTCGGCCCGTCGGCGTTCCGGTTCACGGTTGCGAAGAACTCGTTGCCGTCCGCATCGACGTCGGTCGAGAACACGCCGGCCCAGAAGCCGGCCAGCGCGGCCGCGTCGGAACAGTCGAAGGCGATACTTTCAAGCGATACAGACATGATTCAGCCTTTCAGTATTGGATTCTTTCCCCGCCCCACCGGCCCGGTCACAGGGATCCGCTGGATCGGCCAGCAGACCTCGGTTCGGTAGTCGGCCGGATCGGGGACGTCCCCCGGGCCGATGGGATACAGCTCACGGATCGGGCCCGGCGCGACCTCGCAGAACTCCGCGACGTGGCTGCCGAGCGCGCCGTACGTCCGGTCGAAGTCGGTCATGTGCCCGGCGTGCACGGCGATCGCGAAGTACCCGCCGGGGAGGTCGACCAACTCCACGCCGTCGGCCGGCGGCTGATCGAGCGCGACCGGCAGGAACGCGGTCACCTGGCCGGCGTCCTCGGTGAAGAACTCGTCGCTGTACGTCGCGCCGGAGGTCGCGCGGATGTGCTCGCCGACCGTGTCGAGCCGGCCGAAGGCGTACTCGCACCAGGGCCCGATCTCGTCCCGCACGACGTGCCCGGACACGCCGTACGCGCGGAACGGCGGGATGAACCGGTACTGCACGTCGAGGAGCGGTCGACCCGGCGTGAGCAGCTCACGCAGTGACGAGACGACTTCGCGGGTGTGGGCGAGCTCCTGCTCCATCCGCTCGAGATGCGCCCGCAGCGTTTCCTCGCGCGCCGGTCCGTCGGAAGCCTCGACCACTGCCCGCACGTCCGGCAACGGCATCCGCAGCTCGCGCAGCCGCCGGATGAGCAGTGCGGTGTCGACCTGGTCCGTCCCGTAGCGCCGATACCCCGAGGAGGAGTCGATCGAGACCGGCGCGAGCAGGCCGATGTCGTGGTAGTGGTGCAGCGTTTTCACGCTGAGATGGGTCAAGCGGGAGAACTCCCCCACAGTCACCGTCGCCGTCATGTCCCCAAGCTTCCACCCTCCGGTAACCGGAGGGTCAAACCCGGATGCCCAGGCCATCACAATCGCCGGCCCGCGACGAGCGCCCGTGCTGGGGCGTCGTCGCGGGCCGATTGTGATGGCCTGGCGATCCGCTACCCCCGGTAGCGGCCGATGACCTTGGTGAAGTCCCAGGGGTTCTGGGAGATGCCGGAGCAGCTGTCGGCGCTGCCGCCGGTGCAGGGGCGGTCGCGGTTGACCGACCAGAAGGTGAAGCGGGCCAGGTGGTGTTCGGAGGCGTAGGACAGCATCGACTCGAAGTCGGACAGGTTGACGCGCTCGCCGGCGACGTCGGTGATGCCGTTCATCGAGGAGATGCCGATCTTGCGGTACGCCGCGTCGTCGGTCAGCCCGTACGCCGCCTTCACCTGGTTCTTCAGCCCGTCGGCCGCCTGGCGGGTGAGCGTGCCCATGTTGGTCGACCCGCCACCGAAGTCGAACGGCATGATCACCCAGCCGTCCAGGTTCAGCCCGGAGGCCGCGCCGCGCCGGATCAGGTCCTGACCGTTCGCGTCCGGCCCGGACGTCGTGGTCCCGAAGGTCAGGTACGTCGCGATCCCCGGGTTGTTCTGCTCGACGATCTTCAGCGCGTCGATCACCTTCTGCCGGACCGCGGGCTGCGCGAACTCCTGGTCCTCGATGTCCACGTCGATCGCCTTCAGCGACAGCGCGTTGATCACCTTCTGGTACGCCGCCGCCAGCTCACTCGCCGTACCGCAGCTCTGGCCGAGCTTGTTGCCGGACCAGCCGCCCACCGAGACCACCACGTCGCCGCCGTTGGACCGGATCGTGTTGAGCGCCTGCTGGTCCACTCCACCGGTCAGCGGCCGCCCACCGTCCCACTGCGGGTTGCAGTACCCGTTGGACAGGATGAACGCCATCGTGAACCACTTCACCCCGGACGCGTTCATCACGGTCGCCGGATTCGGCGGGTCACCCCAGCCCTGATAGAGGTACGGCGCGGCCGCCATCGGCGCGCCGCCCGTTGGCGGAGGCCCGTCGTCCGCCGCCGGGACGTTCCACTTCTGGTTCGCCGCACCGGTGCAGCTCCACAGCTGCAGCGGCGTACCGTTCGCGGAGTTGTTGCCCGTGACATCGAGACACTTGTTCGCCTGCGGGTTCACGAGGTCGCGCCCGGACGTGTACGTCCACTTCTGCGCACCGCTGCCGTTGCAGGTCCACAGCTGCACCTTGGCGCCGTTCGCCACAGACCCGCCGGACACGTCCAGACACTTGCCCAGTGCGCGCAGGGTCCCGTCACTCGACCGGGTCCACTGCTGAGCACTCGTACCGTTGCAGTCGTACAGCTGGACCGGCGTGCCGTCGGCGCTGTTGGCCGCGGCGATGTCCATGCACTTACCGGCCAGGCCGGTGACCGCTCCGGTCGCCGCCTGCGCGGGAGCAGCCGTCATCAGCAGGCCGCCGCCGAGCACGAGAGCCGCGGCCACCGCCGCCACCCGCCTCACGACAGAGTCCACTTCTGGTTCGCCGCGCCGGTGCAGCTCCACAGCTGGAGCGGAGTGCCGTTGGCGGAGGTGTTGTTCGTGACGTCGAGACACTTGTTCGCCTGTGGATTCACCAGGTCCCTCCCACTCGTATAGGTCCATTGCTGGGCTCCGCTGCCGTTACAGGTCCACAGCTGCACGCGAGCACCGTTGGCGACAGAGCCGGCGTTGACGTCCAGGCACTTGCCGAGCGCGCGGAGCGTGCCGTCACCAGGACGGGTCCACTGCTGGGCGGTCGTGCCGTTGCAGTCGTACAGCTGCACTGCCGTACCGTCGGCCGAGTTGGCGCCCGCGACATCCACGCACTTGCCGCCCAGACCGGTGATCTGCCCGCCGCCACCACCGCCGCCGCTCTGCGAGCCCGACCAGGTGAAGGTCGCGGACGTCTTGGTCGGCAGCGTGTAGACGAAGGACTGCGAGCCCCAGTTCACCCGCACCGACTGCGAGCTCCCCGTGGTGTTGAAGGCGATCAGCGCCTTGGAGCCGTCCGGGTTCTTCCAGGCCACGTTCTTGACCGAGCTGTTCGCGGTAGAGTCGATCCGCAGCGCGCCCGGCTTCACGAACTTCGTCAGGTGGCCCATCGTGTAGTACTCGACCGTCTTGGTGACCTGACCGCGCTGGCTGTCGTTGCGGTGCACCGTCACGAGGCCGGTGCAGACGTTGCAGCCGGCACCGACGTACGGCAGGTGGTTCTCGTCCAGGGCGATGCCCCACTTGACCCACGACTTGTCCCAGTTGCGGGTGTAGTCGATGAGGTTGTTCATGTCCTCGACCTGCTGGTTCGCGATCCAGGTCCCGCCGGAGTGCTCGGTCATGTACGCGTTCACGCCCGGGTACTGGTTGTGCACCTGGGTCTGCAGGTTCACGTCTCCGCCGTACCCGTGCCAGGCGATCCCGCCGAAGTTCGGGTGGTTGCGCAGCGCGGCGTCCGCGATCGGGACCGAACCGAGGTCGTTGTAGTTGCCCCAGTTGTAGTCGAGGATCAGCACCTTTGTGGTCAGCCCGGCGGCCTGCAGCGCGGGCATCAGGTTGTTCTTGGTGAACTCGAGCAGGCCGGAGCCGTTCCAGTTCATCGACGCGTAGCCGGTGCTGTCGCTGCCGCAGCAGGTCGGCTCGTTCTGCACCGAGATGTAGTCGATGTGGTTGCCCTGCGCCTCGTTCTGCTGCAGGTACTTGACGAAGTACTGCGCGTACGTCGGCGCGTACTCCCACTTCAGCCAGCCGCGGTGGACGAAGTCGTTGTTGTCCTTCATCCAGGCCGGCGCGCTCCACGGCGAGCCCATCACCTTCAGCGCCGGGTTGAGCTGCCGGGCCTGCTTGGTGAGCGGTACGACGTCGGCGAGGTCGTGCTGGATGCTGAAGTCGTTCAGGTCGCAGCAGGTGTCGTCGTAGGAGTAGTTGAACCGGGCCAGGTCGGAGGCGCCCATCGGGTTGCGGACGAAGGCCAGCCCGATCCCGTTCACCGGGTCGAACAGGTCCCTCATCACCTGGTCGCGGGTCGCGGCGGAGATCACGCCGCTGCTGTTCAGCAGCCAGGCGGAGCTGTCGGCGAACGAGGCGCCGCCGCCCTCGAAGGACTGGTACGTGGTGTTCTCGTTGACCGTGATCGTCTGGTTGGCCGTACCGCCGGCCGGGCCGAAGTTCACCGGGGTCTGCTGCTGCAGGCCGCGGGTGACGTTCTGCCCTGCGGCGTCGTTGGTGGTGGTCAGCCAGATGTTGACCTGTTCGCCGGCGGCGACCGATCCGGCGGCGGGTGGGGCGGTTCCGAAGCCGAGACCGGCGGCGGCCACGCAGAGCGCAGCGACCGCGGCCGGCAAGAGCCGTTTCGCGGGCATGGGGCGGTTCTCCCTTGGTGTAAAGGAGTTCGGGGCGGTTCGCGTTGTCGGCGTCTGCCCGCGCCGCAACGGCTGGTCAGCAAGAGGTAACCATCCGTGCAAAGGTGTGTCAACGCCGGAACCGAGACTTTTTTCAGATCTTTTATTTAGTCCCGGGGTTGACCTGAGAGCGTTCTCACGGCACGCTGCCGCCCAATCACTGCCCTCATTCAGACGCCCCCGAAATGAGGTATTTCATGAAGCGTCCCCGCATGCTCGCGTTCCTCGCGATCGGTGCCGCACTCGCCGGCACCGCCCTCCTCCAGCCCGCGGCCACCGCGCACCAACAGGCCGCCGCCGCCACGACTGCGACGGTCTGGGAGGACACCTTCGACGGCCCCGCAGGCCAGGCTCCCGACCCCGCCAAGTGGCGGTACGACATCGGCGGCAGCGGCTGGGGCAACAACGAGATGGAGTACTACACCAACAGCACCCGCAACTCCGCGCTGGACGGCAACGGCAACCTGGTGATCACCGCCCGGAAGGAGAACGGCGGCTTCCAGTGCCACTACGGCCCGTGCCAGTACACGTCGGCCCGGCTGCTCACCGCGCAGACCTTCACCCAGACGTACGGCCGGTTCGAGGCCCGCATCAAGATCCCCCGCGGGCAAGGGATCTGGCCCGCGTTCTGGATGCTCGGCGGCGGCAACTGGCCGAACGACGGCGAGATCGACATCATGGAGAACATCGGCAAGGAGCCGGCCACCGTGCACGGCACGATCCACGGCCCGGGCTACTCCGGCGCCGGCGGGATCGGTGCCGCGTACAACCATCCCAACGGCTGGTCGTTCGCCGACGACTTCCACACCTTCGCGGTGGACTGGGCCCCGGACTCGATCACCTGGTACGTCGACGGCGTGCAGTACCAGCGCCGGACGCCGGCCGACCTGAACGGCAACACCTGGGTCTTCAACCACCCGTTCTTCATGATCCTGAACCTCGCGGTCGGCGGCTACTGGCCTGGCTACCCGGACGGTACGACGGTGTTCCCGCAGACCATGACCGTCGACTACGTGCGGGTCTCCACCCTCGGCAGCTCGGGCGGCGGCGGGTCGCAGATCACCGGCCTGGCCGGCAAGTGCATGGACGTCGCGGCCGCCAACTCCGCCGACGGCACGCCGGTCCAGCTGTACGACTGCAACGGTACGAACGCGCAGAAGTGGACGCGCCCCGGCGACGGCACGATCCGCGCGCTCGGCAAGTGCCTGGACGTCAACGCCGGCTCACTCGCCGACGGAGCCAAGGTCCAGCTCTGGACCTGCAACGGAACCGGCGCCCAGCAATGGACCTACACCTCCGGCCGCGACCTGGTGAACCCACAGGCGAACAAGTGCCTCGATGTCACCGGCAACAACTCCGCCAACAGCACCCCACTCCAGACATGGACCTGCACCGGCGCAGCAAACCAGAAGTGGACGGTCTGACACTACCCACCGGTCTGCTCCGCGACAGCCTGCTGTCGCGGAGCAGACCTGAAAGTGGCCACAAAGATGTACGGCAGCGTGTAGACGCTGCCGAGCCCCACAGGCACAGCCAGCAGCACCCCGCGCAGCGACAGCCCTTCCCGGTAGACGATCCACGCCATGACCAACAGCAGATGCACAGAGAAGTCGCCGTTGATCTGCGCGCGCCAGGGGTGCGTGAAATCCGTGAAGAACACGCTGCCGCCGGACAGACCCTGCGTCGCGATGGCGTTCACCGTGACGGCCACGACGGCCAGCCACGCCAGCACGAGCGCGGTCCTGAAGGCCCGCATCATGAGGCGAAGTCCACGATCAGCCGGGTCAGCTCGTCCGGCCGGTCCTCCGGGACGAAGGACCACGAGTCCGCGACCGTCGCCACTGTGGCGTCGGGGAGTATCGCGGCGAGGCGTTCGAACAGGGTCGGCGAGAAGATCCGATCCTCCGCGGCCCGGACCAGGAGGACGGGCTTGTCGAAGCCGGCCAGCGCCTTCGCGGCGGCCAAGGTGTAGCTGCTGTCCACACCCGAGATGAACCGCTGCGCGTCCCTGCGGATCTCGCTGCTGCCGCGGATCGACTGCACGTAGGACTTGAGGATCTCTGCGGGAATGCCGCGCTTCGCCAACCAGCCGTAGGTGTTCGGCCGCCGCTGCGCGAAGGGCAGCTGAAGAAGGCGGCTCGCCAACCAGATCGCACCGGGCAGGCGAGCCAGCTTCGGCATCGAGTCGAAGGGCGCGGGAAAGAAGTCTTCGAAGGCGTCACACGGCGTCAGCACCACGCGCCCGATTCGCTCCGGGTGGCCGGCCATCAGGATCTGGGTCAGCGCCCCGCCGGTGTCGTTGGCAACGACCGTGACATCGGTCAGATCCAGCTGCTGGAGAAACTCCGCGATCAGTGCGGCGACACCGGTCGGCGTCAGGTCCGCGTCGTCCGGCATCGGGAGCTGATGCGCGCCGAGCGGCCAGTCCGGGGCCAGGCAGCGAAAGCCCGCATCAGCGACGTCCGGAACCACCTTGCGCCAGAGCTCGGCGTTCACCAGCAGGCCGTGGACGAACACGACCGGCGGGCCCGACCCACGCTCGGCGTACGCGACCCGGCCGCTTGGTAGGTCGACGGTCTTCCGGAGGCCCAGAGCTGTGTCCACGACACCTTTATAGCACCGTTCCGTAACAGTGTTCCGTAACGATGATCGGAGTAGGTGCTACGGTCGGACCGTGCCCCGGGTCAAGCAGCGCACCGAAGCGCTCCACGAGCGCGGACTCGCGAGCGCGATGGCGGTGCTCGCCGAGGCAGGCGTCGCGGGTCTGACGACGCGGACCGTCGCCGAGCGCGCCCGCGCCTCACTGCCGGCGATCTACGAGGTCTTCGGCGACAAGGCCGGCATCGTCCGCGAGATCTTCTTCGAGGGTTTCCGGCTGCTCGGCGCCGAACTGGCGGCCCTCCCCCCGGCGGCGGATCCGCTCGAGGCGCTCCGACGCCTCGCCGAAGCGTTCCGCCGATTCCTGCTGGCGCACCCGATGCTCGCCGAGGTGATGTTCTCCCGGCCGTTCGCCGACTTCGACCCCACCAAGGACGAAGCCCGGGCAGGCGCCAAGGTGCGCAGGATCTTCGTCCAGCACGTCCGGAACGCCGTCGACGCCGGCCAGCTCGACGGCGACCCGACGGACATCGCCCTGATCTTCTTCACCCTCGTCGAAGGCCTCGCCGCCGCCGAGAACGCGCACCGCCTCGGCGGCTCCAAGCAGTCGTCCGACCGGCGCTTCCGCCTCGGAGTCAACACCCTCCTCGACGGCTTCGCCACCTAGCGAGGAGGTACGGCGCCTCCGTCGCGCAGCAACCGCACTACCGGAAGCGTCGCGGCGCCGAGTGCGACGGCGTCGCGGCCCAGTTCGCACAGGACGATGGAGACCTGGGCGTACGGGCGGCGGAGGGCGTGGTTGCCGACCTCCGCGCGGAGCGCGTCCAGGTGTTTCTCACCGAGCAGCAGGCCGGCCCAGCCGCCGAGCACGATGCGCTCGGGGTTCACCAGGTTGACCAGGTTCGCGAAACCCGCGGCCAGGTAGCCGATCGTGTCCGCGACGATCGTTGCCGCGAGCTCCGAATCCGACTCCAGGAGCTCGACGAACGCGGTCTCCTCGTCGCCGCCGACCTCGCCGCCGGCCTGCCGGTACCGGTCCAGGACACCTTCCGCGCCGACGTACGTCTCGAGGCATCCCAGAGCGCCGCAGCGGCACCGGCGGCCGCCGTACACGATCGTCATGTGGCCCCATTCGCCCGCGCTGCTGCGGGCGCCGCGGTAGCTGGATCCGCCCGCTACCAGGGCGGAGCCCGCACCCGAGCCGACCAGCGCGACCACCACGTCGGTCGCGCCGCGGCCCGCGCCGAACCACATCTCGGCCTGGCCGAGCATGTTCGCGCCGTTGTCCACGTGCACTGGTATATCGGTGCCCTCGGCAAGCATCGCGGCGAGCGGTACGGCGTCCCAGCCGAGCGTCTGCGCGTCGACGACCGCGTTGTCCTCGACCACACCCGAGACCGCGACCCCGAGGCCGAGCACCTGCTCCGACCGCACCTCCGAGGACGCGACGACGGCCGAAAGCCCTTCCAGGACGTGCTTCACGACCTCTTCGGGTGTCGGCGAGCTGATCGGGTGGTCGGCCCGCGCCAGCACGTTCATGGCCAGGTCGAACAGCTCGACCCGGACCCGGGTCTCCCCCACCTCGGCGCCGACGACGTACCGGAAGGTCGGTGCCACCCGCAACAGCACCCGCGGCCGGCCGCCCTCGGACTCGACCGAGCCGGCCTCCTCGACGACACCTTCGGCGATCAGCTCGGCGACCAGATTGCTGACGCTCGCCGCACTCAGCGAGGTGCGGACGGTCAGCTCCTGGCGGCTCAGCGGGCCTTCGCGGTAGATGCTGGTGAGGATCACCGAGCGGTTGGACCGGCGCATGTCACGCACCGTGGTCCGGCGAACTTCCATCCTCAACCTCACCATGGCGTAGCGCATCCGGCCCCGGACGGGCCACTCGAACCCGAGTTCATCATGCCGTCCCACCCGACGGAAGAGGTGGCTTCTTCCAAGTCGTGAACTAAGTCGCGATTCGTTACCACTCCGTGATTGACGGCCCGTTGCGGTCTCGGCTTTGATCTACGGAACCGCTTCCGAAACCGGTTCCGTCCCGTCCGCAGCGCCACCCCGACCGCCCGAGGGGAGTCAGCGTGTCCATCACCATCGCCGATGTCGCGGCCCGTGCCGGCGTCAGCAAGACGACCGTGTCACGCGTCCTCAACGGCAAGGGCGAGCTCGACCTGCGGACCGCCGAGCGCGTCCGCCAGGTGATCGCCGAGCTCGGGTACGTGCCGAGCGCCCGCGCGGTCGGCCTGGCCCGTGGCCGGACCCGGATCGTCGGAATGCTGGTCCCGTCGCTCACCTGGCCCTGGATGGGCGAGGTGCTGCAGGGCGCGGTCGACGTCGTCGAGAGCGAGGGCTACGGCCTGCTGCTGTTCACCTTCAACCGGGGTGAGGAATCCATGCAGCAGTTCGCCTCCCAGGTCTCGGCGCAGTCGTTCGACGGCCTGCTGGTGATCGAGCCCGAGGGCACGCTCACCTACATCGAGCAACTCCACGCGCGCGGTCTGCCGGTGGTCCTGATCGACGACCGCGACAAGCGCCCGCAGTTCCCGTCCGTCGCCACCACGAACTACGCCGGCGGCGAGGCCGCCGCCCGGCACCTGCTGGAGCTCGGCCGCCGCCGGCCACTGGTGATCACCGGCGTCGAGCGCTTCGGCTGCACCCACGAACGCCTGGACGGTTTCCGCGACACCTATGCGGAGGCCGGCCTCGAGCTCGACCCGAGACTCGTGTTCGAAGGCGACTTCACCCACGAGAGCGGACGCCGCGGCGTCCAGTACGCGCTCGACGAACGGCTCGCGTTCGACGCGGTCTTCGCCCACAACGACCTCTCCGCCGGCGGCGCCATCCAGGCCGTCCGGGAGACCGGGCGGAACGTGCCGAACGACGTGTCGGTGGTCGGGTTCGACGACATCCCGTACGCCGAACACACCGAGCCGCCGCTGACCACGGTGCATCAGCCGATGCGCCAGATGGGTCAGGCCGCGGCCCGGATGTTGATGGGGTACTTCGGCGGCACTCCGCTGCCCGAGACCCCGCAGGTGCTGCCGACGACGCTGATCGTGCGCAGCTCAACCGCCCCACTGAGTCGACCGATGGGGACCACCCCCGCCCCGAAGAACCGGCCCCGCCGGTAGCTCTCCGGCGGCGGGGCAGCTGCCCCTGTCCCGCCGCCGGCAACCCCTCGACACCGAACCGATATGGCGTTCGCTCTTCCGATGAGAGCGTTCTCACGCCAGGATGCACTGGCCCACCGGCTCAGGGTGGGCCATCCGTCAACTGGAACACAGGAGGAACCGATGCGAGCACGACGTAGCGTCGCGCTGGCCCTTGCGGGCCTGCTCGCGGCAGCCACCCTGGCTGCTTGTAGTAGCGGGGACGGGAAGACAGGCAGCTCTGGAAACGGCGGGTCGGGCACGGGTGCGACCGTGCTCAACATCGGCATGCCGAACGGTCCGCAGACCGAGAACCACAACCCGTTCCTCGGCTCCTCCTCGGGCGCCTCGCTGGGCTACCGCTGGATGATCTTCGAGCCGCTGGTGATGATCAACGGGATCAAGCCGACCGAGCCCGGCAAGCCCTGGCTGGCGACCGAGTGGAAGTGGGACGCCAACTACACCAAGCTGTCGCTGACGATCCGCGACGGCGTGAAGTTCTCCGACGGTCAGCCGATGACCGCCGACGACGTGGCGTACTCGTTCCAGATCCGCAAGGACAACGAGGCGCTGAACGCCGACGCGATCCCGTACGGCACGATCACCGCGTCCGGCAACAAGGTCGACCTGACCTTCACCCGGTCGCAGTTCACCAACCAGAACAAGATCCTGACCGTGTTCGTGATCCCGAAGCACCAGTGGTCGACGATCAAGGACCCGAGCCAGGACACCCTGAAGAGCCCGATCGGCACCGGTCCGTACACGGTGAAGTCGTTCACCCCGCAGACCACGACGCTGACGCTGCGCGACGCGTACTGGCAGGACCTGCCGAAGGTCAAGGAGCTGCGGTACACCTCGTACAACGACAACAACGCGCAGACCACCGCGCTGGCCAACGGCGCCTCGGAGTGGAGCTTCGTCTTCGTCCCGAACGTCAAGGCCGTCTACCAGGACAAGGACCCGAAGAACCACAAGCTGTGGTTCCCGGCGAACCTCGGGATCCACGGTCTGTGGATCAACACCACCCGCAAGCCGTTCGACAACCCGGCCTTGCGGCGCGCGATGAACCTGGTGATCAACCGCGACGACATCTTCCAGCAGGGCGAGGCCGGGTACTTCTACCCGAAGGTCGAGTCGATGACCGGCATCCCGACCCCGGCCGGTGAGTCGTTCATCGCCCCGGAGTACAAGGACCTCAAGCACAAGGTGGACGTCGACGCGGCCAAGAAGGAGCTCACCGACGCCGGCTTCAAGCTCGAGGGCGACGTGCTCAAGGACCCGGCCGGCAAGCCGGTGACGATCACGCTGACCGACCCGGCCGGCTGGTCCGACTACATCACCGACCTGGAGATCATCAAGGACAACCTGTCCACGATCGGCATCAAGGCGACCGTCGACAAGGCCAACCAGGACGCCTGGTTCAAGAACATCGACGAGGGCAACTTCGACGCCGCGATGCACTGGACCAACGGCGGCGCGACGCCGTACGACATCTACCAGAACATCATGGACGGCAAGATCCTGAAGCCGGTCGGCAAGGGCGGCGTGAGCGGCAACTACGGCCGGTTCAACAGCCCGGAGGCGACCAAGGCGCTGGACGAGTACGCCAACGCCGCGGACGACGCGACCCGCACCACCGCGCTGAACACGCTGCAGAAGATCATGGTCGAGCAGATGCCGATCATCCCCACCTCGGCGTCCAACGTCGGCGGTCTCTACAGCACCAAGAACTGGACCGGCTGGCCCGACGAGCAGAACCAGTACGGGCCGGCGCAGCCGACCCAGCAGAACGCTCTGCAGATCATCCTGAACCTGAAGCCGGCCGGCAGCCAGTGACCTCTGCCGGCGGCGCCGGGCTCGGGCCCGGCGCCGCCGGCAGCACGATTGGAGACCCATGACGGTCACCGAGACCGAGGTTGTTCTGGAGGCCGAGGGCCTCACCAAGCATTTCCCGGTACGGCGGGGCATCCGCGACCTCCTCACCCGCGAGCACAAGGCCGTGCACGCGGTGGACGACGTCAAGCTCACGCTGCGCCGGGGCCGGGTCACCGCGCTGGTCGGCGAGTCCGGATCGGGCAAGTCCACCGTCGCCCGGCTGCTGGCCCAGTTGTACGGGCGCACCTCCGGCGAGATCCGGCTGCACGGCGAGCCGATCACCGTGCACGGCGGCCGCAAGTTCCGCGCGTACGCACGCCGCGTACAGATGATCTTCCAGGACCCGTTCGCCTCGCTGAACCCGACGCACACCGTGCGGTACCACCTGACCCGGTCGCTGCGCATCCACGGACGCGAGGGCGACCTCGAGCAGAACCTGCGCGACCTCCTGGCGCAGGTCCAGCTCACTCCCCCGGAGCGCTACCTGGACAAGTTCCCGCACGAGCTGTCCGGTGGTCAGCGCCAGCGGGTCTCGATCGCCCGCGCCCTCGGTGCGGACCCCGAGGCACTCCTCGCCGACGAGCCGGTCTCGATGCTCGACGTGTCGATCCGCCTCGGCGTACTCAACCTGCTGCGGGACCTGAAGGAACGGCTCAACCTCGCCATCCTCTACATCACCCACGACATCGCCTCGGCGCGGTACTTCGCCGACGAGACGCTGGTGATGTACGCCGGCCGCATGGTCGAGGGCGGCGACTCCGAGACCGTCACGCAGAACCCGGCGCATCCGTACACGCGATTGCTGATCGACAGCGCGCCGGACCCCGACCGGCTCGGCGAGCTGAGCACACCCGAGGACCAGGCGGGCGGTGAGCCGCCGAGCCTGATCGCGCCGCCGACCGGCTGCCGGTTCAACCCGCGTTGTGTGCACGCGATGCCCAAGTGCTCGACCGATCTGCCGCCCCGCTTCGAGCTGCCGGCCACGGGCCACTGGGCCGCGTGCTGGCTCTACGAAGAAGGGACGGCGAAGTGAAGTTCCTCCTGCAGCGGCTGGCCTTCTACGTCTTCACCGCGTGGGCCGCGCTGACCATCAACTTCTTCATCCCGCGGCTGATCCCGGGCGACCCGGTGACGTCGCTGATCAACAAGTTCCAGGGCCAGATGAGCACCGACGCGATCAACTCGCTCTACGTGCTGTTCGGCCTGGACAAGAACGCGTCGCTGTGGAGCCAGTACGTCGACTACTGGGGCCAGGTGTTCCACGGCGACCTCGGGTTGTCGTTCACGTTCTTCCCGACCCCGGTCTCGGAGATCCTCCGGCAAAGCCTGCCGTGGACGATCGCGCTGGTCGGCATCACCACGTTCGCCAGCTTCATGATCGGTACGTCGCTCGGCGTGCTGGCCGGCTGGCGGCGCGGGTCGGTGATGGACGGGCTGTTGCCGGTGACGACGTTCCTGTCGTCGATCCCGTACTTCTGGCTCGGCCTGCTGGCGATCACGCTGCTCGCCGGGCCGGACAGCTTCTTCCCGTCGTCGGGCGGCTACGAGCCCGGACTGGTGCCGGGCTGGGGCGGCGAGTTCATCGGCAGCGCGATCCAGCACAGCCTGCTGCCGGCGATCACGATCCTGATCTCCTCGGTGAGCGGCTGGATCCTGACCATGCGGAACATGATGGTGACGGTGTCCTCGGAGGACTACATCACCGTCGCGCACGCCAAGGGCCTGCCCGAGCGCCGGGTGATGGTCAGCTACGCGGCCCGGAACGCGCTGCTGCCGAACGTGTCCGGCTTCGCGCTGTCGCTCGGCTTCATCGTCGGCGGCACGCTGCTGGTGGAGATCGTGTTCTCCTACCCGGGCATCGGCTACAACCTGTTCCAGGCCGTCGGCGCCAAGGACTACCCGCTGATGCAGGGCGTCTTCCTGGTGATCACGCTGTCGGTCCTGGTGGCCAACCTGCTCGCCGACGTCGCGTACCTGCTCCTCGACCCGCGTACCCGGAAGGAGGGCTGACGATGTCCGCACCAGCCACCACCATCACCGCGGTCACCCCCGAGGGACCGGAGGTCGCCGCTACGCCGGCCAAGCGCCGCCGGTTGCGGTTCGTCGCGAACCCGAAGGCCGCGACCGGCCTGGTCGTGCTCGCGTTCTTCTGCCTGATCGCGATCATCGGCCCGTGGGTCGCGCCGTACGACCCGTCCGCCCGCAGCAGCGACCTGATCCAGCCACCGTCCGGCAAGCACTGGTTCGGGACCACGCACCTCGGGCAGGACATCTTCAGCCAGGTGCTCGTCGGCACCCGCGGCGTGATGTTCGTCGGCCTGCTGGCCGGCCTGGTCGCGACCGCGCTGTCGATCCTGATCGGCGTCAGCGCGGGCTTCCTCGGCGGTGCCGCGGACGACAGCCTGTCCGCGCTGTCCAACGTTTTCCTGGTGATTCCGGCGCTCCCGCTGATCATCATCGTCGCGTCCACGATCCCGTCGGCGGGTGACCTGATGGTTGCCCTGGTCATCGGTTTCACCTCGTGGGCCTGGGGCGCGCGGGTGCTGCGGGCGCAAACGCTGTCCTTGCGCCGGCGCGACTACGTCGAGGCGGCGCGGGCGACCGGTGAGAGCACCTGGCGGATCATCACCTTCGAGATCATGCCGAACCTGACCGCGATCATCGCGTCCGGTTTCGTCGGCACCGTGATCTTCGCGGTGATGTCGGAGATCACGCTGGCGTTCATCGGGATCTCCACGATCTCGGAGTGGAACTGGGGCACGATCCTGTTCTGGGCGCAGAGCCAGCAGGCGCTGGCCCAGGGCGCCTGGTGGTGGTTCGTCCCGGCCGGCCTGGCGATCGCCGTCCTCGGCACGGCGCTGTCGCTGATCAACTTCGGCATCGACGAGTTCGTCAGCCCGCGGCTGCGCAGCAGCGGCCGCACCCGGGTGAAGACCAAGGACGGCCACTCGGTCCGGATGCGGGTCGGCTTCACGCCGGTGCTGTCGTCCAAGCAGGCGCCGGTGACGCCCGTCGTACGCCGCCGTGAGGAGGAGGTCGCGTGAAGACGCCGGTCCTGGAGATCAAGAACTTCCACGTCGACTACGGCCTCGGCGACGACGCCGTGCAGGCGGTCCGCGACGTGAACCTGACGCTGCACCGCGGCGAGGTCCTCGGCCTGGCCGGCGAGAGCGGCAGCGGCAAGTCGACGCTGGCGTACGGCGTCACGCGGCTGCTGCCGCCGCCCGGCGTGATCAGCGGCGGGTCGGTGGTCTACCACCCGCCGTCGGGCGACCCGTACGACGTGCTGGCGCTGACCGACGCGGAACTGCGGAAATTCCGCTGGGCGGAGACGTCGATCGTGTTCCAGGGCGCGATGAACTCGCTGAACCCGGTGCACAAGGTCTCCACCCAGATGCTCGACGTGATCCGGGCGCACGAGCCGCAGCTGTCCCCGCAGGCCCGGATCGCCCGGGCTCAGGAAATGCTGAAACTCGTCGGGATTTCCGCGGACCGGATGGACGCCTACCCGCACCAGCTGTCCGGCGGCATGCGGCAGCGGGTGATGATCGGGATGGCGCTCGTGCTCGAGCCGCAGGTCGTGATCATGGACGAGCCGACCACCGCGCTGGACGTGGTGATGCAGCGGCAGATCCTCGCGCAGCTGGTCGAGCTGCGCGAACGGCTCGGGTTCTCGGTGCTGTTCATCACCCACGACCTGTCGCTGCTGGTCGAGTTCTCGGACCGGATCGCGATCATGTACGGCGGCCGCATCGTCGAGGAAGCCCGCTCCAAGGAGCTCTACACCGACAGCCTGCACCCCTACAGCGAAGGCCTGCTCAAGTCGTTCCCCGCCCTGCGCGGCGAACGGCGCGAGCTGTCCGGGATCCCTGGTTCGCCACCCGATCTGCGCGGTATGCCTTCAGGCTGCTCGTTCCACCCGAGATGCCCCCAAGCGTTCGAGCGCTGCTCGGCGGAGATCCCGATCCTCGAGATCCCGTCCGCGCGCAACGACCCCCACCGATCTGTCGCGTGCTGGCTCCCCGGCCGCACAGCCTAGAAAGGCAACTATGAGCACTCCTGAGACCCTTGTCGCGGGGTTCCCGTCCGGCTTCCGGTGGGGCGTCGCCACCTCGGCGTACCAGATCGAGGGCGCGGTGAGCACGGACGGCCGGACCCCGTCGATCTGGGACACGTTCTGCCGGGTGCCGGGAGCGATCGACAACTCCGACACCGGCGACGTCGCCTGCGACCACTACCACCGGATGCCGGCCGACGTGGCGCTGATCAAGGACCTCGGCCTCGACACGTACCGCTTCTCGGTGGCCTGGCCGCGGGTCCAGCCGCGGGGCAAGGGCCCGGTGAACGCGGCCGGTATCGGCTTCTACGACCGGCTGGTCGACGAACTGCTTGCCCAGGGCATCGACCCGTGGGTGACGCTGTACCACTGGGACCTGCCGCAGGAGCTCGAGGACGCGGGCGGCTGGCCGGTGCGCGACACGGCGTACCGGTTCGCCGAGTACGCGATGCTGGTGTTCGACGCGCTGCAGGACCGGGTGAACACCTGGACCACGCTGAACGAGCCGTGGTGCTCGGCGATGCTCGGCTACGCGTACGGCGTGCACGCGCCGGGCCGGCGGGAGTACCCGGACGCGATCGCCGCCGTCCACCACCTGCTGCTCGGCCACGGGCTCGCGACGCAGCAGATGCGTGCGGCCGCGCCGCGCAAGCTCGACATCGGCATCACGCTCAACGTCGCGACGGCGTACCCGGCCTCGGACGCGGCGCCGGACGTCGACGCGGCACGACGGGCGGACGGCATGGGCCGGCGGATCTACCTCGACCCGCTCGTCCACGGGCACTACCCCGCCGACGTGGTCGCGGACCTCGCCCGCGAAGGCGTCGAACTGCCGATCGAGGACGGCGACCTGGAGATCATCTCGGCGCCGATCGACGTGCTCGGCGTGAACTACTACTTCAGCCAGAAGTTCACCGGGTACGCCGAGGACGGCAGCACCGCCGACGCGAACGGGCTGCCGGTGAGCCGCGACGTACCACTGGGCCGGCCGCGCACCGCGATGGACTGGGAGATCGTCCCCGAGGGATTCACCGACCTGCTGCTCAGCATCGCCCGCGACTACCCCGGGCTGCCGATGGTGATCACCGAGAACGGCTCCGCGTTCGACGACGTGGCCGACGAGAACGGGTACGTCGCCGACACCGGCCGGACGGAATACTTCACGTCCCATCTGGGTGCCGTGGCCGACGCGATCGCCCGGGGCGCCGATATCCGCGGCTACCTGGCCTGGTCGTTGATGGACAACTTCGAATGGGCCTACGGCTACGTCAAGCGCTTCGGCATCGTCCGGGTCGACTACGAGACCCAGGCCCGGACACCGAAACAGAGCGCGCTGTACCTGAAGCAGCTCGCCGCCCTGCATCGGGCCGGCCGGACGTCGTGAGGTGAGGACCGCGGGTGGACCGGCGGAGCCGCGGTCGGGCTCCGCCGGTCTGCCCGTCGTGGTGGCAGCTACTCGGCGATCTCGCGTCCGTGGACGGTCAGCGCCCAGATGATCAGGATGTCCATCAGGATCATCAAGGACGACCAGACCGGGTGCGCGGCCAGGAATCCGACGTTCACGATCGCGCTCGCCATCGCCACCAGGACGCCGACGATCCGGGCCCACAGTTGGCCGGCGAACACCGCGATCCCGGCCCCCGCGACGACGGCGCCGCCGATGATGTGGACCCAGCCCCAGACCGTGTAGGAGACGTGCACGGTGAGGTGCGACTTGTCGACCTGGAAGTACCCGTCCTCGAACAGGGCGACGAACCCCTGCAGCATGTGGAAGATCCCGAGCAGCACCATGATCACGCCGGCGAACGCGATCCAGCCGACCCAGGCCGACATCATCGTCGGCTGGACGTGGTACGGCTTCTCCGGCTCAGCCACGTCGGCGGCTTCGGGCGGTTTCGTGGAATGCGACATGGCCGGTCTCCCCTCGACGGAATCCTCGGATCCAGCCTTCGCCCCGTCGGGCGCGCGTGCCTCATCCGGCGAGGATGAGGCAGGTCAGGCGGTGAGGTGACAGGTTCCTGAGGGTGAGTGCGACGCCACGGCGATCCGGTGCCGGCGGACCACGGAGCGTGGGCCGACTGGTCTGGTGGTGTTGCACGTGTGGGGCGGTCGGGCTCGGGACGCTGTGCATCTTCGTCTGGTGGGGATGGTCGGCCGCGGTCGTACTCATGGCGCTCGGCACGCTGGTGGCGGCCGTCGCCGCGTCGGCCATCTGGTCGGGCGAGGACGTGCAAGGTGCGGGCCGCAAGATCGCCAAGACGACAGGCGCCGGCGCCGTACTGGGCCCGTCCATCGCCGGCCTGATGTCAGCCTTCGGCTCCACCGGCTTGCTGATCGTGCTGCTCCTCACCGGCTCGTCGCCCATGGTCACAACCTTCGTGCGCACACGATGGTTCACGCCGCCGCAGCACCCCGAGACCCCAGAACAAATCGACCCCACCGACCAACCGGCGTACCCGCCGTGGCCGGTGGACGCCCAGCAGGCGGCGGACCCGCCGCGCCCCGAGGAAGCGGGGCCGGCGAACCCACCTACGGACGCCCAGCGACCGGCAGACGCGCAGCCGCAGGCGGAACCGCAGCCGGAGGACGCACAACCGGCGGACCCTCAGCACGCGGCAGACGCCCAGCGGCCCGCGGAGACGCAGCCAGCGGCGGACTCCCCGCGGGCGGCGGATGGGCAGCCTGCGGACCCACGGCACCCGGCAGACGCCCAGCCGCCGGCCGAGACGCAGCCAGCCGGGGACTCGCCGCGGGTGGCGGATGGGCAGCCTGTGGGGGAATTCGGGGGGCTGGATGACGGGGCGTTGTGTTTGGCGTGGCGGCGGAGTTTCTTCTTGCTGGAGGGGGCGGCGACGGCGGGTGAGCGGCTGGCTGTGGTCGAGCAGCGGCAGCGCTACCTCGACGAGTTGTACCGGCGGTCGCCGGACGGGCTCGCGGCCTGGTTCGCCTCCGGGGCACGGGCGTCCGGTGACCCGTTGCCGTACGTCGACGAGAGCCGGCGCCGGATCGAGTGATCCGGCGCCGGCAGGCACTGCCTCCGTTCGACCTGGCTAAGCCTGGGGCCCCTGCGCGCTGCTCCACGGAGCGTCGCCGACGCCGCCCAGGCGGTCCCGTACGTCGTGCCACCGGACGGTGAGCGCCCACAGCACGATCACGTCGAGCGCGATCATCAGCAGCGACCACACCGGGTACGCCCCGAACCACGCGATCTGCGAGACGGCGTGCAGGCCGACCACCACGATCGCGACGATCCTGGACCAGCCGGTGGCCGCGAGCAGGCCGCCGCCGACCGCCATCAGCAGCAGGCCGGAGATCATCAGCGCCCACCCCCAGCCGGTGGTGTTCACGACCACGAAGTGCTCGGGCCGCACCACCAGCTGGTCGTCGGCGAACCACGCGACGAACGCCTGGAAGACGTTCACCAGGCCGATCACCATCAGCATCGCACCGGCGAACACGACGAACCCGGACAACGCCATCCCTTTTCGTTCGTCAGCCATCTGTGTGCGCTCCTCCCGTTGCCCTGCTGTTGCCCTGCTGCCGCCACCGGGCGACGGTCCGTCAGACCTTCACGTCGCGACCGTGCACGGCCAGCGCCCAGATCACGAAGACGTCGACGGCGATGACGATGATCGCCCAGAACGGGTAGTACGGGATGAAGGTGAAGTTGGCCAGCGCGCTCAGCGCCGCCAGGATGATGCCGATCACCCGCGCCCACGTCTGCCCGGCCATCACGGCGAAGCCGGCCACCGCCACCAGCGCGCCGACGATCAGGTGGATCCAGCCCCAGGCGGTGGCGTCGAACTGGAACAGGTAGTTGCGGGTGGCGACGTAGAACTCGTTCTCGAAGAGCGCCACCAGACCGGAGAACGCCTGGAAGGCTCCGGCCATGATCATCATGACGCCGGCGAACAGGACGAATCCGACCGCCCAGCTGCTGACCTCGTGTTCCTCGCCGGCGGCGTCGTAGTGCGATGCTGCTGCCCCTTGGGTCACTGTCGTTCACTCCCTGATGTGTCGGCCACTGTCGTGCCATCGTGATCCGGAGTCGTGCGCGGCGGCCGCGACGGACCGCCAGGCTCCTGACCCGATACCCGGACGATGCGCCGTGCCGGCCGGACCGGCATCACCCGCTCCGGACGATCTGGGGCTCAGGCCGGGATCAGGCTGAGCGCGCGGGCCCGCCGTACGGCCTCGTTCCGCCGGGAGACCGCGAGTTTGCGCAGGATGTTGCGGATGTGGGTGCGCACGGTGTTGACCGACACGTACATCTCCAGCGCGATCTCCTCGGTGGTGAGCAGCTCGGACAGGTGTCCGAGGACCTCGATCTCCTTCGGTGTCAGCGGTTCGATGATCGGCTCGGTGTCCGCCCGGCCCGGTGGCGAGCCGGTACGGATCCGGACCGTCCTGGTCCGCGGGCCGAGGACGGGCCTGAGCCAGGTGTTCTGACCGACCAACTCCGGGTCGGATTCGAGCAGGTGCCGGACGGCCGGCGCCGCCTCCCAGAAGGGCCGGCGCAGTTCCTCCGGCCGGGCCAGGCGGACCGCGTCGGCGACCGCGGTCCGGGCGCGGCCGGGTGACCCGCGGTGCAGCTCGTACGCGGCCTCCAGCAGCCGGGCGCCGACGGTGGCCTGCAGCGGCATGTCATTGCCCTGGGCAAGAATGCTCGACGCCGAGGCCGCGACGCCGGTCCAGTCCTGGCGCTGCAGATGCGCGTGACCGAGCACGAGCGTGCTGACCGCGTCCCCGGAATCGTCCAGCCGCTCGATCATCCGCGCCGCCTCGTCGGGCCAGCCCTGGGCGACCATCAGCTTGGCCGCTTCGACCTGCAGCGGCCGGACGGGCCAGCCGGTGTCGATGCCGGGACTGCCGGCGGCCTCCTCGACCAGGGCCATCGCCTCGTCGAGCGCTCCGCGAGCTTCGAGCAGGCGTGCCTGCACCACTGCGGCCTGGGCGCGCAGGACAGGCTCGTCGCACGCGTCGAACGACCGCATCGCCGCTCGGACGTGGTCGTCGCCGGCCCGGAGCTCGTGCCGCTCGATACTCACACCGGCGAGGGCGATCTCGACCGCCGCCAGCGGACCGTCCGCCAGCACCCCCGCGCACTCGGTCAGGGCCACCGACCGCGCCGCCCACTCGTGAGCGCAGCGCAGCGCGCCCTCGGAGGAGTCCAGCAGCGCGAGGTAGCCGAGGCACGCCGCGGTCAGGCTCTCGTACCCCGGTGCCTCCGCGTCCACCGCCGCGATCAGCGCGGCGCGTGCCCCGGCGATGTCGCCGTCCTGCAGCAGCGACCGCGCCTTGACCGCCCGCACCAGCAGGGCGAGTTCCGGATGGGCCGCGACCTTCTGCTGGTCCAGTGTGCCGAGCTTCTGCTCGGCCAGGTCGGCGAGCAGCGCGGTGCGCGGATCGCCGGTCAGCGCCGAGCTCGTGGCCCGGACGATGTCGGCTGCCAGTTCGACGGCGTGATCATGGTCCGATTCCGGGGCCGGCGACCGACAGGCCTGTTCCAGCTCGTGAGCACACCAGGCGGTGTCGTGGTCGGTCAGCGCCAGTGCGGCCCTGACCACGGTGGCGGCCGGATCGGCAACGTCGGGCGGCATCTTCCGCAGGGTCACGTACACCCCGCTGCTGTCGTCACCCAGCAGGACCTCGCCGATGGCGAGACCGTCGACGACGTACGCCGACGCATCGCTCCAGGCCCCGGCCTCGGAGGCGAGTCCGACCGCGGCCTCGAGCAGACCCTGCCGTGCGAACCAGTCGGCCGCCGTCTTGAGCAGCTGTCGCCGTTGCCGCGGTGACTCGTAGGCGAGTTCGGCGCGCAGCAGGTCGCGCAGGAACGGGTGGTAGCGGTACCAGCCGGGATGCTCGGGCAGCGGCTCGACGAGCACGTTGCCGGCAGCGAGAGACCTGAGGGTCTCTCCCGCCGAGGGCCCCGCGAGCTCCTCGATCAGCCCGGGCTGGAGCACGTCCACGACGCTGGTCCGCAGCAGCAGCGACCGTACGTCGACGGACTGCGTGCGGAGCATCTCGACCGTCAGGTACTGGGCGATGTTGCCGCTGTCGCCCGCGAGGTGGGCCACGGCCTCGTCCGGGTCGTCGCCCCGCTCCAGGTACATGCTCGCGAAGCGCAGGCCGACCGCCCAGCCCCGGGTCCGCGAGGTCAGCGCGGCGACGGAGTCACCGCAGAGGCTGATCGCCGACAGCTGCATCAGGCGGGCCGTCTCCTCCTCGGTGAAGGCGAGATCGGCCATCCGTACCTCGGTGATGATCCCGGCCTGGCGGTAGCGCAGCAGCGGGAGTGCGGGATCGACGCGGGTCAGGATCACCACGCGCAGGCGCTGATCGCTGTGCTGCAGCAGGAAGTCCAGGTCGCTCGACCGCTCGGCCGCGGCGACCTCGTAGCCGTCCAGCACCAGTGTCACCGGCCGCGTCCGCCGGGCCAGCGCCGTGGCGAGCTCGGTGAGCAGCTGGGAGTGTGCGTCCGCGCTGTCGTCGCGGGCACCCGCCAGGACCACGCCTTGCCGGCGGAGCGCCTCGACGACGTCGGCCCAGAACATCGCGGCCGGGGCGTCCTGCTCCTCGAGTGTCAGCCAGGCCATGCCGTGCCCGGTCGCCGCGTGCCGGGCCGCCGCCCAGGCCGCGACGAGCGCGGTCTTTCCGCTCCCGGCCGGAGCGCTGACCAGCGTCAACGGCCGTTCCGCGCCGTCGTCCAAGCGTTTGTTCAGCCGCGGCCGGTCGACGTACCGCCGCGGACGTCGTGGGATCCCGAATCTGACAGCCGACAGCGGATCGACAGGCCCTCCACCGTCGATCCCTGCGGACTGCTCAGTTCTGTAGATGCCCCCCACGATCCATACCGTGACCCTGCTCGGGCCCGAGGGCATCACCCGCTACGGGTAATGCCGGGCGAACGCGCGTAGCATGGGCTGAGAGAGGGGCTGGTCGTTGGGGGCGACGATACAGACCGAGTGCCTCGTCGCGGGGGCGATGTGATCCGGGGCTACTGAGGACCAGCGCTCGGTATCCGCGCGTTTGTCCGCCGTGCAGTGCAGGGCCTTCGGTACGCGGCTGCGGGCGGTCGACAGGGTCGGGGCAATGTCACCTGCTGAAGCCGAAGAGTTCCGTTTCGATGCCTCCGAGGCGTCGGACCTCCGCCTGCTGACCACGAAGCTGGCGCGACCGCACCTGCCGTCGACGTACGTCGACCGGCCGCGGATCGCCGGCATGCTGGACGAGGGCACGCGGCGCCCGCTCACGGTGGTGAGCGCCGGCGCCGGCTGGGGGAAGACGCTGGCGACGGCGTCGTGGGCCGCGTCCCCACCGGTCCCGGGACCGGTCGCATGGCTCTCGCTCGACGAGAACGACAACGATCCGCGGTCCTTCTGGAGCTATTTCGTGGCCGCGATCCGCAGCTCCACCGAGATCCCCCGCGGCAACCCGCTGGCGGGTCTCGCGCCGGGCCTCGGCGGCCGGGACGGCAGCCACCGCCGGCTCGTCTCCGGGCTGACGCTGCTGCCGGATCCGGTCGTCGTCGTTCTCGACGACTTCCAGCTCGTCCGCGAACCGGCGGTGCTCGCCCGCATCACCGGGCTGCTGCGGCACCCGCCCGCGCAACTGCGGCTGGTGCTGCTGACCAGAGTGGATCCCGCCCTGCCACTGCGTCGCCTGGAGCTCCGCGGCGAGCTCGCCGAGATCCGCTCCCGGGACCTCGCCTTCGACGTCCCCGAGGCGGTGGCCCTGTTCGCCGCGGACGGCGTCCCGATCGGCCCGGACGACGTCCGGTTGCTCGTCGACCGGACCGAAGGATGGCCGGCCGGACTCCGGCTGGCGGCCTACTTCCTCAAGGGCGCCGGCCCGGGCCGGACAGCCGAAGCCTTCGCCGGCAACGACCAGGCGGTGAGCGAGTACCTGCTCGAGGAAGTGCTCACCAGTCAGCCTCCCGAGTTGCAGCGATTCCTGCTGCGGACCTCCGTCACCGACCGGCTGACCGGCGGCCTCGCCGAGGCGCTGACCGACGACCCTCGCGGGCAGCGCTTCCTGGAGCAGCTCGAGCGGTCGAACGCGTTCGTGGTCGGCCTGAGCCCGGACCGGAGGTGGTACCGCTACCACCCGATGCTCCGGGAGATGCTGCGGCACCAGTTGACGCTCGTCGAGCCCGAGATCGTGCCCGACCTGGAACGGCGGGCCGCCCTCTGGTTCGCGTCGAACGGTCAGCCGATCGAGGCGCTGCGGCACAGCGCGGACGCGGCCGACTGGCCGCTGCTCGGCCGGCTGTTCGTCACCCAGGCCGCCCCACTGATGCTGTCGTCCGAACGCGCCGCGGTCGCCGCGCAACTGTCCCGCGTCCCGGCCGGCCGGCTGACGGAAGAGCCCGAGCTGGCCGTGACCGCGGCGGCACTGTGTCTGCACGCCGGCCGTTACCAGGAGATGCGTCCGCACCTCGACCGGGCCCGGGCACAGCTGGACCGCGCGGGTCCGGAGGCGCGGATCGCCACCTCGATCGCGGTCCACACGTTCTCGGCCGCCGTCACGCGCTCGCGCGGGGACATCGACGCCTTGGTCGCGGACTCCGCGGCGGCGCTCGACGAGACGTCCGGGCCCGGGACGTCGCTTCCGGTCTCCGACCAGTACCGCGCGATCGCCCTGAGCAACCTCGGTACCGGACTGTTGTGGTGCGACGCCTTCGACGAGGCCGAGACGCGGCTGCGGGAAGGCCTCCAGCTCACCACCGCCCACCGGCTGGACGCGTCCCGGATCAACGTCCTGGCCCATCTGGGACTCGCCGCCGCCGTCGCGGGCAGGCTGCACGAGGGGGCCGGGTGCGCCACCGAGGCCGTCGAACTCGTCGACGCCCGCGGCTGGGAGCCGCTCCCGCAGGCCGCAACGGCACACCTGGCGTTGTCGATCGTCCACCTTCGCTGGAACAACGTCGACGAGGCGCAGAGCCAGCTGTCCCGCAGCGCCACGGCGGCGCGCCCGGAACCCGCGGTCAGGTGCGCGGTGGGCCTGACCCAGGCGCGTCTGTACGCCACCCTCGGCCGGGTGGAGCCGGCGCGCGAGCACCTGGCCCGCGTGCGCGGCGAGTTCCATCGGTGGCGGCCACCGGTGCTCCTGCAACGGTGGCTGGCCGTCACCGAGGCCGAGATCGACCTCGCCGCCGACGACCCGACGGCGGCGATCGCCAGGTTCGGTCCGCCGGCCGGCCGGCAGCCGCCCTTCGACCGGGAGCAGACCTGCCTGGCAGAGGCGCTGCTCGCCGGCGGCGAGCCGTACCGTGCCGACGACATCCTGGCGCCGCTGCGGGCCGGAACGCACGACCCGACCGCCGCGGTGGAGGTCTGGCTGCTGACGACGCTGGTGGCCGACCGGCTGGGGGCGACCGACCGCGCCCTCGACGCGCTCGCCCGGGCCGTGGACGCCGCCCGGCGCGCGGGCGTACGGCGACCGCTCCTGTTCGGCAACACCGAACCGCTGTCGCGGCTGCTCCCCCAGGCCGAGCGGTGGGACCCCGACGCCACCGCTCTCCTGGACGAACTCCTCGCGGCCCTGGGCCTGGCCAGGCCGCTGACCGCGGTCGTCGCCCCGGCGACCGAAACGCTGACGGATCGGGAGTTGACCGTCCTGCACTACCTGCCGGCGATGATGACCAACGCGGAGATCGCGGCCGAGCTCTTCGTGTCCGTGAACACGGTGAAAGCACACCTCAAGCGGATCTTCCAGAAGCTGGGTGTGACCACTCGCCGCGACGCCGTACGGCGCGCCCGCGAGCTCGGTCTGCTGGGCCGCTGAGCACGCCGAGATCGTCCGCCGAGGGTGAAGCGGATCCCGTCCGGCCGCGCCTATCGTCGGCAGACAGGTGGAGCGTGCGATCAAGTGTCGGGATCGACCCGCACCCGGCCACCGCCGTCGCTCTTGGTGTCATTCTCTGAGGGGTGGGTGGCGCCAAGAGCCGGCGGATGCAGGCTGACGCGACCGACGGGGCGAAGGGCTGGGATCGTGAGCGAACCGACGCGGTCTCCCGGCGCCGGAAGGCACAATCGCGGCAGGTCCGGCGGCAGCGGTGTCTGGTCGTGGTCCGTCGCCCTCGCCACGGCGATCGGGCTGATCTGCGCGATCATCAGCTGGGGTCTGAGTTCCGTCGTCCTCAGCGTGATCGTGCTGACGTCGGTGGCCGCGGTCATCGCCGCGTCCGCGTGGGCGGAGGACGGCCGCCGTGCGGTGCCCAGAATCCTCCGGGCCGGTTTCGGTGCCGGGCTGGCCGCTCCGGCCGCGGTGGGGCTGATCGCCGTTCTCAAGCTCGCCGGCGTCCTGCTGGTGCTGGCCCTGGTGGTGACGACGCCCGCTGTCTCCTCGTTCCTCAGGGCGCGCCGGGACGCCAAAGGCGGTACTCCGGACGCCCGCTCGGCGCCGTCCACAGGCCTCGTGCCCGTGACGTCGTTCGTGGGCGGTCCCGCGGTCGATCCGGTGGTGGAGCTCGATTCTCTCGACGACGAGGCCCTGTGTCTCGCCTGGCGGCGAAGCTTCCGGCGGCTCGAGGCAGCTGTCACGATGGCGGAGCGTCTGGCCGTCGTGGCCCAGCGGCAGCGGTATCTCGACGAGCTCGACCGGCGGTCCCCGGACGGCGTCGCCGCCTGGCTCGCGGCCGGCGCACGAGCCTCCGGCAACCCCCTGCCGTACGTCGCCGACCGCCGCCGCCAGGCCGACTGAGCCCCGCCGACCGAGCCCCGCGGCTGAGACCGGCCGGCTACTTCGCGGCGCCGGGGACGGCTTGTCCCGGCACCATCGGCCGGGCGCCGGACGCCGACCGGCCCGCACCGACGAGGACCTGCACGACGGCCAGCAGAGCGACGACGAGCAGGAGCGACCAGAACAGCCGGGACACCGACATGTCGTTGCCCCAGAGCAGTACGACGACACCCAGCAGGCCAACGACCACACGCAGCCACTTGGCGTTCGGCGCGACCCATCGGCCCGCGTCGCCGACCGGTCCGCTCGCGACGGCACCACCGATGTTCTCCAGCCCGCCCCGGACCGTGCCGCGGACGGCGGACCCGTACCTGTTGGCACCGGCGAACCAGCCGACGACGATCAGGATCAGCCCGAGCCAGAACAGCACCTGCCGGCCTCGGTCCAGGTACACGAGCAGCGTGTCGTAGAAGACCCGGCTCGCCGGCGCGAACACCGTTCCCGCGAGCGCGTCGCTGAACAGCTGGCGCCCGACGGACACCGCCAGCGCGACCAGCAGCGCGTTCGCCGCCAGCACCGCCCCGATGATCACGGTTGTCCGCGGACGCCGGCGGGAGAGCACCAGGGCGACCAGATAGAGGCCCGCCACCACCACGATCAGCCACTTGGCCACCGGGTTCGCGAACGCGTAGATGTTCTTGATCTGCTTCAGCTGCGGCGCTTCCAGCAGGACGATCTGCTTGTCGACATTGGGCACCGGGATGTTCTGCACGATCGTGAGGCCGCGGTCGACGAGTCGCTGCTTGACACGATCGATGACCTCGGAGACGTCGAGGACCACCTGATCGCCCTGCAGCGAGACGGCCCCCGACTGGTCACCCGACAGGATGCGCTGCAGGGATTGCTGGGCTCTGGTGTTGACCGCGGTCCAGAGGTCGGCGAACTCGTCCGAGGCGAGGAACTCCCGGACCTGGCGGTCGATCAGGCTGTTGATCGCGGCGGCCAGCGGCCCGACGAGTCGCTGCAGCCGGGGACGGTCGGTGATGACCCCGGAGAACACGTCGTTGAGCAGCGCCTCGATGTCGACCTGCTCCTGGATCGTGTCGGTCACCTTGGTCGCGATGGCGTTCTGGACCTCGGGCGAGTTCACCAGCGGACCGACCGTGTTCACGTACCGCGTGGTGTCGTTCAGGGTCCGCTGCCCCCAGTAGGCGAGGGCCGCGGGCGCCGTCAGCAACGCCGCCAGCACCAGGCAGATCACCACCGCGGCCGCACGGCCCTTGGACGGCCGTTCCGCCGCCGAAGCGGTGGGCTCGGGATCCGGCAGCGTCGGGTTCGAATCGGACATGCTGCGCCTCCTCGACGGTCGTCTGAGAGCTCGATCGTCTCCGCGGCGGGCAGCGGAGAACCTCACCCTGCGTGGATGAAGCTGCGCGCCGCCCGGGGCGGGCAGGGCCTCATCCGCGTGGGGTGAGGTGCACGGACGGCGACGGGGACAGCATCCAGGTGAGGAGCCGCCGGTTCCGGCGGCGCCCGACGCACGAGAGGGGATGTCGAATGGCTGCGAAACGGGCTCCGGGGGCCATGGCCGGTTTGGTCGTCTTCGCGGGTGTGATGCTCGTGGTCATGGGGCTGGTCAACGTGTTCGAAGGATTCATCGCGCTGTTCAACGACGAGCGTCTGGTGATCACGCCGGACAACCTCATCGTCGTGGACCTGACCGCCTGGGGATGGTTCCTGCTGATCTTCGGGCTGTTGCTGCTGGCCGTCGGCTGCGGTCTGCTGGCAGCGCAGACGTGGGCCAGGATCACGGCGATCATCGTCGTCGGACTGCACGCCGTCCTGCAGATCGTGTCGCTCGGCGCCTACCCGGTCTGGTCGCTGCTGATGATCGCGCTGGACACCGCCGTGCTGTACGCCCTCACCGCCGGGTGGGGTGGGGCGAGCGAGCGGATCACCCAGCGCTCCGAAGCCGCCTGGAACGGTCAGGAGGACGAGGCTCCGCGGTCCGCGGCCGAACAGCGGGTGCCACCGACGATGGCCTGAGTGGCGATCGGCCGTCGGCGAGGAGACTCACCCGGTCGTTCCTCAGGCCGACACCCTCGAGCACGTCCGTTCGCGGACGTGCTCGAGCCACGTCCGGACCCGGACCGGGTGATCTCACCGCCGGGTGTTCTCGTCGTCGGGCTGGGCGTCGCCGGGCTGCGGATCCCGCCACTGCGCGCCGGTCTGCCGGATGTACTCCGCGACGGCGTCCTCGACCGTCGGCAGGAAGTGCGCCGGGTCGATCGTCCGGGTCAGCTCGTACCGCTCGATCTTCGCGCGGACCGGATCCTTCATCTCCGCGAAGACCAGCGAGACACCGCGCGCGTTGAGCCAGGCGTCGAGCTCCTGCAGCATGTCGGAGGCCGTGGTGTCGACGTCGGTGATCGGCTCGGCGGCCACGATGATCCAGCGCAGATCGGGCCGGTCGTTGGCGATCTGGCGCACCGAGTCGCTGAACATCCGCGAGTTCGCGAAGATCAGCGGCGCGTCGAAACGCCGGACGACCAGACCGGGCAGCCGCTGCGCGTCGGGGTAGCTGGCGGTGTCGTGCAGACCGGCGATCCCGCTCACCCGGCCGAGCTCGGCCTGGTGCGGCCACCAGGCGCGGCGGAAGACGTTCAGGATCGACAGGCCGACGGCGATCAGGATGCCGGGCAGCACTCCCAGCAGGGCCACACCGAGCAGCGCGGCGACGGACAGCCCGAACTCGGTCCGGCGCTGGTGCCACAGGCGACGGGTGCCGCCGATGTCGGCCAGTGACAGCGCGGCCGCGATGACGATCGCACCGAGCGTCGGCTGCGGGACGTACTGCATGAGCGAGGTGGCGAAGACCAGGACCACGGTGATGACGCCGGCGCCGACGACGCCGGTCACCTGGGACCGCGAGCCGGCCTGCTCGGCGACGGCGGTACGGGACCCGCTGGTGCTGACCGGGAAGCCCTGGAAGAAGCCGGCCGCGATGTTGGCGGCGCCGATGCCGACCATCTCCTGGTTGCCGCGCACCCGATCGCCCTTGCGCGCGGCGAACGCCGAGGCCGTGGACATCGTGTCGGCCAGCGCGACGACGGCGATCGCGACCGCCCCGGCGAGCAGCGGTGGCAGGTCGCCCCACCCGACCGAGGGGATCGTGAACGGCGGGAAGCCTTGCGGAAGCACGCCGACGGTGTCGACGTCGTGGGTCTCCAGATCGAACGCGTTCACCACCAGGGCGGCCAGCACCACGACGATGAGAACACTCGGCAGCTTGGGCAGCAGCCGGTTCAGCAGCAGGATGCCGGCGAGCGAGCCGATGCCGAGGACCGCGGCCGTCGCGTTGACCTCGCCGTTCGCGACCCCCGACAGGAAGTCGCCGGTCTCGGCCACCAGCCCGTCGGCATCGACCGAGAAGCCGAGCAGCTTGTCGAGCTGACCGACGACAATGGTCAGAGCGAGCCCGTTCAGGTACCCGATCTGGGTCGGCTTGGACAGCAGGTCCGCCACGAACCCGAGCCGGGCCACTCCGGCGACCGTCATCACCACACCGACCATCACGGCCAGCATCGAGGCGAGGGCGACCGCGCGATCCGGGTCGCCGCCGGCCAGCAGCAGCGGCGCGATCGTTGCCGCGATCATCGGTCCGAGGGACGAGTCCGGGCCGAGCACCAGCACCTTGGACGGCCCGAAGACCGCGTAGCCGAGCAGGCACAGGATCGAGGTGTAGAGGCCGGTCACCGGCGGCAGGCCGGCCAGCTCGGCGTACGCCATCCCCTGCGGCACCAGCAGGGCCGACAGGACGAGGCCGGCGACGACGTCCTTCGGGAGCCAGGCCCGCCGGTAGGACCTCGCCATCTCCACACCGGGCAGGTACTCGCCCCACCGGGACGGTTTCACGTCGGGTCGATCGGTGCCCTCGGCCATGGTCGTCCGCCGCTCGGCCTACTCGCCCGCGAACGGATCGGGCGCCGCGCCCTCGGGCGCCTGCTTCTCCAGCGCGGCCTTGATCTCCTGCAGCGCCGCCCGGGCGTCCTTGCCGACCTTCGGATAGCGTGGATCGATCTCGATCAGCGTGTTGGCGATCACGGCGGCCGCGGCGATCCGCGCGTACCACTTGCGGTCGGCCGGGATCACGTACCAGGGCGCCCACTCGGTGCTCGTCCTGGACAGCATCCGCGAGAACGCCCGCTGGTAGGAGTCCCAGTACTCGCGCTCGCGGACGTCGGCCGCGGAGAACTTCCAGTTGTGGTCGCGCAGGTCGATCCGGCGCAGGAAGCGGATCCGCTGCTCCTCGTGGGACAGGTTCAGGAAGAGCTTCACGATCTTGATGCCGTTGGCGCTGAGCATCCGCTCCCACTCGTTGATCTCGTGGTAGCGGCGTTTCCACACCCCTTTCCGGGTGCCGCGCGGAAGCTTCTGCCGGTCGAGGAGTTCCTGGTGCACGCGGACGACGAGCACTTCCTCGTAGTGCGACCGGTTGAAGATCCCGATCTGCCCGCGGGCCGGCAGGCGCAACCCGTAGCGCCACAGGTAGTCGTGGTCCAGCTCCTCGCTGGAGGGGACCTTGAAACTGTGCACCGCCACTCCCTGGGGGTTGACCCCGGTCATGACGTGCCGGATCGTGCCGTCCTTCCCGGCGGCGTCCAGCGCCTGCAGGACCACCAGCACACCGTGGGTGTTGTCCGCGTACAGCCGGGACTGGTACTCGGACAGCATCTCGGTGCCCTGGACCAGCAGTTTGCGGCCGCGCTTCTTCGAACCGATCGTCCCTTTGAAGTCCGGCGCGAAATCCTTGCCCAGCCTCACCTTCTGGCCCGGTTCGACGCGGAACGGTGCGATGAAGTCGGCGATCCGCTGCTCGCGAGATGTCATGGTCTCCCCCTATCCCTGCGCGGGCATGCTCCGGACGCGGGCCGGCGCGAGGGCGTCCTCCGGGCGGAGTCTCGCCGGCGTCCGCCGTCTGCGCCTGGTGACCAGCTTGTCCAGCTCGACGGCGATCGGGAGCAGCGCGGCCAGGCCGAAACTGGTGAGCCACTGCCGCGGACTCAGCTCGACGGTCAGCAGGCCGGCCTGCAGCGTCGGCAGCTCGCTCGCCAGGAACAACAGGACGACGGGGATCAGCGCGATCGCCACCGCCTTGATGATCGGCGGGACCAGGCCGCTGGCCGGTGCCCGCCGGTTGACCACCGAGTTGAACGCGGTCCCCAGGCCCATCACGACGAACGTCATCGTCATCGACACCGTGCCCTGCGTCGTACTCGGATCGTCCGGCCCCGCCACCAGCGGCGCCCCGGCGGCCAGGAACAGCACGAACGCGTAGCCGACCCACCGGATCACCGCGCCCCGGTTCGTGATCGGTACGGCGGGGTCGCGCGGCGGGCGGTGCATGACGTCGGGATCACCGGGATCGATCGCGATCACCACGACCCCGACGGCGGTCGCGAAGAACAGCAGGAACAGCACCATCGACGGGGTCATCGCCACGCCGTCGTTGATGTCGAACGCGGTCGCGGCGAGGAAGAGCAGGACCAGTGAGAGCAGCTGCGTCATCTGGTACCGGACGTAGGAGACGACCTTGTCGTAGACACGCCGGCCGATCTCCACGGCGTGCACGAGGGTGCCGAAGTTGTCGTCGGTGAGCACCATCCGCGCGGCCTGTTTGGTCACCTCGCTGCCGCTGCCCATCGCGACGCCGATATCGGCCTGCTTGAGCGCGGCCGCGTCGTTGACCGCGTCGCCGGTCATCGCGACGATCATGCCCTGCTCCTGCATCGCCCGGGCCAGGCGCAGCTTGTCCTGCGGGGTGACCCGTCCGAACACGTGCAGCTCGGGCAGTCGCTGTTTCAGCTGCTCGTCGGTCAGCGCCGCCAGTTCGGTACCGCTGATCGCGCCGGGCCCGAGCCCCAGCTGCTCGCCGATCGCCTGCGCGGTGACCGCGTGGTCGCCGGTGATCATCCGGACGTCGATGCCGGCCGCGAGCGCCGTACGGACCGCGCTCTTCGCCTCGGCGCGGAGCGGGTCGATGATGCCCGCCAGCCCGACGAACGACAGCCCGGTGGTCAGCGACATGGGATCGCCGGTCATCGACGTCAGCTCGTCGTCGGCGACCAGGCGGGCCGCGAACGCCAGCACCCGCAGGCCCTGCCGCCCCATCCGCAGGTTGGCCTCGTCGATCCCGGACCGTCCTTCGGCGATCGGGACCTGCGAGCCGCTGAGCGGTCCGCCGACCTGGCTGCAGCGGGCCACGACGACGTCCGGCGCGCCCTTGACCAGCTCGATGACGTGCTCGGCGCCGTCGACGGTCACCCGGTGGAAGGTCGCCATGAACTTGTACTCGGAGTCGAACGGAACCTCCGACAGCCGCGGGTACCGCCGCCGGGTCTCCTCCGCGTCGATGCCGATTTTGCCGGCCAGCACCACCAGCGCCGCCTCGGTCGGATCGCCGATCACCGAGCCGTCGGCGTCGACCACCGCGTCGCTGTCGAGCGCCAGCCCGAGACCGAGCCGCGTGAAGTCCGGGACGGGGACGCCGGCCACCGACCGGATCGCGCCGCTCATCTTGTAGCCCTCGCCGTCGACCGTGAACCAGGAACCGCTCGCGTACAACGTCGACACCATCATCTGGTTCAGCGTCAGCGTCCCGGTCTTGTCGGTGTTGATCGCGTTCGTCGCACCGAGGGTCTCGACATCGGTCAGGTTCTTCACCACGGCTTTCGCGTCGGCCAACTGCCTGGCGCCGAGCGAGAGCAGGCCGGAGACGAACGCCGGCATGCCGGTCGGGATCGCCGAGATCGCCATCGCGGTCCCGAGCAGCAGCAGGTCCTTGGCGGGCATCCCGCGGATCAGGCCGACCACCACGATGATCGCGACCGCTCCCCAGGCGATGACGCCGAGGATCTTCGTCAGCGAGTCCAGCTCCTTCTGCAGCGGTGACCGGGTCCGGGTCACGGACGTGAGCATCGTCGCGATCCGCCCCATCTGCGTCTGCAGGCCGGTCGCGGTGACCACGAGGGCGCCGGTTCCCCTGGTGACCGACGTGCCCTGGAACAACATGTCGGTCTGGTCGCCCAGGCCGATGTCAGGCGCGTCCAGTGCGGTGGCGTCCTTGGCGATCGGCGCGCTCTCACCGGTCAGCGCGGCCTCCTGTGCCTCCAGCGTCGCCGACTGCACGATCCGTCCGTCCGCGGGCACGATGTCGCCCGCCTCGACCTGGACGATGTCCCCCGGGACCACCTCGGTGGCCGCGATCATCGTCACCTCGCCGTCGCGGACGACCCGCGCCTGCGGTACCTGCAAGGTGGCGAGAGCGTTGACGCTCGCCCGTGCGGTCAGCTCCTGGCGGGTGCCCAGACCGACGTTCAGCACGATCAGCAGCGCGACGATGATGCCGGTCGACAGTTCCCCGATCACCAGGCTGACGACCACGACGCCGATCAGCATGATGTTCATCGGGTCGCGCAACTGCTGGGTCGCGACGGCCCAGATCGAGGGTGGCTTCTCGGCCGGGATCTCGTTCGGACCGTACGACGAGAGCCGCTGGGCCGCCTCGGCCGCGGACAGGCCCGCCCCGGTGTCGGATCCGGCCGCCGCGACCACCGCGTCCGCCGCCAGCGCGTACGGCGCCTGCTCGCCCCCGGTCGCCGGAGGCACTGCCATACCGATCTCACCCACGGTGCTTTCCCTCCTCGGATCGGCGAGCCCGGCGCCGCCGTGTGGGACGGGCCGGCCGCCGATCTCAGACCTGTTGCAGAGCGTCGATCCGGTTCGAGCTGATGGCCTTGGCGAAGTCCGCGAAGTCCTGGTCGTTCTGGGCCGCGTACCGTTCGGAGAAGTCGGTCATCGACGTGTCGAACGTGTCGTCCTCGCCGAGGTAGGCGGCGATGGCGACCGGGTCGCCGGACCGTGCGTGCGCCCGGGCCAAGGTCCATCCACAGGTGCGGGCGTAGAAGTCCAGTTCCGCGGGCTTCATCATCTCCACGAGCGCCGAGCCCTTCATGTCGCGCAGCTGGCGCCAGTAGTAGTAGCGACCGGGCTCCACTCCCTCGGACCAGCCCAGGAAGATGTCGCTGGTGGCCTGCATCAGGCGTTGCCCGTGGACGACCCGCTCCCCGGACTGCGCGAATTCGCTCTTCGGCAACGGTCCTTCGAGCACCGACTGGGTGGCCTCCTTGACCTGGAGGAACAGCGGGTCGTCGCGGTCGCGGCCCTGCAGCAGGACGATGAACGCCCGGGTTCCGACGCTGCCGACGCCGACGACCTTGCGGGCCCAGTCGATGATCTCGAAGCGCTCGAGCAGGCGCCGCAGCTCGGGGCGGAGGCTGGCGCGGTAGCCGGTGAACAGGTTGATCACGACTTCCTCGAAGTCATCGGGTTGCCGGCCGTACACCGTGTGCAGCTCGCGTGCCGGGACGATCACCGGCGGGGCGCTGAGGATCCGGTAGCGGCCGTCGACTTCCTCGCTGAGCTTGGACAGGGCCTGGTCACTGTTGCGGGCGTGCGCCTTCAACGCGTTCTTCTGGAAGCGCTTCTGGGCCTCTTTCACCTGCTTCTGCGTCATCGCGGTGACGCTTTCCTTGTCGCCGCTCTGCTTCTCCTTGCTCTTCTTGGGTCCTTTGGCCCGGCCGCTGGCGGCGAAGAACGCGTCCACGGCCTCCTTGATCTGTGTCTCGCCCACGTGCGCGTACCAGACGTCGAGGGTCCGCATCGCGGCGAACTCGGCCATCGCCAGCCGGTAGGACGTGACACAGCCCTTCGTGATCGCACGGGCATCCGATGCCGAGCAGCCGTTGTTCTGGGCCGCCACCATGAAACTCGCGGCCAGCCGTTCGACGTCGTACTCGAAGGGCCCCGGCAGGGTCTCGTCGAAGTCGTTGATGTCGAACACCAGGGTGCGCTCGGGCGAGGCGAAAGCGCCGAAGTTGGACAGATGGGCGTCACCGCACAGCTGGACGACCAGACCGGCCGTCGGTGTCTCGGCGAGGTCGACCGCCATGATCTTGGCGGCGCCCCGGTAGAACGTGAACGGCGAGGCCATCATCCGGCCGTGCCGGACCGGGACCAGGTCCGGGTCCCGGCGCAGGTTCTGCTCCTCGATCAGCGCGACCGGGTCGGGCCGGTCCGCGGCCGGCGTCCAGCCCGCGTGGCTGTCCGGCGGAACCCGACGGCGGGCCTCGAGCCCCTGGGCCTGCCGTTCCTCCAGCGTCAGATGGTGCACTTGCGTGGACATGGCCGGCCGCCTCTCTCCTCGTCGCCGGCGCGGCACGCCGGACGTACCGGATACGCGGCCCTGCGATCCGCGTACGGCGCCGACGATTCAGCACCAGCCGCGCCCCCGCATCACCCCTGAGGGACGATCGGGCCGGGCCCTTTCCGGGACGGATTCATCCTGGGTGTGGGATGCCCGCGGCGCGCGACGGGTGTGACGTGGTCCCATGAGGCGACGGGTCGCGGCGGTGGTGGCGCTGGTGGCCGGGACGGCGACAGCTGTTCTCGGCGTGGTGGTCGCGGTCAGGGAGTTCCCGCGGGGTCTCGGTGTCACGGCCTGTTTGGTGATCGCCGCCGTGGCGGCCTGGTACGGCGCGCTGCGGCGCGGTGTCGCCCGTGTCGCCGGGCTGTACATCGGCGGTCTGGCGGCGGCCGGTGCGATCGTGCTCATCGCGGTGGGCGGCTCGTTCGGCGTCGACCTGCTGGTCCTGGGCGGGCTCCTGCTCACGCTGGCAGCGACCCGCGCCGCGTTCCTCGCCCGGGTGGACCTGCCACGGGTGCCCCCTCCGCAGCGGCCGGTGCTGTTCTACAACCCGCGCTCGGGCGGCGGCAAGGCGGAGCGGTTCGCCCTCGCCGAGGAAGCGCGCAAACGCGGGATCGAGCCGATCGAGCTCAAGGCCGGGGACGACCTCGAGACACTGGTCCGCAGCGCGGTCGCGCAGGGAGCCGACGCACTCGCGATGGCGGGCGGTGACGGGTCGCAGGCGATCGTCGCCGCGATCGCCGCCGAGCGGTCCCTGCCGTACGCCTGCGTGCCGGCCGGCACTCGCAACCACTTCGCACTCGACCTCGGGGTCGACCGTGACGACGTCGTCGGCGCTCTGGACGCGTTCGTCGACGGCGGCGAACGGCTGGTCGACCTCGCCGAGGTCAACGGCCGGGTGTTCGTCAACAACGTGTCGCTCGGCCTGTACGCCGAGGCCGTCCAGCGCAGCGGTTACCGCGAGGCCAAGCTCCGGACGCTGCTCGACACCGTGCCGGACGCGCTCGGCACCGAGGGCAGCCAGCTCGACATGCGCTGGACCGGTCCCGGTGGCGACGGGCACCGTGGGGGTGCGGCTGTGCTGGTGTCCAACAATCGCTACCGCCTCGGTCGTGCCGTCGGTTCCGGCACGCGTCCGCGCATCGACGACGGTCTGCTCGGTATCACCGTGCTCGGAGCGCCGACCGGGGGCGACGAACGTCGGGTCCAGCGACCGTGGCGCGAGTGGTCGGCTCCGACGTTCGAGGTCGAGGCCGATCGCCCCCTGCCGGCGGGTGTCGACGGGGAGGCGCTCGTTCTCGACGCACCGCTGCGGTTCAAGATCCGGCCGGGAGTTCTGCGGGTACGCATCGCCCACCAGCACCCCGGATCGTCGCCGTCGGCGACCGCGCCCGAGGGACTGCGCGACGGCCTGGCCGAGCTCGTGCGCATCGCGCTCGGCCGGGACCGGAAACCGGCCGGATGAGACCGGCCGGAGGGCCGGAGTCCGACGACGGCCGGACGTCCCGAACACTTCGCCGCCTCGAGGCCTACGACCACGCGCTGTTCGAGTCGGTGGCGCGGCTGTCCGTGCCGTTGCTGGACGAGCCGCTGCGGCGGGTGTCCGATTTCGCGGACTTCTCCAAGCCGTGGTTCCTGACGGCCGGCGCTCTCGCGCTGTTCGGCGGTCCGCGGGGACGACGGGCGGCGATCACCGGCCTGGGCGCGATCGGGGCCGCCTCCCTGGTGGTGAATCAGCCGTTGAAGCGGATGGCGAGTGATCGGCTGCGTCCGGACCGCGGCGGCCACGGCGTCCCGGTCGAGCGCTGGGTTTCGATGCCGTCCTCCGGGTCCTTCCCCTCCGGACACTCCGCGTCGGCGGCGGCCTTCGCGGTCGCCGTCGGCGGGGTCCTGCCGGTGCTCAGGCCGCCGCTGCTGGCCGCGGCGTCGGTCGTCGCCTTCTCCCGGGTGTACACCGGCGTGCACTACCCGAGCGACGTTCTGGTCGGCGTGGCCGTCGGAGCGGTCTTCGGGCGACTGGCCGCCCGGGTCGCGCTGCGTCGCGGTCACGGTCGTCGATGAGCAGGACGTCGTGACCGCGGGCCCGGGGTCGGGTCCTCGGCGGCCTGCTCGTGGCGCACGTACCAACTGCCGAACGGCCCGGCCGAGACCCCGTGCAGTACGACGCTCAGCAGGACGGTGAGCGCCACGGCCGCGATCGCGGGCTGCACCGGGCCGGTCGAGCCCAGTTCCTCGATCGCCAGCAGGGCGAACACGACCGAGGCCAGGCCCCGGGGACCGAACCAGCCGAGGAAGAGGACCGTGCGCCCGTCGAGTCCCTTGCCGATCAGGGACATCGCGACCGGAACCATGCGAACCACGGTCAGGCTCAGCACGGCGTACGCGAGCAGGGGCAGGTCGAAATTGTCGATCGCGATCGGAACCAGCGCCGCCCCGAACAGGAACCAGACGACGAACGCCAGGATCTCGCCGAGCAACTCCGGCAGTTCGACGACCTCGTCCACGTCCAGAGGCTCGTTGCCCAGCCCGGCCCGGAAGGCAAGGCCGGCCACGAACGCCGCGATGAACCCGTTGCCGCTGAACGTCAGCGCCAGCGCGAAGCTGCCGAGTGCGGCTGCCAGGGTGCCGAGTCCGCGGGCCCCGGTGCTCGTCCAGTGCCGCCGGGAACCGACCGCCAGCAGCCTGGCGCTCCCCAGCCCGATCACCAGCCCGACCAGCACGCCGACCGCGAGCTCGAGCAGTGCGCCACCACCCCCGTCGTGCGCTCCGAGTTGTCCGGCGGCGACCGCGAGCGTGAACGTGACGACAGGCGTGACGATGCCGTCGTTCAGGCCGCTCTCCACGTTCAGCGCGCGACGCAGGCGCATCGGTATCCGCCGGTCGTTGATGACCTGTGCGCTCAGCGCGGCATCGGTGGGAGCCAGCGTGGCGCCGACGAAGCCCGCGATGGCCCAGGTGAGGTCGTCGAACAGCCAAGCCGCCAGGAGCGAACCCAGCACGACCGACAGCGGCAGTCCGATACCGAGCAGGCGTCCGGGCAGGTAGATGTCGCGTCTCAGCCGGGAGAGGTTGACCCGCGCCGCATCGGCGAACAACAGCAGGGCGAGCGTCACCTCCGCGACCAGGTGGACCGACGGGGCGTCGACCTCCACCGTGAGGTGTCCCCAGTCGTGGCTCCCGATCAGGTATCCGGCGACCGTGAAGACCAGCGGACCGGTGATGTTCACCCTGGCCAGGAGGTCCGAGACGACCACCCAGGCGAGGACGAGGAGCGCGAGCACCGCGAACGTGGCTTCAGTCATGGCCGCGCCTCCGTCGTGCGAACGGCCCCGGTCCGGACTCGCCCAGCTGCACCCTGACAGCCGGCCGCGACCGTCGCCTCATCCCGGCCGGACGATGCGATCCGGGCGATCCGGCGGGCATCGTCGGTGGGTGAGGACCCCACTCGGGCAGGAGGACGCGATGACGTACGGCGATCTGGATTCGCGGCGGTCCGTTCCGAGTACGGCGGTCGGCGGGCTCGCCTTCGCCGCGTCCGTGCTGGTCATGGTCGGCTCGTTCTCGATCGTCGCCGGACTCGCCGCGATCCTCGACGACGACTATCTGGTCGTCAGCCGGCGGTACGCGTTCGATCTCGACACCGTTGCCTGGGGCTGGATCCACCTGTTCCTGGGGATGGCACTCGTCGGCGTCGGGATCGGCTTGTTCGCCAACCAGTCCTGGGCCGGCATCGTCGCGATCGTCCTGGCCGGGCTGGTCGCGATCGACTACTTCTTCTTCCTGCCGTACCAGCCCGTGTGGTCCCTGGTGGTCATCGCACTCTGCGCGTGGGTGATCTGGTCCTTGACCAAGGCCCGGCACGAAGATTCCGAGCCTGGCGGGTAGCCCTGACCGGCCGTCACGGCCGGTGCACGACCGTACGGTGCCGATGCGGCCGGTGCGGCCGGCCGACGAGCGCGCGCACGGAGAACTCGTCCAGTTGGTACTGCTGCGCGGGCACTTGCGGGAGCGACGTCGCCGGGCCGAACGTGACGTCCGCGATGCTGAGCCGGCGTCCCCGGCCGAGCGTGTCGTGGTAGCCGACCAACCGCCCGTCCACGCGCAGGAAGGTCTTGCCGCTGGTGTGCCAGTCGAAGCGCAGCTCGACGAAGCGGGTGCTGGGATTGGCCACCTGGCCCAGATCGTGGCTGACCTGTTGCAGCCTGACCCGGACGAGCGCCCGGCAGGTGGTCAGCGGTTCGAGTCCCAGGTCGAAGGCGTCCCCGAGCTGGAGGATCTGCAGCGACGACGTGACCGTCGGCGTGGGGTACTTGATCCGTACCCGGCAGCTGAGCCCGATGACGTCGCACAGCGGGGTGTCGAGCTGGTAGTGCAGGCTCCGGGCGGGTCCGATCCGCACGCTCCCGTCGGCCGGATCCGCGGTGGGTGAGCCGGGTGCGAGGCTGCCGGGCAAGCCCTGGCAGGTCGGCAGGATCTGGTCGGGGAACTCGTACGACACCGAGCGCGGCATGCTGGTCTCCTCATCCGGGTTGTTCCGCGGCGACTTCGTCCGCGGGCAGCTCCGCGGGCTCGGAGGGCGACTCGGAGGGCGACTCAGGGGGCGACTCGGGGGGCGGCTCGGGGGCCGGGACCTCGTCCTGACTCTGACCGCCGGAGATCAACCCGCTGAGCCACTTGGTGGAGGGGTCGGCGTCCAGCAGCAGGGCCTTGACCAGCAGTGACAGCGGGATGGCGAGGACGGCGCCCACGGGGCCGAGGATCCAGGCCCAGAAGATCAGCGAGAGGAAGGTCAGCGTCGTGGACAGGCCGACCGCGTCGCCGACGACCTTCGGCTGGATGATCGACTGGATGATGAAGTTGACGACGCTGTACGCCACGATCACCCACACGAGCGTCGCCCAGCCCTGGCCGAGCAGTCCCAGCAGCGCGGGCGGCAGCACCCCGATGAAGAACCCGACGTTCGGGATGTAGTTGGTGATGAACGCGAGCAGGCCCCACAGCCAGGGCAGCGGGATGTCCAGCAGGTAAAGGATCCCGACGTCGAACACGGCGACGATGAGACCGAAGACGGTGGCGACGATCAGGTAGCGCGTCGTGTCGCGCGCGAAGCCGGCCAGCGCGCCGATGACGTCCGGCCTGCTCTGTCCCGCCTCCCGCATCCGGTCCGCGAACGGGGCGGCGTCGATGGCCATGAAGAACAGGATGACGATCACGAACCCCAGGCCCGAGACGACCCCGAGCAGCCCGGACAACCAGCCCTGGAGGACGTCGAAGAACTGCCGCAGGTCGATCTTCTCCAGCGCGGCCTGGAGCTGGTCGGCGCCCACGCCGAGGTCCGCGAGCCAGCCGCGCACGTCGTCGACGAGCTCGGTGAACTTGTCCTGGTACGCCGGTAGCAGGGTCGCCAGCCTGGCGACCGAGAAGGCCAGAGCGGCTGCCACCCCGAGGAGGATCGCGTTCACGACCACGAGCGCGATCAGCGCGGAGAGCCAGCGCTTGACCCCGTGCCGGACGAGCAGCACGCGCAGTGGACTGACGGCGATCGTCAGCACGAGCGCGAGGAACACGGGACCGGCGATATGCGAGAGACCACGCAGGCCGATCGCGGTCAGGACGGCGCCCGCGGTCCCGGTGAGGACGACGACCCCGCGCGGAAGCGCCCAGCTGGGAGTCGCCGGCTCCGCAGCCGGAGCCCGCTCGTCGGGGGACCCGCCGGAGCCTGCGGACATCGTCGCAACCCCCTCTCGCCGACTCACCCGGCTCCGAACATCGCCCAGATCGCCCCGGGCAGCATCACCCGCACCGGATGATCCGCGGCGGGGCGGGCGGATCGGTCATCCGGGCAGGGTGAGGAGCACCCGGACGTCGCTGCCGGACACTGCCCTCGATCCCGGACGAGATGAGGCGCCCGGCGGCGATCGCGGACGCGTGACAGCGGTTCGCGGAGGAGGCGGGATGGGCGACGAGTCGACGGCCGGCACCGCCGGTGTGGACCGGCCGGAGCCGTCCGACAACGCCGGCGCGGTCTACGGATCGTTGCTCGCGGCCTCGGTGGTGGCCGGGACCGGTCCCGGGGAGCAGCCGCCGCGTCCGGGTCAGTTGATCGCCCTCCTGCTCGCGACCGGCGTGGTGTTCTGGCTGGCCCACGTCTATGCGCAGCTCGCCACCGAGCGGTCGACGCGGGCCTTCCCGCCACTGCGGAGCATCCGCGCCGCCGCCCGGCGGGAGTGGCCGCTGGTCCAGGCCGCCGTACCGCCCGCGGCGGCGGCCGGTATCGGCGCCCTCGCCGGCCTGTCGGACGCCGGCGCCGCCTGGCTGGCGCTCGCGGTCGCGGTCGGCTCCCAGCTGGGATGGGCGCTGTACGTCGCTGCCCGGGCGGGTGCGACCTGGATTCGTCTGGTCGCCGCGGGGGTGGTCAACCTCTTGCTCGGCCTGGTGATCGTCCTGCTGAAGGCCGCCTTGTCGCACTGAGTTGCCGCACTGCGCGGGGTGCACGTCGTCCGCCGCGGGTGACGCGCGGACGATCGGCGCGGACCTACTGTCGACGCGATCCCGGCGTCCGTCGGGGATCGAGCGGGAGGAAGTGATCGCAGATGACCGACAACCGCACCGTCGCGTCACCGCCCCGGTCGGGCTGGGCGAAGGGCGCCGTCGTCTTCGCCGCCGTGGTGCTGGTGGCGATCGGCGCGTTCCACGTGATCACCGGCCTGTCCGCGATCATCGACGACGAGTACTTCGTCCAGGTCCGCGGCTACGCGTTCGACCTGGACCTCACGGCCTGGGGCTGGATCTACCTGATCTTCGGGCTGGCCCTCCTCGGCACCGCGGTCGGCCTGTTCCGCCGGGCCGGCTGGGCGGAGTGGGTCGCGCTGTTCCTGGTCATGCTGAGTGCGCTGAACAACTTCTTCTTCATCCCGTACCAGCCGTTCCTGGCGCTGCTGCTGATCGCTCTCGACGTCTGGGTCATCTGGGCACTGACCGGTTCCCGCGCGGCCGCCGCGTAGCTGACGGACGGCCTCGGCGATACCCGGCGGACGGAGGTGAACGATGACCGACCAGATCGCCGGGAAGTGGTTCCTCCGCACCGACGAGCGCGGCAACCCCGGCACGGACATCGACCGGATGGGCGACGTGGACGGGTCCTGGGTCGAGGGCAACCTGGTCCGCCCGCTGATCCACGGCGCGACCTACTTCCGCCGGCTGTACGAGGAGTTGTGCGCACTGCGCCCCGGCGACCGCGTGTACTTCACCGACTGGCGCGGCGACGCGGACGAGAAGCTGCTGCCGGACGGCCCGACCATCGGCGCTGTGCTGACCGACCTGGTCCGCTCGGGTGTCGAGGTCAGAGGGCTGCTGTGGCGGTCGCACTCGGATCACCTGCGGTTCAGCGCCCGGGAGAACCGGCGGCTGGGGACCAGGCTCAACCGGGTCGGCGCCGAGGTTCTTCTCGACCAGCGGGTCCGGCGGCTGGGGTCGCACCACCAGAAGCTGTTCGTCATCCGGCACGCCGGACGGCCGGAACGGGACCTCGCGTTCGTCGGCGGCATCGACCTGTGCCACCAGCGCCGCGACGATCGCGACCACCTGGGAGATCCGCAGCGGGCGCCGATGGACCGCAGGTACGGCGACCGCACGCCCTGGCACGACGCGGCGCTGGAGATCCGCGGTCCGGTCGTCGGCGACCTGCTCCGCACGTTCTGCGAGCGCTGGGACGACCGCCATTCGCTCGACCGGTGGACGCCGTACCGGATGGTCGTGCAGCGGCTCGCCCGGATGCCGCGGCATCCGCGGCCGCTGCCCGAGTCGTTCCCGGATCCGCCGCCGGCCGGTCCGCACACCGTCCAGGTGCTGCGGACGTACGGTCACAAGCGTCCCGGCTATCCGTTCGCGCCCGAGGGTGAGCGCAGCGTCGCCCGGGCGTACGAGAAGGCGTTCGCCAACGCCCGGCACCTGATCTACGTGGAGGACCAGTACCTGTGGTCCGAGCTGGTCGCCCAGGGGATCCACGACGCCCTGGCGCGGTCTCCAGGGCTCCGCGTGATCATCGTCGTCCCGCGATACCCCGACGCCGACGGCGCCCTGAGCGGACCGCCGTCCCGCTTCGGTCAGTTGCGCGCCGTGCGCCTGCTGCGGCAGACGGCGCCCGAGCGGGTCGGGATCTTCGACCTGGAGAACGACGAGGGCACGCCGATCTACGTGCACGCGAAGATCTGTGTCGTCGACGACACGTGGTTCACGTGCGGTTCGGACAACTTCAACCGCCGCTCCTGGACCAGCGACAGCGAGCTCACCTGCGCCGTTGTCGACACGACCGTCGAGAGCCGGACGACCGGCACGGACGGCGCGCGGCGGCTGGCTCGTGACCTGCGGCTGGAGGTGTGGTCGGAGCACCTCGGCCAGACGCGCGAACGTCTCGCTGCTCTCGACCCCGCGGACGGCCTGGATCTCTGGACGCGAACCGCCGCGAAGCTGGACGCCTGGTACGCCGGGGGCTGCCAGGGCGCGCGGCCTCCCGGACAGATCCGCGCGCACCGGACCGAGCCGCTCAGCCGTTTCCAGGCGCTCTGGGCCGAGCCGCTCTACCGCCTGGTCTACGACCCGGACGGCCGCCCCCGCCGGCTACGAGGGTCGGCGGAGTTCTGACCGGGCTTCGTGTTCTGCGTGATCAAGCTTCCGGGTGCGTGGGCAGCAGTCCCATCTCCCAGGCCCGGCGGACAGCCTCGTTGCGGCGCGACGCGCCGAGTTTGCGAAGGATGCTCCGGACGTGGCTCCGGACCGTGTTCACCGACACGAACATGGTGTCGGCGATCTCCTCCGTGGTCAGCAGCTCGGCGAGGTGCTCGAGCACCTCCTGTTCCTTGCCCGTGAGTGCCGTGGTGATGACGAGTTCGTTCCGGGACGTCCCCCACCGATCGGCGGCCCGGTCCGGCCGTCGATGGGACGGCGTCCGCAGCCAGGGGTGATGCCGGATCGCGTCACCGGTCGGCTGCAGCAGCTTCCGCAGGACCGGCGGTGCCTCCACGAAGGGCCGGCGCAGGTGCTCCGGAGCCGCCAGCCGGAGGGCTCGTTCCAGACAGAGCCCACCGCGTGCGGTGTTCCCGGCCCGGATCGACTCCGCGGCCTGGACCAGCCAGCCGTCCACCTGGGTCTGCAGGGGCGCGGCACGATCGACGGCCACCGGCGGCTGAGCGGGTACGCGCTCGCCTGCGTCGACCGCCGCGCACTGCAGGACCAGGAGCGACCCGGCCTGCTCACGACCTGGCGACCGCTCGATCATTCCGACGGCCTCCTGCAGTTGGTGTTGCGTCACGAGGAGTTTGGCCGCGTCGATGATCAGGGCCTGGTCGAGCCAGCCGCCGTACGCGCCGAAGTCGTCGCTGGCAGCCCGCAGTTCCGCGGTGGCCTGCTCGAGGTCGCCGCCGGCTCGCAGCAGCCTGGCCCGCACCAGCGCGCACGCCGCGGTGACGACCCGGGCGTCGTGGGTGGGATCGACGGCCTCCTCGGCGCGCCGCACCAGCCCGCCGGCCTCGGCCAGATCTCCCTGGTCGGTGTGCAGCCAGGCCTCCGCCACCAGCGTGGCCTGCGCCAGATCGGGCGCTGCCCCCGATTCCGCGAGCGCGGCCGCCTGCGCGACGATCTCACCGGTCCGCCGCAGCCGTCCACGGATCGCCTCGGCCAGTGCGGCCATCCCCAGAAACTCGGTCAAGGCCTCCACCGCGCCGGCTTCCTCCGCGAGCGCGATGCCGTCGTCGAAGGCCGCGACGGCCGCCGGGAAGTCCCCGCGCTGGAGCAGGATCCGGCCCTTGCAGGCGAGGATCAGCAGCCTCGCCTCCGGATGGAAGACCGCCGATCGCGGCGATGCCGCCTGAAGCCTGGCCTCGGCGGCCAGGACGACACCCAGGTCGGCATCGGTCGCGGCCCCCAGGCTGGCACAGACCGCCCGCAGCATGCTGATGACCAGGTCGACCGCCTGGCTGCGGACGGATGCTTCGTCGTCCAGCCAGGCCTGCGCCCGGTCGAGCTCCGAGATACAGCCGCCGACATCGAACCCGGCCAGGGCGAGGGTCGCCCTGACGACCGCCGCCTCGGGGCCCTCCAGGTCATCGGGGAAGCCCGCGAGCAACGCGGTCACCTGCCGCCTGCGGCGTCCGATCAGGAGCGCGGCCGAGTCGAGATCCGCCGCCAGGTAGCCGGCCGCGCGGGACCAGTCGCCGGCCGTGACCGCATGGTGGATCGCCTCCAGCGGCTGACCGTTCCGGGCGAACCAGGCGGCCGCGGCGCGGTGCAGCGCAGGAACGGCGGCCGGCTGCTCGTACAGCATCTCGGCGCGCAGGAACTCACGGAACAGCGCCTGGTAGCCGTACCCGTCCGCCGTGCCCGGCACGGGCTGGATGAACGAGTTGCCGCGGGCGAGGAACTGCAGTGAGCGAAGGTCGCACCGACGCCCCGTCAACGTCTCGGCCAAGCCCGGTCTGATCACGTCCACGAGGCTGGTCCGGAGCAGGAACTGCCGCAGTTCGGCCGGCTGCGAGTCGAGCACCTCGGACATCAGGTACGCCGCGACGTTGCCGGTGTCGCCGCGGAACTCGCGGATCACCCGCTCCGGGTCGGACTTCCCGGCCAGGTTCATGGCCGCGAACATCAGACCGACGGGCCAGCCGTCGGTCCTGACGTGCAGGTCGGCGATCTGCGCCGCGGTCAGGTCCAGCCTGAACTCGCGCATCAGCGCGCTCGTCTCGTCCGTCGTGAACGCCAGGTCGGCGGCCTGGATCTCGGCGATGGCATCGGCCAGCCGGTACTGGTGCAACGGGAGCGGCGGGTCGTACCGCGTCAGCAGGACGACCCGGAAACGTCCGGCGTAGCCGCGGACGAGGTGGTCGAGACTCTTCCCGAACTCCGGCGTGATCACCTGGTCGCCGCTGTCCACGACGAGCACCAGCACCTGGCGGTCCTCGCGGCGCAACACCTGGTGGACCGACTTCAGGACGTCCGCCGGTTCACCTCCGGTCGCCAGGTTGACCCGCCGGACCACGGCGGGGCCGCGATAGAGCTCGGCCCACGCTTCCACCAGCAGGGTCTTGCCGAAGCCGGCCGGCGCGCTGATCAGGGTCAGGGGTCGCTGGACGCCGAGGTCCAAGCGATCGACGAGTCGCTGCCTGGGCACCGTGCCGGCCCTTGCCGCCGGCGGTCCGATCGCGGATCCGAGGCGGCCCTCGAACGACGTGTGGGGCGACGTACGGCGGCTGCCGCCCGTTCTCGCAAACTGCTCGCTCGGCATGATCCCTCCCCGAGGACGTGTGGTCGCGCCAAACGCTGGGGAGGGCGTACGTGAGCGGACTTACCTTCATGACGAAACCACCAACAGGCCCATAAAACCAGCGTTTCGCGTCCGATCGCCGGACGTTCGGCACTGTCCGGCAGCTGTCGGCGGGCAGTTCACCCCGCAGGGGTGACGCCGCGGCATCGGACCTTTGCGAGCGTCGATCGCACAGGTGGCGAACGGAGTGGTTTCGATGGTCGATGCGACGTACGAGGTGCGCGTGGCCGACGCAGTACCCGAAAAGGATCTCCGAGACATGCGCGCGGTGACGGTCGCGGTCGACCAGGTGAACACCGTCGTCTACAGCATCCCGAGCCAGGCGGCGCTCTACGGCCTGCTCGCGAGACTCCGGTCCCTGGGCATCGAGGTCATCGAAGTACGGCGTGTGCTCGATCCGGCGTCACCGTCGACGGAGTGGACGGATTTCGACCAACGGAGCGGAGACGATGACACCACCACATGAACGCTGCCACCCGTCGTACCAGGTGGTGCTCGCGGGCGACGTCAGGCCGGCCACGCTGGCGTTCTGCGCCGGGCCGTCGGTCGATCACCGGACGGCCGGTGTGTTCCGGCTGCGGTTGCGCGAGGACCAGGGCATCGACGACCTGGTCGCGCGGCTGCAGGTCGCGGGCCTGACGATCCTGAGCATCCGGCAACTGACGCCGGCCGAGGTCGCGGCCCCCGCGCCCGTACCCGCACCCGCACCCGCACCGCCGGAGTTCATCCCGCGAGGGTGATGCCGCCACCACCGGCCCACGGCAGGGTGGGCCACACAGGACGCCGGGGGCGCACGCCCCTTGGGAGGGATGGAGAGCCATGTCGGATGCAGACGTTCACGGACCCATCGACTACGTACTCCTCGAGTTCACCGGCAACAAGCTGACCGGACGAGCGGCCGAGGAACTGGTGAGCCTGGTCGATCGCGGCATCATCCACGTGTACGACGTGATGCTGGTCGGCAAGGACGCCGGCGGTTCGCCCTATCTGGTCGATCTGGCCGAGGCCACGGGGCCGGCCGGCGGGTTCGCGGACCTCAGCGGTGCCCGGACCGGGATCCTGGCCGACGACGATCTGGCGGCGGCGGCGGCCGCGATGGAGCCGGGCACCCTGGCCGCGCTGATCGTGTACGAGAACACGTGGGCGATCCCGTTCGTCGCGGCGGCGCTCGAGTCGGGCGGTCAGTTGATCGCCGGCGGACGCATCCCGGCCCAGGACGTGATGGAAGTCCTGGACGCGCTGGAAGCTCTGGAGTCCCTGGAAACGACGAGTTGAGGAGCCTGACATGCCAGGACTGTTGCGAGGGATCGTGAGGACCGCTGCCGTCGCGGGCACCGCGACCGCGGTGCACGGCCGGGTGCAGCGCCGTCAGGACGCGAAGTTCGCTCAGCGCGACGCCGATACGGCGGCCGCGCGCGATCAGGAGTACGCCGAGCAGACGGCACCACCGCCGCCGCCACCCCAACAGGCGCCCGCACAGCCGGGCACCACCGACCGCCTGGAGCAGCTCAAGAGCCTGGGCGAACTGAAGCAGTCGGGTGTCCTGACCGAGGCCGAGTTCGAGGCGCAGAAGGCGAAGATCCTCGCCGGCTGACCAGCCGCCGCACGGGGCGTCGTGGCCGCGACCGACCCGGGCCTGGTCGGTGGCCGATCGATAGGAGCGGCAGTCATGACCGACGACCCGAGCGGTGTGCCGGCCGGCACGAAGGCCAACCCGCGGCTCAGCATCCTGCTCGCGATGGCGATGTTCGTGCTGGTCGTGGACACGTCGCTGATGAACGTCTCGATCGCCTCGGTGGTCCGGGACCTCGACACGACGGTGAGCGGTGTCCAGTCGGCGATCGCCCTGGAGGCGCTGGTCTCCGCGGCGTTCATCCTGATCGGCAGCAAGGTCGGCGACCTGATCGGCCGCAAGCGCGCGTACCTGCTGGGCCTGTGCGGGTACGCGATCGGCGCCTCGGCGATGACGCTGGCGCAGAGCCTGACGGCGATCATCGTCTTCTGGGCCCTGGTCGGCGGTATCGGGGCGTCGCTGCTGCTGCCCGCCATGCAGGCCCTGATCCACGGCAACTTCGAAGGCGAGGCGCAGACCAAGACGTATGCCCTGGTCGGCGCCGCGGCCGCGCTGGCCGCCGCGGTCGGGCCGCTGCTCGGCGGGTTCATCACCACGTACCTGTCCTGGCGGGTGGCCTTCCTGCTCGAGGTCGTGGTGATCGCGATCGTGCTGTCCGGGCACGGCCTGATCCATGACGCGCCGTTCACCGGATCCCGGCACGTCGACGTCGTCGGCGCGATCCTGTCCGTGGTGGGGATGGGCGGCATCGTCGCGAGCATCCTGGTCTGGCAGGAAGGCGGCGAGTACGTCGGCCTGATCTTTGCCGTCGGCGCGGTCGGGCTCGGGTCGTTCGGGTACTGGCTGGTGCGCCGCAAGCGCCGGGACCGGCCGACGCTGATCGACCCGGGCCTGTTCGGGTCGGACGCTTTCCGGCTCGGAATCTCCGGGCAGATGCTCCAGCAGATCGCGCTGGGCGGCACGATGATCGTGCTGCCGATCTATCTGCAGATGGTTCTGGAGTACAACGCGATGGAAGCCGGCCTGTCGCTGGCCCCGCTCTCGCTGAGCATGTTCGGGACGGCGATCCTCGCGGAGAAGAAGGCCGGCGGACGGCGCCCGAGCCACATCATCAGGTGGGGATTCGTCATCCTGACCACGGGCCTGGTCGTGCTGCTCCCGATCGTGCCGCGGGCCGACTCCGGCTGGGCGCTTGCCGCACCGCTGGTGGTCGTCGGGGTCGGTCTGGGCCTGCTGGTGTCCCAGCTCAACAACTACACGCTGTCCCCGATCTCCCAGGAACGGGTCAGCGAGGCGGCCGGGGTCAACTCGGCGGCCGGCTCGTTCGGCCTGTCGTTCGGGCTCGCGTTCGCCGGGGCCATCATGCTCGCGACGCTGGCCTTCACCTTCACGAACCTCGCGGAATCCAGCACGGTGCTGCAGCCGGCGCAGCAGCAACAGGTCGCCGACGCGCTCGAGGAGGACGCGGAGGTGATGAGCAACACCCAGCTCGAGGAGTTGCTCGCCACCCAGCCGCCCGAGGTCAGCGCGGAGATCCTCGACATCAACACCACGGCGCGACCGATCGCCCTGCAGGTGGCGCTGGGCATCCCGATCCTGGCCGGTCTCGCCGGGCTGCTGAACTCCTTCCGGATGGTCCGCGTGCAGGGTCCGCCGCCGGCCCGGGACGCCGGCGCGAAGGCCTAGCTGTACCGATCAGGACCGCGCGGATGGTTTCATCCGGAACGGGTGATGCTGTCCGGCGGGCCCGCGGTGTTCGGTGGACGTCGGGGAATCAGCGCCGGATCACGCGCCCGGGCACGACGGAGGGGTAACCGAACATGAGCGCATCCATGCCTTTGGTGCCGGCCCCGGCCGTCGTCCGCGCACCCGGTTCGGTCCCTGCCGTCGATCGCTCGGCGCCCGTCCGGCGGCTGACGCCGTCCGACCACGCCCGCCTCGGACTCGCCGCGCGGACCGCGCTGCCGCCGCGCGAGCAGGGGCAGCTGGTGCTCCCCGCGCTGCGCCGGGATCCGGTCGTCCTGCTCGAGGAGCAGGCCCGGTCCCGCGTTCCGGACCTCGTGCCGGTCCGGCACGGCCGGATGACGGTGTCGCCGTTCGCCTTCTTCTGCGGCAATGCCGTCGGCATGGCGACCGATCTCGCGGTGGCGCCGGTGTCCGGTCTCGGGGTGCAACTGTGCGGTGACGCCCACCTGGCGAACTTCGGCGTGTTCGGAACGCCCGAGCGCCGGTTGCTGTTCGACGTCAGCGACTTCGACGAGACCATCGCCGGTCCGTGGGAGTGGGACGTCAAACGCCTGGCCACGAGCATCGCGGTCGCGGGCCGGTGCAACGGGTTCACGCGCAAGGAGCGCCGCAAGGCTGTGCTGGAGACGGTCCAGCGCTATCGCGACGCCGGCGCCGAGTTCGGGACCATGCACGCTCTGGACGTCTGGTACGCCCGCACGGACGTCGACGACGTCTACGCGATGCTGCGGGCCAAGATGACCTCGAGCAGGCGCAAGAACGTCGGCCAGGCCGTGCCGAAGGCCCGCGGCGGCGCGAGCCTCAAGTCCTTCCCCAAGCTCACCGAGATGACCGACGACGGGATCCGGTTCAAGGCCGATCCTCCGTTGCTCGAGCCGATCGCCGACCTCCTGCCCGACGACGGCCGGGAGGAGCTCGAGGCCGGGATCAAGGACCTGCTGAACCTGCACCGCCGGTCGCTGCCGGCCGAGTGCCGGGTGCTCCTGGACCAGTTCGAGGTCGTCGACATCGCGCGCAAGGTGATCGGCGTGAGCAGCGTCGGCACGCGCTGCTGGATCGTGCTGCTCCGTGGCCGCGACGACGGTGATCAGCTCCTCCTCCAGGTCAAGGAGGCCGGGCCGTCCGTGCTCAAGGCGAAGGTCCCGACCGCGCTCAGGCAGCGGCCCGCACCGCGCAACGACGGCGAACGGGTGGTGGTCGGGCAACGCCTGCTGCAGGCGACCGGCGACATCCTCCTCGGCTGGCGGCGGACCGAGGGGATCGACGGGCAGGCGCGCGACTTCTACGTCCGGCAGTTGCGGGACACGAAGGGCGCCGCCGTGGTCCACAAGCTGGATCCGGCCGGCATGACGATGTACGGCCAGTTGTGCGGCTGGACACTGGCCCGGGCCCACGCCCGCTCCGGTGACCGGATCGCGTTGGCGACGTACCTCGGCGGCGACGACGCCTTCCCCGAGGCGATGGTCGAGTACGCCGAGGCGTACGCCGACCAGAACGAGCGCGACTACCAGGTGTTCCTGAACGCGGTCGAGAGCGGCCGGCTGGAGGCCGAGACAGGCCTGTAGCCGCGGCCCGCGGGCCCGCTCAGGTGCCCGGCGTCGCGGTGGACCGCACGTCGCGGGAGACGTCGGTCCGATGGCCGCAGTACCTCAGGATGCCCAGCAGGGCGACGTGCAAGGCGTCGGCGCCGACCACCCGCTCGTCCGGGAACGGCACGTCCACGGGAACGGCGACGAGGCCGCGGTCCTGCCAGCCGCCCAGCCCGCCGTGGCACCCGACCAGGCCCTCGAACGCGGCGACCTCCTCGGTGCCGGGATCGACCAGGCTGTTCACGTAGATGTCGGGCGCCTCGGGGCGCAGCGCCGCCCGGCGGACGAAGGCGGGCGCGTCCGGTCCGAACGGGGCCAGCGGATCGACGCCGTCGACCCGGCCGTCGTCGAGCCGGTGGCTGCCCGCGGCGCCGAACGCGATGGGCCCGTCGACCTCGTCCAGGACGACCACGAAGCCGACGCCCGGATGCGCGGCCAGCCCCGCCAGCAGTGCCGGATACCGGCGGTCGAGCTCGCCCCTGGTCAGTCGCTCCCGGCTGCCGCGGACGTAGACGAGTCCGAGGTTGCCCGACCCGAACACGTGGAACTCCTCGTCGCCCTCGGCCTTGCCCGACCGGCGGCGGTCGCCGGCCTCGACGGCGTCGGCGTCGTCGTGCCCGCGACGCTCGATGGCTGCGGCGGCGTTGCGCATGGTCCGCCCGCCGACGCCTTTGCCGGTGGCCAGTTCGTCCACCAGGATCCGGGTCCGGCCCCAGCCCTCGACCGGTGCCGACGACACCGCGACATCGGCCGCTGCCAGGCGCGACACGACGACCGCGAGCTCCTCGCCGTACCGGTCCGCGAAGGGGGTGCCCTGCGCCTGGCCGTGGTCCGACAGGATCACGAAGCGGTACCGGCGCGGCGCCACGGACGCGACCAGCTCGAGCTGGTGCAGGACGCGATCGACCGACTCCAGCGCCTCGAGGCTCTCCGGACGTAGGACACCCGCGTGGTGCGCGACCTCGTCGTAGTCCACGTAGTCGACGTAGATCGACCGCGTGCCGCGCAGCATGTGCTGGGCGACGAGTGCGGTGTTGACGTCGCGCAGCACCCCGTTGGTGACCGACCGCAGAGCCGCCGTCGACCACGAGCGGTGACACCGCGGCTGGACGTCCCGCCGGACGCCGCGGCGGGCCTGGAACCGGTCGCGCAGCAGCTCCGAGACCGACCGGGACAGGCCCCGGGTCAGCCCGCTCGGGCTCGCGACGAACTGGGCCACCGCGCGCCGGGTGATCTCGCCCCGGCCGGCCCGCCGGCTCATGGTCAGCGCCGCCTGCGGCGCGTCACCGGTGAACAGGTTGCCGATACTGACGCCGCCGTCGACGAGCAACCCGTGCCCGGTGGTCAGCGCGGCCTCGATCACGGCGGCGTCGGCGGGCCGGTTCGCCACCAGGATCCGGTCGCCCTCGCGGTCGTACCAGCGGAAGGCCGGGATCCCGTCGATCACACCGTGCAGGATGCCCATCTGGCTCGCGGGCGTCGTGGCCGGCAGCTTCGGCGTCCACTCGTGCAGCCGGTGACTGCCCGAGCGCAGCCAGCGCGACAGTGTCGGCACCGCGCCGGCCGTGACCGCCATCTGCAGGACGGGGAACGGTACGCCGTCCATCTGGACGAAGACCACACCGTCCACGGCGGCGTCGTCCAGCTCGGCCGGGCGGCGACGGCCGGAGGCGACGAGCCGCTCGACCATGCCGTCGTCGGTGCCGGCGGTGCTGAGCCAGCCGACCACGGTGCCGACGACACCGACGATCCAGGCGACCAGTAACGCGGACCAGAAGTCGTCGATGTGCACTCCCGGCAGGATCCATGCGGCGACGAGGACCATCGTCGCCTGCCCGACGAGGGCCAGCACCAGGACGCCTGCCCAGCCGAGCCGGACCGCCCCGGCGACGAGCAGCGGTTGCAGCGCGACGCCCGCGATCCCGAGGACGACGGCGAAACCGAGCGGACCGAGCGGGACGTCCGCGTGGAACCCGGGCACGATCGCGTCGGCCACCAGCACCGCCAGCGCCGTCGCCACCACCCACACGAGCGCCGACGCCAGCCACGAGTACCAGCGCCGGTGCCGCACACCATGGGCGAGGCGTCCGGCGAGCTCGGATCGGCTGACGGTGGCCGTTGTCGTCTCGGACATCCATCCGCCGATCCGGTCGCGGTTCGTCGCGGTCTGTCGCGGCTACTGGGAGATCAGCTCGCGCAGCTCCGCCTCCTGCTCGCTCGAGAGGTTCGACTCGATGAGCTCGGGCCGCAGCCCGCGCTCGTCGAAGGCTGCCTTCACCTTCTCGCCCACGGCGCCGCTCGACATCACGAACAGTGCCGAGGTTCCGGGGGTGACCTTGTCGCGGGCGGTCTTGATGAAGTCGTCGTCGATACCGACGTCGCTCATCGATCCGGCCAGCGCGCCGGTCGCGGCGCCGATGGCGGCGCCGAACAGCGGAACGAAGAAGATCAGCCCGAAGAGCATGCCCCAGAACATGCCGCCCAGCGCCCCGGCGCCCGCGAGGTTGTGCAGCTGCCGCGTCTTGGGCTTCTTCTTGCCCGGCTCCCAGGTCACCGTCGCCGCGTCGTGCAGCTGGATGAGCTGTTGTTTGGCCAGGTGCTCCAACGTTCCGACCGCCTCTTCGGCCCCTGCCGGGCTGTCGAACTTCCACACCGTCAGTGTCGCCATCGTGCGCTCCCTTGTGGGTCGGTCTGTACGTCAACTGCAGCCTCGGCCGACGACACGGCCGCCGCCTCATCCCCACTGGGTGAACGACGCCGGGGTGGATCGGCGAATCATCCGCTCCGAGTGATGCGACCCGGCCGCGCAGCTGGCCAAGGTCTGGGGAACGCCGCCTGACAGGAGGGTCCGACGCATGACCGTGCCACCTTCGTCACCCGCCGCCGACCAGGCCCCGCGCGTGAATGCCGGCCGTCTCTGGGCGGGCGGAGCGGCCACCGCCGTCGTTGCCGCCCTCGTCGCGGTCGTCGGCATCCTGGTCGCCCGTGGTGTCTTCGACCTCGAGGTGCTCGCTCCCCAGGGGCAGGGAGTCTGGGGCGACGCCGACACGTGGACGTACGCCTGGGTGTCCGCCGGCGCGGCCCTCCTGGCGACCGGACTCGTTCATCTGCTGATCCTGTCCACGCCGCGACCGCTCCGGTTCTTCAAGTGGGTCATGACGCTGGTCACGCTGGCCGCCGTACTCGCGCCCTTCGCCGCCGAACGCTCGTGGGAGAGCGTGGCCACCGCGCTGATCAATCTGGCCATCGGCATCACCATCGGCTCCCTGGTGACCGGCACCGCCCGCAGCGCGACCGCCGTCGCCCGGCGCAGTCCGCCACCGTCGGGCCCGCTGCCCTATCCGCAGTAGCCGTCCGAACGCCGCGGCCCGGTTCAGTGGGTGGCGGTACCGGCGACGATCTGCTCGGCGACCACGCGCAGTTTCACGTTGCCGTCCTGGGACAGCCTGGTGAGGAAGGCGAACGCACGGTCGTCGGACAGGTGGTAGCGCTCCATGACGATCCCGACCGCGTTGCCGATCAGGCCCCGGGTACGCACGGCTTCCTGCAGGTTGTGGATCTCCCGGGCGTACCCGATCGCCGTCGCCGCCTGGTGCTGGAAGAGCTGCCCGAGCGCGCCGAGATCGCCGAAGGCGCCGGCCTTGCGCGCGTACAGGTTCAGCGCGCCGCGCGACTTCGGGGCGTCGAAGAGCCGGATGCCGGCCTGCGCCTGGACCCCGGCGGCGACAGCGGTCGCGGCGTACCGCGGGAAGCGCGGATCACCGTCGAGGTACGGCGAGACCACATGGATGTCCTCGGCGGCGGCGTCGTAGCACGGTCCTTCCCGCAGCTCGTACTGCGCCGCGTCCACCCCCCACAGCAACTCGTCGGTGGGTGCGACCGTTTCCAGCCGGCCGTCGAGGTGCAGGATCGTGATGCTGGCGTAGTCCACCTCGTCCAGCACTTCGACCGCGGCGGCCGTGATGCGCTCGAGCGTATGGTCGAGGTCACCGGGCGTGATCACCTTCGACAGCCGTTCTGCCATGTCCAGCAGCCGTTGCGTGTCCATTGGTGTCCGGTACCCAGCCCGCGCGGCGGCGATGCCGCAGAATCGTGGCATGAGTCTTCCCGTGATCCCTGCCCCCACGACGACGACCACGAGTGACGACACCTGCACCCTCAGCGGCGATTCCGCTGTCGTCGTGCAGTCGCCGGAGCTGGCCGGTCCGGCCGCGCTGTTCGTCCGCGAGGTCCGGCTCGACAGCGGCCTCACGCTCCACCCGCCGGTCATCCGCGATCGAACGGTGGACGGCACGGTCCCGCCGGACGAGACCCGGGCGGCGGCGGTCACCGTTCTGATCAGCGCCGACGGCCTCGACGGTGTGCCGTCCGCAGCCGGGGTCCGCGCCGACGGCGACGCTGTGGACGAGCGCTACGGTCTGGAGGTCACGAGCGACGGCGTCCGCGTGTGGGGCCCGACGCCCGAAGCGGTCCACCGCGGACTGACGTCACTGCGTCAGCTCATCTCCGCGCATCTGCAGGACGGTACGGCGGTTCTCCCGGCCGCGCGGATCGTCGACGGGCCGCGGTTCGCGTGGCGTGGGCTGTCGCTCGACGTGGTCCGGACGTTCCATCCGCCGGCCGAGGTGAAGCGCGTCATCGACATGCTCGCGCTGTACAAGCTCAACGTGCTGCACCTCCATCTCACCGACGACCAGGGCTGGCGGGTCGAAGTACCGTCGCGGCCCGCGTTGACGCAGGTGGGCGCCGCCGGCGCGATCGGTGACCGTCCGGGCGGGTACTACAGCCAGGAGGAGCTGGCCGACCTGGTGGCGTACGCGGCCGACCGGTACGTGACCGTCGTCCCCGAGATCGACATGCCGGGGCACACGTCGGCGGTGTTCGCGGCGTACCCGGAGCTGGCCCCGGCCGAGCTGCGCACCATCGATCTCGGCAACGGGAACTCGATCCCGCTGAACGCGCTCGAGCCCGGCCGCCCCGAAACCTGGGCGTTCGTCGAGGACGTGCTGGACGCGGTCGTCCCGCAGTTCCCGCAGAGCGCGTACGTGCACATCGGCGGCGACGAGGCGTGGGGCATGGCGGACGAGGACCACGCCGCGTTCGTCGACCAGGCCGCCGCGCTGGTGCGGGCACGGGGCAAGCGCGTCGTCGGCTGGCAGGAGATCGCCCGGGCCACGCTGGGTCCGGACGATGTCGCGCAGTACTGGATCAGCATCGACGTCGACGCCGCGGACGCCGGGAACGGGCCGAAGCCGCCGGAGGACCTGCTGCCGATCCTCGTCGAACACCTACGGAAGGCCGAGGGCGACGCCCCGAAGGCACTCGCCGCCGGCGCGCGGCTGATCGCGTCGCCGACCACCTGGCTGTACTTCGACCGCCCGCACGGCGACGCCTCGGCCGACCCCGCACAGGAGGAGGCGCGCAAACGGCTGGGGCTGGAGTTCTACGGCCCGGCCACCCTTCGCGACGGGCTCGCCTGGGATCCGGTCGAGGACACGCCGGGCGTGACGTCCACCGATCAGCTGGCCGGCGTCGAGGCCGCGATCTGGTGCGAAACCATCACCGGCCCCGACGACCTCGAACTGATGCTGCTCCCCCGCCTCCCCGGCGCCGCCGAGAAGGCGTGGTCCCAGCAGACCGCGACCGACTGGCCCGAGTACGCGGCACGCCTGGCCGAGCAGTCCCCGGCATGGCGCAACCGCACGTGGACCTGGCTGCAATCGGTCGAGGTCAGCTGGCGGTAGCTGCAGCGTCAGCAGGTCGCGGTCGGTGCGGCCCAGTCGGCGCGGTCGTTGTAGCCGCCGTCGCCGGCGTCGCCGACGAGGAGGTCCAGGACGCGGACGCCGGTCAGGTCGACGTCGAACTGCTTCGGGGTGAAGCGGTCGACGGTACCGCTGTCGAACAGGACCTTGCCGTCACCGACGACCTGGAACGTCGACGTACCGCCGTCCGGGCCGACGTTGCTCACCACGTCGTCGATGCCGACGGTGCCGGTCAGCCGCGCACACGACTTGCCCAGGTAGTACCGGATCAGCGACGGCGACGCGACGCCGATGCCGGTGGCGTACGTCGTACCGGTGAGCTTGATCGGGTTGCCCCCGCCGACGCTCTCGTCGATCGTCGGCGACATCCAGCCGCTGGTCGCGGTGATCCACTGATGATGCGACAGCGGCACCGTCCCGCTCGGCGGGGCGGGCGCTACGACCACCGGCGACAGCACGGTCGTCTGCTGCTGCACGCCGTACCCGATCGCCTGGTACGTCGTGGTCGCGGTCAGGCTCGCGGTGCCCGGCGCGGCCCCGGCCGGCAGCGTCACGGTGAACCCGAACGTCGCCTGCTGGCCGCCCTCGATCAGAGCAGGCGCCTTCGACAACGGCTTCACCATCCATCCGTTGCCACCAGCAACTGCCACGGCCGGGGTGAACACCGGCATCAGGCCGTCGTTGCGCACTGCCACCTGCACGGTGAGTTCGTCGCCGCCGGCGACCACCGGCGCGGCACCCTCGGGCTGCGCGTCCGTGCCGACCTTGGTCACCTGCGGGATCCCCGCCGTCACATGCGGGACCCCGGGGATGCCACGGGCCGCCGAGACCCGGAACAGCGCCGTACCGTGCGCCGGAACCGCCGCGCTGATCACGCCGCCGCTCTCGGTCACCTTGTCGGTCCAGGCGTTCTTCAGCGTGAAGCGGTCACCGCTGAGACCGACCGCCGACGCCGTCGTGGTGATGGTCTTCGCACTGTCGCCCCGGTTCAGCAGGACGACGGCGCGGCTGCCGTCGGCAAGCCGCTTCACCCAGGTCTCCGTCGTACCGGCCGCGCCGGCGCGTACCGCCTGGACGGCGGCCTTGTCCTGGTTGATCGCGATCACATCCGGATCGGTCAGCATCCCGACCGTGGTCGCGCTGAGCTTGCGCACGTCGCTGCCGACCACCAGCGGCGCGGCCGCCACCGCCCACAGCGTGAGCTGCGTGCGGAACTCCTCGTCGCTCATCCCGAGCTCCGGCGCCAGGTAGTCCGGGTCGCTGAACGCGCCGGGCTTCACGACCTCCGGGTGCCGGGCGTTCGCATCGTAGTTGCGCAGGACGTCCTTGAACTTGATGTCGCCCTGGAACCCGACGTCGGTGTAGGTACGCCACGACTGCGCGATCCCCGGCGCGTACGACCAGGAGTTGATCGACTGCTGGGACTCCGGGTAGTTGCCCCAGTCCGGCGACGTCACCGGGTTGCAGAGGTTGAAGATCATCGGCCGGTGGCTGGCGTTGTTGCGCAGCGCCTGGGCGAACTCGGTGTAGACCGTCTTCGGGTCCAGGTTCGCCGCGATCCCGCACAGGTAGTCGACCTTGACCGCGTCGAAACCCCAGGCGGCGAACTGGTCCGCGTCGCGCTGGTAGTACCCGCCGCTGCCGAGACCGCACTTGCCGGGGATGTACGGGCCGGCGTCGGTGTAGATGCCCGCCTTCAGTCCCTTGCTGTGGATGTAGTCGACCAGCGGCTTCAGTCCGTTCGGGAACTTGGCCGGGTTCGGCACCAGGTCACCGGCGTCGCTACGGGACTGATCGGCCTGCCAGCCACCGTCCAGCCAGACGATGTCGTAGCCGGCCTTCGCCAGTCCGCGGCTCACCAGCGAGTCCGCGACCGACTTGATCGTGTCCTCGGTGAAGTCGCCACCGAGACCGTAGTACGTGTTCCAGCCCATGTAGGGCGTCGGGCTGAGGAGCGGAGCTGTGGCCTGAGCCGCCACAGCTCCGGTCGTGGCCACGAGCGCGCCGGCCAGCAACGCCGCCGCGGTCACCCCACCGAGGAGGCGTGCGAACACCCCACCAGAACGTGTTTTCATCTTTCCTTCCCTTGCTGCCGTATGAGCGGACGGTCAGTCGAGTGCTTCGACGACCAGGCAGTGCGAGTCGGCGGAGTCGTCGAACACGACCCCGGCCTGCAGCAGGTAGCTGCCCGGACGGGTCTCGTTGCCCACCCGGTAGTTCTTCGCCGGATCCAGCCCGGCCAACGGCACCCGCCGCGGCCTGGTCGGCAGCGTGCCGCGCACGTTGCCGTCGCCGGTCTCCCACAGGAACACCACGGACTTCCGCGCATCGACGTACTGCACGCCGGCGTCGAGTCCGTAGACCTTGCTATCAGCAATCAGTTCTCGGAAGCCCTTGTACTGCTCGATGTGCCGCGCGGCCGTCTTCAGCTGGTCGTCGGTCCAGCGCGACAGGTCCGCGCCGATCCCGAGCACACCGGCCATCGCCACGTGGAACCGGAAGTCGAGAGACCGCTCCCGTCCGTCGTGCGTCCCGGCGGCGTCGGTCACCCACGAGCTCATCAGATGCGGCGCGAAACCGGTCCGGAACCCGTCCTGGATCCGCAGCCGATCCAGCGGCGCGGTGTTGTCCGACGGCCACAACGTGTCGACGCGGGCAGCCATCCCCAGGTCGACCCTCGCACCGCCGCCGGCGCACCCTTCGACGAACACTTCGGGGTGCCGGTCCCGCAGCCGATCCAGGATCCCGTAGAGATTCGTCACCACGAGACCGTCCAGATCCCGCCGCTGGTCACCGCTGTCCAGCCGTGGCCGGTTCGCGTCCCACTTCAGGTACTTGATGTCGTACGACGTGAGCAGTCGGTCCAGCGTGCTCCAGATGAACTCCGCCACGTCGTCCCGGCTCAGATCGAGCAGCAGCTGGTTCCGGATCAGCACCGGCTCGCGGCCCGCCGTCCGCAGGATCCACTCCGGATGCTCCGCGGCCAGCTGCGACGACGGGCTCACCGACTCCGGCTCGACCCACAACCCGAAGTCCAGCCCGAGGTCCTTCAGCTGCCCGATGAACGCGTCCAGGCCGGCCGGGAACTTGGCCGGATCGACCTCCCAGTCGCCCAGCCCGCCGGCGTCGTCCGACCGCCCGACGAACCACCCGTCGTCCACCACGAAGGTCTCGACGCCGATCCCCGCCGCCCGCCGCGCCAGCTCGAGCTGATGCTCGGCGCGGATGTCGAACTCGGTCGCGAACCAGGAGTTGTACAGCACGTGCGGCGTCCGCTTCCGCGACGTCGCGCGCTCGTACTCGTGGAAGGCTCGCGCCAGTCCGTCGCCGCCCTCCGCGCTGCAGGCGCCGACCGCCTTCGGCGATTCCCACGTCTGTCCCGGTGCCAGCCGTAACCCGAGGCTCGAGGAGGTCCGGCCGGCCTGGATGCGGAGCAACCCGGTGGTGTCGACGTCCGCCGACATCTCCCACGACCCGGACCACGCGAGCTGGACGCCGTAGGCGACGGGCCCGTCGGTGGCGAGGAACGGCGAGTACGAGTGCCCTGTGATCCCCTGAGCGCTGCCGATCGTGAACCGCCCGCGCGGCAGGGGCACCGACGCCTGCTGGAACTCGCTGTTCCACTCGCCCCACAGGTACTTGACGGTGTTGCCGGCAGGCACCACGAACCCGGCCGAGTCGTGGCGATGCAGCGTGAGGTCGTCGGCGCCGTCGTTGAGTACTGAGACCCAGCGCTCCAGCACGTCGCCGACCATCCGGTAGTGCAGGACGACACGGATCGTGCCGGCGAACTCGAGCTGAAGATGGTCGTCCTCCGACGACCCGACGAACACGGGCCGGAACTCGTCGGACCCGTCCGGTCCGCTCACCACCAGCTCGACCGGCGACGTGTAGCGGACCCCACGCACGCCGTACTCCACCGGCTCCACATCGGCCCGCGGCACGAAGTGCTCCGTCCCCACAACCTCGACGGGCGCGAGATCCTCGTGCGGCCCCCAGGCGACGAACTGGGCCCACTGCCCGTGGTCCGGTACCCCGACCAAGTACGACGTCGTCGTCCCGCGCAGCGTCCACGTCCTCACTTGACCGCTCCGATCGCCAGCCCGCCCACGAAGTGCTTCTGGAAACGGAGGAACACCGCGACCGTCGGCACCGCGGCGATCACCGTGCCCGCCGCGATCACGTTCCACGACGACACGAACAATCCCTGCAGACCGAGCAGCGCCGGAGTGACCGGCATCTTCTCGCCGGAGCGGATCACCGTGATCGACCACAGCAGGTCGTTGAAGATCCACGTGAACGACAACGCACCCAGGGCAGCCAGCGCGGGCCGAGTCAGCGGCAGGATCACCGCCGAGTAGATCTTCCCCGGCCCGGCCCCGTCGATCGTCGCCGCCTCCTGGATCTCCCGCGGCAGGTCCCGCATGAACCCGTGCAGCACGAACGTGTAGAACCCGAGCCCGAAGCCGACATGCACCGCGATCAGCGCGATCAGCGTGTCGTAGTACCCGATCAGCTCGACGAAGCGCGAGATCGGGATCAGCAGGATCTGCGGCGGCAGCAGGTTGCCCATCAACATCAGCAACAGGATCGTCCGCCGGAACGGGATGCTGTACCGCGCCAGCCCGTACGCCGCGATCGACGCCAGCCCGAGGCTCAGCAGCACCGCCGGAATCGTCACCAGCAGGCTGTTGATCAGCGCCCGGAACTCGTCCGCGTCCTCCCACGCCGACTTGTACGTCGAGAACGTGAACGAGTGCGGCAGCGACCCGAGCCCGTTCGCGGCGACGTCGTCGAAGCTCCGGAACGAGATCACCACCACCCACAGGATCGGCGCGACCCACAGGAACGAGACCAGCCCCATCGCCAGGTGGTAGCCGGACGTCTTGAGGCGATTCATGTCTCCTCCCGGAAGGCGCGGATCAGGTAGCCGAGGATGACGGCCAGGGCGAGCAGGAAGATCACGACCGCGAGCGCGGACGCGTAGCCGAGCTGGGTGGACTGGAACGCGGTCGAGTACATGTACGTGCTGAGCAGCTCGGACGAGTGGTACGGGCCCCCCTTCGTCATCGACCAGACGATGTCGAACGACCGCAGCGAGTCGATCACGATCACCGACAGCACGACCGAGTTCACGCCCTTGAGCTGCGGGATCGTGACGTACCGGGTGCGTTGCCAGGCGGAGGCGCCGTCGACCTTCGCGGCCTCGTACAGCGCCGGGTCGACCGCCTTCAGGCCGGCCAGGTACAGCACCATCACGTAGCCGATCTGGCGCCACAGGGCCGGCACGATCACGGCGTACAGCGCGGTGTCGGGGTCGGCCAGCCACGGGCGGATGAAGTTGCCCAGGCCAACCGTCCGGAACACCGAGTCGACAAGTCCGTCCGGCTGGTAGAACACCCGCCAGATCAGCGCGGTCACGACCAGGCTGAAGACCACCGGCGTGAACAGCGCGGCCCGGTAGATCCCGACGCCACGCCGTTCGCGCTGCAGCAGCAACGCCATCCCGAACCCGCCGACGACACTGAGCCCGCCGAACAGCACCAGCCAGATCGCGGTGTTCTTCAACGCGGTCCGGAAGATCGGGTCCGCCACCATGTCGGAGAAGTTCCCGAACCCGACGAACCGCGGCGCGGACAACCCGTCCCAACTCGTCAACGCCAGCCAGAACCCCTGCAACGCGGGCCAGAACACCCACACGGCCTCGATGGCGAACGGCACCAGCACGAACGCGAGGATCAACGGCGACACCCGGCGAGGGCCCGGGCGTCTCGTACGACGCGACCCGGCAGCCGGACCGTTCCCGGTCCGGCTCCGCGGCTCCACAGCTGTAGCCGTCACGCCTTGAAGACCTTCTCGGCCGCCGCCTGCCAGTCCTTGAGGATCTGGTCGATCTGGTCCGGCTTGTCGAGGAACTTGGTGAGCGCGGCGTCGGCGGTCGGCTGCAGGGCGTCGCTCGAGTCGCGGTTGAAGAACTGGGTGATCTCGGCGGCGCCCTCGATCATCGCCTTGCCCTTGGTGACCAGCGGGGTGTCGGCGGCCTTGCCGTCCGGGTTCGCGGGGATGACCGTGCCGGACGAGTTCTGCACGTAGATCTCCTGCGCCTCGGCGGTCGCCAGCCAGGTCATGAACTTCTTCACCGAGTCCGGGTCCTGCACCTTCTTCGAGGCGAAGTACCCGTCGGTCGGCGCCTCCTCGGCCACCGGCACGGCGGGATCGATGATCGGGAACTGGAAGAAGTCGATGTCGTCGAGCGCGTCCTTCGGCGCCGAGTCGGCGAAGAACGTGCCGATCAGGAACATCCCGGTCTTCCCCGCGAGCAGCGCCGAGGTCGCTTCCTGGAACGGGAACGACTTGCCCTTCGGGTCGAAGTACGGCAGCACCTCGCGCCACTTGGTGAAGACCGCCTTCACCTTCGGGTCGGTGAAGTTCCCCTCGCCGGCCAGCAGTTGCCGGTGGAACGGCGCGCCGTTGATCCGGATGTTCAGGTAGTCGAACCACGCCGACGCGACCCACGGGGTGTCGCCGAGCCCGATCCCGATCGGCGGCACGCCCTTGCCCTGGATGGTCTTGCACACCGCGACGAACTCGTCCCAGGTCTTCGGCGGCGTCACGCCCCACTTGGCGAAGTTCGACTTGCGGTAGAACATGCCCCACCAGTAGTAGCTGGTCGGCACGAAGATCTTCTGCCCGGCGCTGCTCGTCGACAGCGTCTGCATCGCCTTCGAGTAGTTGCCCATCGAGTCCCACACGCTCGAGACGTCGAGCAGCAGGTCCTTCTTCGCGTACGAGTCCGCGACCGACCCGGCGTACCAGGTGTAGACGTCCGGCGGGTTCGACGAGGTCAGGTAGGTCGGCAGCTGGGTCCGGAAGATCTCCGCGGCGACGGTGTTCAGCTTGACCTGCGACCCGCCGGTCTTGTTGTACGCGGCAACGAGTTTCTCCATCGCGGCCTTGGCCTGCTCGCTGGAGAGGTTCGACTGCAGCGCAACCTCACCGGTCGCGGCGCTGCCACTGCCGGGACTCTTCGTCGACGTCGCGCACCCGGGTACCAGGGTGGCCGCGCCGAGCAGCCCGAGTCCCTTGAGGAATGTCCGTCGATCCGCTGCCAGCATGTCCTGACTCCTGAGATCTGCCCGCCCGGCCGATGCCAGGTCGGGTGAGTGGTGTGTTGCGGACGATCTTGCGGCGGCGCGTCGCAGGTGTCAATATTAATTCGTAAATTACGAGCAAATCGCTTGACGTGACACGGCCGTCACGATCAACTGATGCCTCGTTCATCGTTGGAAGCGGCCTGCCTCCGTGCTTGGGTAGGAGCGGATCGAAGGAGGCGCGGGTGCGGCTGGCTGGGCGGGTGATCGTGGTGACCGGGGCCGCGTCGGGGATCGGCGCGGCGTGCGCCGAACGGGCGCTGACCGAGGGCGCGCAGGTGGTGCAGGTCGACATCCGTCCCTGCAAGGACGTGCCGGGCAAGGCGATCAGCGTGGTCGGTGACGTGTCGTCGCCGGACACCTGGGCGGAGGTCCGGTCCCGCGGCCGCGACGAGCTCGGCCCGATCGACGGGCTCGTCAGCAACGCGGTCGTCGTCGACGTGAAGCCGGCGCACGAACTGTCGCCGCCGTCCTGGCAGCGGCAGCTCGACGTCAACCTGACGGCCGCGTTCCTCGGCTTCCAGGCGTTGTACGACGACCTTGTCGCGGGTGCGGGCTCCGTCGTACTGGTGTCGTCGGTGCACGCACTGGCCGGCCTGCCGGGCCATCCGGCGTACGCCGCGACCAAGGGCGCACTCGTCTCGCTCGGACGCCAGCTCGCCGTCGAGTACGGCCGCTCGATCCGGGTGAACACCGTCCTGCCGGGGCCGATCGTGACCGCGATGTGGGACCGGGTCGACGCCGAAGGCCGGGAGCGCAGCGCGCAGGCGACCGCGCTCAAGCGGCTCGGGCAGCCGGACGAGGTGGCCCAGGCGGTGGCGTTCCTGTTGTCGCACGAGGCGTCGTACGTGACTGCCGCCGGCCTGGTGGTCGACGGTGGATGGTCCGCAACGAAGGACTCGGCGTGAGGGAGAGCAGGGTGACGGGGATTCAGCGTGGGGTACCGCGAGGACTGCACGGGCAGATCGTGGAGGTGATGGCGCAGCGCATCCTGTCCGGGCAGATCCCGGAAGGAGCGACGATCAACGTCACCGAACTGCAGTCCGACCTCGGCGTCAGCCTGACCGCCGTGCGCGAGGCCCTGAAGGTGCTGACCGCCAAGGGCCTGGTGGACGCGCGGCAGAAACGCGGGACGTTCGTCCGGCCGCGCTCGGACTGGAACCTGCTCGACGCGGACATGATCCGCTGGCACTTCAGCGACGCCGACGCGCGACCTGAACTGCTCGAGGAACTGCACGAGGTCCGCGGCATCGTCGAGCCGGCCGCCGCCCGGCTGGCCGCGCTCCGCTCCGACGACTCGCACCTGACCGCCCTCGACGAGGCGCTCGCGGCGATGGAGTCGGCGACCGACGACCTCGCGGCGGTGACGGCCGACCTCGCGTTCCACCGGGCGTTGCTCGCGGCGACCGGCAACGAACTGCTGACGAAGATGGAAGTGATCATGGAGACCGGGCTCGCCGATCGCGACCGGCTGGTGCACAAGGTGAAGCCGTCGGACGACCCGGTGCCGAGCCACCGGCGCGTCGTCGACGCGGTCCGCGCGCACGACCCCGAGGGCGCCGAGCTCGCGATGCGCGAGCTGCTCGCCAAGGCGGCCGAGGACCTCACCGAGGTCCGCGGCTCGACACGCACCCGGCGGCGCCGGTGAAGATCGAGAGGATCGAGACGTTCCTCGTCCCGCCGCGCTGGCTGTTCTGCCGGATCGAGACCAGCGACGGCATCGTCGGGTGGGGCGAACCGGTCGTCGAAGGACGCGCCGAGGTCGTCCGGGCCGCGATCGACGTCCTCGCGGAGTACCTGATCGGCCAGGACCCGTTGCAGATCGAGCGGCACTGGCAGGTGCTGACCAAGGGCGGCTTCTACCGCGGCGGACCGGTGCTGAGCAGCGCGGTCGCCGGCCTGGACCACGCGCTCTGGGACATCGCCGGCAAGGTGTACGGCGCTCCGGTCGCGGCGCTCCTCGGCGGACGGGTCCGGGACCGGGCGCGCGTCTACGCCTGGGTCGGCGGTGACGAGCCGTCGGCGATCGCCGAGTCCGTCGCCGAGCAGGTCGAGGCCGGGATGACCGCGGTGAAGATGAACGCCAGCGGGCAGATCCAGGCGTCGCCGTCGGTTGCCGAGGTCAACGAGATCGTCACCAGGCTGGCCGCCGCCCGCGCGGTGCTCGGCGACTCCCGCGACGTCGCGATCGATCTGCACGGACGGGTCGGCGTGGCCGCGGCGCGGCGGATCCTGCACGCGGTCGAGGACCTGCAGCCGATGTTCGTCGAGGAGCCGGTGCTGCCGGAGCAGATGGCCCACCTGCCGGAGGTCGTCGCGACGTCGACCGTGCCGGTGGCCCTGGGCGAGCGCCTGTACCACCGGGCCGACTTCATGGCCCCGCTGACCGCGGGCGTCGCGGTCGTGCAACCCGACGTCTCGCACGCCGGCGGGATCTCCGAGCTGCGACGGATCGCCGTCCTCGCGGACGCGCACGGGGCGATGCTGGCGCCGCACTGCCCGCTCGGACCGATCTCGCTGGCGGCGTCGTTGCAGGTCTCGTTCGCCACGCCGAACTTCCTGATCCAGGAGCAGAGCCGCGGCATCCACTACAACGTGACGAGCGACCTCACGTCGTACGTCGTCGATCCGGCGCCGTTCACCTGGGTCGACGGCCACGCGGAGTGGAATCCCCTGCCCGGCCTGGGAATCACGGTCGACGAGGACGCCGTCCGTGCCGCGGACCGGACCGGGCACGCGTGGCGCAATCCGGTGTGGACGCACGACGACGGATCGTTCGCCGAATGGTGACGCCGCCGCCGGAGCGTCCGGCATCCCAGACCTCGGCCGGCCGCGCGGTCACGGTCGATCCGGCCGATGGCGGCCGCTGGACGTCGCTCCAACTCGCCGGACGCGAGTGGTTGTGGGCCGGCCCCGGCCTGATCACCGGTTCCCGTGCCGGCCTCGCCACCTTCATCGACGCCGGCGGCCTCGACGAGTGCTTCCCGACCGTCCGCGGCGCTCCCGACCACGGCGGCCTCTGGAACCAGCCCTGGGACGGCACCGTCGAGTACGACGGCGCGATCCTGACCCGCGCCTTCACCTCCGGCACGGACACGGTCACCGTCGACTATCACCTCGAGGCAGCCCCGGGGTACCGGTTCGTCTGGGCCGCCCACGCGTTGCTCGACTGCGCCGCGGGTGCGGTCGTCTCCGCGGTGCCCGGGACTTCCTGCAGGCTCTTTCCCGAGTCGGCCGCTCTGCTGCCTTGGGCCTGGCCGGACACCGCTCCATGGGTCACGGCCATCTGGCCCACACCGTTGGAGCTGTCGACGTACGGAGCATCGGACGGCACCGCCGTCGGAGCGGTCCTCGTGGACTGCCCGGCGGTCTCGGTCCACGATCGCGGCGCCGAGCTCACTCTGACCTTGAGTTGCCCTGGGCAACCAGTCTCTACCGCGCTGTGGCGTAACCAGGGCGGCTTCCCCGAGGATGCGCCGTACCGGAGTCTGGGGGTCGAGCCGATGCTCGGCCGCGTCTTCGACCTGGCGACCGCCGGTCCAGGCGACGCGGCCGTGGTCCCGGAAAGTGGTGAACTGACCTGGCGGTTGACGATCTCCGCCAGGCCGGTGTGATGTCATCCCAGCGGCAGATCGAGGACTGCGTCGGGCACGGTCGTGCTGTTGCTGGTGCGGATGCTGTTGAGCTCGGTCGCGGTCAGAGCGCGTTTGTAGATGCGGACCTCGTCGAGCGAGCCGTCGAAGTGGTGTGCTCCGTCGAGCCGCTGCCCGACGTACATCTTGAACGGACGGCCGGGGCTGACCGAGCCGGTCGGCGCCGTGATGCTCGCGGCCTGGGCGCCGTCGACCCAGATCGACAGCGTGCCGGCCTTGCGCTGCAGGGCGACGTGATGCCAGGCGTTGTCGTTGTACGCCTTGGTCGTCTGGACCGCGGCTGTGGTGCCGCCGGTGGTGATCAGGCCGCGGATCCGGCTGTCCGCGGGTTCGGCGCGCAGCCAGAACTGCGAGAACTCGTTGATCCCGTAGGCCCAGAAGATCGCCTGGTCCGCTGTGCTCGCGCCGTACTTGATCCAGGCCATCGCGGTGAAGTCCCCCGCGTCGGTCGCCAGCGACTCGGCGAACGGCAGCTGGATCGCGTCGTCGACGCCGTCGAGGTCCCTGGCCTGCCCGAACTTCCCGGTCACGGCCGTGGTGCCGCCCCGCAGGTAACTGTCGTTGCCGTAGCCCGAGACATCCGGCGTCGTCGGACCGAGCGGCGCGTCCGGGAGACCGATGTCGCTCTCGGTGAAGCGCGCGAAGCGGATCTGGTCACGCGCGTCGACCGAACCGCCTTCGTACAGCAGACCGATCTCGCCGGTGTCGAGGATCGCCAGGTCCGAGTATCCGGACCAGTCGCTGGTGATTCTCGTGCCCTCGGCAACGGTCTGCCAGGTCTTGCCCTCGTCGAAGCTCGACCGGATCGTCAGGTACCGCCGCCGGTCAGGGTCGGCCGGCGCGGCGAACAGGATGCGGTTGTACTTGTCGCCCCGGTCGACCGCTTTGAGGCGCTGCAGCGACCCTTGGACGACCGGCGTCGTCAGGCCGGCGATCGTGGCGAACGGCGCGGAAAACGTTTGACCGCCGTCGTTGCTCACCGCCGCCATCCGGCTCGCGCCCGACGTACCGGCGTTGTTGCGCGCACCGGCGTACACACCGCCGTCGACCTTCTCGACGACACTGATCTCCTGCGGCGTCGCGTCCGACCTCAGATCGGTCGCGCCCTTGTGCCAGGTCACGCCGTGGTCGTCGCTGTACACGAGCTGGCCCGCGTTCTTCCCGGCGCCGTTGTCGTAGTTGGTGCCGGCGACGAGCCGGCCGGCGTGGGCGCCGCGGGTCAGCTGGATGCCGTGTACCGGGCCGGTCGCGTACCAGCCCCAGGCCGGGTCGTCGATCTGGTCGCCGATGTTCTGCGCCTTGCTCCACGTCTTCCCGTCGTCGTCACTGACCTGGACGTACGGCGTGCGCGGGCGGGTCGTCGTCCCGGGGTCCATCGTGCTCAGCAGCACGATCCGGCCGGTCTCGTAGTCGACGATCGGGGCCGGATTGCCCCGGGTGGCGACCGCGTTCGGGTCGGTGTCGGTGCCGGACAGGACCGTCTGGGTCGCCGACCAGGTGCGGCCGTCGTCCTCGGACCGGCGCATCACCAGGTCGATCTCCTGGGAGTCCGCGCACCACGCGCGGCGGGCCTCGGCGAACGCGAGCAGCGTGCCGGCCTTGGTCTTCACGATCGCGGGGATGCGGTAGCAGCCGTACCCGGCGTCCCCCTTGTTGAACAGCACGGCCTGGGTGACGGCTGCCCGGGCGGGCGGTGCCGGGGCGGCGAGGGCGAGGGCGGCCAGGGCGAGCGCCGCGACGAGGGCTGTGAGCTTAGGCATGAGCGGATGCCTCCAGAAAGTAAACAACGGGGCGGTTGTTCACTTCGAAATTTAGCCACACATTCGGCGTCCACGCCAGAGCTCATGGGACGTCCTATGTCCGCGCTGATCACATAGGTTGGAGAATATGGACCTGCTGGGAGAACTCCGGAGCCGGAAACTGCTCGCGATCGTCCGCGCCGACGGGGCGGAGACCGCGCTCGCCTGCGTCCAGACCCTCGTCGAGGCCGGCGTCACCGCGCTCGAGGTCTCGCTCACCACGCCGGGCGGGGTCGAGGCGATCGCCACGGCGCGGTCGCAGTACGACCCGGACATCCTGATCGGCGCGGGCACCGTCGTCACCCCCGAGCAGGCCGACCAGGTCGCCGCCGCGCGGGCCGACTTCACCGTCACGCCCGCGATCACGCGCGGCGCACACCGCTCGGTCGAGCTCGGTCTGCCGCTGCTGTGCGGGGCGCTGACACCTACCGAGGTCGTCGCCGCGCTGGACCTCGGCGCGACAGCGGTCAAGATCTTCCCGGCCAAGGTGTACGGCCCCGGTTACTTCACGGAACTCCGCGCTCCGCTTCCCGACGCGCCGCTGATCGCCGTGGGCGGTGTTGACGCGCAGTCGGCGCCGAAGTACCTGGCCGCCGGAGCGCTCGCGGTGGGCGTCGGATCCCCCCTGCTCGGCGACGCGGGCACCGGCGGCTCGCTGTCGGAGCTGTCGATCCGCGCCAGCAGGTTCCGTACCGAACTCAACGTCTGACCACCGCGGGGAGAGCCACCATGACCGATCTGCTGACGCTCGGCGAGACGATGGTCTCGGTGCGGACCGCGCGCCCGATGCGGCTCGGCGGGGACGCGCACCTGTCGATCGCCGGCTCCGAGAGCAACGTGGCGATCGGTGTCGCGCGCCTCGGGCACGACGTCACCTGGCTGAGCGCCGTGGGCAACGACGAGCCGGGGCGGCTGATCCAGCGCACCCTCCGCGCCGAGAACGTCGGCACCAGGATCCGGTTCTCCGACGAGGCGTTCACCGGGTTCATCGCGTTCGACCAGCCGTCGCACGACATCACCCGCGTCAGCTACCACCGCCGCGGCTCGGCCGCCTCCACGCTGACCCCCGCCGAGGTCACCGAGGCGATCACCGCCCTGTCCCCGACTCTCCTCCACGTCACAGGCATCACGCCCGCCCTCTCCGACACAGCCCGCGCCGCGACTCTCGCGGCCGTGCGCACCGCAGCCGCGGCAGGCATCCGGGTCTCGCTGGACGTGAACTACCGAGCCCGCCTGTGGTCCCGCTCCTCAGCGGCCACCGCCCTACGCGAACTCCTCCCCCATATCCACACAGTCTTCGCCTCCGACGACGAACTCGACCTCCTCACGGACACCGAAGACCCGGTCGCCGACCTGCTGAACACTGTCGAAACCGTCGTAGTGACGGCCGGCGGCAAAGGCGCATGGTCCCACACAGCCGATGGCACCATCCACAGCCCGGCGCTTCCGGTGACCGTCGTCGACAGCATCGGCGCCGGTGACGCATTCGTCTCCGGCTACCTCTCAGCGACCCTCGACAACCTCTCCCCCGAAGCCCGCCTCACCCGCGCCACCACCTCCGGCGCCTTCTGCGTCACGGCCTACGGCGACTGGGAATCCCTCCCCACCCGCGAAGACCTCACCCTCCTGACCCACACCCAAGGCACCGCCCTCCGCTGACGAGCGGCCGGACGCTGCCAGCTTGTTGGTCGCTGGCGGCTTGTTTGACGACTGCCGGGTTGCAACCTGCCAGCGGTCACATATCCCGCCATCCGCATGCTGGTTAGGGGTCCTCGGCGGGGAACAAGATGGGGCTCAGGAGGTAGCGGGTGCGGGTGGGGGTTGCTTCGTTCGAGAGGACCGGGAGGATCGCAGCACGCAGGCCCTCGATCAGGGTGTGTAGCTCGGTCTCGGTCAGCCAGATGCCGTGCTGGCGGTAGCCGACCAGGTCCGCGATCGGGTCGGCCCCGTCGCGTCCGAGGTACGCGTCGAACTCCGCGACCAGCGCCGCCATCGCCGCGGCGAACCCGCGCCGGTGGTCCTCGGCCGTCAGCTGCTCCAACTGCTCAGGTGTGATCGAGGCTCGCTCCTGCCGCAACCGGAACCGCCGCTCGACGGCGCCCCGCACCCGGCGCTCCTCCGCGACCTCGAGGATCCCGCCGTCAGCGAGCAGCTCGACATGGCGGTACAACGTCGCCTTCGACACGTCCGCGATCCGCTCACCGAGCTCGCCGGTCGTCAGCGCGCGCCCGCCCCGCAGCGCATGCACGATCCGCAACCGCACCGGATGTCCCAGCAGCTCCAACGGGTCCATGGCGCAACGATCTCACACCGTGCTACCTTTCTCAATCATTGAGAAAGGTTCGCCGATGACTCCCTGGACACCCCCGCCGTACGCCGATCCGACGACATTCACCGAGCACGACATCACCCTCGACGCGGCCGCCCTCCCGGTCCCCGGCACCCTCTCCCTGCCGAACTCTGAGCATCGCGTCGGCGTCGTCCTGCTCACCGGCGGCGGCCCGTTCGACCGTGACGAGACCAGCGGGCCGAACAAGCCGATGAAGGACCTCGCCTGGGGCCTCGCCACGCGGAGCATCGCCGTCCTGCGCTTCGACAAGCCGACCGCGAACCGGCCCGAGGCCATGGCCGAGCCCGGCTACACGATGACTGCGGAGTACGTCCCGCACGGCATCGCCGCGGTCCGCGCACTCGCCGACCACGTCGACCAGGTATTCCTCGTGGGCCACAGCATGGGCGGGAAGATCGCCCCGAAGATCGCCGCCGAGGAACCGCTGGCCGCCGGTCTGGTGATCATGGCCGGCGACACCCAGCCGATGCACCACGCCTGCGTCCGCGTGGTCCGCTATCTCGCCGACGCGGGCGACGTCCCGCCAGAGACCGTCGAGGTCTTCCAGCGCCAGGCAGCCGTCGTCGACAGCCCCGATCTCTCCGTCGACACCCCGTCGACCGACCTGCCCCTCGGCGCACCGGCGTCGTTCTGGCTGGACCAGCGGACGTACGATCCGGTCGCCACGGCCGCGAAGCTGGATCTGCCGATCCTCGTTCTGCAGGGCGGGCGCGACTACCAGGTCACCGTCGCCGACGATCTCCCGGCCTGGCGCGACGGCCTGCCCGACGCCACGATCACGGTGCTGGACGCCGACAACCATCTGTTCTTCGCCGGCACCGGTCCGTCGACCATGGCCGACTACCGGACGCCCGGGCATCTCGACCCGGACGCGGTCTCCGCCATTGCCGACTGGTTGCCCTAAGCAACGCCGCTCCCCACCGCGGGGGCAGTGGGGAGCGGCACGCGTTCAGGACAGCAGGGCCGGGTCCGACTCGAGTTCTCGTTCGGGCTCCAGTGGGAGCACGATCTTGAAGACCGTGTGGCCCGGCTCGGACTCCACTCGCAGGTCGCCGTGGTGCTTCTTGACGACGATCCGCCAGGAGATGTCGAGGCCGAGACCGGTGCCCTCGCCGATCGGCTTCGTGGTGAAGAACGGCTCGAAGATGCGGCGCCGGATCTCCTCCGGGATGCCCGGTCCGGTGTCGCCGATCTCGACGACCGCGTACCCGCCGTCGCGGCGGGTGCGCAGCGTCAGTGTCCCGGATCCGCCCATCGCGCTCACCGCGTTGTCGATGATGTTGGTCCACACCTGGTTGAGCTCGGCGGCGTACGCCGGGATCGCCGGCAGCTCGGGATCGAAGTCCTTGACCACCTCGTACCCCTGGAGCTTGCCCGACATCATCACCAGCGTCGACTTCAGCAACTCGCGCAGGTCGACGGTCTGGTACGGCGCGCGGTCGATCTGCGAGTACTGCTTGGCGGCGCCGACCAGCGTCGAGATCCGGGTGACCGAGTCGTCGATCTCGTTCATCAGCGACTCGGTGTCGATCGTGTACATCAACCAGCGCACCGCGCCCTCGAGGTACTTCGGCCCGACCACCTCGAGCACGTTCTCCATCCAGGGCACGTCGAGCCCGGCCGACGCGAGCACCGGCGCCACGTCCCAGCTCGCCTGCACGTCGTGGTCGTCGAGCCAGTCGGTGAGAGCGTCCTCGCGGTCGGACAACTCCATCGGCGGGATGTCCTTGTCCTTGGTCTTGTCCAGCCGCTCGACCGCGTCGTCCTGGAGCGCGACGATCTGGTGCAGCTTGGTCGCGTCCAGGGTGCCGTCGGCAAGCATCGCGAGCTTCGACCGCATCCCGGACACGCGCTGCCGCAGGGTCGCGGCCGCCCGGACCGCCGCGGCGGCCGGGTTGTTCAGCTCGTGCGTCAGGCCGGCCGACAGCGAGCCGAGGGCGAGCAGCCGCTCCCGCTCACCGAGCGTCTCGTTGGTCCGCCGCATGCCCATCACGAAGCCCTCGATGAGGTGCACCGCCATCGGGAACCAGGTGTTCATCATCGTCGCCATGGTCTCGGCGCTGATGACGTAGAACTCCGACGGCTCGGTGACCAGCATCGTCGCCGTGTACGACTTGTGGTCGGCGGCACCGAAGAACGCGTTGAACGCACCGGCGTACACGCCCCGCTGCCGGGTCCGGTTGATCTCCACGAGCTCGCCGTGCGACCGCTTGCAGAGCCGCAGCTCGCCCGAGAGCAGCACGTAGCAACAGGTCGCCTCGTCGCCCTCGTTGAACACGACCCCGTCGTGCACGTCCTCGACATGCCCGGCGTCGGACAGCCACTGGAGCTGCTCGTCGTCGAGACTCTCGAAGAGGAACAGCGTGCGCAGCTCGTCGGGCGTCAGCCGCTTCACAGCTTGGTCGGTCATCAGAGCATCTCCAGGTATCGGTGCACCAGTGTGACGGCCATCGCCCCGTCGCCGACCGCCGAGGCGACGCGCTTCACCGACTCGGCCCGCACGTCGCCCGCGGCGAACACGCCCGGCATGCTCGTCTCCAGGTGGTACGGCTCCCGCTCCAGCGGCCAGCCCGGCGGTCTGCCGTGCAGGTCCGGTCCGGTGAGCACGAAGCCCCGGTCGTCGCGGAGCACGTCACCGGGCAGCCAGTCCGTCCGCGGAGCCGCGCCGATGAACACGAACATCCATTCCGTGTCCACCTCGCGCTTCTCCCCGGTCTCGCTGTTCAGCAGGGTGAGGTGTTCCAGGTGCTCCGAGCCGATACAGGAAACGACCTGCGTGCAGGTGTGCACCTCGATGTTGTCGATCTGATCGATCTGGTCGATCAGGTACGACGACATCGTCGCGGTGAGCGATGGTCCTCTGACCAGCATATGCACGCGTTTCGCATGCCTGGAGAAATAGACCGCGGCCTGACCGGCGGAATTCGCCCCGCCGATGATGTAGACCTCGGCGCCGGCGCAGGCCGGTCCCTCGGTGGTCGCCGAGCCGTAGTAGATGCCGCGGCCGCACAGATCGTCGACGCCGGGCGCCTGGAGCGTCCGGTACGAGACTCCGGTCGCCAGGATCACCGAGTGCGCCGAGATCTCGCTGCCGTCGGCGAACCGCAGTTGCCGGGCGTTGCCGAGCGTCTCGAGCCCGACGACCTGCCGGGTCGTCAGCAGCTCGGCGCCGAACCGGACCGCCTGCCGCCGGGCCCGGTCGGTCAGCTGCGCGCCGGACACCCCGTCCGGGAAGCCCAGGTAGTTCTCGATGCGGCTCGACTGACCTGCCTGGCCGCCGGTTGCCAACTGCTCGACCAGCACGGTCCGCAGGCCCTCGCTGGCGCCGTACACCGCCGCGCCGAGGCCGGCCGGGCCGCCGCCGACCACGACGAGGTCGTAGAAGTCCTTCGCGGGCGCTGTCGACAGGCCGACCTTCTGGGCCAGCTCGGCCTCGGACGGCGCGACCATGACCGTGGCGTCGGGCGTGATCACCACCGGCAGCGTCGTCCCGTCGACGTCGGCCGCGTCGAGCAGCCGCTTGGCCTCGTCGTCGTCGACGTTCAGCCAGCGGTAGGGCACCGCGTTCCGGGCCAGGAAGTCGCGGGCCGCGAACGACGGCGCCGACCAGCGGTGACCGATCACCCGGGTCTCGTCGCCGGACGGCTCCGGGGTCGACCGCCACAGGTCGAGCATCGCGTCGACCACCGGATAGAGCTTCTCCTCCGGCGGGTTCCACGGCTTGAGCAGGTAGTGGTCGAGGTCGACCACGTTGATCGCCTGGATCGCGGCGTCGGTGTCGGCGTACGCCGTCAGCAGCACGCGGCGGGCCAGCGGGAACAGGTCCATCGCGGCCTCGAGGAACTCGATGCCCGACATCTGGGGCATCCGGTAGTCGGCCAGCAGCAGTGCCACGGGCTCACCCCGGAGCTTCAGCTCCTTCAGCGCGTCGAGCGCCTGCGCCGGGTTCTCCGCCCGGACGATGCGGTTCTCCTCGCCGTACCGACGGCGGAGGTCACGGGCGATCGACCGGGAAACCCCGGGATCGTCGTCCACGGTGAGGATCACCGAGCGGGTCGTAGACGCTGTCATGACTCCTTCATACCAGCGACAACGTACAAACCGGGATCGGTAATCCACAGGCCCGTGCCCGGTTCGCGAGGGGCTGATTCGCGAACCGGGCGCGAGGGGCGGCCTACGGGAGGGCGTCGAGGTACGGCGCGTGGCTGTTCCGGAACTCCCAGTTGTAGTAGTGGTCCCAGTTGACCGACCACGTCATCAGGCCGCGGAACCCGGGCGAAGTGCCGCCGCGGAGGCTGTAGCCGCCGCAGTTCTGGCCCTTCACCAAGCAGTCGAGCGCCGTGTGCACGGCTGCCGGGGCGGTGTAGCCGTTGCCCGCGCTGACCGCTGCCGGGAGCCCGAAACCGATCTGGTCGTCGCGCAGCCCGGGGAACGTCTGACCGGTGTTCGCCACCGGGAAGCCTGCCTTGACCATGTCGGTCATCGCGATGTGGAAGTCCGCGCCGCCCATGGTGTGGTACTGGTTGTCCAGCCCCATCACCGGACCGGAGTTGTAGTCCTGGACGTGCAGCACGGTCAGCGAGTCCCGCAGCGCGTGGATGACGGGCAGGTACGAACCGGTCCGGTTGTCGCCGCCGCTGGAGCCGCCGTAGAACTGGTATCCGACCTGCACGAAGAACGTCTCCGGCGCCATCGTCAGCACGAAGCCCGAGCCGTACTTCGCCTTCAGTGTCTTCAGCGCCGAGATCAGGTTCACGATCACCGGAGTGGTCGGGTTGCGGAAGTCGGTGTCGCCGGCGTTCAGGTAGAGCGAGTGCCCCTCGAAGTCGATGTCGAGCCCGTCCAGGCCGTAGCGGTCGATGATCGCGCTGACCGAGCTGACGAACGCGTCCCGGGCCGTGATGGTGGTCAGTTGGACCTGCCCGTTGGCCCCGCCGATGGAGATCAGCACCTTCTTACCGGCGGCCTGCTTGGCCTTGATGGCTGCCGCGAAGTCCGCGTCGCTCTCCACGTTCGGGCACTCGCTGGCCGGACACCTGGTGAACCGGATGTCACCTGAGGTCACACTCGTGGGCTCACCGAAGGCCAGGTTGATGATGTCCCACTCGTCCGGCACGTCGGCCATCCGTACGTACCCGGACCCGTTGGCGAAGCTCGCATGCAGGTAGCCGATGAGCGCGTGCTTCGCCAGCCCGGCGCTCGTGCACCCGGCCGTCCTACCCGTCACAACCGCCGACTTGGCCGACTCTCCGGCGCTGTTGTACGCCGTGACGCTGTAAGAGTGACTGCTACACGACTGCAGCCCGCTGACGGTAGCGGCCGTTCCAGAACCGGTCTGCACGACTGATGTGCCTTCATAGATGCGGTATCCGGTGACAGTGCCCGTCGAGGCCGGCCAGCTCAGTGAGATGGATGAGTTGGTCGAACTGGTGACCGCCGGCGTCCCAGGGCTGCTCGGAGCACCCGGCGTACCACCCGGACCGTCCAGGGCGAAGTCGTCAGCCTGGTACGCCGGCTGGCCGTACCAGCCGTGCACATAGATCTGTGCGGACGTCTGACTCGCTCCCGTGGTGAACGACAGGCTCAGCTGGGTGAAGTTGGCCGCAGATGGCGTCCAGGTGGACGAGCCACCCGTGACCCCCAGGTACACGTACGAGCCACGCACCCAGGCCGACAGCGTGTACGCCGTGTTCGGCTGCACCGCCACGGTCTGGCTGCACTGGGCATAGTCCGAGTTCGTCACGGCACCGTTCAGAGCGTGCGTGCCCGTGCGCACCGGCGTACTCACAACCGAGCCACCCGAGCAGGACCAGCCATCCAGCGAGCCGGACTCGAACCCGGGATTGCTCAGAACGTTAGCCGCCTGCGCAGGCTGCGCCGACACGGCAAGGCCGGCCACCAGGACCCCGAGAACCACCGCAAGCCATCGCATAGCCATTTAGTAGAGACGTTCCATAACTGCTGGTCAATGCGCCACGGGAGGCGGTTATCCGACGCTGTCGGGAACCCGGCTGGCAGATTCTCGCCAGCGGCTAGTTGAAGCCAAAACCGTGTGGCCGGGGCGGCGGATTGGCAGGCTCTTCGGCGTCCGAGCTCGGGGGCGGGCGGCCGGGGCTACAGCCACGGCCAGGACTACATGCCGTGGAGGCATCACGTGAACCATCCCAACCTGCGTCGGCGCGCCGCTCTGCTTGCAGGCGCCGCGCTGATCACCACCGCCTTGGTGGCTCCACCAGGCTCCGCGACGCCCGGAACGGACGCGCCGACCAGCAGCAGCCGTTTCACCTTCGCGCCCGGGCGGTACGTCGTGACGCTGGCCGACAAGCCGCTGGCGACGTACCAGGGTGGCGTGACCGGGCTGAAGGCCACCAAGCCGGCGGCCGGTCGCAAGGTCGAGGTCAACAGCACCAGCGGGAAGGCGTACCGCGCCTACCTGACCGGCAAGCACGCACAGGTCGCGGCCGCGGTCGGCGCGAAGGTCGACCAGAACTACTCGACCACGCTGAACGGCTTCGCCGCCTCACTGACCGCGAAGCAGGTCAACCAGCTCGCCAAGACCGCCGGTGTGGTGTCCGTCGTCCCCGACCAGCTGCACGTCGCCCTGGACGACCGCAACCCCACCGACTTCCTGAAGCTGTCCGGCCAGAGCGGCGTGTGGAACAAGCTCGGCGGCAAGGCGACCGCCGGCCAGGGCGTCGTCGTCGGTGTGGTCGACACCGGCATCTGGCCCGAGAGCGCGTCCCTGTCCGGCCCCGCGCTCGGCACCGAGCCGGCTTCGAGCACCGACCCGTACCGGCCGTACCTGTCCGGCTCGACGACGGTGATGCAGAAGGCCGACGGCGGTACCTTCACCGGCAGCTGCCAGACCGGCGAGGACTTCACCGCCGACCTGTGCAACACCAAGCTGATCAGTGCGAAGTACTTCGGTGAGGGCTGGCTCAGCCTGGTCCCGCCGGAGCGGCGCGCCGACTACGAGTCGCCCCGCGACGGTGAGGGCCACGGGACGCACACCGCGACCACGGCTGCCGGCCGCGCCGACGTCGACGTCCAGCTGGGTGGCCGTGACCTCGGTACTGTCACCGGCGTCGCCCCTGCCGCCAAGATCGCCGTCTACAAGGCACTCTGGTCCGGCAAGACGGCACAGGACACCGGCGGCTTCACCTCCGACATCGTCGCCGCCATCGACCAGGCAGTGGCCGACGGCGTCGACGTCATCAACTACTCGGTCGGCTCGACGATCGAGTCTCCTGCCACGGACCCGATCCAGCTGGCGTTCCTGTCCGCCGCCTCGGCCGGCGTGTTCGTCTCCGCCGCCGGCGGCAACTCCGGTCCGGACGCGTCGACGCTCGACAACACGTCTCCGTGGGTGACCACCGTCGGAGCCACCACGGTCGCGCCCTGGAACGGGACTGTCGTGCTCGGCAACGGCCAGAAGTACTCCGGCGTCAGCACGACCGTGTCGTCGCCGACCGGCAGCAAGCCGTTCGTCAACGGAGCCGCGGTCAAGAAGGACGGCGTGAGCGACGCGGACGCACTCATCTGTCTCGCGAACACTCTCGACCCGGCCAAGACCGCCGGAAAGATCGTCGCCTGCGACCGCGGGATCAGTGCCCGCGTCGACAAGTCCACCGAGGTCCAGCGTGCCGGTGGCGTCGCGATGGTGCTGCTGAACCTGTTCGACCAGGACGTCGTCGGGGACTCCCACGTCGTACCGACTGTGCACCTCAACACCCCCGGGGCGCTGTCGGTGAAGTCGTACGCCACGCAGGCGGGCGCGACCGCTGAGCTGGTCCCGGGCAACCAGACCACCACGACGACGCCGTACCCGCAGATGGCCGACTTCTCGTCGCGTGGCCCGTCGCTGTCGAGCAACGGCAACCTGTTGAAGCCGGACCTCGCCGCACCGGGCGTGAACGTTCTGGCCGCTGTCGCACCGCCCACCAACGGCGGACAGAGCTACGCGTTCCTGTCGGGTACGTCGATGGCCGCACCGCACGTGGCGGGTCTGGCGGCGCTCTACCTGTCGAAGCACCCGGACTGGTCGCCCATGGCGGTCAAGTCCGCGCTGATGACGACCGCTGGCAACGTGCTGACCGCTACTGGTGCCGTCAACACCAACCCGTTCGACGCCGGCGCCGGTGAGGTGCAGCCGTCGAAGATGCTGGACCCGGGCCTCGTCTACGACTCGGGCGACACGGACTGGCTGGGCTACTTGGAGGGCACCGGCGTCAAGACCGGCACCGGCGTACCTGCCATCAACCCGAGTGACTACAACGCTCCGTCGATCTCGGTCGGCCAACTGCTGGGCACGCAGACCATCACCCGGCGGGTGACCGCGGTGACTCCGGGCCTGTACCGGGCGACCGTCTCGGTGCCGGGGATGAAGGCCGTGGTGACCCCGTCGATCCTCTCGTTCAGCAAGGCAGGCGAGACCAAGACGTTCACGGTGAAGCTCACCCTGGACACCGGCAACTCCGGCACGTCGACCAACGGCTGGCTGACCTGGCAGGGCGCAGGCAAGACGGTCCGCAGCCCGATCGTCGTCGTCCCGACGTCCGTGCTCGCTCCGGCGGCCGTGTCCGGCTCCGGCGTGTCCGGCTCGGCGTCGTTCACCGCCACCGTCGGCAAGCCCGGCGTACCGATCCGCTCGTACGGCGTCGTGTCGGCTCCGCTCGTGCCCGGCGCGGTACCGGCCGGTGCCGCGGACGCGGATCTGCCCGACTACCCGGTCACCGTGACCTCGCAGACCAAGGCAGTGCAGTGGAACATCAAGACCGTGGACCCGGCCGGCAGCATCTGGCTGGTGCTCTACAAGGTCGTGAACGGCCAGATGCAGCTGCTGTCGTTCGTCGGTGACGGCTCGAACCAGGCGTCCGCCAGTGTGCCCGCACCGACGCCGGGCGTGTGGGGCGTTCTCGCGATCACCCTGTCCAACCCGCCGGGCGCGAGCACCACGGAGTACACCATGCAGACGAACGTCGTGACCGCCTCGTCCGGCAACTCGCTCAAGGTGACGCCTCCGGTGGCACCGGCCGCGTTCAAGCCGTTCCAGGTGACGGCCTCGTGGTCCGGCCTGCCGACCGACCGGCGCTCCACCGGCTTCGTCGAGTTCCCGAACCGGGCCGGGACGGTGGTGACGATCAACTAGCTCCCAGCTGTTTCAGATCCAGCGCCGGCGGGCGGCCTGAACGCCCGCCTGGAACCGGGTCTGCGCGCCGAGGGCATCCATCAGCGCGCGGACCCGGCGCTGGGTCGTCCGGGGGCTGATCCGCAGCCGGCGGCTGATCATGTCGTCGGTGGCCCCACCGGCCAGCAGCATCAGGATGTCCCGGTCCGGAGCCCGCAGCTCGGCCACCTCGCCGTTCGCCTCCAGCTCCGGCATCGGGACCGCCAGTCCCCACAGCATCTCGAACATCGCGATCAGGCCGTCCAGCAGACCCGACGACCTGATCAGCAGGTGCGACTCCGCCGGCGCCCGCTTCGTCAGCGCGACCAGCGCCATGTTGTCGTCGCCGAGCACCATCTTCATCGGCATCTGCGGCAGCACCCGGCTGACCTCGCCGGCGGCGCGCAACTCCGGCAGCAGCGCCATCACCTCGTCGGACTCGAACACCTCGAACCCGTAGATCGCGCGGTACGCCAGGCCGTCGGCCAGCCGGTCCAGCTCCAGCTTCTGCTGCGCCGCGGGCGGTGCCGAGTACGGCGGCCGGTCCAGCGCCCGGACCTGGACCCGGCAGCTGCACTGCATCTCCTCGTAGGCCCGGAGCAGGGTCGGCCCGTCCTCGATCAGCTCGACCTGGTTCCCGTCCAGCACCGGCTTGCCCCGAGCCTCCCGCAACTCGTCGGCCACCACCCGCAACCGAGCGACCTGAGCGTCCAGTTCGTCCAGCGGATCCACCACCGCACCGTCCGCCACCCGCATCACCCCTCACCGACCCAACCCAAACCACCTCACACTAAACCGCGTCAAGTAAGTGCGGACGCGATGTCTCACGGACCGCAGGCCAGACAGGGCCACGGCCGGCCGCACCGCGAACACAGGCCGTCAGGAGTCGGCGCAGGCAGCCAGACCGCCCGGCCCGGCGTCTCGGGAGGTGGTGCGGCGGGACGGACCGGCGGCGGGTCGAGCCAGTGCAGACAGGTGTCGCCGTCGTCGGCGTGAACCGCCAGCAGGGACTCGATGCCGTCCCAGGTCGAGGTGCTCGACCAGCGGCCGAGCCACCGGAGCGCGACGGCACCATCGGACCACTCCGCGCCCTCCGCGACCATCCGGGAACCAGGGGCGGCGGTGGGGCGGACCAGACGGAAGAGGCGAGCCTGTCGCTGCAGCGTGTTCACCTGCCCAGGCTCGCCCAGAACGCAGTGCGCCCAACAGGTGTGGGCTGTGGGCTGTGGGAACAGCCCACAGCCCACATGCCCTTGTTTTCCACGGTTTTTGTCGGCGAGGGCTTGTAACTTCGCCGGCACGCACCACATGAGCTCGAAGCGCGAACGGGGTGATCCTGTGACCCAGACATCGACCCAGACATCGACTCAGACACCGACCGAGACACCGACCGAGACATCGTTCGGTCCGCTGCTGCGGCAGTGCAGGCAGGCGGCCGGACTGAGCCTGCGCCAACTGGCAGCACGTGTCGGCTACGACCACAGCTACCTGTCACAGGTGGAGCGCGGCCAGCGGCCGGGCTCCGCGGACCTGGCGCGGCTCTGCGACGAGGAGCTCGGCACCGACGGCCGGCTGTCCGCCACCTTCGAGCGGCGGCCCGCCCGCACGGCGCAGCTCCGGCCGGAGGCCGACCCGTTGGAGACTGCGTGGCGCGGACTGGCCGCGACGCTCGGTGCCGACTGCCCGATGCCCGCCGACCACCACAGCGTGCCACCGGTCTCGCTGCTCCCTGATCTGCTGCGGCAACTGCAGGGCGCCGCCCAGGCGGAGGCAGCCGAGCTGAGCATCCTGATCGCCGAGACCCTCACCAGGCTGGGTGAGCGAAGCAGTGCAAGGCGCTGGTGGTGGGCTGCACGCGCGGCCGCGGACAGCGCCGGTAGCGGCCCACTGCCGGCGCTGGCGCGTGCCAGGGAGGCGACCATCGGTCTGGCCGAGCGGCGTCCGTTGACGGAGTTGCTGCAGCTCGCGGACGAGTCGGTCGCGCTTGATCGGGCAGCACCGGGCAGAGCAGGCTGCGCGCCGCTGACCGCGCGGGCCTTGGTGCTGGCCGAGCTCGGCCTGACTCACGAGGCGCATCAGGCGCTGCAGGAGCTGATCGGTGTCGGCGACGAGCTCCTGCGGGCAACTCCGCAGGCCTCGCCGTTCGAACTGCACTGGGCCGAAGGACGCGTCTGCACCTTGCTGGGGTACGGCGTGGCGGGCTGTGTCCTACTCGAGCGCGCCAGAGAGCTCTGTCCGGACAGCTGGATCGGAGAGCGCGCACGCCTCGACCTGAGCCTGGCAGAGTGCCTCGTCGTCGCCGGGGAAGTCGCGGCAGGCCTGGCGACGGCACTCCGGGTCCTGGTCGAGCTGCCGGACGAGTGGCACGACACCTTGGTGTACGACGCGGCCGACCGCGTGCTGCGCGTCGTACAGACAGAGCCCGGTGCGGCCGAGCTCCGGCGGCTGCTGGCCCGGCCGATGTCCCGGAGTGGCCGGAGTGTGGGCGTCGGGTCGAGCTGGAGGTGACGGCGGGGGTAGCGTGCGACGGGTGACAGGTGAACAGCGGACAACGGTAATGACAGACGCATGGGACTTCGCGGTCGAGCTGCGTCCCGATCCGGCCACCGCGGAGGCCCGAGCCGCCGTACTGGCGAACCCTGCGTTCGGCCAGTCGTTCACGGACCACATGGTCGTTGCCAACTGGTCGCTGGACCGCGGCTGGCACGACGCGAAGGTCACGGCGTACGCGCCGCTGTCGCTCAGCCCGGCGGCTGCTGTCTTCCACTACTCGCAGGAGATCTTCGAAGGCCTCAAGGCGTACCGGCACGCGGACGGTTCGGTCTGGGCGTTCCGCCCGGATCGGAACGCTGCCAGGTTCACTGCGAGCGCGGAGCGGCTCGCGCTCCCGCAGGTGCCGGAGGACGAGTTCATCGCGGCTCTGCGTGCGCTGGTGACCGTCGACGAAGCCTGGGTCCCGTCAGCGGACGACGGCGAGACCAGTCTGTACCTCCGGCCGTACATGATCGCCACCGAGGCCGTCCTGAGCGTCCGGCCCGCGCACGAGGTGCTGTTCGGCGTCATCGCCTCCCCCGCCGGGCCGTACTTCGACACCGGCCCCAAGCCGGTCTCCATCTGGCTGACGACCTCGACCATCCGCGCCACGCCGGGCGGCACCGGGGCGGCCAAGTGCGGCGGCAACTACGCGTCCAGCCTGGCCGGCCTGGCCGAGGCGGTCGCGAACGGGTGTGAGCAGGTCGCGTTCGTCGACGCCGTCGAGCACAAGTGGCTCGAGGAGATCGGCAGCATGAACATGTTCTTCGTCTACGCCGACGGCCGGATCGCGACGCCTGAGCTGTCGGGGTCGATCCTCGAAGGCGTCACCCGGGCGTCGGTGATCGAGCTCGCCGCCGACCTCGGCCACCCGGTCGAGGAGCGCCGGATCTCCGCCGACGAGTGGCGCGACGGCGTCCGCACCGGCGAGATCACCGAGGTCTTCGCCTCCGGCACCGCCGCGGTCATCACCCCGATCGGCCGCGTCGCCTGGCCCGACGGCGACCTGACCATCGGCGACCACTCCGTCGACCACGGCGTCGGCCCGATCACCGCGAAGATCCGCAGCACGCTGCTCGACCTCCAGTACGGCCGGATCCCCGACCCCCGCGGCTGGCTCACCCGCCTGGCCTGATGCCGATTGTCCCCGCCGCCGGTTAAGTTGACGTCATGGCCGAGTCCAAGGGGAAGTCTCCGGCGATCGAGCTGGAGGTCGGGGAGCGGACGGTCCGGATCTCGAATCCGGACCGGGTGTACTTTCCGGCGCGCGGCGAGACCAAGCTCGACCTGGTGAAGTACTACCTGTCCGTCGGCGACGGGATCGTCAACGCGCTGCGGGAGCGGCCGTGCATGCTGCACCGGTTCCCGGAGGGTGTGGCGGGTGAGAAGGTGCACCAGAAGCGCCTGCCGCACGGAGCGCCGCCGTGGATGGAGACGGTCCGGGTCACCTTCCCGCGGTACAACCGGACCGCCGACGAGCTGTGCGTCACCGAGATCGCGCACGTCGCCTGGGCGGTGCAGATGTCGACGGTCGAGTTCCACCCGTGGAACTCCCGGCGCGCCGACACCGAGAAGCCGGACGAGTGGCGCATCGACCTGGACCCGATGCCCGACTGCCCGTTCGACCGGGTCCGCCGGGTCGCGCACACCGTCCACGAGGTCCTCGACGAGCTCGGCGCGGTCGGCTACCCGAAAACGTCCGGCGGCAGCGGCATCCACATCTACGTCCGGGTCGAGCCGGCGTACGGCTTCTCCGACGTCCGGCGGGCCGCGCTCGCGTTCGCGCGGGAGGTCGAGCGACGGGCGCCGGACGACGTGACGACCACGTGGTGGCGCAAGGACCGCGACCCGAAGAAGCTGTTCGTCGACTACAACCAGAACGCCCGCGACCACACGATCGCCTCGGCGTACTCGGTCCGCGGCAACCCCGAGGGCACCGTGTCGACCCCGATCCGCTGGGACGAGATCGACGACGTGAACCCGAAGGACTTCACGATCCGGACCGTGCCGCAGCGCTATGCCGAGCTCGGCGACCTGCACGCCACGATCGACGACGACGTCTACTCGCTGGCGACTTTGATGGAGTGGGCCGAGCGCGACGAGCGCGAGGGCGCGGAAGCTCCGCCCGAGGACTGACCGACCAGCCCGTGGTGCAGGAGGTCGGTGAGGGTGTCGACGGCCTCGTCGTCCGCGATCGTCCGGCCGTCGGCCGGATTGACCACCAGCCAGGTGTAGGCGAAGCCCTCCATCAGGGCGTTCATCGCCGAGATCGTGACCAGTGGATCGGCCGGCGGGTTCGGCAGGTGGGCGAAGTGCTCGACCATGTGCTGGTCGTCGTCCGCCATGATCTGCTGCAGCCGGCGCCCGAGCTCCGGGTCGACCATCGCGGCCTGCTTCACCGCGATCATCTCCGGCAGGTGCGCCTGGTAGAACCGCCAGAACGCCGCCACATGCCAGCGGATCGCTGACCGTTTGCTGAAGTCGGCGTCGTGTCCGGCGTCGTCGATGACCGCCTCGTCCGCCGCCTCGAGCATGTCGCGCAGCAGCGCCTCCAGCAACTCTTCCTTGCTCGCGAAGTGGTTGTAGAACGACCCCGTCGCGCGGCCCGCGGCCGCAGTGATGTCGGTGATCTTCGTGTTCAGGTACCCGCGCTCGGCGAAGACCTCGCGCGCGGCCTGCTTCAGCGCCACCTCGGTCCCGGCCGCCCGCTGCCGGCGGCTCACCGTGTCCGTCACGACAACCTCCTTGACACCGAACCTTAGTGACCCGCACACTGAATCCGAATTCAGTGAATCATAATTCAGTCAAGGAGACCACCATGAACGTCCTGATCGCGGGTGCCGGACCGACCGGACTGACCCTCGGGATCGAGCTGGCCCGGCGCGGCATCGCGGTCCGGGTGATCGACAAGGCGGCCGGGTTCTTCGACGGATCGCGCGGCGACGGCCTGCAACCGCGGACCCTGGAGGTGTTCGAGGACCTCGGCGTCCTGGACGAGGTGCTGCGCCGCGGCCGGCCGATGCCGGTGATGAAGATCTACGTCGGCGGCCGGTTCGTGGGCGAGCGCCGGATGGCCGAGCCGGTCGAGCCGACGCCGGACATCCCGTACCCGAACGGCCACATGCTCGGCCAGTCCCAGACCGAGGAAATCCTCCGCGACAAGCTCGCGGAGTACGGCGTCGGCGTCGAACTGGACACCGCGATCACTGGATTCACCCAGACCGCGGACGCGGTGACCGCCGAGCTGTCGACCGGCGAGACACTGACGGTCGACTACCTCGTCGGCGCGGACGGCGGGAAGAGCTTCGTCCGCAAGCACCTCGGCATCGCCTTCGAGGGCACGACCGACGAATCGATCCGGATGCTGCTCGGCGACGTCGCGGCCGACGGGCTCGACCACGAGGTCGGGTACTGGTTCGGCGCTGCGGACAACCCGATGTCCGGTATCGCGATGACGCCACTGTCCGGCGGCGACCAGTTCCAGTTCGGCGCCCCACTCGACGGCGAGGACGCGGATACGTCGCTGGAGGCTCTGCAGGAGGTGGTCGACAGGTTCGCCGGCCCGGGGACCGCGAAGCTTCGCGACCTCACCTGGTCGACGGTATGGCGCCCGAACGTGCGGCTCGCCGCGAAGTTCCGGGTCGGCCGCGTCTTCCTCGCCGGCGACGCCGCCCACGTGCACCCGCCGACCGGCGGGCAGGGCCTGAACACCGGCGTCCAGGACGCGTACAACCTCGGCTGGAAGCTGGCCGACGGGCGCGAGGAGGTGCTGGCGACGTACGAGACCGAGCGCCGGACGAACGCGGAGCGGGTGCTCGGGATCAGCCAGGACATCATGCGCAAGCACGTCGACGGCGACGACTCTGCACTGGAGCGCGGCGAGAACACCCGCCAACTGGACATCTCGTACCGGGACCCGTCGGACACCCGCCCGCTGGTCTCCGGCGACCGGGCGCCCGACGCGCCACTCACAGATGCCGAGGGCAACAAGGTGCGCCTGTTCGAGCTGTTCCGCGGCCCGCACGAGACGCTGCTGCGGTTCTCCCCCACCACCCCGGCGACCCACCCGCACACCGTCGACATCACCTCCCCGGAAGCCTTCGCGATCTATCACGCGCAACCGGGCGACGAGATCCTGATCCGCCCGGACGGGTACCTCGCTTAGGATCCTGTGGGTGCAGATGACCCTGGACTCAGCCGCCGCCTATGACCGTGCCGTCGAGCTGGCGACGCGCGGGCGGCGGCAGGTCCTGGGGATCACGGGGGCGCCGGCGGCCGGGAAGTCGACGTACGCCGAGCAGGTCGCCGCGAAGCTGACCGCCGACGGTCACCAGGTCGCGCTCGTGCCGATGGACGGCTACCACCTCGCCCAGTCGGTGCTCGAGAATCTCGGCATCGCGGACGTGAAAGGTGCGCCGCACACGTTCGACGGTCTCGGTTTCGTCGCCCTGCTGCGGCGGCTCAAGGAGTCACCGGACGAGCAGATCTGGGCGCCACGCTTCGACCGCGGCATCGAGGACTCGATCGCCGCGAGCATCGGCGTGGCACCCGAGGTCACGCTGGTCCTCACCGAGGGCAATTACCTGCTGCTCGACGAGCCGCCCTGGTCGACCGTACGCCGGCTGCTCGACGAGTGCTGGTACGTCGAGGTGCCTGAGGAGCTCCGCCACGCGCGGCTCGAGGCCAGGCACCGGGCGTTCGGCCGATCACCCGAGGAAGCGCACGAGCGGACGTACGGCTCGGACGAGCGCAACGCCCAGCTGATCGCGGCGACCGCACCGGCGGCCGACGCGATCATCCGACCCGGTCGATGAACGCGGCCACGCCGTCCAGGTAGAGCTGCAGCCCGAAGTCGAAGTCGGCTTCGTTGTCCTCCTCGAAGCTCCCGACCTCGTCGAACACCCCGGCCTCGACCGTGCGCGCCACCGCCGGGTACACCCGCGGGTCCGCGACCCGCCGCAGTGTCGAACCGAACCGCTGGAAGGCGTCCGGGTTCTCCGCGTAGCCGGCCGCGAGGTCGAACGCCATCCGGATCTCGCCCTGCACGTAGGTGATGAGGCCCATCACCACGCCGACCTTCGCCTCCTCGGGCAGGCCGGTGTCCTGGAGCACACCGAGCGCGGAATCGAACCAGGCCAGGTTGTTCGGACCCGCCGGTGGTCCCGAGATCGGCACCTGGGCGTACCAGGGGTGCCGCCGGATCGCGGTCAGCACGCCGTCCGCCCAGAACGTCAGCCCGGTCCGCCAGTCGACGCCGTCGGGCATCGGTTCCGGACGCTCGAGCGCGGCGTCGGACATCATCACGAGCAGGTCGTCCTTGCTCTTCACGTGCCGGTACAGCGCCATCGTCGAGTTGCCGAGCCGCTCCGCGACCCGCGCCATCGAGACCGCCGCCAGCCCCTCGGCGTCGGCGAGCGCGATCGCGGCCGTGACGATGTCGTCGAGGGTCAGCGAAGGCTTCGGCCCGCGCCGCGGCGTCTCCCGCAGCCGCCACATCAGGGCGACGTCGGCCGGCAGCTCGTCGTTGTCCACCGGGTCAGTTTAGGGCTTGCCAGGCCGTACTGCGTACCTGCTACGCTATTTAGCGTACCTAATACGCAGTAAGGAGCGGACCATGATCGTCGAGGCGACCGGCCTGCGGAAGTCGTACGGCGCGACCGACGTCCTGACCGGGGTGGACCTGAGCGTCGCGGAGGGGTCGGTGCTCGCCCTGCTCGGCCCGAACGGCGCCGGCAAGACCACCACCGTGCGGATCCTGACCACGCTGACCCGCCCGGATTCCGGCACGGCGACGATCGCGGGGTACGACGTCCTGCGCGAGCCGGCCCGGGTCCGCGGCGTGATCAGCCTGACCGGGCAGTACGCCGCGGTCGACGAGAACCAGACCGGCCGGGAGAACCTGGTGATGGTCGGCCGGCTGATGCACCTCGGCCGGCGTACCTCGCAGCGACGAACGGCGGAGCTGCTGGACCAGTTCGGGTTGACCGACGCGATGGGCCGGCGCGTGAAGACGTACTCGGGCGGTATGCGACGCAAGCTCGACCTGGCGATGAGCCTGATCGCCCGGCCGCGGGTGATCTTCCTGGACGAGCCGACGACCGGGCTCGATCCGGCCAGCCGGTCGGCGATGTGGGACGCGATCGTCGAGCTGGTCCGCGAGGGTACGACGATCCTGCTCACCACGCAGTACCTGGAGGAAGCGGACCGGCTCGCCGACCGGATCGTGCTGCTCGATCGCGGACGGATCGTCGCCAGCGGTACGGCGGACGCGCTGAAGACCCAGATCGGCGGCGAGCGGATCGAGTTGCGCTTCGCCGACGAGGTGCAACTGCTGAAGGCGGCCGGCGTACTGGACGGTGTGGTCGACGAGCTCGTACTGAACGTCCCGTCCGACGGCACCGCGGCGCATCTGCACCACGTGCTCGACGTCCTGCGCGACAACGGGCTGGAGCCGCAGCGGGTGTCGTCCCATCGGCCCACGCTCGACGACGTGTTCCTCGCACTGACCGCCTGAGGGGTTTGCTGATGTCACACCAAGGAGTCGTCGCCGCCTGTTCGGACGCGGTGACCATGATCGACCGCAGTGTGCGACTGGCGCGGCGCAACGTCGACACGTTGTTCGTGTCGCTGCTGCTGCCGTTGCTGATGATGGCGCTGTTCGTCTACGTGTTCGGCGGCGCGATCAACACCGGCACCGAGTACGTGAACTACGTCGTGCCGGGGATCCTGCTGCTCACCACCGGGTACGGCGCCGCGTCGACGGCGATGGTGGTCGCCGACGACATGCACAACGGGATGATCGACCGGCTGCGCTCGCTGCCCATCCACAGCTTCGCCGTGCTGACTGGGCATGTGGTCGCGAGCGTCGCGCGCAACGCGACGTCGACCGCGATCGTCATCCTCGCCTCGCTCGCCATGGGCTTCCGCCCGGTCGGCGGCGTCCTGGACTGGCTGGCCGCGATCGGCCTGCTGTTGCTGTACGTCCTCGCGCTGTCCTGGCTGGCGGCGGCACTCGGTGTGATCGCCAAGTCGGTGGAGTCGGCGAGCACGCTCAGCTTCTTCATGCTGTTCCTGCCGTACCTGAGCAGCGCGTTCGTCCGGCCGGAGTCGATGCCGTCGTGGTTGCGGCCGGTGAGCGAGCACCAGCCGATCACGCCGGTGATCGAAACCGTCCGCAGCCTGCTGATCGGGACACCGATGGAGAACGACGGCCGCATCGCGCTGGCATGGTGTTGTGGTCTGCTCCTGTTCTCCGTCGTGCTGGCCACTTCGCTGTATCGGCGGCGTACCAACCGCTGATCGCAGGTCTGCTGCCGTTCGGCGACGGAACCGGCACGGAACGCCCGGGCGTGACCCCTTGGTGGGGTTACCTTCGAGATCCCCCCCAACGTGTGGTGGTCCCACTCCCCCCGGGACCCACACGGACAAGCGCCCCGATCATCGATCGGGGCGCTTCGTTTTCTTGTGCGAGCGGGTGTCGAATCCGGCCCCTTTGGTTCGACGTATCAGTAAGAGCGACCAAAGGAGAGGGTCAGAATGAACACCACCACCGACGTCCGGACCATGATCGTCACCATGCTGGCCGAGGGGAGCCCGGTCTGGTTCGTGGCCGGCATGGTCAACATGCGCAGCCACGACGTGTACGTGATCGGCTGTGAAGCCGGCTACCCCGACAAGGCCAAACTGCGCCGGGCTGTCTGGGCCGCCCGGAACCGCGTACCGCAAGCCGCCTGACCCAACCTGTCCAGGCCGCTCGAGCCGCTGTCAGCCCCATGCCGGGGCGGGCAGCGGCTTTCGCCTGTCTAGGGTGTTCGTCGTGGACGACGTCAGCGTTGTGGACTATCACACGGCCGGGGAGCCGTTCCGGATCGTGACCTCCGTCGAGATCCCGGGCACCTCCGTGGCGGATCGCCGGGTCACGGCGCAGCGGTCCGCGGAGATCGACGCCGTACGGCAGTTGCTGGTGAACGAGCCGCGCGGTCACGCCGACATGTACGGCGGGTTCGTCGTACCGGGTGACGACGACGGCGCCGACTTCGGCGTGGTGTTCTGGCACAAGGACGGCTACTCGACCGCGTGCGGGCACGGGACGATCGCGCTGGCCACCTGGGCCGTCGAAACCGGTCTGGTCCGACCTGGACAGGTCACGATCGACGTGCCGTCCGGGCGAGTGACCGCGCGCGTGGACGACGCGGGAAGTGTTGCCTTCCGCAACGTTCCGTCGTACGTGCTGAGCCGAGGCGTTCCGGTGTCGACGGCACGCGGAGACGTGCTGGCGGACATCAGCTACGGCGGCGCGTTCTACGCCTCGGTCCCGGCCTCGTCGGTCGGCCTGTCGGTGACGCCCTCGTCGTACGCCGACCTGATCGCGATCGGCCGCGAGATCAAGTGGGCGCTCGACCCGGTCGCCGTGCACCCGACCGACCCGCGCCTCAACGGGCTGTACGGCACGATCCTGTACGACGATCTCGGCGACCTCGAGGACGGCCCGCACCAGCGCAACCTGGCCGTCTTCGCCGACGGCGAGGCAGACCGCTCCCCCTGCGGCTCCGGTACGTCGGCACGCCTGGCCCTTCTGCACGACGAAGGTCGCCTCGGGCCGGGGCAGACGCTGCGCCACGACTCGATCGTCGGCACGACGTTCCTCGGCCGCGTCGTCGCGCAGACGCCGGACGGGGTCGTCACCGAGGTGGCCGGGGCCGCCTACCGGACCGGTGCGGCGACATTCAGCCTGGACCCGCGCGACCCACTGGGCACAGGATTCACGCTCCGCTGATCTCAGATTGCGACCGTCATCGCCGGCCGCGGCCGATAAGTTGGTCCTCATGATCTTCATCACCGCGAAGTTCCGCGTGAAGCCCGAGTACGCCTCCGACTGGCCGTCGATCACCGCCGACTTCACGACCGCGACCCGCGCGGAGCCCGGCTGCCTGTGGTTCGACTGGTCCCGCTCCGTCGACGACGCGAACGAGTACGTCCTGGTCGAAGCCTTCGCCGACGACGAGGCCGCCAGCCACCACGTCACCTCGGACCACTTCAAGGCCGCCCAGCAGCACCTCCCGCCGCACCTGGTGGAGACCCCGCGCATCGTCAACTTCAAGCTCGCCCAGAACGACTGGTCGGAGCTCGGCGAACTCGCCGTCAACTGATCCGGTCAGGTCACCTTCGAAACGGCCGCGGCGATCGCCGCCGCGGTCTGCTCCGGCGCCTCGTCCGGCAGCAGGAACACCGCGCCCGGGACGGTCACCAAAGTCACGTTGGGTGCCGCATCGAGTGTGGCGCGCTCGGAGTCGGTGAGCCCGCCGTCGCCCTTCACCGCGTGGACGACCCACACTGCACTGCCCGACGCGGCCAAGCGGTCGGCGTAGTCCCGGTCGGCGGCGATGTAGTCGAGGTACGCGCCGCTCACCCGGACGGCGTCTCCGGCCCGGTTCTGCTTGAGATCCTCGATGAGCTCCCGTCTGTGCGGTTCAGGGATCTTGCCTGACCTGGCCGCCAGCGGCAGGAGCCGGAGCAGCACGGCCATGGGCCAGCTCCCCACCCTCTGCGACGCCCGGACGACGGCCCGGAAGAACCCGGCCTCGTCCTCAGTCGTCAAGCTGATGCCCAGCAGGACGACCGGGCCGTGGAAGTGGCCGGACAGCAGCATCTCCAGCGCGACGGTTGCGCCATGAGAGAAGCCGACCAGCACGTCGCACCGATGTTCCGCGGCCAGGTTTCCCGCCGTACGGGCCAGTGCCGGCACGGACACGTCGTCGGTCAGCGGGGCCCCCGCCATGCCCGGCAGCGTCGTGGCCACCAGGCGAACCCCGGACAGCGCCTGGTCAGCCATCACCAGGTCGAACGAGCGGGCGGCGTTGGCTCCCCCAGGCAGCAGCAGGACCGAGTGGTCCGCATCCTCGGGCCCCGCGGTCAGAACCTCCCATGCCTGTCTCACGACAACCTCCCCTGACCATAGGGTAGATCTGCCTTGAACGTCCTACTCCTTACCAACCGATGACGCGTTTGCTGCAGTGGGTGCTCGTGAAATCTGCCTGCAGGGCTCGGCGGGTTCGGTAGCCACCGGCAGTTTCAGGCGGAGCAGCGCGCCGGTTCGGCGCGGCACGACCTCAGCCGTCCCGCCATGAGCCTCGGCGACCTGCCGGACGATGGCCAGGCCGAGCCCGGATCCGGGATGCGCGCGGGCAGCGGGCGACCGGTAGAAGCGGTCGAAGACGAATTCGACGTCGCTGTCGGGGATCCCCGGGCCGGCGTCCGCGACGTCGAGAGTGCCCTCGTTGACGCTGATCCGGACCTGGCCACCGGACGGGCTCCATTTCACGGCGTTGTCGACCAGGTTCGCCACGGCGCGCTCCAGGGCGTCGGGGTCTCCGTGGACGAGGGTGGGCACGCAGGTCAGCTCGAAGCGGACCTGCGCCGCCCGCCGTGTCGCGCGGGCCGCGACGCGCTCGGCGACGAGGTCCAGGCGAACGTCTTCGGTGTGGAACGCAGGCTGGCCGTAGCGGGCCAGGTCGACGAGGTCGTTGATGAGCGTCTTGAGTTCGCTTGCCTGGTCGAGCGCTTCGGCGGCGAGTTGTGGGGCCTGCTTGTCGGAGAGATCTTCGGCCAGCAGTTCGAGGTTCACGGTCAGACTCGTCAGCGGTGTGCGCAGCTCGTGCGAAGCGTCGGCCACCAGACGGCGCTGGGCGCCGACGGACTCGTCCAGGGCAGCGGTCATCCCGGCGAACGCGGAACCGAGCCGCCCGATCTCGTCCTGCCCGTCGGCGGGGATCGGGATTGCCAGGTCGCCGGTCGTGCGAATCAGTTCGACGGTCTCCGTGAGCCGACGGACGGGCCGGAGCACGCGGCGAGCCGTCAGCCGTGAGGCAAGCGCTGCCAGGAGTCCGGCGCCCACCGTCGACGCGGCGAGCAGCCAGGCGAGTCGGTGCAGCGTCGGTGCCGGATCGGACTGTGGGATCGCCGTACGCACGAGCGAGCCGGAGGCTCCTGGGAACTGGGCGGTGTAGACGCGGTAGGCGATGTTGTCGTAGGCCGCGTTACGGAAATAGGCAGGGGCGGTCCCGTTCGCGACAGCGACGTCGTGGTCTGTGAGGTCGACGAAACGCGTCGACGGCCCGGCCTCGACAGGACCCGGCACGATTTGCAGCTGGGTGCTCCCGATCCCCAGCGGAACAGCCGGGAACGCCCCTTCGTCCGACGTCCCCCGGAACTTCTCCTTGATGGCTTTCGCCACGTCCGGAGCCTGGCCTGCCGCCGTCACCAAGGAGCTGTCGATCTGGCCGCGCAGACTGTGTTCCACGGCCGGATACAGGACCACCGAGACGAGCACCAGAGCGCCGACGACTGTGGCTCCTCCGGCGATCGCGAGCCGGGTACGCAGGTTCATGGCTCCTCGCGCAGGACGTACCCCAGACCGCGGACCGTCTGGATCAGCCTGCTGCCGCCGTCCGCTTCGAGCTTGCTCCGCAGGTAGCTGATGTAGACCCACAGCGCGTTGGACTCCGGACCGAAGTCGTAGCCCCAGACGGACTCGAAGATCTGGGTCCGGCTCAGCACCCGGCGAGGATTACGCAGGAACAGCTCGAGCAGCGACAACTCGGTCTTGGTCAGCTCCAGGCGGCGGCCTGCCCGTACGACCTGGCGACCGCTCAAGTCCAGGACGATGTCATCGAAGTGCAGCACCTCGGCCCTGGCACCGCTTCGCCGCAGCAGTGCTCGAAGCCGAGCCCTCAGCTCCTCCAGCGCGAAGGGCTTGGCCAGGTAGTCGTCAGCCCCTGCGTCGAGCCCGGCGACCCGGTCGGTCACCAGGTCCCGGGCGGTGAGCATCAGGATCGGCGTGTCGTACCCGCCCGAACGCAGCGTCCGGCAGACCTCGAGCCCGTTCGGTTCGGGCATGAGGACGTCGAGCACCACCGCGTCCGGGCGGAACACCCCGTGCTCGGCGAGGGCGGAGGTCCCGTCCGCGGCCGACGCCACGTCGTACCCCGTCGCGGCCCAGCGCGTGCTCCAAGGACCGCCGTACAGCCGGGTCGTCGTCCACGACAAGTATCCGCATGGTCGTCCATCCTCGCCGTCAATCATGAAGTTTTGATGAGGTGCGCGACCGTCAGCCGTCGGCCGGCGACTGCTTCAGGTCCCCCAACGCGGTCTTCAACCGCTCGGCGCCGACCCCGAGCGAGGCGGCGACGTCGCGGAACGCCTTGGACGTCGGGACGATCCCGCCGGGAGCCGATACCAGGGCGGCCAGGGCGGATTTGGCCTTGGCCCGGCTGACCCCGAGCGCGGCCGCCAACCGCGCCGCCGCGGCGTCACTCGCGAACGGGTCGTCCTTGTTGTCCTTGCTGCCCTGCTTGCCGTTGCTGCCCTGCTTGCCCTTGCTGTCGTGCTTGTCGCCGGGACGAGGGCGACCGGGCTTCAGGAACAACGGTTCGACGGCAGCCTTGACCTGGGCGACCGGCAGCTTCAGGTTCGCCGCGACCGCCGCGACGAACGCCTGCGGCGTCACTTTGCTCGGGCCTGCCAGCGACATCTTGGCCGCCGCGAGTGCCGCCTCGAGCCGATGGACCGTCACCCCGAGCTGCGCCGCGACCTTGCGGAGATCGGCGTCCTTGCCGGGCTTGGCGTCCTTGCCGGGCTTGGCCTCCAGCTTGACCGCGGCCCCGCTCTTCGCGGCGCCCGGTTTCGAATCCGCCCCGGACACCGCCGCCGAGGCCGACCCAGTCGTGACCAGCGCAGCGACCGCCACCGTCGCCACGACCAGTTGTGCACGTTTCATCATCGTGATCCCTCGCATCCACCGAACGCGCCGGACGAGCTCCGGCGCCGTGGACGACACACAACCGCCCCGCCCTCAACCCCACTTTCAGCGACCTTTAGAGCTTCCTTAGAAGCTGCACCCTCAGAGCCGCAGCAGCCCCGCGGCGAGTGACTCGCGCAAGCCCGCGGGTGGCTCCTGGTAACCCTCGTCCCACAGCGCACCGGGAAAACCGCCGGCCGCGAACGCCGTGTTGAGATCGTCGACGAACCAGATCTCGGGCCCCACCTTCCCGTCGATTCCGGGGCCGGGCAGGTCGATGCCGTAGGGCGCGTCACCGCTGATGTTCGCCTTGTGCAGCTCATCGGGCGCGTAGTCGAGCTGGAACGCGATACCGGCGTCCCGGCGCACGGTGTCGGTGAGGTACTCGGCGTGCTCCGCCTCGTAGTAGGAGCGCGAGCCGCCCCGCTCGGCCCACTCGAACTGCACCACCAGCGGATCCGCGAGCACGCTGGCCGGCCATCCCGGCAATTGCCCGACGAGCCACACATCGCCCACCTGCCGGATCCACGCGCTGACCGTCATCGGGAACGGCGTGAACGTCGCCTCCAGCCAGTCGGCCAACGCGGGCGCGCCCGGCGACGGCGGAACGTGCGCGGGACACGGCGCCCCCTCGTCGTCGTTCACCTCCGCGCGGAAGCCTTGCGCCTGCAGCCGCTCGACCAACGTCTCGACGTTCCTGCGAGCCCGGTCGCCGAACTCGCGCGCGACCGCCTCGGCGTCCTCGCGGTACGGGTCGTCGAAGACCTTCACACCAAGCCCGCGCAGATCGCGCCACACCTCATCGGGATCACCGGACACATACCGCGCGTGGAAGCTCACCATGGCCACCATCCTTGCAGGGAGCAAACGAAGGCCCGGACCTGATGGTCCGGGCCTTCTTCCGTAGCGGGGGCAGGATTTGAACCTGCGACCTCTGGGTTATGAGCCCAGCGAGCTACCGAGCTGCTCCACCCCGCGTCGTTGTGTCTTTAGCTTAGAGGATCTGGGCCGAGCATCCAAATCGAGTCCCGGCGCGGCTCCGGACCGGCGAAAACCCGTGTCTGCCGAGCACGTCCCGGCGTACCGTCCGAGTATGTCCCAACACGTCATCCGCCCGTTCGAGGAGGCTGATCTGCCGGCGGCGGCAGGCCTGCTCGCCGAGCGGCATCAGGAGCACCGCAAGCGTCACCCGTTGCTTCCCGCCGACTACGAGGACGAACGGCTCGCGCTCGTCGAAGTGACGGCGGCGTGGGAGACCGAGGGCGCGTCCGGTGCCGTCATGGTCGAGCACGGCGAACTCACCGGCTATCTGCTGGCTGCGCCGAAGCCTTCGCGTGTCTGGGGTCCGAACATCTGGGTCGAGGCCGCCGGTCACGCCGTCCGTGAGCCGGAACACATTCGCGACCTGTACGGCGCCGCCGCTGCCAAGTGGGTCGACGACGGCCGCATCGCGCATTACGTCCTGGTGCCCGACGACGGCGAACTGCTCGACGCCTGGTTCCGCCTGGCGTTCGGTTCGCAGCATGCGCACGCCGTCCGCCCGGTCCCCGAGTCTCCCCTCGCATCGCCGCGCGATCTCGCCGTACGACGGGCCGTGCGCGCCGACATTCCGGTGCTCGCGGAGCTCGATCTCGCACTCCCCCGTCATCAAGGCTTGTCGCCGGTGTTCTCGTCCGGGGAGATGCCGTCCCTGGAGGAGGCGGTGGCGGATTGGGAGGACTCGATCGACGACCAGGACTACGCGACCTTCGTTGCCTCGTACAACGGTGAGGTCGTCGGCTCGTCGGTCGGATGCTCGCTGGACAAGTCGAGCTCGCACAACGGTCTGGCGAAGCCTGACAACGCCGGCTTCCTCGGGTTCGCGGCTGTGCTGCCCGCGGCGCGCGGCCTCGGCGCCGGACGCGTGCTGGGCGAGGCCGTGCTGCAGTGGTCGGCGGAGACCGGGTACACGTCGGTCGTGACGGACTGGCGGGTGACGAACCTGTTGTCGTCGCGGACATGGCCGCGGCTCGGGTTCCGGCAGACGTTCCACCGATTGCACCGACTGATCGGGTACTGAGCGGGTACTGACGCCGGGTTTGTCCACAGATCCGGATTCGCCGGTCCGGGCGAGCGACGATCACTGCACCTTCTTGGTCACGAAGGACGCCTCGCAGCAGGCGAGGCGCCGCCGTTTCCAGGAGGCAGCCATGTCGCGTTCATCGCTTCGTTCCCGAGCCGTGCCGTCCGCCCGTCGTATCGTGACCGGGACCGCGGCCGTCCTGGCCGCGCTCGGGCTCTCGACGACGGTCCCTGCCTCAGCAACCGGGTTCACACCGTCGTCGTCCGCAGCGATTCATCCATCGATCGAGCAAAGGGCTGGCACCTTGGACGGCTTCGTGATCGAGAACCTCCCCGACGGCCTCGGCACCCCGAGCGACTTCGAGTACGAGTGGGAGGACGTGTCGTTCCACAGCCGGGTCTGGGAGACCGGGCCGGATGCGGAGGGCGCGTTCAAGGTCGACCTGACCGTGAAGACGCTGCGCGGCGAGCGGCTCACCGACCTCGAAGCCGTGAAGGACTTCCTGGTCGAGTACGAGGAGAAGGAGCCGGGCGACTGGCAGCTCGTCCCGGTCAAGGTCGGTGGGTACGACGGTCTGCTCGCCGGCGACGAGGTGTTCTACTTCGTCGAGCCCGGTGTCGCGGCCGAGGTGACGATCGATCACGAGCGTTTCACCGACGAGGACCTGGTCGACACCGCGGCCGGGTTCCACCCGGAGCCGGCGACGTGATGCCGTAGGCAACCAACCTGGACAGGCGAAGGGGCGGCGACGCCGACTGCTGTCGGTGTCGCCGCCCCTGGAAGCCCTGTGCGTCAGCCTGTCGGCGACGTCGGTGGACTCGTCGGCGTCGATGCGGGTGGACTCGACGGACTGCCGGACGGCGTGGCCGACGGCGTCGCCGTGGGCGTTCCCGCCGCGGCGGTGGCAGCTCTGTCGAGCGCTGCCTTCATCTGGTTCAGGTTGGTCTGGTAGCCGGCGAGGTCGCCCTTCGTCAGGGCAGCCTGCGCGCGTGTCCAGGCAGCCTGCGCGTCGGCGATGGCCTGTTTGACCGTCTGGTTCGGCTGCTGCTCAGGTGGCGTCTTGGTTCCTGGTGGCAGCTCGCCGGTGTCGACGTTGGTCTTGAAGACCTTGTTGAGGGCTTCTTGCAGCGTCCCGCCGTAGGCGACGCCGTCACCGAACGACACCAGGACGTACCGGAGGACGGGGTAGGTGCCCGCTCCGCTGGTCCGCACCGAGTAGACCGGCTGCACGTAGAGCAGACCACCGCCGAGCGGCAGCGTCAGCAAGTTGCCGTACTGCGCTCTTGCCCCGCTGTTCGGCTGGTTGATCGGCAGCAACGCCTGTCTGATGCCTTCGTCGGTCTGGAACTTGTTGTAGACCTGCCCCGGACCAGGTATCTGCAGGTTGCCCGGCAATCGCAAGATCCTGAACTTGCCGTAGTCCGGTGAGGTGGCTTCGGCATCGACGGCCATGAACGCCGTCAGGTTCTCCCGTTCACCGTTCGGCACGTACACCGACGTCAGCGAGAACTTCGGCTCGGTCTGACCGGGCATCCGCAACGACAGATAGAAGGGAGGCTGGCTGATATGCGTCGCCGAGTCACCGGACGAGACCGCGGTCGGGTCGTCCGGCACGCGCCACAGGTCGCTGTTCTGGTACCAGGTGCCGGCGTCCTCGACGTGGTACTTCGCGAGCAGGTCGCGCTGCACCTTGAACATGTCCTCCGGGTAGCGCAGGTGCGACATCAGGTCGGGCGAGATGTCCGAGCGCGGCTTGACCGTGCCGGGGAACGCCTTCATCCAGGTCTTCAGCACCGGGTCGCTGTCGTCCCAGGCATAGAGCTCGACCGAGCCGTCGTAGGCGTTGACGACCGCCTTGACCGAGTTGCGGATGTAGTTGATCTTCTCGCTCGGCTGCTGCGCGATCGTCCCGCGGCCCGTGGTGGTGTCCCGGGTGCTGACGTCCAGGTCGACCTTCTGGGAGTACGGGTAGTTGTCCGAGGTGGTGTAGCCGTCGACGATCCAGACCACCTGGCCGTCGACGATCGCCGGGTACGGGTCACCGTCCGGCGTCAGCCACGGCGCCGCCTTCTCGACCCGCTCGCGCGGGCTGCGGTCGTAGAGGATCTTCGACTCGGTGTTCACCCGGCTGGACAGCAGGATGTTCGCGTCCCGGAACTTCGTGGCGTAGAGCAACCGGTTGGCGAACGAACCGATCGGGACGCCGCCCTTGCCCTCGTAGGTGTTCAGCGTCGGGTCGCCGCCGGACTTGCCCTCCGGCGTGTCGAGCTCGACCGCCTGGCCGCCTTCCGGGGCGCCGACGATCGAGTAGTCCGGGGACTGCTCGCCGAAGTAGATCCGCGGCTCGTACTTGCCGAGGTCGCCGGTCGGCGGCAGGTCCTTCTCGGTCCACACCGGGATGCCGCCCTGGGACTGGTTCCCGTTCGCGGCGACGACGCCGTAACCGTGCGTGTAGACGGTGTGGTCGTTGTTCCAGTTGCGCTGGCCGGCCGGCAGCCGGTCGACCTGGACCTCACGGACCGCGATGACGGTGTCGTTGACCTTGCCCTTGACCTTGTACCGGTCGACATCCAGATCGGTCGGGAACGAGTAGAAGCCACGGACCTGCTGGAGCTGCTCGAAGGTCGGGCCGATCACGGTCGGGTCGATCAGCCGGATCCCCGGCAGGACCTCGGCATCCGCGGTCAGTTCCTCCGGCTTGGCCGTCGTCTGCGCCCTGTACTCGGTGACATCGGCGCCCTCGAGCCCGTAGGCCTGACGCGTGGCCTCGATGTTCTTCGTGATGTACGGCGCTTCCTTCACCGGCTCGCTCGGTCGCACCCGCAACTGCTGGAGAGCGGCCGGCCAGAGCGCACCGAGCAGGATCGCCGACAGGATCAGCACTACCGTGCCGACCCCGGGAAGCAGCCAGGTCCGCCGGACCACATTGGCGAAGAAGAGACCCGCGCAGAGAACCGCGATGACGGCCAGGATCTCTTTGCTGGGCAGGATGGCGTTGTCGCCGGTGTAGGAAACACCGGTGAAGAGCTTGGCATCAGAGGTCGTCAGACCGTACCGGTCCAGCCAGTAGCTGAAGGCCTTCAGCAGGACGAGCAGCCCGAGCAGCACGGAGAACTGCACCTGCGCCGCACCCGACGCCTTCTGGCCCTTGGCGGACGGGCGGAAGCCGCCGTAGAGGTAGTGGGTGATGATCGCGGCGACCAGCGACAGCAGGACGATCGAGTAGCCGAAGCCGAGCAGCACGCGCAGCCACGGGTAGTCGAAGACGAAGAACGCGATGTCCTTGTTGAAGTGCTTGTCGGTGACGCCGAAGGGTGTCCGGTTCCGCCAGGCGAGGAAGACCTTCCACTCCCCCGACGCTGCCGAGCCGCCGAAGATCAGCATCAGGGTCGCGATCACACCGACCGCGATCTTCCCGTGCTGCTGCAGCAGATCGCCGTACCGCTCGAAGCCCGGGCTCGGCGACGGCGCGAGCGCCACCCGCGGCCGGGTGCGGAACGCGACGATGATGTTCGCGACGACGGCCGCTGCCATCAGCACCCCGACGATCACGAACAGCAGCACCCGGGTGCCGAGCACGGTGCTGAAGACCGAGCCGAGGTCCACCGACCGGTACCAGAGCCGCTGGGTCCAGACGTCGGTGAAGACGCTGAAGAGGATCAGCAGGACGATCAGCGTGGCGATCGTCGGCAGCAGGGCACGGGGTCTCCCGCCACTGCGCCGTGGTCTCCGGGCGGCGGGCTCCTCCGGCATGTCATAGACGCCGTCGCTCATGGTTTCTCCTCGTTGTCGCTCATGCCGTCGACCCCAGGACCCTCGCCCGACCGGCTGCCGACCGAAGGTTCGAATGTCAAAGACAGTACTTCGCACAGCGTGGGGACCAAGTCGACGCCGGTCAGCACCGCGCTGTCCTCGTCGTGTGCGCGCAGCCGGACGGCGCCGAACCGGTCGCCCTCACGCAGCACCGCGGCGACCATCCGGACCTCGTGCCGGCGCGGATCGCTACCGGCCAGCCGGGCCAGTTCGGCATCGGACTCGACGCTGGACAGCCCCGACTCGGCCGCCGCCGGCAGCACGATCCGCTCGATCGCCAGCGCGCAGCCGGCGACGCCGTCCGGCCACTCGATCCGGCCGAGGGTATCGGCGAGATGCTCGTCCTCCACGCCGCCGGGGAGCTCCCCCTGCGCGACCGGCGTCAGCGGCTGGGACGCGTCCTCGGCGCCGAGTTCCGCGGCGAGCTGCGGCTCCGCGCGGAGCAGGTCCGCGGTCGGGACCAGCGCGAACAACTGCGCGGGCTGGTCCCAGCCCGAGCTGCTCACGTGCTTCTCGATCTCGATCACCGCGCGGCTGAGCGCGTCGGACGGCAGCATGCCTACGGAATCCATGCCGGCAGATCTTCCCCTCGGCTCACCGGTTCGAACACATGACTCATTGGCTGCACGACGGGACCTCTCCCTTGCCGTCGGCGATCGCCTTCAGGGCACTGATCGCGTCGGTCAGCGTGCTGATCTTCACCAGCTGGATGTCCTTGACGCCCGCGTGCAGCGCGGCCGCGCAGTTCGGCGCCGGGACCAGGAACACCGTCGCGCCGTCGTTCCGGGCGCCGGCGATCTTCTGCTGGATACCGCCGATCGCGCCGACCTGGCCGAGCGCGTCGATCGTCCCGGTGCCTGCGACGTGCTTGCCGTTCAGCAGCGCACCAGGGGTCAGCTTGTCGTAGATGGCCAGTGCGAACGCGGTGCCCGCGCTCGGACCACCGATGTCCTGCCCGAGGTTGACCGTCACCTTGACCTGCGAGTCGACACCGATCGTGATCCCGACCATCGGCCGGGTCTCTTCGCCCGGCGTCGCGGCGGTCTTCAGCGCGACGGTCTGCTCGGCGGTGCCGCGGCGGATCAGGAACACGACGTCCTCGCCCACCTTGTGCTTGCGGACGAACTCACCGACCTGCGGGACCTGCGTCACCGGCTGCCCGTCGACGGCCAGCACGATGTCGCCCGGCTTGAGCTTGCCCTCTGCCGGGGACTTGTCCGCGACCGTCGACACCTTCGTGTGGAACGGAACGTTCGCCGCCTGCAGTGCGGCCGCGACCGCGCTGTCCTGGGAGCCGGTCATCTCCGCGGTGTTCTGCTGCTCGACCTCGTCGGCGCTCTGGTCCGGCGGATAGATGATGTCGCGCGGGAACAGGTCGTGGTGCGGGTCGAGCCAGTTCCGCATCGCCTGCGGCAGGGTCAACTGACGGTCCGGAGAGGTCACGGACACCGTCGTCAGATCGAGCTGCCCCGTCGTCGGGAACGTCTCGTGACCAGAGATCTCGATGACCGGCTTGTTCTTCGACGCCCCCAGCGTGTCCTTGACCGGACCGGGGCTGAACGAGACGAACGGCACCGGGAAGGCGGTGACCAGTCCCAGCGAGACGACAAGCACGACGATCGAGGCGACCAATGTGGCGGTACGACGTGTCACGAACCCTGCCCTGCGATCTTGGAGCCGGAGCCAGGGACCTCGGAAGAGACCGGCTGATGGATACGACGACCGAGGCCGCGCCGACGTTCCGGGGTGGCCCGCGGGCCCGGCGCGGCGAGCGCGGCGTTGAAGCGACGGAAGTCCTCGACCGAGGCGAAGGCACCGCCGGCCCGGCGCGGCTCACGGCTGCGCCAGCCGCGCCAGGCGGCCCAGCACATCGCCAGCAGCGTGGCGGTCAGCGGAAACGCCAGCCACGCCAAAACCTTCATCCGGCCACCTTCATGCGCCCAGCGTACGGGTCAGTGAGCGCCGACCCACTCGCTGCCACCGTCGCTGAAGCGCTGGTGTTTCCAAATCGGGACCTCGGCCTTGAGATCGTCGATGAGCTGCCGGCAGGCGGCGAACGCCACATCCCGGTGCGCTGCGGCCACCGCCACGATCACCGCGGCGTCCCCGATCACCAGGTCCCCGGTGCGGTGGACGGCGGCCAGCGCGGTCACCGACGGGTCGTCGCAAACACGCTGAGCGACCTTCCGCAGGTGCTCCAGCGCGTCCGGATGGGCCTCGTAGCTCAGGCGGTCGACCGGCTTGTCCTGGTCGTGATTGCGCACGGTGCCGATGAAAAGCGCAGTTCCGCCCGCCGTCGGATCCGCGACGGCCGCCAGCACCTCGTCGCTGGACAGCGCGCTGTCGCGGATGTCCAGCAGTCTGATCGCGTCGCTCATCGGTTCCTCATTCCCGCCGGGTCCCCACGCTCACACCACACCATTCCATCCCCACGCCGCAATTCTCCCTCCCGCCCGCCGTTTCCCGGACACCCCCTCCCGGTTCCGGCGCATCCGGGGGCTGCGGTGCGTGCTGCGGCGTGCACCGGGAGAGACTGTTGCCTTCCTCACCTACCCGCCATCCGCCCGCCCCGCCGGGTTCCCGGCTCTGCCTGCGGCGAACACAGGCGGCGATGCGTTCACCGGGCGGGGAACTGGCCGACGGAACCAGTACGTTGGAGTTGTACGCCCCACCCGCACAGGAAGGCCCTCCGATGAGCGACGAACCGGACAACCCGTTCAAGGGCACGCCGTTCGAGGCCATGTTCCAGCAGTTCTCGGGTGCGGCCGGCGCGGGCGGCACCCCGGACCTGAACGCGATCTTCGCCCAGGTCCAGCAGCTGCTGAGCGGCTCCACCGACGGCAAGCCGGTGAACTGGGACCTGGCCAAGGACATCGCCCGCAAGACCGTCTCCACCGCCGGTGACCGGTCGATGACGTCCGCCGACGGCGATCGGGTCGCCGACGCGGTCCGGCTCGCCGAGCACTGGCTCGACGACGCCACCACGCTGCCCGAGGTGTCCGCGACCTCCGCGGCCTGGAGCCGCGCGGAATGGGTCGAGAACACGCTTCCGGTCTGGCAGACGATCGTCGACCCGGTCGCGGAGCACGTCGCGGGTGCGATGGGCAACGCGCTGCCTGCCGAAGCGCAGCAGTTCGCCGGTCCGATGGCCGGGATGCTGCGGCAGCTGGGCGGTTCCGTCTTCGGAGCGCAGGTCGGCCAGGGGCTCGGTGAGCTCGCCGGCGAGGTCGTCAGCTCGTCCGACATCGGGCTGCCGCTGGGCCCGACCGGTCAGGCGATCCTGCTGCCGGACAACATCGCCAAGTTCGCCGAGGGCCTCGGGCTGACCGACGAGGACGTCCGGCTGTACCTCGCGTTGCGGGAAGTCGCTCACCAGCGGCTGTACGCCGGGGTGCCGTGGCTGCGTCAGCACCTGCTGGCCGCGGTCGCGGACTACGCGGCCGGGATCGAGGTCGACACGGGCAAGATCGAGCGCGCGATGGCCGACATCGACCCGCAGAACCCGGAGGCCATGCAGGAGGCGCTCGCCGGCGGTCTGTTCGAGCCCGAGGACTCGGAGCAGCAGAAGGCAGCCCTCGTCCGGCTCGAGACCACGCTCGCACTGGTCGAAGGCTGGGTCGACGACGTCGTACGGGAGGCCACCAAGGAGCGGATGCCCGCCGCGGTCCAGCTCGCCGAGACGGTACGCCGCCGCCGCGCCGCCGGCGGACCGGCCGAGCAGACGTTCGCGACCCTCGTCGGGCTGCAGCTCCGCCCGCGCCGTCTCCGCGACGCCGCGAACCTGTGGGCCGCCGTCCGCGACGCCCGCGGTGTCGAAGGCCGTGACAACCTCTGGTCCCACCCGGACCTGATGCCGAGCACCGGCGACCTGGACGACCCGATCGGCTTCGCCCAGCACGCAGGCGAACTCTCCGACATCGACATCAGCGACTTCCTCGACGCGGAGACCCCCGAGCCGCCCGCCGAGGACGACGGCGACAACCCGACCAAGTAGGCGGACCGCACCCCGCCCGAGCTTCCTCGGGCGGCGGTGTGGAAACTTGCGGAATGCTTCATGCGGACGCTGTTGAGGTCTTGAAGGCTTGGAGTGCGCCCGACGCAGAGCAGGAGGAGCTGCGCGCGCACTACCTGCAACACCTGTCCGCGCATCCGGACGGAATGTGGCGAACCTGCCGCCCCGAGCACGTGACCGCCAGCGCCCTGGTCGTCGACGCCTCAGGCCAGAACACCCTGCTGACGCTGCACAAAACAGTAGGCCGATGGCTCCAACTAGGCGGCCACTGCGAGCCGGCCGACCCCACCCTCACCGCCGCGGCCCTACGCGAAGCAACCGAGGAGTCCGGTCTCGCAGCCCTGACCATCACCCCCACCCCCCTCCAACTCTCCCGCCACCAACTAGAAGCAGGCGGCTGCGCCGGCGCCTACCACCTGGACGTCCAGTTCCTGGTAACCGCAACAACAACCGAATTCGTAGTAAGCAACGAGTCCCACGCCCTCAAGTGGTTCCCCCTAACCACCCTCCCCCCAGACACCGACCCCACAGTCCAGTCCTTAGCCACCCGAGCCCACCACCACCTATCCCACCCCTAACCACTCCCACCCACCGCCCACCGCCCACCGCCCACCACAGATCCTGACCCGGCACACGCCCAACCAGTAATACGGAACCGAGCAGGTGCGGCCAACCAGGTGGCACGGAACCGAGCAGGTGCGGCCAACCAGGTGGCACGGAACCGAGCAGATGGGCGCAACCAGCTGGATGTACGGAACCAGGCGGGTGCACGAACCAGATGCGCGCGCGGACCAGCCCGGTGTGCGGAACCACGCGCGTGTACGGAACCAGGTGGACGCGTGCATGGACCAGCGCGTGCATGGACCAGGCTGGTCACGGGACCAGGTGGGGTACCGAACCAGGCGGTGCATAACCAGGCGGGTGCATGACCAAACGGGTGCATGACCAAACGGGTCCATGCCCAGGCGGATCCATGACCAGGCGCCCATGACCAGCTTTGTACATGAACCAGGTGAGTTCATGGATCCAGACGGCTGCGTGGAGCGGAGCCTTGTGGGCCGACTCATGTCAGCCGGCCCACGTCCCCCAGCGGAGCGCCCGTCCCCGCCCTGTCGTCC
>NZ_JBEXMY010000003.1:329290-498229 GCF_040610805.1 Kribbella sp. NPDC003557
CCCCGTCGTACCGCGTCCCCGTCGTACCGCGTCCCCGTCGTACCGCGTCCCCGTCGTACCGCGTCCCCGTCGTACCGCGTCCCCGTCGTACCGCGTCCCCGTCGTACCGCGTTCGCGTGCTGTGATTCCGCCGCTGGTACTGCGTTTTCCGCCGCCCGCATCTGTTCCGGCGCTGCTTACCACGCGGCTCAGGATCCCGCTCCCCCGCCCTGCGAACTCCAGCCTGCGCCGCGCGGTACCTCGTGCCGCGATCACCCGACGTACGGCGACCCCGGCTGTCCCCGTCGTGCGCCACATCGCCGCGGCATCGCCAGTTCGCGTACGGCGGGTTCAGCTGTGCCCGCAGCACGACGTCCCCCGTGAGTGATTCCCCCGCTGGTCCTGCGTCCCCCGTTAACCCGAACTCCGCCGTTACACCGGACACCCCCGCGCCGTCCCCTGGTGCAGCTGACCGCTGGGCGGCGCTTCCAGCTACTCCCCGTCGTACTGCGTCCTCCGGACGACAACGGCTGGTACTTGCGTTCCAGCCGATCCCTGTTCCCCCGCTGCACTTGCCGTACTGCGACTGCCGGGCAGGCGCCTTCAACAAACCGTGCTTGCCGGTGTCGCAACCGCCTACAGGCCTGCAATCCCGGCCGTACTGCGATTTCGGCCGTGCCCGCTTGTCCCCCGATCCGCGCGGGCGCAGCCTCCCCCGTCGTGCATCCCCCGTTTCGCCCTGCAGTCCCCCGGCTGCGGTGGCGGTTCCCCGTGTGCCCGGACCGCATCCCCCCGGTGCGGCCGGGTTGTCGTCGGGTGCCGCCCCTGAACGGCATCGGCGATCGGTGTAGCTCCCCGTTGCATGGTGAACGAGCGGGTTCGGGGAAGGTGACGGGTCAGGCGTGACGAAGTTGGGATCTTGTTGCGTCCCAGCCTTCCAACCCCGGATCCAGTCGCGCTATGTCAGCGTTCGATCGCAGACGGTGCCAGCCGGGGCCGATCGCGACCGCATGCCGACGCGGCTTGCGCGCCTCGAGCAGCGCCAGCGGAGTGTCGAAGGTCGGCGCAAGCTCACCGATCCACGGAGCAACAGGCGACCCCACACCGACAGCGACGAGCGAACCGTCCTCGGCCGGCGTGACCGCGATGTCCGCATGGCTCAGCGCCCGAAACAGCTTGCCGATCAGCAGCCCGGGCAAATCAGGCACGTCGTGCGAAACAGCGACGACCGCCGCAGCCGGACCCGCCAACTCGACCGCATGCAGCACCGGCCGCGACGAATCGACGGCGTACGTCGGTGTGCCGGGCCAGGTCAGCGCGCTCACCTCAGCCACCGCCGCCTCGTCCCCGCCTGCCACCGCGACCGCCACGTCGACCCGGTCCAGGGCAGCGAGCACCTCGTACGTGTCCTCCGCCAGCGCCAACCGCCATACCTCCGGATCCCGCCCAGGCGGAGCCCACGTCCCAACGGCAGGCACGACGACAACCACAACCCGCCGATCCTCGGTCATGCGCTCACCTCGTCGTAGCTGGAACGGGCAGCCTGCACCTCAGGCATATGCGTCTCGGCCCAAGACTTGATGGCAGCGATAAGTGGCATCAGCGTGCGCCCCAAGGACGTGAGCTCGTAGTCAACGCGCACCGGGACGGAAGGCGTGACCGAACGGGTCAACAGCCCGTCACGTTCCAAGGAGCGGAGAGTCTGGGTCAGCATCTTCTGGCTGACACCGGCGATCCGACGCGACAGATCCGAGTAGCGCTGCGGCCCATCCGCAAGCGCGGTCAGCACCAGAGTCACCCACTTGTCACTGATCCGGTCGAGCAACTGCCGGGCCGGGCAGGTCGCCAGGAATGCGTCGTACTCGCGAGCAGCCTCCTCCCGGAGCTGGGCCGCGGTGCGGGTCGCCATAGCTCTCCTCGTCGTACGGTACGCACTCCCAAGTGCGTACTTCCCGCCAGAGAGTAACTCTCCCAGAGTGATTCACACATCCACACACAAGGAGAGACAACGTCATGCGCGCACTCGTCGCCCGCCAGCTCGACGGACCCGACGCCATCGAACTGATCGAGACCCCAGTACCTGAGCCAGCCGCAGGCCAGGTCCGGATCAAGGTCGCCGCAGCAGCGGTCAACCCCGTCGACCTGGCCGTCAGCGCCGGAGTGCTCGTCCAGGCCGGGCTGACCGCCCCGCGGCCGCAGTTCGGCCTCGGCTGGGACGTGGCGGGGACGGTCGACGCCGGCGACCTTCCCGAAGGTACGCCGGTGATCGGGCTCGCCGACCTGCTCGGCCGATCACTGAAGACCCACGCGGAGTACGTCGTCCTGGACACCGACGCCGTCGCACGGGCGCCTCAAAACCTGGACCTCACAGCCGCATCGACATTCGGCCTGAACGCCTCGACAGCGCTCCAAGCGCTACAAGCCCTCGACCTCGAACCCGGCCAGACCGTGCTGATCACCGGCGCCGCAGGCGGCGTCGGTGGCCACGCGGTCGAACTCGCCAAGCACTTCGACCTGACCGTAATCGCCACCGCCGGCAACCAGGACGAGGACCTGGTACGAAGCCTCGGCGCGGACCACTTCATCGCCCGCTCGAAGGACCTGCCGACCGAGGTACGCCGGATCGTCCCGGCCGGCGTGGACGGACTGGTCGACGCGGCGGTGATCGGAATCGGCGCACAGGAGGCAGTCCGCAACCGCGGCCGGCACGCACATCTGCAAGGAGGCCAGCGTCCTCCGCACCTTCGCGGCATCACGGTGGACCAAGTCCTGGTGCAGGCGAATCAGGCAGACCTGAGAACGTTGGTCCACTTGGCTGAACATGGCGTTGTATCGACACGGGTAGCTGACACGTACCCACTCGAGCATGCGAGCCTGGCGTACAAACGTCTGGCCGAAGGCGGCCTCCGCGGCCGCCTCGTGCTCATGCCCTAGGCGGGAACGTCGTACTCCGACTGGATGAGGCCCATCCGCATGGCGGTCATGATCGCACTGGCCCGATTGGTGGCGCCCAACTTCTCGTACAGCCGCGAGACGTATGTCTTGGCCGTCGAAAGGCTGACGAACATCGTGGTGGCGATGACCGGCACGGAGCGGCCGGCCGCGAGCATCGACAGCACCTCCCGCTCCCGCGGACTGAGCGCCAAGCCTCTGATCGATGGTGCGGTCACCTGCACGGGACTGTCAACAGGGGGGAAGGCGGCGAACTGCCCTCGACGAGCCAGCGCCAGCGCCAGGCCGGTCGCCGTGAAGGACGCCGCGGCCACCGCGGCATGGCGGATCGCCCCGAGGACCTCGCTGTTCGGTGCGGTCTTCCCCACGAAGGCAGAGACGCCGGTCTCCAGAGCCCGGAAGAGGACGTCGTCCTCAGCCTGGGCCGTCAGGACGACGATGCCAAGCTCGGCATGGCGGTCCCGAAGCTCACGGGCCAGCTGGAACCCGTCGCCGTCGGGCAGCGCGACGTCCATCACGACGACGTCCGGACAACTCGACGCGATGAGCGCCGGCGCCTCCGACGCGAGCCCGCACTCCCCGACAATGGCGATGTCCTCGTCGGCGGTGACGAGCCGGATCAGTCCGTACCTCGTCAGCGTGTGGCCGTCGATCACAACGACCTTGATCGTGTTCCGCATGATGTCCCCCCGTGAAACGGCCCCTGCAGCTCCTCCAGCTGGCGGCGGAGTGTCGTGACCTGCTGTAACTGTGATCGGCTGCCGGACACAGTCCGTTACGGTTTTCCCGGAGGTGCTTTCCACCGACATAGTTGAACGCTTGGTTATCAAGTTCCGGCGGTCATTTGCTGCTGCAGCAGACCCGCCTGCAGGCCGGCCATCAGGGCCTGCGAGCGGTTCGAAGCGCCCAGCTTCTCGTAGAGCCGAGCGACATAGGTCTTGGCCGTCGAGTGGCTGACGTACAGGGCCGCTCCGATCGCTGCAACCGACAGGCCGTGGCCGAGCATCGCCAGCACCTCTGCCTCACGCGGGCTCAGCGACGCCCCGGTAGTTGGCCGAACAGCGGTCGACACAACGGCTTGTTGCCGTCGGGCGACGGCCTGCCCGAGACCGGTGGCGATGAAGGAGCCGGCTGCGACCGCCGCGTGCCGGATCGCCGGCAACACCTCGGTCGCGGGAGCGACCTTCGGGACGAATGCCGAGACCCCGGCCTCGAGCGCGCGGAACAGCAGATCATCCTCGCCGTTGGAGGTCAGCAGGACGATGCCGAGCTCGGTATACCGGTCGCGCAGCTCGCGGGCGATCGACAGGCCGTCGGCATCCGGCAGCGCGATGTCGAGAACTACGACATCAGGGTCCGCGTCGGCGACCGTCGCCGTGGCCTCGGACCCCAGCCCGGTCTCACCGACGATCGTCATACCGGGCTCGCCGCCCACCAGACCGAGCAGACCGTAGCGCGTCAGCGTATGCCCGTCGACCACGACAATCCTGATGTCGTGACTCATAGTAAACCTCCCCGTGTCGCAGTCACACTAGGTAACAACGTCGGGTGCGGGATAGGGACTTTAGGCCCTAGTACGACGGAACAGATGCCCGTCTCTCCGACCTCAGCTCACGTGCCGGTCAGGACCGTCAGCAGCGCTCCGGCGAGCATGAACGGGCCGAAGCTGATCGAGTCCTTCGGCGCGATGCGGCCCGCGAGCAACAACGCCACGCTCACCACACCCATCAGCACGAACCCTGCGGCTGCCCCGGTGAGCAACGTCGGCCAACCCAGCCAGCCGAGCGCGATGCCGAGCCCGCCGGCGAGCTTCACGTCGCCGCCGCCGAGCTGGCCGCGGCTCAGGATCGCGAGGACCAGGTAACCGCCGCCGAGCGCCGATCCGCCGAGCAACGCGCGGACCAGTTCGCTCGGGTGTCCGTCGACGATCGCAGCCAGTCCGAACAGCGCGACCAGCCCCGGATACAACGGAAGGGTCAGCCGATCAGGCAAGCGCTGCACGGAGATGTCGATGGCCGCCAACGCGACCCCGATTACTCCGACAAAGGCGAACCCGGCTGCAGCAGGTTCTCCCGCAAATCGCCAGAGCAGTAGACCCAGTACCGCGGCCGTGGCCAACTCCAGCACAAGCGGCCGACCGAGCCAACGGTGGCAGCTCCGACAGCGAAAGGCGAAGCGCCCGCCGACGGGTCCCGCGCACCGCTGGCAGGTCGTGCGCAGCGGCTCGCCTGACGCCACGGACAGCTGGAAGACCGTGCCGCGCAGAAGCAGGCCGGCGACGAGGCCGACGGCTCCTCCGGCCAGAGCCCACTCGATGTTCATGCCAGCCAAGCTAGGGCGGCTTGTGAACCTCCGGAACCATCCAGGCGCGGGACTGACCGAGTGGACGCGCAGAGCAGCCGTTCGAGGGACATGTCGTCCGAACGGACGACAGCCGTGTCGCCCAGGGCGAGGCGTTGTCGGCCTGTCGAGGTCCTCAGTCTGACCGATCGACCGATGCCGCGACGAGGCAACGGTCGTGCACCTTTGCGGTACCGATCGGCAGATCGCCGTTCGATCGACTGCGGTGGAACCGAATCCACCGCCTGTACAAGGAGTTTCACATGCTCAACGACCTGCGCACCTACATGCAGACCCTCGTCCGGCAGATCCGCAGCGACGAGCGTGGCGCGACCATGATCGAGTACGGCCTGATGGTCGCCCTGATCGCGGTCATCGTCGCCGCCGCGGTCGGCCCGCTGGGGACCGCCATCGCCGGCCTGTTCACCGGCATCATCGGCAGCCTCTGACGGTCCGGAGCGATCTGCCGATCCATCCAGTCCGATCCCGTGGGGTGGTGCGGCCCGGCCGGAGTGTGCCGGGCCGCCACTGCCTCCCAGCCAAGGAGTCCGGATGCGCGAACTCATGTGGTTGGTCAAAGCCGTAGGCAGGTCCCTGCGGCGCGACGATCGCGGCGCGACCATGCTCGAGTACGGCCTGGTGGCGACGTTGATCGCGGTCGTCGTCGCGCCGCTCGTCGCCATCCTCGGCCCAGCGGTTTCCGCACTGTTCGCGGGCGTTTTCGGCGCCCCCTGACCCGTCCTGTCGAGCCGGTCACACCAATGTCAGCCGGCCAGTCTTCATCACCGGGAGAACTCATGTATCCGAGACGAGGGAATCGCGGCGGGGAAACTCACCACGGTCGCACACCTCGCACGCGGCCCGCGGCAGGAGTACGCCGCATGCTTCCCTCGTCCGTACATGGGGGCAGCAGCGCGGACCGTGGCGCCACCGCCGTCGAGTTCGCGCTTCTGCTTCCCCTGCTCTTGCTGATCCTGCTGGGCATCATCGACTTCGGCCGGATGCTGAACGCGCAGGAAACCCTGACCCAGGCTGCCCGCGAGGGCGCCCGGCTTGTCGCCCTCGGCCGAACTGACGCAGTAAGTCGCGCACAGGCGGCCGCGACGGGATTGAGCCCGGTCAGTGCGTCCGTTCAGTCGTCCTGCCCGACCGGTGCCGGGCCGGCGAGCAGCTCCGCCGTTCAGGTCAGCTACACCTTCCAGTTCACGCCAGGGCTCGGCTACCTCGTCAGCTTCTTCGGCGGTAGCGGTATGAGCGGTCAGACCACGCTGACGGCGCGGGGGGTCATGCCATGCGAAACCTGACCTCACGTCTCGCTCGACCGATGATGCGGATTCTCCGGCTCGACGACCGTGGCGCCTTCGGTGCGCTGATCGGCGTGCTCTTCGCATCCGGCGTGCTGCTCGGCCTGGCCGCACTGACCATCGACGTCGGCACCGTGTACCAGGAACGCGCAGAGCTGCAGAACGGCGCCGACGCCGGATCTCTCGCGGTCGCGAAGAGCTGCGTCACCGCCCCAGCCGGGAGCGGCCTCGAGCCGCTCTGTGCGCCTGCAGAGGCCGCGAAGTACGCGAATCTCAACGCCAAGGACGGCACATCGACCGTCAGCCTGGTCTGTGGTCGCGATCCGAAAGACATTCTGCCGAGTTGCCCGGGGTCGTCAGGCACCCTCGTCGACTGCCCGGCGCCGACGTCCGCGGACAAGAACTACGTGGACGTCCACACTGCCACCAGGACAGCCGGCGGGTCCTCGCTGCTGCCACCGGTGTTCGCTCGTGCCCTGACCGGCAACGCGAGCTACCAGGGGACAACGATTCTCGCCTGCGCCCGGGCGAGCTGGGGACCAGCGCTCCAGAGCACCAAATCGCTCGCGATGACCCTTTCGCTCTGCGCCTGGACACAGGCGACGGGTGGTGGCACTCCACCGGTCTTCGGCGTGGATCAGCGAATCTATGTACGTGACGCGCCCAACGCGCCCACGTGCAACGGCCTGAGCGCGCCCGGCGAGTTCGGCTGGCTGAACGACATCGGCGGATGCACCGCCTCCATCGACCTCACCCAGAGCGGGTACGTCACCGGAAGCGACCCGGGCAAGAACCTGTCCGCGGCATGTCAGAGCGCTCTGCTGTCCTATGTCGCGAACCGGACCCCGATCTTCATCCCGATCTTCGACACCACTACCGGGACCGGCAGCGGAGCGACGTATCACCTCGTCGGACTCGCCGCGTTCATCCTCACCGGCTACGCGAACATGAACCCGCTGAAGGACGCCATCCCGGCGCCGTTCACGAAAGGCAGTTGCCCGAACGGAGCAACGACGCCGTCCTGCATCTACGGCCACTTCACTCAGGCCCTCGTCCCGGTCGCCACCCAAATCGGCGGCGGCACCTATTTCGGCGCTACCGCCGTCAAACTCGCCGGCTAGAGCCGCCAGCAGAGAAGAGAGAACCATGAAACGCAGAGTTGTGACCATCGTGCTGGCGGTCGCGCTGGCCGTGGTCGGATCAGGCGCAGTGCTGATTTACGTCAATCGTGCGGACGCTCGCGCGGTCGCGGGTCAGCAAGCGGTGACCGTGCTCGTGGCCGGCAAGGTGATCCCGTCCGGCACCACCGCGGCCGAAGCGAAGGCATCGCTGCACAAGGAGACGCTGCCGGCGTCGTCGGTATCGTCCGACGCCCTGGCCGAGATCACGCCGGCGCTGGAGGAACTGGTCACCACGGCCGACCTCAAGCCCGGACAGGTGCTCCTCAAGTCGATGCTCGTGTCGGCCGCGCAGGCCACCAGCGGTCTGACGATTCCCGAGGGCAAGGTAGCCGTCACCATCACGCTGTGCAGTGCAGAGGCCGTTGCCGGCAACGTGAAGGCCGGGTCCGACGTCGCGGTCTTCGGAACAGTTGTCGCTGGCAACAACAGTGAGGTCAGCGGACAACCGAACTGCACCGGTCAGCACAAGCAGCAGTTCGGCAAGGGCCTCGGCAACACCCGCGTCGTCATCCCCAAGATCCGGGTGATCGCCATCGGGCCGGCCGCGCAGGACTCCAAGTCCGGCGGCGGCCTGTCACAGGGCTCCGCACCGGCGCAGAACGACATGGTGCTGGTCACCCTGGCCGGCAGCCAGACCGATGCCGAGCGCCTCATCCTCCTCACCCAGACGTCGCTGCCATATCTGGCACTGCTCGGCCCGTCCACCCAGGTCAAGGTCGAGGACCACATCGAGCCGCTGTTCCCGACGCTGCCGGCGAAGAAGAAGTGAGGAGACGATCACCATGACCATCCTGTGCCAGCCGGCCGACGTGCCGGCGGACCTGATCTCGACGCTCGGCACCAGCGTGCGGAGCGTCGAGGACCTCGGCGCCGCACTCCGGGCGCTGACCGAAGACCCCACAGAGAACCTGATCGTGGTGGGTCCGGCGGTAGAGACCGGCCAGGCCTTGGAGTTCAGCGCACGACTGCGCCTAGAACGCCCCGCCATCGGGGTGATCCTGATTCGCGAGCACGTCGACGTCACGGTGCTCACCGACGCAATTCGGGCCGGTGTGCGCGAGGTGGTCGCGGCAGGCGACAACGACGCGCTGAGCGCCGCCTGCGACCACTCGCGGGCCTTGTCCGGTCATGTGCACGGCCACGACGAGGCCGAGCCGACACACCACGGCAAGGTCGTCACTGTGTTCTCCGCCAAGGGTGGGTGCGGAAAGACGACGGTCGCGATCAACTTGGCGGCTGCCTTGGCCGCGAGCGAGACATACCGGGTCTGTGTCGTGGACCTGGACCTCTCGTTCGGCGATGTGGCGATCAGCGTCCAGCTCGATCCGGTGCGCACGATCAGCGACGCCCTGCCGATGGCCGGCCATCTCGACACGACCGGAGCAGCCTCGCTCGTCACGTCGTACCGGCCCGGGCTGGACATGCTGCTGGCGCCGGTCACCCCCGGCGATGCCGAGAAGATCCCCGCATCGCTCATCGGTGAACTACTCGCCGTCCTGCGGGGAATGTACGACTTCGTCGTCGTCGACACCCCGGCACAGTTCAGTGAGCATGTGCTGACGGCGATGGACGTCTCCGATCATCATGTCCTGCTGACCACGCCGGACACACCGGCAATGAAAAACCTGCGGATCACGCTGGACATGCTGGACCTGCTCTCGTACTCGCGCGGCATCCGCTCCGTGGTCGTCAACCGGTCCGACTCGAAGGTCGGGCTGTCCGCGGGTGACGTCGAGCGCGTGGTTCGCAGCACCATCGAGGGCCACGTTCCGTCGAGCCGCAATGTGCCCGTCTCCATCAACAAGGGGACCCCGATCGTGATCGCGACGCCGACCCATCCGGTCAGCCAGGCGATCACCCGTTTCGCCCGCGAGCGACTGCTGAGTCAGTCGGAGCCTGTACGGCACAGGCCCTTCGCCCGCCGCGGCGCCGGGAGGCGATGATGAACCTCTCAGAACGGCTTGCCCAGCGGCAGACACGTCCGGGGCAGGACGTGCAGGCCGCACGGCCTGCCTCCACCAGTACCTCCGAACCGCGGGCCGCCGACGAGGTCCCTCGTCGTACGACGCGCAACAGCGACCCCTTCGCGGGGGTGAAGCGCAGTGTGCATCAAGGACTCCTGGAAACCCTGGGGCCGAAGCTGTACGACGCGCACCTGGACCAGCGTGAACTCGAGCAGCAGGTCACCCAGACGCTGCAAGCGGTCCTGCAACGCGACGACACGCCCATGACCGTCGCGGACCGCGGGCGCGTCGCCCAGGAGGTCGCCGACGAGATCCTCGGGCACGGTCCGCTCGAGCCGTACCTGCGCGACGCCGGCGTCTCCGAGATCATGGTCAACGGTCACGACCAGATCTATGTCGAGCGCGAGGGCCGCCTGACGCCCGTGGACGCCGCGTTCACCGACGAGAGTCACCTGCGGCGCACGATCGACAAGATCGTCTCCCGCGTGGGCCGCCGCGTCGACGACGCCAGCCCGATGGTCGACGCCCGACTGCCCGACGGCAGCCGGGTCAACGCCGTCGTACCGCCGATCGCACTGGACGGATCGCTGCTGACGATCCGGAAGTTCGCCGCCGATCCGTTCACTGTCGACGACCTGATCTCGTTCGGGACCCTCACCGCGCCGGTCGCCGACCTGCTCCGAGCCTGCGTGCGCGGGCGGTTGAACGTCCTCATCGGCGGCGGTACCGGCTCCGGAAAGACGACGACGCTGAACGTCTTGTCGTCGTTCCTTCCCGATGACGAACGCATCGTCACGATCGAGGACGCGGCAGAACTGCAACTCCGCCAGGACCATGTCCTGCGTCTGGAGTCCCGGCCGTCCAACGTGGAGAAGAAGGGCGAGGTCGCGATCCGGGACCTCGTCCGCAACGCCCTCCGGATGCGTCCCGATCGCATCATCATCGGCGAGGTCCGCGACGGCGCGGCACTCGACATGCTGCAGGCGATGAACACAGGCCACGACGGCTCGATCACCACTGTGCACTCCAACGCACCGCGCGACTCGCTCGCCCGTCTGGAGACGATGGTGCTGATGGCCGGAGTCGAGCTGCCGCAGCGGGCGATCCGCGAGCAGATGGCATCCGCGATCGACCTCATCGTGCACCAGGCGCGGTTGAAGGACGGGACACGGCGGATCACTCACATCACCGAGGTCGCCGGGATGGAGGGCGAGGTCGTCACCCTCCAGGACCTGTTCCTGTTCGACTTCCATGCGGGGGTCGACGACCGCGGCTGGTTCCGCGGAACGCTGCGATCCACCGGACTGCGTCCAGGGTTCCTGGATCGGCTCGCCGATCAAGGCGTCGTGCTGCCGCCGCGCCTGTTCGGCTCCGACGAGGCTGTCCGATGACGACCGTCACGAGACTGCGCGCCGGCACCGCGGCGGTATTCGCCGGGTTCGCCGCTTTGATGCCGAGCGTGGCGCAGGCCGACCCCGGCCCCTCGGCCAGGATCGACTCGGTCCAGGTCAGCGCGGGGCACGCAGACATGGTGCTGACCACGGCCGGCCTGCCGGGTGAGCTCGACCCGAAGAGCGTGCACGTGGACGTCGGCCGGAACCGGCTGCCGGCGCACGTCACGCCGGTCAGCAGTACGACCGTGACCACGGCCCCGCAGCGCGCAGTGATCATCGTGCTCGACACCAGCGGGTCGATGGCCGGGTCAGGTATCGCGGCCGCACGCCAGGCCGCTTTGAGCTACCTGGCTACGTTGCCGAGCGATGTACGAGCCGGTCTGCTCACGTTCTCCGACCGCCCACGGCTCGTCGTCGCCCCCACAGCGAATCGGCTCTCGATTCGCACTGCACTCGCCAGTGTGCAGGCGGTTGGGGACACGGCGCTGTACGACGCGGTTCGTGCTGGAAGCTCCGCGCTCGAGGCAGCCGGTCTGGGCACATCGGCCCAGCGCAGGCTCGTGGTGTTGTCCGACGGTGTGGACACCTCCAGCAGGGCTACGCTCGCCTCGGTCACGAGCCAGCTCGCCTCCGCCCGCGTACCGGCTGATGTCGTTGCCTTCCGCTACGGGAGCAGTGATTCGTCGGCGGCCCAACAGATCGCAGCAGCGGCAGGCGGACGCATTTTGACGGCTCAGAACGCCAGCCAGCTCACCGCGGCATTCGCCGCCGTGGCGCACAACTTCACAACGCGCATGAAGGTCGAGGTCACGGTACCTGCCACGCTGGCCGGCCGGAGGGTCACGCTCCGCGTCACCGCGGGCCCTGTCAGCGCGACCGCTCAGGTCACGTTCGCTGCGATCGCGCCGCCGCCCAGCACCGAGGCGCCCGGGCCTGCCGTCGCTCCGCCACCGGTCAAACAGCACCGGACGATCTGGTCCTGGCAACTCCTGGCCTTGCTCGGGGGCGTCTTCTTCGTCGTCTTGCTCACCGTCGTCCTCCTCCGCTGGCAAGGAGCTCGCGAAGACACCGCGCGGCGGTTGACCCAGAAATTCAGTCACTACGGACCTCGTCGGGACGAGCCACACAGCACCGAGTCCGAGGGCGCCGCTGTCAGGACCGCTGTGGGGTTCATCGGCCAGGCACTGCGTTCGACGGGAGCCGAGCAAGGGCTGACCGATCGACTCGACCTCGCGGATCTCAGGCGCAAGCCGGCCGAATGGGCACTGCTGACCCTCTGCGTCGGCGCCGTGCTCGCCGCCGGGATGATGCTCATCGGCCTGCCTCCGCTGCTGAGTGCGCCTATCGGGATCATTGCCGCGTGGCTGGGACAGCACCTCTACCTGAGCTTCCGTATCGGGCGCCGCCGCGCGGCATTCGGCGAGCAGCTCCCCGACGTGCTGCAACTGATCGTCGGATCGCTTCGGTCCGGCTTCTCGCTCCCACAGGCCGTCGACGCGGTCGTCCGTGACGGTACCCAACCGGCCGCGGGTGAATTCTCACGTGCGCTGGCCGAGACCAGGATCGGCGTCGAGCTCGAGGAGGGGCTCACCCACGTCGCAGACCGGATGGATTGCGACGATCTGCGGTGGGTCGTGATGGCCACCCGGATCCAGCGGGAGGTCGGCGGCAACCTGGCAGAGGTTCTCAAGAACACGGTCGACACCATGCGGGAACGGGCTCAGACCCGCCGGCATGTCCAAGCTCTCAGCGCGGAGGGCCGGCTGTCCGGCTACATCATCGTCTGTCTGCCGATCGTGCTCGGCGCGTGGCTGAGCTTCAGCAAGCCGCAGTACATGAGTCCGCTGTTCACCACCCCGTTCGGTCTGATGCTGATCGGCAGCGGCGTCGTCCTGATGATCGTCGGTTCGTTCTGGATCCGCGCACTGGTCAAGGTGGAGGCGTGAGATGACTGCAACTGTGATCCTGATCGGCGGACTGGCCGCTCTCTGTCTCGCCATCGTTCTGGCCGTCGTCGGCGTCGCCGCGCGGCCCGCTCAGGGCGGCGTGGCCAAGGCGCTGGCCACGATCGAAACTCACTACACGCAGCACCCCCAGCTCGAGATCGAAGCCGACCGTGATCCGTTCGCGGCGTTGCCGGGTTGGCTCCGGAGCTTGGCAGTGCGGCTGTCCCCCTCGGGGATCACCGCGACGCTTCGGCGCCGGCTCGACCTGGCAGGCAACCCGTCCGCGTGGACGCCGGACAGGATCCTTGCTGCGAAGGGCCTCGGGCTGTTCGTCCTCGGCGGGCTCGGCGCGCTGTACGGTCTGCGTGCAGTCGGGCTGCTCATTGTCGCCACGGCCCTCGCCGGTGCTGCCGGATTCTTCCTCCCCGACGTTCTGCTGTACAACGCTGGAGTCAAGCGCCAGGAGAAGCTCCAGCGGGCCCTGCCCGATGCCCTCGACATGCTCACCGTCTGCGTCGAGGCCGGCCTCGGGTTCGACGCGGCGCTGGCCCAGGTCGCGCGCAACACCACGGGGCCGTTGGCGGCGGAGTTCTCGCGCGTTCTGCAGGAGATGCAGATCGGCAAGTCCCGCTCGCAGGCGCTGCGCTCGCTGACGGATCGGACGACGGTGCCGGAGTTGCGGTCGTTCGTCTCGGCGCTCGTCCAGGCCGGCGAACTCGGCATCACGATCGCCGACGTGCTGCGCGAACAGGCCCGCGAGATGCGGCTGCGACGCAGGCAGCGCGCGGAGGAGAAGGCGCAGAAGGTGCCGGTGAAGATCCTCTTCCCGCTCGTCTTCTGTCTGTTCCCGTCGATGTTCATCGTCATCATCGGGCCGGGCATGATCAGCATCGCCCACCTGCTGTTCGGGAAGTAGGCCGATGATGACTGTTCTCGAGCGGAGGCTGGACTTCGGCCGCCTGATCATGGTGCCGTGCGCCACACTGATGCTGGTGGTTGACACCATCGCCCTGACGCACACCAGCGGCAGTGGACTCGCGGGTTCGCTGCGGTGGACCGGCAGCGCCCTGGTCGCGGCGTTCTACGCGCTGATCATCTGGGCCTACGTACGGCGGGGGCCTGCGAAGGCCACCAGCCCTTCCGCCTTTGCACACATTGCCGCGGTTACTGGAACCCTGATTCCATTCGTCTTTCCGCTGCTGCACGGCGGGGACGCCAGTGCGAGGAGAGAACTGATTGCGGACGTCCTGTTGGTCAGCGGCACCGCATGGTCGGTCTGGTCGCTGCGCAGCTTGGGGAAGAACCTGTCGGTCCTTGCCCAAGCCCGCTCTGTCGTCGAGCACGGCCCCTACCGATGGGTCCGGCACCCGCTGTACAGCGGTGAGATCCTCTGCTGTCTGGGCCTCGCCATCGCTGCAGGCACGGTGGCGGCTGCCGGGGTCTGGATCACGCTGGTCGGTCTGCAGGTCTACCGCGCCCGACGCGAGGAACAGATCCTCGTCGGCACCTTGCCGACCTACGCCGGATACCGAACCCGAACCGCAGCCTTGTTCCCAGGCCTGTTCTGAGGGCTCAGCCCAGGGCGGTGTGGAGGCGGAGGGCTACCTGGATGTCGAGGGCTTGGTCCGGGGACTGCCAGCCGTCGCCCAGGAGGGCGGTGACGCGGTCTAGGCGTTGCTGGACTGTGTTGGGGTGGATGTGGAGTGAGGTGGCGGCGCGGGTCGGGCTCTGGCCGGCGGCGAAGTAGGCGTGCAGGGTGCCGATGAGGTCGGTGCCTCGCTGGTCGTCGTAGTCCAGGACCTTGCCGAGCACGTGGTGCACGTGGGTGCGCAGGTCGACCTCAGACGCGCCGACGAGGCCTGCGACGCCCAGGTCGTCAGGCGTGGATGACTCGCTGGTGCGTCCTAGTCGCAGCATCGTGGCGACCAGACGGGACGCCTGCCGGTGTGCTTCGACCAGGGGCTCTCCCCAGGTCGCAGGGCCTGTGACAGCGACGGTCACGCCGGCGCGTTTCGCGACCTCGGCCAACTCGCGTGCGACGGCTGCAGCACTGGTACGGGCGAACAGCAGCACCAAGTCCCCGCCGTACGGGCCGGCCAGCACCAGCCGGTCTTCCAGCGGCGCGGACAGCCGAGCCCGTACGGCGGTGTGGTCGCCGCGGCAGACTGCGACGACCAGGCGGTCGTGTCGGTGGTTCGGCGCCAGTAAGCGGAGTCGATCGGTGAGAGCGCGCGGGTCGGCGCTCCCGCTGAGTACGTCGGCCAGCAGATCCGCCTGTGCACGTTGGGATTGCTCAGCCGCCTGCCGACGGAAGAGCAGGACCAGTGCGGTGACAACGGCAGCACGCTCGACAATGCGCTGGTCTGCACCCGACAGGTGGTCCGCGCCGCCGATGACGAGCGCACCGAGCCGTTCGCCCTTGGCGGTAGCCGCTACGACCCAGCAGTCACCGATGCGGGTCAACCGACCGGACTCCGAGTCCTGCCACGGCACCGGCGTACTGGGGACGCTGCCGGCGACGGCCAGCTCGTTGCCGCTGGCATCGACCAGTACGACCCACATGTCGAGCAGCTCGGCCAGTGCGGCGGCGATCGCGTCCACATCCCCGCCGGACAAGACGATCTCGGCGAAACGGTCATGCGCCGCGGCCGCGTGCTCCACACCGGCGTGTGCGGCAGACAGTTGATCCAGCGCCGCAGCAGTCTCGGCTGCCGCGCGTACCTGGAGCAGTGTCACCGCAGCCAGCGCGGCCAGGGATCCGAGCAGCGACACCTCGTCGTGGCTGAAGGGGCGCCGGGTGCGGTTGGAGGCGAACAACACGCCCACGAAGGCCCCGTCGACGATCAGCGGGGTTCCGCAGATCGCCACCAGTCCTTCGTCGCCGACCGCGTGGTCGATCGCGGTGGTGTGCCGGAACCGCTGGTCGGACGGGTAGTCGGCGGTCCAGTACGGCTTGTAGGTCTCGGCGACCAGACCGCCGAGTCCCGCGCCGAGCGGGAGCCGGACCTGCTGGAACTCCGCCGAGACGGACCCGTCGGTGGCGCGCATGTACGTGTCCCCGCGGGACGGGTCGTACAGGGTCAGGTAAGCGACGTCCACGCCGAGCAGGCTGCGCGTCCGGTGCACGATGGTGCCGAGGACGTCGCCAGGGTCGCGGGCCGAGGCGAGCTCGCGCGCCACGTCGACCAGGGTCGAGAGCTCGGCCTCCCGCTTCTTGCTGGCGTCCATGCCGGCCCGGATGCGCAGGGCGAGGTCGCGTACCACCGCGTCCTCGCCCGCCGCCCGGGCCAGCTCGCTGCCGGGCGCATCCTCGGCCAGCAGCCGCAGAAGCTCCTCCATGGTCCTACAGCGTAGTGAGGTCCCGGCGGCGCGTTTCGGAGTACGACGTCACCGCGACGACCGAGATCACCGCACACGCTGCGACGTACACGGCGATCGCATAGCCCGAGTCGTACGCCTTGAGCAGTGCGACCGCGATGAACGGCGCCAGGCCGCCCGCGATGATCGACGCGAGCTGGTAGCCGACAGAGACGCCGGAGTAGCGCACCCGTGTCCCGAACAGCTCGGTGAAGAACGCGGCCTGCGGTCCGTACATCGCACCGTGCAGAACCAGACCGACCGTCACCGCAAGTGTCGCCAGGGCGAAGTTCTTCGTGTCCACCAGTGCGACGAAGACGAACGCCCAGATCCCGACACCGACCGCACCGATCAGGTACACGGGCCGCCGGCCGATCCGGTCCGACAGCGCACCCCACAGCGGAATCGCGAAGAAGTGCACGGCCGCGGCGATCAGTACGGCGTTCAGCGCGAACGACTTGCCCATCCCCAGGTGTTCCTTGGCGTACGTCGCGATCACGATCGTGAAGATGTAGTAGCTGACGTTCTCCGCCATCCGCGCACCCATCGCGGTCAGCACCTCGCGCGGGTACTTCGTGATCACCTCGAAGAACGGCAGCTTCTCCGCCGGCCGTTCCTTGGCCCGGGCCTGCGCCTGCTGGAAGACCGGCGACTCCTCGATCCGCAGCCGGACCCACAGCCCCACCAGGACCAGCACTGCGGACAGCAGGAACGGAATGCGCCAGCCCCACGAGTCGAAGGCAGCCTCGGACTGGAACACGGCCAGCCCCGCCAGTACGCCGTTCGCGATCAACTGACCCGCCGGAGCACCGGCCTGCGGCCAGGACGCCCAGAAGCCGCGCCGCTCCGGGTCACCGTGCTCCGACACGATCAGTACAGCACCGCCCCACTCACCGCCCAGTGCGAAGCCCTGGATGAGTCGCAGCACCGTGAGCAGGACCGGAGCCAGCGCACCGACCTGTGCGTACGTCGGCAGCAGGCCGATCGCGAAGGTGGCGATCCCCATCATCAGCAGCGACAGCACCAGCAGCTGCTTGCGGCCGAGCCGGTCACCGAAGTGCCCGAACACCACACCGCCGATCGGGCGGGCGAAGAAGCCGACCGCGAACGTCGCGAAGCTCAGCAGCGTCCCGGTGAGCTCCTCCCCCTTCGGGAAGAACAGGTCGCCGAACACGACCGAGGCTGCGACCCCGTAGAGGAAGAAGTCGTACCACTCCACCGTCGTACCGACGAGACTCGCGCCGACCACCCGGACGATCGACGGACGTGTCTGGGTTGGTTGTGTTGCCGTCATGGGCGGGCTCCTGAGTTGTTAGTGGGCGGTCCAGCCGCCGTCGAGTACGAACGAGCTCCCCGTGATGGAGGCGGACGCGGGACCGCACAGCACGGCCACCAGCTCCGCCACTTCGGCCGGTTCGATCAGCCGCTTCACCGCGACCGGCTCGAGCAGGACCTTGTCCAGCACCTCCGACTCGGACAGGCCGTGGGTCGCGGCCTGGTCCGCCAGCTGTGCGGTGACCAGCGGAGTCCGGACGTACGCCGGGTTCACGCAGTTGCTGGTCACTCCGTGCGCCGCACCCTCCAGTGCGACGACCTTGCTGAGTCCTTCCAGCCCGTGCTTCGCAGCGACGTACGCCGCCTTGAACGGGCTGGCCCTGAGTCCATGGACCGAGCTGATGTTCACCACGCGGCCCCAGCCGGCGCCGTACATGTGTGGGAGCGTCTGCCGGATCAGCCGGAACGGGGCCTCCAGCATGAGCCGGAGCAGGTAGCTGAACCGTTCCGGCGGGAACTGCTCCACCGGTGCGACCTGCTGGACCCCGGCGTTGTTCACCAGGATGTCCACGTCCGTCGGCAGCTCCGACAGCCGGTCCAGCTCGGACAGATCGGCGACGACCGTCTCCATACCGTCCCGGCCGTCCAGCGCGTCCAGACCTGCCTGGTCGAAGTCGACGGCGACTACGTGGACGCCGTCCGCGGCCAGACGCTGGGCGCACGCGGCGCCGATACCGGACGCGGCTCCGGTGACGAGGGCTCGACGGGTCTCCATGGGCGACGACTGTAGGAATCCCGGGTCCCGCCGGGTATGGGATGGGACCACATATCCGCAGACCCGGCGGTAGGTCGAGCGCCCACTTATCCACAACCCCGGCTATCAAAGCGGCGCGTCACGATAGGTGGACCTATTGTTGAATCATGGTCGATATCGAACAGCCGAAGAAGAAGGCCGCCGGCGTCCCCGCGGTCCTGTCGTCGTTCAAGTTCGGCCTTCGCGAGATGGGCCCGGCGCGGACCGGCAAGGTCTTCCTGAAGATGAACCAGGACGGCGGGTTCGACTGCCCGTCCTGCGCCTGGCCGGACCCCGACCACAAGCGCAAACACGCGGCCGAGTTCTGCGAGAACGGCGCCAAGGCGGTGGCCTGGGAGGCGACCCGCAAGCGGGTCCCGCGGGCGTTCTTCGCGGAGAACTCGGTCGACGACCTGCAGCGGATCTCCGAGTTCGACCTCGGCAAGCTCGGCCGGATCACCGAGCCGATGCTGCTGCGGGCCGGCGCCACGCACTACGAGCCGGTCGGCTGGGACGAGGCGTTCCAGGTCGTCGCCCGGCACCTGAAGGCCCTCGCCGACCCGAACGACGCCGTCTTCTACACCTCCGGCCGGACCAGCAACGAGGCCGCGTTCCTGTACCAGCTGTTCGTGCGCGCCTACGGTACGAACAATCTGCCCGACTGCTCCAACATGTGCCACGAGTCGTCGGGCACGGCGCTGTCCAAGGTGATCGGGAGCGGCAAGGGCGCGGTCACGCTCGAGATGCTCGAGGAGTCCGAGCTGATCGTGATCGTCGGCCAGAACCCGGGAACCAACGCGCCCCGGATGCTCAGCCACCTGGAGATCGCGAAGCGCAACGGCGGTTCGATCGTCTCGGTGAACCCGCTGCCCGAGCCGGGGCTGATGAACTTCATGAACCCGCAGCGCCCCCGCGGCTGGGTCGGCAAGGGGACCGAGCTCGCCGACCAGCACCTGCAGATCCGGATCGGTGGCGACCAGGCCTTGTTCCTGGCCCTCGGGCACCTGCTGCTCGAGGCCGAGGCTGCCGCCCCGGGTACGGTGCTGGACAAGGCGTTCGTCGAGTCGCACACCAGCGGCTTCGAGCTGTACGCGAAGCACAACGCCGAGCTCGACTGGGACGCGGTCGAACTCGCGACCGGGCTGCGCCGGACCGAGATCGAGGAGCTGGCCCAGCGGTTCATCCGCTCGAAGGCGACGGTGATCTGCTGGGCGATGGGCCTGACACAGCACCGCGAGGCGGTCGCGACGATCAGCGAGATCGTCAACGTGCTGCTCCTCCAGGGCAATATCGGCAAGCCCGGCGCGGGCCCGTGCCCGGTGCGTGGCCACTCGAACGTCCAGGGCGACCGCAGCATGGGCATCTGGGAGAAGATGCCGGACGCGTTCCTGGACCGGCTCGACCACGAGTTCGCGTTCACCGCGCCGCGAGAGCACGGCGTCGACGCGGCCGCGACCGTGAAACGCCTGCGGGACGGCGACGTCCGCGTGTTCTTCGCGATGGGCGGCAACTTCGCCATGGCGACCCCGGACACCGAGGTCGTGCACCGCGGGCTGCGCGAGTGCGACCTCACCGTCCACGTCTCGACCAAGCTCAACCGGTCGCACACGGTCACCGGCCGCGAGGCGCTGATCCTGCCCACACTCGGCCGCACGGACCACGACCACACGCCGGCCGGCCCGCAATCAGTGACGGTCGAGGACTCACAGGGCGCAGTACACCTGTCCACCGGCAACCTGGTTCCCCCGGCGCCGGAGCTGAAGTCCGAGATCGGCATCGTGTGCGCGTTGGCGCAACACGTCGTACCCGACGTGGGACAGATCCCGTGGGCCGACTTCGCCGACGACTACAGCCTGATCCGGCAGCGGATCGGGCGGGTGGCCGACGGGTACGAGGACTTCGAGAATCGGCTCCGCGCGAACGAGGGCGGCTTCCTGCTCGCGCACGCGGCGCGGGACAAGCGGGAGTTCCGGACGTCCGACGCGCGGGCGCAGTTCACCGCGAACGACCTGACCTGGTTGCCGACCGAGCCCGGCCGGCTGCTGCTGCAGACCTTGCGCAGCCATGACCAGTTCAACACCACGATCTACGGCCTCGAAGACCGGTACCGCGGTGTCCACGGGACGCGCGAGGTCGTGTTCGTGAACCCGGACGACCTGACCGAGCTCGGTCTCGAGGACGGTCAGTACGTCGACATCGTCAGCGAGTTCCGGGGCGTCGAGCGGCGCGCCGCGCACTTCCGGCTGGTGGCGTACCCGACGGCCCGTGGCTGCGTCGCGGCGTACTACCCGGAGACCAACGTGCTCATGTCCGCCGACGACCTCGCGAAGGGCAGCAACACCCCGGTGGCGAAGGGTCTCACGGTCCGGCTAGTCGCTTCCTGAACCACGGCTGGAGGACGGCGAGGGCGGCGGCGACCGCGGCGGTGGTGAGCCAGAGCCCCGCCGGGCCCGCGGTCTCGAGGAGCCGGGTCACGGTGATCGGCGCGATCGTGGTCGCGATGCCCCAGCTCAGGCCGAAGATCGCGAGGTAGCGGCCGCGGGCCCGCTCGGGTGCGAGGCCGGACGCCTGCGTGAGGTACCGGGTGAGGAGGAACAGTTCGCCGAGGCTCCACAGGACCGCGGCGAGCAGGAAGACCGCGAGGTTGTGGGCCAGCGCGACGACCACCAGGCCGACGCCGACCAGCGCGTACCCGATCGCGATCGCCCGGAAGTCGTCCAGGTGCTGCACGCGAAGCAGCCGTTGGGCCGCGATCAGGGTGACGGCCGAGACCGCGAGAATGATGCCGGTGCCCGACTCGGGCAGGCCTTGGTCGAGCAGGGTCAGCGGTACGCCGATGATCAGCTGCATGTAGATCGTCGCGAAGACCGTGCCGCCCGCGAGCAGCAGCAACAGCCGCCGGTCGCGCCAAGGCGAGGCACCTTCGTCGGGCAGGCCGTCGCGCGGATCCCGGCGTACGTCGGCGGGAAGCGCGACGGCGACCAGTGCGGCGCAGGACAGACAGGTGATCGCGTCGGCGACGAAGAGCCAGCGGAGATCCCAGTGGCTGATCGCGGCGGCGAGGAGACCAGCCAGGACGCCCGCCGCGGCCAGCGCCGCGCTGTACAGACCGTAGGCTGCCGGGCGCTCCTCGGGCTCCGTGACGTCGGCGATCATCGCCTGGCTGGGCGGCTCATAGATCTCGAACGCCAGGCCGAGCAGGATCGTCGCCAGAACGGCGGACCACAACGCGTGGCTGAGCGCGATCCACAGCTGGGAGAGCGCACATCCGGTCAGGCCGAGCACGATCGTGCGGCGGCGGCCGAGACGGTCGGCCAGCTGACCGCCGAGCAGCCGCGACGGGAGCGTCGCGGCCCCGAAGACCGCCAAGATGAGGCCGATCTGGCTCAGCGACGCCTTGAACTCGACCGACAGCACCACGCCGAGGAACGGCAGCGTGAACGCCCCGATCCGGTTCACCGCCCGGGCGACGACCAGGATCCACACCGCGCGGGAGAGCCCACGGGCCGCGACGACAGTACTCACCTCAAGCCTCCATGACTGTCTAAGTGGCTATGATCGGTCACGCAAGCTCGAGCCTACGGAGGTGTTGCGTGACTGGTCAAGTGTCTTTTGATAGTCATGCTCGGAATGTGCTGGCCGCGTCGGTCGAGTACGTGAACCGGCTGACGCCCGGGTACACCGGCGGCGTCCCGTACGACGCTCCCGCCGACGAGCCGGACGCGATCACGGCCGCCGTCGCCGAGGCGCTGACCACGATCGGCCATCCGCCGAAGGCCGTACCGGTCGACGACGCGCGGCGGCTGAAGCACCTGGCGGGCCGAATGCGGATCGTCTTCGAGGCCGCGAACGCCGGCGATCTGGACGCGGCGGCGGCCGAGATCAACGCGCTGCTGCTCGACACCAACGCCCGCCCGCAGCTCGACCGCGGCAAGGATCGCCCGTGGAGCCTCCACTTCCACGGCCCCGACGAACAACTCGCCAACGGCTGGGCGGCCGGCTGCGCCGCAGGCCTGGCCCTAGCCGTCGGCAGCGACCTGGCCGGCCGCCTTGGCGTGTGCGCAGCCCCTCACTGCGACCGGGTCTTCGTAGACGTATCCAAGAACGGCCAACGCCGCTTCCACTCCCCCCAATGCCAAAGCCGAGTCAAAGCCGCCACCCACCGAGCCCGCCAATCCAACGCAACCTAGGACAAGCCCAGAACAATCAGGGGCGGGTGAGGATCGGGGCGGCGGGATTCTCGTTGTCGATCACCAGGTCGGCGCATTCGGCCGGGCGCACCTGGTCGACGTACAGCTGCTCCCCCGGGATGTACCTGGTGCTGTAGCGCTGCTCGGCGGCCGCGGCGGACGACATCCACTGCTGATCGCGCTCGATCCCGCGCCGGAGCACGGTCTCGAAGCTGACGTGCACGTAGATCAGCAGATCCCAGCAACCCTGGAGCTCCGGCCGCTGCAGAAACGCACCATCCGCGACCAGCACCGCATCAGCCGCCGCAGTCCGAACCGGTACGTCGAGCACCACCGCCGCGGAACTGTCCCGAAGCCCCGAGATGTACCGCCGATCCCCACCCGGCCCGAGCGGCACCAGCAACCGCTCCCGGATCGCGTCGTAGTCGTACATCTCGAAGTAATAGCTCTCCGCCGAGTCGACCGGATACCCCGTCCGCAACTCCGGCGCCCGCTTGAAGTAGTCGATCCCGACCCGCACAACCTCCCGCCCCGTCCTCCCCCGCACCACCGCAGCCAACTCGTCCCCCAACGACGTCTTCCCCGCCGCCGAACACCCATCGATCCCGACCCGCACCGGATGCCACCGATCGACAGCCAGCACCGCATCGGCCAGTTCCCCCAGAACCTCAGCTCGGTCAGCCATGCGCGCCATCATCCATCAACGCGAGCGCCCCACCCGAACGGATTCGGATGGGGCGTCCGCCGGCCAGACTCAGCCGACGGGTGTGAGTTCGCGGTTCGGTTCGGGGGCGGGTGGGGTTTGCGGGGTGTGCTTGGGCTGTTTCGGGCGGAGCCACTTGGGGGCCCACCAGTTGGCGTCGCCGAGCAGCGTCATGATGCTGGGGAGGACGACGGCGCGGATGATCGTCGCGTCGATCAGGATCGCGACGGCGAGGCCGACGCCCAGCTGCTTCATGTCCAGGGTGCTCAGCGTGGCGAAGACCGCGAAGACGCCGATCATCACCGCTGCCGCGCTGGTCACCACGCCGGCCGAGCCGGTGATGCCCTCGGCCACCGCCTGCTTGGTGGGTACGCCGCGGAGCACCGCCTCGCGGATCCGGCTGACCACGAACACGTGGTAGTCCATCGACAGCCCGAACAGCACCACGAAGAGGAACAGCGGCAGCCAGCTGACCACGGCCCCGTTCGACCGGAAGTCCAGCAGGCCCTCGGCCCAGGTGTTCTGGAAGACCGCGGTGACGACGCCGTACGCGGCGGCCGCGCTCAGCAGGTTGAGCCCGATCGCCGTGATCGCGACCACCACCGACCGGAACGTCACCATCATCACGATCATCGTCAGCAGCAGCACGAACCCGATCACCAGCGGCAGCTTGTCCCGCGTGTGGGCCGCGTAGTCGACGTCCGCGGCCACGAACCCGCCGACCGCGTACTCGACGCCCGGCACCTTCCCGACCGTTTCCGGCATCAGTTCCTTGCGCAGCTTGGTCAGCGAGTCCCGCGCCTGGTCGCTGCCGCCCTCGTACGGCGTGGCGACCTCGAGCGTCGCGACCGTACCGTCCTTGGAGAAGCGCGGCTCCTCGAGACCGTCCGACGCGAACAGCTTGTCGTCCTTGGTCTTCTCCATCAGCTCGGCCAGCGCGGCCTTCACCGCAGGCTGCTGGTTCGCAGGCGCTCGGACGGCGACCTCGTGACTGGTGCCCGTACTGGGGAAGGCGGCGGTCAGCCGGTCGTACGCCTTCATCACCGCCGTCGTCCGGGGCAGGTCCTCCGTGCCGGGGAACTTCAGCGTCATCCCCAGGGCCGGCGACGCGACCGCGAGCAGCGCGGTGACGGCGACCAGCAGCGTGGCGATCGGGTGCTTCAGGGCCGGCTTGAGCACCGTCGGCCAGAACCGCGGCTCGCCCTTGCTCGCGGTCAGCCGCCAGACGAACGGGATCCGCGGGCGGTCCACCCAGCGCCCGAGCTTCGCCAGCACGGCCGGCAGCACGGTCAGCGAACCGACGACGGCCACCGCGACGACGAGGATCGAGCCGACCGCGAAGGACGAGAACACCGCGTCCCGCGCCAGGAACAGCCCTGCCATCGAGATGATCACCGCGGTCCCGGAGACGACGACCGCGTGACCGGACGTCGCGGCGGCGATCTCGACCGCGTCGACGTGACCGCGGCCCTTGGCGCGTTCCTCCCGTTCGCGGCGGAGGTAGAAGAGCGAATAGTCGACGCCGACCGCCATACCGATCAGCAGGATCACGCTGTTCACCGCGTCGACCGCGGGCACCAGCTGCGACGCTGCCGCGGATAAGCCGATCGCAGCGGCGACCGCGGACAGCGCGAGCAGCACCGGCACCGACGCCGCGATCAGGGCGCCGAACGCGACCAGGAGGATCGCCAGCGTCACCGGCAGGCTGAAGATCTCCGCCCGCTTGAAGTCCTTGCCCAGCGTCTCGTTGAGCGCCTTGCCAATCGACAGGCCGCCGACCTCCTCGATCCGGAGGTCGGGGTACTGCTGCTGGACCTTGGCGGTCGTGTCGAGCAGCGGCTGGACCCGGGCGTCGTCGTCCGAGCCCTCCGGCGCGTCCGTCAGCGTCACCCGGACGATGACCGCGTCGTTCTTCGGCGACGGCATCGGCTGAGCGACCTCCGCGACCCCACCGAGGGCGCGCATCTGCTGGATCACGACGCCGGCGGCCTGGTTCGCCGCGGTCCGGTCGAGCTGTCCGGACGGCGCCGTGATCAGCACGCTCTCGACGTCCGGGTCGTCGAAGTTGCCGGACTTGACGATGTCGTCCGCCCGGGTCACCTCGCCGATGTCACCCTCGTTCTTCGACTCCTTGGTCCCGGTCACGGAGCCGAGCGCGAAACAGGCGATCACGACGACAACCCACATCGCGATCGCCCGCCACGGATGGGTGGCGCTCCAGCGCGCCACCCGCACCGTGATCTGTCCCCTGGCCATACCTACCCTGCCCCTCTGCGCCCCCTCGGCGCCCCACCCAGCGCTCCCTGGCGTCGCACTGGCTACGGGCAAAAGCCTCGCTGGCAGGGACCGCCGGCGGCCATGCAGGAAACCCCCGAGGTCCCCCTGGGGCAGACCCCACCCCACCCTTTCCCGTACGCCCTACGCACCCGGTGATCGGATGTCCGGACGAGCGGGCTCAGAAGTCCTCGAGGTCGAGCGAGGAGGCGGCGGAGACGCCCTCCAGGTACCCCTCGGCGCGCTCCGCCTTGGGGTAGCGGTGGACCAGGGCCCAGAAGGCGGCGTTGTGCGTCGGCTCGATCAGGTGGGCCAGCTCGTGGACCAGGACGTAGTCGACGACCCAGCCCGGCATCGCCTGCAGCCGGGTCGACAGCCGGATCGACCGGTCCGCCGGGGTGCACGATCCCCATCGTCTGTTTTGGTTCGAAACCCACCTCACCGACGCAGGTTCGGGCACTTCCGGGAGGTGACGACACGCGAGTTCGTGTGCTCTGGCCAACAATTTTTCGTCCGACACGCGGGATCGGCTGCGCTGCTTCTCCAGGCGCGCCAGCATGGTCTCGACCCAGCGCGCCTCCTCCGCGGCGGACAGCCGGTCGGGCATCAGCACGACCACCCGCTCACCGTCGCGGTACGCGCTGACCGTGCGCTTGCGGCGCTTGCTGCGACGGATGTCCACATAAGGCGGGATCGGGCGCGGTGGAGAGTCGGCCATGGCTCAAAAATGTACCCCCAGATTCCGACAACTTTCTTCGGTCCACATCCTGTGCATCGGCGTTTCCGCAGGTCAGACGCCAGATCTTGATCCTGCCGACCCTGGTTGTTCACACCGCGTTCCCCCGCCCGTCCACAGTGCCCCGCGGCGCGTCCCACAGGTTGCGCACAGAGTTATCCACAGGGGTGGACAACGGAGGCTTGCCAGCGCCGCCGGCGCCTCCTAGCGTCGTCGTCAACAGGCTCCCGGACCGCCTCCGGGGCCGCTCGGAGGGGAAGCCGAGTGGTCCTGGAGGCGGATCCCCGGGAGCCTGTTCCGTGCGGGCGAAACTTTCGGTAAGGGTTTTCCCAGGCGGGATCACGCGGCGCGCTGAGCGGGAGGTGCGCTTGAACCGGCGAAAAGCTGCCGTAGGGTGATTCCCGACTGGGCCGAACGGCCTACGGCAGGAACGGTCTGCCGTTAGCATCCAACGACTGCCCGGGGCAAGACCCCGGGCTGAAATTCAGAGCAAGGAGAGGGCCCTCATGGCAGAGACCTGGAGCGGCGAGTTCTACTGCGTCAAGTGCAAGGCCAAGCGCACCGCCGACGGCGAGGTCAAGGTCAACGACAAGGGCACGCGCATGGCCAAGGCCAAGTGCCCCGAGTGCGGTACGAACCTGAACCGGATCCTCGGCAAGGCCTGACGCACCAAGTCGTAGAGGCGGTGTCCGGCACGTTGCGCGTGCCGGACACCGCCTCTCGTCGTACCCGGGACCGGCGACACGCGGCGCGCCATCCGGCCCCCGCAGCACCCGGGCTTGGGCGACCGGACAGAATGGGAGGGTGTCGGACCTTCCTCGCAAGGCGCTGAGCCGGACCGCCAAGCTCGCCAGCCTGCCGCTCGGCGCGGCCGGGCGCGCAACGGTCGGCCTGGGCAAGCGCATCGGCGGCGCGCCCGCCGAGGCCGTGCTGGCCGAGTTCCAGCGCCGGACCGCCGACCAGCTGTTCGCCGTCCTGGGCGAGCTCAAGGGCGGCGCGATGAAGTTCGGGCAGATGCTCAGCCTGATGGAGTCCGCGATGCCGGAGGAGCTCGCGGCGCCCTACCGGGCGACCCTGACCAAGCTGCAGGACTCCGCCCCGCCGATGCCGGCCTCGACCGTGCACACGATCCTGTCGCGGGAGCTCGGCAAGCGCTGGCGGGACCGGTTCGAGGAGTTCGACGACAAGCCGGCGGCGGCCGCGTCGATCGGCCAGGTGCACCGCGGGCGGCTGAAGGACGGCCGCGAGGTCGCGGTCAAGCTGCAGTACCCGGGCGCCGCCGAGGCCCTGCGCGCCGACCTGCGCCAGCTGGGCCGGTTCGGCCGGACGATCGGCACGATGATCCCGGGCCTCGACGTGAAGCCGCTGGTCGCCGAGCTGCAGGAGCGGATCGGCGAGGAGCTCGACTACGACCGCGAGGCGCAGGCCCAGCAGCAGTACGCCGACGCGTTCAAGGACCACCCCGAGTTCGTGGTGCCGCGAGTGGTCAAGCACTCCCCCACGGTGATCGTGTCCGAGTGGATCGAGGGCCGGCCGCTGTCGTCGTACATCACCGACGGCTCCAAACAGGAGCGCGACGCGATCGGGCTGAAGTACGTCCGGTTCATGTTCAGCGGGCCGAAGTACGCCGGTCTGCTGCACTCCGACCCGCATCCGGGCAACTTCCGGGTGATGGCCGACGGGCGGCTCGGCGTGGTCGACTTCGGCCTCTGCGCCCGGCTCCCGGACGGCCTGCCGCCGGCGATCGGCCGGCTGCTGCGGATCTCGCTGAACGGCGACGGTCTCGCGGTCCGGGACGGGCTCAAGGCCGAGGGCTTCATCAAGCCGCGGATGGACATCGATCCCGAGCAGCTGATGGACTACCTGGCGCCGTTCGCGGAGCCGGCCCGGACCGAGACGTTCCAGTTCAGCCGGGCCTGGATGCGCGCGCAGGCGAACCGGACCGGTGACTTCCGGTCCCCCAACGCGTCGCTCGCCCTGCGCCTCAACCTGCCCCCGTCGTACCTGCTGATCCACCGGGTGTGGATCGGCGGGATCGCCGTCCTGTCCCAGCTCGAGGCCGAGGCGCCGTTCCGCTCGGTGCTGGAGGAGCTGCTGCCGGGCTTCACCGACGGCTGAGGACCTGCAGCGCCCGCAGGGTGACCGCCAGCAGGATCGCCATCGCGGTCAGGGCCACGGCTGTGATTGCGGCGGCCAGGTGCAGGCCCGAGGTGAAGGCGTCGCGGGCCTGGTCGAGTACGTCGCCCGTCGCGCCGCTGCTGACCGCCTCGCCCAGCGAGTTGCCGCCACGGCCGTCCGTCCGGCCGCGGTACACCGCGGTGACGACGCTGCCGAGGACGGCGATGCCGAGGGAGTAGCCGAACTCGTTGCCGGTCTGCGTGAGCGCGCCGGCCGAGCCGGCCTGCTCCGGCGGGACCGCTCCGATCACCAGGTTCGTGCCCAGGATGACCAGCGCGCCCGGCCCGAGGCACTCGACCGCGAACGCGATCACCAGCACGGTGGTCGAGGTGGCCAGGCTGACAACCACCATGCCGGCGACCGTGAAGGCGACGCCGACGGGGATCAGGACGCCAGGCCGGATCCGCTGCGCCAGCCGCGGCGCGAGCTGGAAGCCGATCGTCGACGTCACCATGCCCGGCACCAGGGCGAGCCCGGCGGCCAGCGGCGTCATCCCCTTCACCAGCTGGAAGTACTGCGCGACGAACACCATCACGCCGCCGGACAGCATCGAGTACGCCGTCATGCTGCCGAGCGTGACGCTGAAGGTCCGCCGGGTGAACAGCCGTACGTCGACGAGCGGGTCCGCCAGGCGCAGCTGCCGCCGTACGAAGACCCAGCCGAACACCGCACCGGCCACCAGCGCGACGACCGATTCGACGTCGGCGCCGTGGGCGGCCAGGTGCTTCAGCCCGTGGATCGCCGGCAGGATCGCGGCCAGCGACAGCACGACGCTCGGTACGTCGATCCGCCCGGCCCGTTCGTTGCGGTACTCCGGGAGGATGAACGGCCCGACCGCGAGCAGCGCCACCATCGCGGGGACGCCGATCAGGAACGCCGAACCCCACCAGAAGTGGTTGAGGAGTACGCCGCCGACGATCGGCCCGACGATCGCGCCGACGGTGAAACAACCGCCCCAGACGCCGAGCGCGGTGGCCCGCTGACGCTCGTTCGGGAAGATCGTCGAGATCAGCGACAGGGTGCACGGCGCGATCGCGGCGCCGGCGATCCCCAGCACCGCGCGGGCACCGATCAGCATGCCGGGGCTGACCGAGTACGCCGCCACGATCGAGGCGACGCCGAACACCGCGGCGGCGATCAGCAGCAGCCGGCGGCGCCCGAGCCGGTCACCGAGGGTGCCCATGGTGATCATCAGACCGGCCACCATGAACCCGTACACGTCCAGGATCCACAGCTGCTGGCTGCTGCTCGCGCCGAGCGCCTCGGTGACGGCCGGCACGGCCAGCAGCATCACGAACAGGTCGAGCGACACCAGGAGAGTGGCGAGGCACAACACACCGAGCGCGATCCACTGTCTCCTGCTGGTGACCACGGCGTCGGCGTCGAGGCGGAGAGTCATTGATCCGGTCCTTCCGAAGGGGTGTCTTCACCCACTGCGTCGAGCGGATCGGCCCCGGATCGACACGACGCCCGGAACTTGTCCTACCTCTGCCCTAGCGTTGTGGTCGCCGACGACGAGAGGAGCTGGACCATGACGCGGATCGGGAACCTCCCGGACGTCGTGTCACCCGAGGAGTGGCTGGTGGCGCGCCGGGAGCTGCTGGCCAGGGAGAAGGAGGTGACCCGCGCGCGGGACCGGCTGAACGCCGAGCGACGCCGGCTGCCGATGGTCCGGATCACCAAGCCGTACGTGTTCGAGGGTCCGGACGGGCCGGTGAGCCTGCTCGACCTGTTCGCCGGGCGGCAGCAGCTGGTGATGCATCACTTCATGTTCGGTCCGGACTGGGACGAGGGCTGCCCGAGCTGCTCGTCGGCCGCCGACGAGATCGGCAACCTGCGCCAGCTGCAGGTCCGCAACACGTCACTGGTCGCCGTCTCCCGAGCGCCGTACGAGAAGCTCGCCGCGTTCAAGGCCCGGCTGGGCTGGACCTTCCCCTGGTACTCGTCGCACGGGAGCGACTTCAACTACGACTTCCACGCCACGCTGGACGACCGGGTCGCGCCCGTGCTGCTGCACTTCCGCACACAGCAGGAGTTGAGCGCGGAGAAGGGCACGCCGTGGACGGACGGGCCGTGGACGCCGGACATGAACGGCGAGGAGATGCCGGGGATCAGCACGTTCCTGCGGGTCGACGGCGAGGTCTTCCACACCTACTCGACCTTCGGCCGCGGCATCGAGGACTTCCACAACTGCTACCGGTACCTCGACTTCACGGTTCTCGGGCGCCAGGAGGCGTGGGAGGAGCCGGCCGGCCGCGCGGAGCCCCTCGGCCTGCACGTCGGCGGTCCCGCGATGCGCGTCCCCGATCAGTACGAGGTGTGACTCACCAGTAGACCGGGTCGAGCTTGCCCTCGATGTTGCGGACGTTCTCCCGGGCGCACCGGTCGCAGTACAGCTTCTTGCGGCCGTCCTCGATCGAGGTCGCCCAGGTCAGCGGCGCCTCCTCCGACTCCGCCTGCTGACCACACAATGCACAGGTAGCTCTGCTCACGGGCCATAGTGTCGCACCACCGCTGCCCAGGAAGCGCCGCACCTCGGCGTTGAACGCCTCGGGCGCCTGAAGGTTGGTCTCGTGACCGACTGCGGGCAGCACGACGAGCTCTGCGCCCGGGATTGCCGACCGCAGGGCCGCGGCGACCGTGCCGACCGGCGCGCGCTGGTCGTTCTCGCCCCAGAGCAGCAGAGTGGGGACGGCGATGGTCGGCAGCACCGCGTTCAGGTCCGACTCGGCGAAGGCGCTCAGCATCGGCAACATCCCCGCCCGGCGGCTCTCGAGCATCATCGTCCGGACCAGCTCCAGCGTCCCGGGAGGCACCGGCCCGTCGAAGAACGTCGGCAGGTAGCCGTCCAGCCACTCCTCCGGTGGCCGGTCGACCTCCGCCCGGACCCTCCGGATCCGCGCCGCGGCCTCGTCCGGAGGCAGCGAGCCCTTCCAGCCGGCGTACGCCCCCGCCAGGATCAGCGAGCGGACGAGCCGCGGGTGGCGCTCCCAGACGGCCAGCGCGAGGCCGCCGCCGAAGGACAGGCCGCACAGATCGGCACTCTCGACGCCGAGCACGGCGAGAAGCGCGGCCAGGTCGTCCGCGTAGTCGGCCATCGTCATCTCGCCGGGCGGGTCGTCGGAGCCGCCGCAGCCGGGGGCGTCCCAGGCGATCACGTCGAACCTGTCGGCCAGACCGGCCAGTTGCGGTCGCCAGGCGCGGCCGTCGCTCCACCCGCCGTGCAGCAGTACGAGTGCCGGCCCCGCCCCGCTCCGGTGGTAGGCCAGCCTCCGGCCGCCGATGTCAGCCAGCTCCATCGCCAGGCACCTCCCCCCGCCTATGCTCCTCAGCATGCGCTGGGTGATCCACGGTGAGGAAGAGGCCTGGTCCAATCCGTGGCTGAGCGTGCGGCGGCTGGATGTGGAGCAGCCCGATGGGCGGCGGTTCGACTACCACGCGGTCCGGCTGAAGGACATCGCCGCCGCGGTCGTCACCCGGGACGACTGCGTGCTGCTGATGTGGCGGCACCGGTTCCTGACCGACACCTGGGCGTGGGAGATCCCGATGGGGATCATCGAGGCCGGCGAGAGCCCGGAGGCCGCCGCGGCGCGGGAGCTCGAGGAGGAGACCGGCTGGCGGGCGGACGGGCTGACCGAGCTCATCCGCTCCGAGCCCGCCGCCGGGATCATGGACTCCCGGCACTTCGTGTTCCGGTCGACCGGCGTGCGGTACGCCGGACCGCCGACCGAGCTGAACGAGTCGGACCGGATCGAGTGGATCCCGCTGGCCGACGTCCCCGCGATGATCGCCCGGCACGAGATCGTCAGCGGCATCACGCTGCTCGGCCTCCAGCAACTGCTGCTGTCCGGACGTGGCTGAGGGGCGGCACCCCCGGTGGGTGCCGCCCCTCAGTGATTCAGCTGGTCAGGCTGTGTGAATCCGGGGATTCCGGTGGATCAGACCAGGCGGGCGAGTGCGAGGCGCGCGCGTGCGCTGGCCCTCTCGGCTCGCCGGCCGGCCCGCTCGGCCTGCTTCTGCGCCTTCTCGATCTGGTGAGCGAGGCGGAAGCGCCGGTTCTGCTCTGCGTCCTGCAGCGAAGCACGACAATGAGCACGGGCGAGATCTTCATGAAGTAAATGCATTTCGGTGCTCCTGGTGAAAGTCTGAGTGGTCACGTTGACTCGATTCGGATGGGTTGTAGTCGTTCAGGCTGCGGTGACGGTGTCGCTCTTGCGGGGACGCCCACGGGGCCGCTTGCGCGGAACCACCACACCTTGGACGAACAGCTCGCCACCCCACACTCCCCACGGCTCGGAACGCTCGAGCGCTCCGGCCAGGCACTCGGCCTTCAGCGGGCAGGTCGTGCAGAGAGACTTCGCGTACTCGACGTCCGCCGGCGATTCGGCGAAGAAGAGTTCTGGCGCGTAGGACCGACAGGGCAGGTCCTGCGACGTTGCGACCTCGGTGAAGACATCGAGGAAGCTCACGCTCATTCCGGTCACCTCCCAGTGACTTTGGTGCTGATCTCTTGTCGTCCGTGACGGCTGCCGGTTGACAGCCACCAAAACTGTGTTGACAAACAAAAGGGCCGCGGGACCCTTTTCGGGTTCCGCGGCCTTGGAGGTGCCGGCTCTGACGCTTGTCAGACCGGTGGACTCCATGCTCGAGAACCCGAACCGCCGTACTTCACATCGCCGACAGCTCCGCCCTTGAACTGGGCAGCGCCGGAAGCCATGAGCACAACGGTCGCGACGTGCAGACGCGGCGAGGCACCCTGAATCAGGGCGCACGGCAGCGCGGCAGCGTCGCTGAACGGCTTCTTGACCGTGTTGATGTTCATTCCAGGGCACCTCCTCTCGTTGTGGCGAAGCGGGCGGTTAGCTCGATCGCTATGGTGGTTTGAAGTTTTCGGCCAGGCTTCGACCGCAGAAAGAACAGTACGCCGTCCTCGCCGGAGCCTGCAAACTATTTATCGCCAGTTTGCGAAGTTGGCCGGAAGTTGCCGCTGCGGCGGCCGGATCTGGCTGCCACGACAGGATTCCAGCACGCTCCGGGACGCCGTCCGCACGCTCCGGGATCGTTGCCTCTGTCACCTAACTGCCACGTCTGCCAGGAGCAGAACGCGGCACGTCCTCCAGGATGCGCCGCGGATCGCGTGCCTGGCAACACCTTTGCCCGAACGGGCAGTCAGCGCGTGCAGAGGTTGAGGATGTGCTCGCCGTACTTGGACAGCTTGGTGTGGCCGATGCCCGGGATCTGCCGGAGCGCCTGGGCGTCGCCCGGGCGGGTCTCGGCGATCGCGGTCAGGGTCGCGTCGGTGAGGATGACGAACGCCGGCATCTTCTCGGTCTCCGCCTGCTCGGTGCGCCACTCGACCAAGGCGTCGTACAGCTTCTGGTCGATCGAGGACGGGCAGTCCTCGCAGCGGCCGAGCTTGCGGGCGCCCGGGTCGGTCAGGCCACGGCCGCAGACCCGGCATCTGGGGATCGGCCGGCCGGACTTCTCCGAGCGTTCCGCGCGGGACGGGCGCTCGTAGCCGACGGACGCCGACGGGGTCCACTCGGTCCGCGCCGTCCGGACGCCGATCGGGTCCAGGAAGCGCGTCGGCCCCCGCGTCCCGCGGCCGCCCGGCGAGCGGGAGGTGGACCAGCTGATGAACAGCTGCTGCTTGGCCCGGGTCACCCCGACGTAGAACAGCCGCCGCTCCTCCTCCACCTGGGCCGGCGTCTGGGCGTAGCTGATCGGCAGCGTGCCCTCGTGCGCCCCGATGATGAAGACGCACTCCCACTCCAGGCCCTTCGCGGCGTGCAGCGTCGCCAGCGTGACGCCTTCGGCCAGCGGCGCGTGCTGGATGGTCGCCCGCCGGTCCAGCTCGGCCATCAGCTCGGGCAGCCGGGCTTCGGGATGCTCCGCCGCGAAGTCGGTCGTCATCGTCACCAGCGCGCTCAGCGACTCCCACCGGTCCCGCACCGCACCGGTCCCGGTCGGCGGCTCCTGCGTCCAGCCCGCCCCGGCCAGCACTCCGGTCACGGTCGTGACCAGATCGTCCGAGCCTTCACCGGCCTTGGCCTGCCCGCGCAGCAGGACGGCGGCCTGCCGGATCTCCGCGCGCTCGAAGAACCGCTCCGCACCCTTCAGCACGGTCGGGATCTTCCGCTCGGCCAGCGCCTGCTCGAAGTTCTCCGACTGGGCGTTGGTCCGGAACAGGACGGCGATGTCCCGCAGCGGCACGCCCTCGTCCTTCAGCCGGACGACGGCCCGCGCCACCGCGTCCGCCTCCGCGACCTCGTCGGAGTACTCGCGGTAGGCCGGAACCGGGCCGGCCTCCTTCTGCGACCGCAGCGTGACCCGCCCGGGCAGCCCCGTCGGACCGGCCGCGTCGAGGATCTTGTTCGCCACGTCGACGATCTGCGGGGTCGACCGGTAGTCGCGGACCAGCTTGATCACCGTCGCCGACGGGTGCCGGGACGCGAAGCGCACCAGATTCTCCGGGTCGGCGCCGGCCCAGGAGTAGATGGTCTGCGCCGGGTCACCGACCACGCAGACGTCCTCGCGGCCGCCCAGCCACAGGTCGAGCAGGCTCTGCTGCAGCGGCGAGACGTCCTGGTACTCGTCCACGACGAAGGTCCGGTACTGCCGCCGGATCTCCGCGGCGACCCGCTCGTCCTCGGCCATCAGCGCGACCGTGCAGAGCAGCACGTCCTCCAGGTCGATCCGCCCGCGCTCCAGCTTGACGTCCTCGTACGCCGCGAAGATCCGGGCGATCGTCGGCGGGTCGAAGGCCGCCAGCGCCCGGGCCGACCTCGGCGCCAGCCGCGCGTAGTCGTCGGGGCGGACGTTGCTCACCTTGGCCCACTCCACCTCGCCGGCCAGGTCGCGCAGCGCGGGCGTGTCCACCCGGACCCGGCAGCGGGACGCTGCCTCGGTCAGCAGCGGAAACTTGCGGTCCGCGATCGGCGGCAGCTCCCCGCCGTACACCTTCGGCCAGAAGAAGCGGGCCTGCCGGAGCGCGGCGGAGTGGAACGTGCGGGCCTGCACGCCCTGGACGCCGAGCTGGGCGAGCCGGCCGCGCATCTCACCGGCGGCCCGCTGGGTGAACGTCACCGCGAGCACCCGGACCGGGTCGAAGGTCCCGGTGCGCACGCCGTACGCGATCCGGTGGGTGATCGCCCGGGTCTTGCCGGTGCCCGCGCCGGCCATCACCGCGACGGCCCCGTGCAACGACGTCGCGACTGCCCGCTGTTCCGGGTCGAGGGCCTCGAGCAGGCTCTCGGCGGAGGCGGGGCGTGTGAAGTCGCTCACGGGCTGGGACATGCGGGAACAGCACCACCTGCAACATGGTTCGGATACGTCGAAGGCAACCCTAGACGGCGCGCCCGACATATTCCCCTCCCACTCCACAAGGAGTCCGCCGATGTCGGCATTCACGATGTACTCCACGCCCTGGTGCGGCTACTGCCACCGGCTCAAGGGCCAGCTCAAGCGAGCCGGTATCGAGTTCACCGAGGTCGACATCGAGCAGGTCCCGGGCGCGGCCGAGATCGTCGAGAAGATCAACAACGGGAACCAGACGGTCCCGACGGTGGTCTTCCCGGACGGCACCGCGATGACCAACCCTTCGCTCGCCCAGGTCGCGGACAAGCTCGTCGCCTGACACACCCTGACTCAGGTCATATCGCCTGAGTTATGGACTTTACGGTCATGGCCGTTATACCTTGCGATGAACGCCGTCGCAGGGAGTCCGCCCATGTTCTCGCGCCGTTCATTCCGCCATGCCCTGATCACGCTCGCCGCCGTGCTCGGCCTGCTCGTCACGAGCGGCCTGCCCGCGGCAGCGGCCCCGCCGGGCGACGCGCCCCCGGACCTGCCGCACCCGTTCCCGTCGGAGAACTGGCCGCTCGGCACGCCGACGAAGCCGTTCGCGCCGAGTGCCGATGTCATCAAGGACCTCGGTTCGCCGGTCAGTTCACTGACGATCATGGAGGGCGCGATCGGCCGGACCCCTGACGGCCGCGATGTGGTGTACGCCGTACCAGCGGGTGAGAACGCCCGTTTGAACGTCGTCGACCTGCACACCCGTGAGCTGATCCGCACCGTGCCGTTGCAAGGCGCGGCGGGAGGCTGGGCGATCGTCGTGACGCCGAACGGCGACGTCTACCTCGGGACGTACGCGAACGCGCACCTGTACCGCTACAGCCCCGCGACCGGCGAGGTGACCGACCTGGGTCAGCCCATCCCCGGCCAGTCCCAGATCTACGGCCTCACATCCGACCCGGCCGGCAACGTGTACGCCGGGACGTACCCGAACGCGCACGCCTTCAAGTACGACGTGTCGACCGGACAGGTCACCGACTACGGCTCACTCGACCCCGTGCAGCAGTACGCGCGGTCCACGGTCTACGACCCCGACCACAACAAGCTGTTCGTCGGCGTCTCCACCCCGAACGCCCGGCTGCTCCGCATCGACCCGGACACCAAGGTCGTCGAGGACATCACTCCCCCGGGCACGACGGCGAAGGACTTCATCGACCTGGACTACGCCGGCGGGAAGGTGTTCGCGAACGCCAGCAGCCGGCTGGTGGTGGTGGACGCGGTCACCGGTGAGCAGGTCAAGTACACCGACGCCACGACGGGTCAGCTGGTGATGGACTATCCGATCGCTGCCCGCGGTGTCTCCGCGGCCGGACCGGGCGGCGTCTACTTCACGAACAACACCCTGTCGCTCACGCACTACGACCTGGACACCAACACGGTCGGTCCGGTCTCACCGCCGCGCACACTGACCCGTGGCGCCTCGATCGGCTACGGCTGGGTGACCGAGAACGGTGTACCGGTCCTGTACGGCCTGGCCGGCAACTACTCCGGTGGCACGTTCCGCTACAACCCGGCGGACGGGACGCTCGCGCAGTGGAGCTCGCCGTTCCAGTACGTGCCGTCGCCACTGATGCACGAGCTGGCCGACCCCAGCACGGGCAAGGTGTTCGTCAACGTCTACCTGAACGGCTCCACCGCCGTGTACGACCCGGCGACCGGTAAGTCGACAGTCACCACGCGGCAGGGCCAGGTGGAGGGCTGGGCCTGGGACGGCAACGGGAAGATGTACGTCGGCATCTACCCGTACGGCCGGCTCTCGCTCTGGGACCCGACGCAGCCGGACAGCCCGACCAACCCCAAGGAATTGTTCAGCCTGGTCGACAGCGACCACCAGAACAGGCCGGTCGCGGTGGTCCCCGCCGGCAACCGTGTGTACGTCGGCACCACCCCGGCGTACGGCGAGTACGGCGGCGCGCTCACCGTGTACGACGTACCGAGCGGCAGCCACACGGTCTACCGCAACCTGGTGACCGACCAGACGATCGCCTCGGCAGTGCCATCCGGCAACGACGTCTGGGTCGGCTCCAGCATCGAGGGCGGTCAGGGCACCGATCCGCGGGCCAGCGAGGCGCACCTGGTGAAGGTGAACCCGGCCACGGGGCAGGTACTCACCGACATCGTTCCGGTGCCGGGCGCCGCCAGCATCAACGAGCTGATCACCGGGCCGGACGGCAACATCTGGGGTCTGGCCGACGGGATCGTGTTCTCCATTGATCCGTCGACCGGCGCGGTCAAGCGCTTGCTGCCGGTGTTCAGCGGCTTTACCGGCTCCCAGGACGGCGCACTGTCCTGGCGTGACGGCTACCTCTACGGCGTCAGTGGCGGCCGGCTGTTCGTGCTGGACATCCTGAGCGGCCAGGCGACCGTACTGCGCGACCACGGCCTCAACCGGCTCACCCAGACGCCGGACGGCACCTACTACACGCTGCTGCGGCCGGACGGCTACATCAACCCGACCAACCTGGCCTCTTACACACCGCCGGTCGACAGCTGCCCGCAGTCCGATCTCCGTACGACGGTCTGGACCGGCAACATCGACAGTCACGTGCAGAACCGCTTCCTGAGCTACGGCTGCACACTGACCGACGTACTGCCGGACGCCGAGGCGGACTGGCCGAGCCACAGCGCCTATGTCAGCGCGGTCACGCAGAAGGTACGAGAACTCCAGGCCGACGGCTCCATCGAGCGCTGGGAGGGCACACTCATCGTGATCGCCGCGGCCCGCTCCGACGTGGGCCGGTGATCACCAGCTCCCGCTGAGACTGTCGCCGTACCAGCCTTCGATCAGGCGGCGGGAGATCGAGATCGCTCCCGGGAGGGCCATCGTGCCGGCTTCGACCAGCGCGCGCAGGTCCTCCCGGGTGAACCACTTCGCCTCGGCGATCTCGTCGGCGTCCACCTCGATGTCGAAACCGGTCGCCTTGGCGTAGAACCCGAGCATCAGGCTGGCGGGCAGCGGCCACGGCTGGCTGCCGGCGTACTCGACCTCCGGCCCGACGATCACGCCGGTCTCCTCGAGCACCTCACGGCGGACGGCGGCCTCCAGGGACTCGCCGGGCTCCACGAAACCGGCCAGCGTGGAGTACCGGCCGACGGGCCAGGCCTCGTTGCGGCCGAGCAGGGCGCGGTCCTGGTCGTCGGTGACGAGCACGATGATCGCCGGGTCGCTGCGCGGGAAGTGCGACAGCCCGCACGCCGGGCTGCGCCGGACGTGCCCGGCCTCCACCACCTCGGTGTGGTCGCCGCAGTTCGAGCAGTGGGTGTGGACAGCGTGCCAGTTGGACAGTCCGATCACGTGGACGGCGATCCCGGCCTCGCGGTCGTCCAGGACGGCGCCCAGCTCACGCAGGCCGCCGTACGACTCGTCGGCCTCGCCCTCGGTCAGGACGCCGAAGACCGCGCGGCCCTCGGCGGTCATCCCGGCGCCGGACTCACGGTCGATGCCGAGGAAGATGCGGATCCCCTCCGGCGCCTCGGACGGCGCCACGAACCGCAGTGCGGACCGGTCCTCGACCACCTGGATCTGGTCGCCGGCCACCACGACCACCTGCGTCTCCGCCGAGGCCCACGCCTTCTCCAGCCAGTCGTCGTCACGGCGGCGGTCGGCGGCGCGGTCCAGCACGGACCGGGACAGGGCTAGCGAACCAGGAGCGATGGAGTAGGCCACATGCCTCAACATATCCCGCGAGCGTGAGAGCATCCCCGCATGAGTATTCACATTGCCGCCGAGAAGGGGCAGATCGCACCGCGGGTGCTGTTTCCGGGGGACCCGCTGCGGGCCAAGTGGATCGCGGAGACCTACCTGTCCGACGTGATCTGCTACACCGAGATCCGCAACATGTTCGGGTTCACCGGCACCTACAAGGGTGAGCGCATCTCCGTGCAGGGCTCCGGCATGGGCCAGGCGTCCGCCTCGATCTACGCGAACGAGCTGTTCGACTCCTACGACGTCCAGACGCTGATCCGGGTCGGCACCTGCGGCGCGCTCACCGAGGCGGTCCGGGTCCGCGACGTGATCGTGGCGATGTCCGCGAGCACCGACTCGCAGATGAACCGGCTGCGCTTCCACGGCATCGACTACGCCCCGACGGCCGACTACCGGCTGCTCCGCGCGGCGGTGGACGCGGCCGAGTCGGCCGGGCTGAACGTGCACGTCGGCCAGGTGTTCTCCGGCGACCTGTTCTACAACGACCGCCCCGACCTGGTCTCGCGGACCGCGGAGTACGGCGTGCTCGGCATCGAGATGGAGGCCGCGGCGCTGTACACGCTGGCCGCGAAGTTCGGCCGCCGCGCGCTCGGCATCATGACGGTGTCGGACCACCTGATCACGCACGAGGTGACGTCCGCGGAGGAGCGCCAGACGACGTTCTCCGAGATGATCACGATCGCGCTCGACGCGGCGATCGAGGTGCCGGTCTGAACCGGCGGTCCGGCGCTGCCGTCCTGGCCTGCGTCGCACTGCTCGCCGGGACGACCGCGTGCTCGGGCGACAAGCCCGAGTCGTCGGACAGCCCGAGCGCGTCCGGTTCGGCGTCCACGACGGCCGGCGCAACGTCGTCAGGGTCGTCAGGGTCCTCAGGACCTGAGGAGACGTTGCCGGACCTGACCGCCGCACAGGTCGTCGCCGCGCTCAGCGGGAAGAGCTACCAGTGCAGCACCGACGAGGCGTACGAGACGTGCAGCCAGGGCACGACATCGGTGCAGGTGCTGATCGGCAACCACCCGCGTCCGCCGGTGGTGTCCCTCCAGGCCTCCGGGGTGCCCGCGGAAGCGGCGGCCAAGCTGGCCGAGTTCGCACCGCAGGCGCTCGAGCTGGCGCACGTGAACCCACGGGGCCAGATCGTCGACTGGCTGAAACAGCAGCAGGGCAAGACGGCCGCGGCGACCACGGCCGGCAACTGGACCGTCGAGTTCTCCACCGAGGCCGACTCCGAGGCGCCGGGCGCGATCCTCACGCTCACCGACAAGCTCTGCACGGCGAACTGCGGAGCCGAGTAGGACCGCGCCCCGGATGACGGCTACGCCGCGACCAGTTTGGGCAGGACCTGCAGGAGCCGACCGCTCAGCAGGTCCGGGACCTTCTCCGGGCTCGCGGCGTAGCCGACCACTGCCTGCTCGAACAGGCCGTCGATCAGCGCGTACGCCGTCGGCGCGTCCACGGCCGGCGCGGTGCCGGTGAGATCGGCGTACCGGGTCAGGATCCGCCAGATCATCTCCTCGAGCAGCTGGTCGATCGCCTCGACGTCCGGCCGCAGCTGCTCCTCGAACATGCTCTGCGCCCGCAGGTCGTACCAGAGCTTGTGCATCGGGGTCTCCTCGACCAGCGTCTGGGTCATCTTGCCCAGGAACCCGGTGACGAGGTCCTCCCCCGACGTCGCGGTCTCGACCACCTCGTCGTACCGCCGGGCGCACTTGGTCTTGTAGTAGCGCACGCAGTAGCTGATCAGGTCGATCTTGTCGCGGAAGTAGTAGTGCACGACGCCGTGCGTGAACTCGGAGTTGTTCGCGATCTCCCGCAGGCTGGTCCGTGCGTACCCGAGCTCGCCGAGGGTCTTCAGCGCCGACTCGGCCAGCGCGACCCGGCGACGCTCGATCTTGTCGATCCCGGAGATCCGGGCAGGCCGCTCCTCAGCCGCGGACGCCACAGCGATCACCCACTCTCCGGTCGGGGTTGGTCGGGGTCGTTGCGTCAGAGTACCCCGCCACGGGCCAGGCGCGTCCCGCGGCGGGGAGTTTTCTTGACAAGTGTCAAACAAAGTCTTGACGGGTGTCAAAAGTCTGGCCAGAGTGTGAGCAACCCGTGCGAGCAAAGGAGCTTCAGATGGGTTCACTCGATCTCTCCGGCCGTAAGGCCCTGGTCACCGGCGGCGCGCAGGGACTCGGCGAAGGGATGGCGAAAGCCCTCGCCGCGGCCGGCGCCAAGGTCGTGATCAGCGATATCCAGAAGGACGCCGGCGAGACGGTCGCCGACGCGCTCGACCAGCAGTACGGCGAGGGCTTCGGGTTCGTCGCCCACGACATCACCGACGACGGCGACTGGGAGAACGCGGTGGTCGCCGCCAACGACATCCTCGGCGGCCTCGACATCCTGGTGAACAACGCGGGGATCGAGATCACCAGCCTGCTCACCGAGGTGACCGCGGACCAGATCCGCAAGATGCTCGAGGTCAACGTGCTCGGCACCACGCTCGGTATCAAGTGGGGCCTGCGGACGATGCGCCCCGGCGGGCTGGCCGGCCAGGGCGGCGCGATCATCAACGTCGCGTCGGTCGCCGCCACCATCGCCTTCCCCGGGATCGCGGTCTACTCCGCGACCAAGTCCGCCGTCGACCGGCTGACCCGGGTGGCCGCGATGGAGTCCGGCAAGCTCGGGTACGGCGTCCGCGTCAACTGCATCTACCCCGGCCTGGTCCCGACCGCGATGGGCGCCGGCCTGGCCAACGACGTCGCCCAGCTCGGACTGTTCGAGTCCCCCGAGGCCGCGGTCGCCGCGGTGGTCGGACTGACCCCGGCCGGCCGGCTCGGCGAGGTCTCGGACATGGCCGACGCGGTCGTCTTCCTCGCGTCCGACGAGTCCCGCTTCATCACCGGGATCGGCCTGCCGGTCGACGGCGGAATGGGGATGTGATGACCACGAAACCCGTTGTCGTGTACGGCGCGTCCGGCTACACGGGGCGGCTCGTCTGCGAGTACCTGCGGCAGTATCACGTACCCTTCGTGGCCGCCGGCCGTGACGAGACGAAGCTCAAGGCCTCGATGGACTCGCACGTTCCTGGCATCGAGACAGCCGACTACGAGATCGCTGCGGTCGACCATGACGTCGCCGCGCTGACCGAGCTGTTCACTGGCGCGTCCGTCGTGCTGAACACGGTCGGGCCGTTCAGTGAGCTTGGCCCGGTGGCCGTGGAAGCAGCACTCGCTGCGGGTGCTCACTACACCGACACGACCGGCGAGCAGGACTGGCTGATCACCTGCGACGAGAAGTACGGTCCGCAGTTCGCCGAGGCCGGTCTGGTGCTGGCGCCGGGCATCGCCCAGATGTACACGACCAGCGAGATCGCCGCACAGCTCTGCCTCGAGCAGCCCGGCCTGGACTCCCTGGACATCGCCGTCTTCTGGGGCGGTAGCCCGACCATCGCCTCGACCCGCACGATCCTGGTGAACGCGGCGACGTCGAAGGCGCACTACCTCGAGAACAACCAGTACGCCGAGTTCCCGGAGCAGGGCCTGGTCCCTCTGGTCGTTCCCGGCCAGCACGAGCTCGCTCTGTCGCTGCCGTGGGGCGGCATGTCGCATCCGGTGTGGTTCAAGCGCGACCCACGGGTGGCGAACTGCAAGGCGCAGGGCGGTGTGTTCAACGCGGCACTGATGAACGGGGTCCCGCAGATCGTCGCCGCGGCGCTGGAAGCCACCAAGGACATGGCGCCGGACGAGCGGAACGCCGCACTGACGGAGACCGCCCGCCAGGTGATGAACGAGATGCCGCCGCGCGAGAACCCCCGCGTCAACAAGACGCTGGACTCGGTGCACGCGTCCGGGCCGCTCGGCCGGGCGCACTGTGTCATCCACGGCAACAGCAACTACCAGCAGACCGGTCTGCTCCAGGCGTACGCGGCGTACTCGCTGCTGCAGACGCCGCCGAAGCGGGTCGGTTTCGCCAGCGGCTGCCAGGCGTTCGGCCACCGCGAGTTGCTCGGCGTACTGCGGAGCTTCGGGCTGGTGTCCGAGCCGCAGCTGACGGTGTACCACTAGAGGGGTTGCTGTGCGGCTGGTCGACTACCTGGACAAGGGCGCATCGCTGGCGCCGGACGCCGCCTGCTTGACGACGGACGGCGAGTCGCTGACGTACGCCGACGTGCAGGAGCTGTCGTACCGGATCGCGGGCGCGCTGGCGGCGACCGGCGTACGGCCGGGTGGCAAGGTCGCGATCCTGTCCGCGAACGACCCGGTGGCGTTCAGCTGCGTGTTCGGGATCAGCCGGGCCGGCGCGATCTGGTGCCCGATCAATCCGCGCAACGAGGCGGCCGAGAACCGGGAACTGCTCGACCAGTTCGACTGTGAAGTACTGATCTACCAGGCGGCGTTCGCGCCGCTGGTGGACCGCATTCGGGACTCTTTGCCGAAGGTGCACACGTTCGTGTGTCTCGACGGGGAGCCCTCAACCTCCGGCCCCACCCCCCACCCTGTTGGCCGGAGGTCCGTCGGCTGGGACGCGTTCTGCGGGGGCGCGTCCCAGCCGGCACCTGATCTGACCGATCCGGACGACCTGGCGATGATCGTCGGCACCGGCGGTACGACGGGACGCCCGAAGGGGGTGATGCTGGGCAACGGCAACCTGGAGACGATGACCGCGCTGACGCTGATGGGGTATCCGTTCGGCGAGCGGCCGGTCTACCTGGCGCTGGCACCGCTGACGCACGCGGCCGGCGTGCTCTGCTTCCCGGTGCTCGCGTGCGGCGGCGAGATCGTGATCATGCGAGCTCCCGACGTCCACGCCTTCCTGGAGCTGATACCGCGACACGGGGTGACGCACACGTTCCTGCCGCCGACGTTGATCTACATGGTGCTGGCGGCGCCGGAGCTCGACTCCACGGACCTGTCGTCGTTGCGGTGCTTCTGGTACGGCGCGGCGCCGATGTCGGTCGCACGGCTCGAGGAGGCGCTGCAGCGGATCGGTCCGGTGATGGCGCAACTGTTCGGGCAGACCGAGGCGCCGATGATGATCTCGACGTTGCCGCCGGCCGCGCATTTCGATGCCGCCGGCAACGTCGCCCGGGGACGGCTGTCATCCGCGGGACGGCCGTCCCCGCTGGTCACCGTGGCGATCATGGGAGCCGACGGCGAGCTGCTCCCGCACGGTGAGCGCGGCGAGATCGTGGTGCGCGGGTCCCTGGTGATGAAGGGGTACTACCGCAACGCCGAGGCGAGCGCGGCGGCATCGGCGTACGGCTGGCACCACACCGGCGATATCGGCTACCTGGACGACGAGAACTACCTCTACATCGTCGACCGGGCCAAGGACATGATCATCACCGGCGGCTTCAACGTGTACTCCACCGAGGTCGAGCAGGCGCTGATGGCGCACGCCGCCGTCCAGGACTGCGCGGTGATCGGTCGGCCCGACGAGAAATGGGGCGAGCGGGTCGTGGCCGTCGTACAGCTCCAGCCGGGCGCGTCCGTGGACGCTGCCGAGCTGATCGCCTTCGCGAAGGGACAGCTCGGCAGCGTGAAGGCGCCGAAGGAGGTGTTGCTCTGGCCGGAGCTGCCGCGATCGAAGGTCGGCAAAGTGCTCAAGCCAGAGATCAAGGCGCGACTCTAGTAGGCCTTGACCGTCCAGCCGAGCAGGCCGAGCGAGCCGCCCTTGATATCGGAGCCGTCGCCGTCGGACTGGTTGGCGTCGAAGTGCGCGGATGCGCTGCCGTCCGCCTTGATCCCGAGAAGTACGAGGCCCTTGGGGTGGTCGTTGCACCACCCCGGGCTCAGACTGGTGAAGGGTGCCCAGCCGCTCGTCTTCTGTACGGTCGAGCTGATCGTCGCCGGGCTGGCGTAGGTGATTCGCCAGTGCTTGAGCTCACCGTTGGACTTGGTGCCGACCAGGACGTCCACCGGAGCACTGGCGGTTCCGTCGGTGCGCACGTGCTTCAGGGTCCTGACCGTGTCCCACCCGCGGCCGGACAGCTTGACCGGGGCCGAGAGACTGGGCTTGCCGTCGACGTAGGCGAACTTGTACCGATAGAGCGAGGTGTCCGCGAGGCGATAGACATACGGCCACGCCGTCGTGAGACCCCGGGTACCGGCGAACCCTGATGCGACGCGGGTGACGGTGAGCTGCGTGACCTTCAGGACGCCGTCGACCTGCTTGACAGCGCGGTACACGTGGTAGACGTATCCGTCGGTGGGATGCACGGCCAGGCCGTCCTCCGTGTACGAGTCCGGGCTCCCGGCGCCGCCGAACGACGTGAGTGCCGATGGCACCCAACCGAGCTTGTCGCCGGAGATCGCCTTGGTGCTGGTCTTCCCGCCCATGTAGCGGTAGGACAGACGCTGTCCATCTGATCGGTACGCCTCCGTGATCGCACCGCAGTCGGCCGGTACGTCACTGAGTGCCGCGGTCGCGGACCGGGCGGTCACGGCGACCCCGGCGATCAGGCCGGTCGCGAGAACGGTCAGTGCCGTCCCGACGGCCACGATGGATCTGCGCTTCACGAGAACTCCTCCAGGGAGGTCGATTCGGATGGTCATGACGGCCGGTCCGGCTACTGGCCGTAGGCCTTCGCGGTCCAGCCGAGAGAGCCGAGAGAGCCGCCCTTGATGTCGGTGCCGCTGCGGTCCGTCTTGTTGGCGTCGAAGTGCACGGAGGCCGCACCGGTCGAGGTGATGCCGAGCAGCGGCCGGCCGTTGGGATGGTCCTGGCAGTAGCCGGTGCTGAGGCTGGTGAACTTGTCCCAGTAGGCGGACTTCAGCACCGTCGACGAGATGGCGCCGGTCGGCGTGGCTCGCTTGATCCGCCACTCCTTGAGCTCGCCGTTGGTCTTGGTGCCGATCAGCACGTCGACGGCCGCGTCCCCCGTGCCCTCGGTGCGCTCGTAGGTGAGCGTCGTGACGGTGTCCCAGGCCGTACCCGCCAGCCGCACCTTTGCCTTCGGTACGCCGTCAGTGGCGCCCACCGTGTAGCGGTAGAGGTAGTTGCCCGCGGCCCGGTACAAGTAGGGGTACCCGTACGCGAGAATCCTGGTGCCGCCGAATCCGTCCATCAGATGGCTGGCGCTCATCTCCGTCACGCTCCACGTGCCGTCGACCAGCTCGCCCTGACGGATCACCTTGAAGAGCCAGCCACTGGTCGGATGAGCCGCGAACTCGGTGGTGCGGAAATGGGTGTCGTCACCGGCACCGCCCATCTGCTGGAACGCCGACGGCACCCAGGGAAGACTGTCGTTGCGGTACGCCTTGGTGTTGGTCCCTCCGGCGGCGTACTCGTAGGTGAGCCGCTGCCCATCGGTTCGGTACGCGGCCGTGGAGGCTTTGCAGTCCGCCGGAACGTCGCCGAGCGCCGCGGTCGCCGGCCGGGCGGTCACGGCGACTCCGGTGATGACACCAGCCGCAACGACGGTCAGCGCCGTCGCGGCGGCCACAAGAGATGTACGCATCAGGGAAAAGTCCTCCAGGTGAGTCGGTTCGGCCATGCCGGAGTGCACCCGGACGCCGCGATGGACCCTAGGGAGCACCTCCGACACGCCACTGCCCGTACTCCGCCCGTACTCGGCCCCTACTCCGCCGGACCGAGCTGGTCCCACCGGTAAGCTCCTCTTCGTGCCCGGACGGCCGCAGCAGGACCTGCCCGGCCCGAGGCATGCCCTGGAGCCCGACGGCCGCTTCGGTGAACTTCTGCGCGCGCTCCGCCGGAACGGCGGACTGACACAACGGGAACTCGCGGACCAGGCCGGACTCAGTGCGGGGGCGATCCGCGACCTGGAACAGGGCCGGACCAGGAGCCCGAAACCGGATTCGATCGAGGCCATCACCGCCGCCCTCGCGCTGAGCAGCCAGGAGGCAGGGAAGCTCCATGCCGCCGCCAAGGCACACCGCTCCGGCACCGGCGCGCACTCCAGTGGCACCGGGTCGCTGCGCATCGGTGTCCTCGGCCCGATGGAGGTCTGGCACGGCGCCCTCCGGGTGCCGATCAACTCCGGTCCGCAACGCGCCTTGCTGGCCCAACTCGCCCTCGCCGCCGGCGCAACGGTCAGCCAGGACGAGCTCATCGACCTGCTCTGGCCGCGCAGCACACCGAGAAACGCGGTGAACCTGCTGCAGACCCGAATCGCCAGGCTGCGACGGCTGCTGGAGTCCGGCCGGCCCGCCGGCGAGGTGATCGTCGGCGACCCCATCGGCTACCGGTTGACGGTGACCACCGGCGCCCTCGACCTGCTGACGTTCCGCGAGCTGACCGCTCAGGCGGCCCACGAAGAACCCCGGGCTGCATTGGCCACGCTCTCCGACGCTGTCACGCTGTGGCGCGGCGACACCGATGTGGAGCCGGTGGCGGCCAGCCCGCTCTACATCGCGATCTCCGACGAATACGCGGCCGCCGTACGGACCTTCGCCAGGCTGGCGCGCGAGCTCGACGAGCCGGAGCAGGCACTGCGACCGCTGCGCGGCCTGATCGCGCGACACGAACTGGACGAGCCGCTGCACGTCGAGCTGATCCAGACCCTGGCCGCTAGCGGCCGGCAGGCCGAGGCCCTCGCAGCCTACGACCGGATCCGGTCTGCCCTCGCCGAGGAGCTCGGCATCGACCCGGGCGAGCGCCTGCGCGCGATCCATCTGGAGGTGCTGCGGCAGCAGAGCGGGTCCGCGCCGGAGCCGATCACACGCGTGGTCGTCCAGCAGACGCCGTCCGCGCCGCCGGACTTCGTCGGTCGCACCGAGGAACTGGCGACGATCCGTACCGCGCTCGGCGGTTCCGGTGCGTTGTCGTCGCGGGTCGTGCTGATCAACGGGATCGCCGGGGTCGGCAAGACCGCCTTGGCGCTGACCGCCGCGCATCAGCTCCGCGAGCAGTACCCGGACGGACAGCTGTACGCGGACCTGCGCGGGAGCGACACGATCACGCCGGCGCCGCTGCGGGTCCTCGGCCGATTCCTGCGCGCACTCGGCGTACCCGGCCGGCGGATCGGTACCGACGAAGCCGAAGCGGCCGCCTTGCTGCGCAGCGAACTCGCTGACCGGCGGATGCTGGTCGTGCTCGACAACGCCCAGGACGCGGCGCAGGTACAACCGCTGCTGCCGGGTGCCGGGCGCAGCGACGCGATCGTGACCAGCCGCCGCCGGATGCCGGACCTGGTGACGGCCGGTACCGTGAGTCTCGAGCCGCTACCGCATCAGGACGCCGTACGGTTGATCACGTCCACCGCGAGGCTCGATGCCGACCCCGACGGTGTGAGCGCACTCGTGGAGGCCTGCGCGCGCCTTCCGCTCGCGTTGCGCATCGCCGGCGCACGGCTTGCCACCAGGCGGGAGTGGACGGTCGCCGATCTGGCCGGTCGCCTGCAGGACGGCAACCGGCGGCTCACCGAACTCAGCCTCGGCGAGTCCAGTGTGCTGAACAGCTTCCAGCTCAGCTACGCGGATCTGAGCCCGGCCGCGCAGCACGCGTTCCGGATGTGCAGTCTGCACCCCGGCGACGACTTCAGCGCCGGCAGTACGGCGATTCTGCTCGGTACGTCGACGGCCGACGCCGACCGCGTGCTGGAATCCCTGCTCGAGGCGAACATGCTCCTGCAGCACTCGACGGACCGCTACCGATTCCACGACCTGCTCGGCCTGTACTCCCGGCGGCTGCTGGCCGACGACCCTGAACGCGAAACCACCAGGACCCGTCTGTACACCTGGTACGCCGAGGCCGTCACGGCGGCGATCGGCTGGGCGAATCCGCACGTCGTCCGCCTCGGCGGCCGGACCGGCCCCGCGTTCTTCAGCTCCGAAACCGAGGCACTCACCTGGCTCGACCACGAGCTCCCCACCCTGTTGGCAGTCGTGCAGGACACAGCGCAGCGGGGGGAACGGTCGCTGGCCTGGCGGATCGTGGACCAGCTCCGGGGGTACTTCCTGATTCGCCGGGACGCCGACGGCGCGCTCCCGGCCGCACAGACCGGGCTGGCCGCCGCAGTCGCCGCCGGCGACCACACCGCACAGGTCGCCATGCTGATGAACCGCGGGCAAGCCCTCGGTGCGGTCGGACGCGACGAGGACGCACTGTCCGACTGTCTCGCCGGCCATACGCTGGCGATCGAGGTGGGCTGGACGCCAGCCGCCGCCTACATGGCCCACCAGGTCGGCTGGCTGCAACTCGAGCGCGGGAAGCTCGGCGACTCCGAACTCTGGATGCGTCGCGCCCTGGAACTGACCGAAGACGACCAGCGCGGCCACGTCCGTGCCATCGTGCTGAACGGTCTCGGGATGATCCGCCTCCACCAAGGCCGACTGACCGAGGCAGCCGATCTGTTCGAGACCGCGCTGCAGAGCGACGAGACCGGTCGGGAGACGTCGGTGCTCGCCATCCGCGGCAACCTGGCGAGCGCGCTGCGGCAACTGGGCCAGGCCGACCGCGCAGCCGACCTGCTCACCGACGTACTGGAGTCCTACCAGCGCCGCTCGCACCTCCGCGGTGAGCTGTCCACGCTCGACGAGTGGGCACGCCTGTACAGCCAGCGCGGAGACGCGGCCGCCGCCCTCCGTACGGCACTCCGGGCGCATCAACTCGCGGTCGCCATCCGGGACCCCAAACCCCAGGCCCAGACCGCGTCGACCGTCGCAGGCACCTACCTGACGATCGGCGACCCCGCCGCCGCCATCGATTGGATCGAAGAAAGCCTGACGATCGCCCGTGGGACGTACCCGTACGTCGAAGCCGAGGCGCTGCTCACTCTGTCCGCCGCACGACGCAGCACCGGCCACCAGACAACCGCGGTCCACGCCGCGACCCAGGCAGCGTCCATCGCCCGATCCCACGGCTTCCGCCTGCTCGAGGCGCAGGCCACGTCAGACCTCGCCTAACTGCTACCCGAGGCTCCTGCGGATGACGCCACCACAATGGCCGCGGTGACTGCGGCCTGCATCTCGGTCACTGCCTTCTTCACCGCGTCCGCGGCCCAGTCCGAGTCGGCGATCTCCTTCGCCCGCTGCTTCAGCGCCTTCTTGTCCACCGCGTCCGTGACGACCTTCGGGACGACGTTCAGCGCGCTGAGCAGCGCGATCAGCGCGGCAGTGCGCTCGTCCGGCGTCGTACCGACCTTCAGCGCGCTCTCCAGCTTGGTGCGCACCTCCTGCTCGTGCCGCGCGTCCTTGGCCGGCCAGCGCGTCACCGGGAACAGTCCGAGCACCCTGCCCTGGTCCGCCTCCAGCACACCCCGCTCCGCGAGCCGTGCCAGCAACTGGTCGCGCAGCCGCTTCGAGAGCGCACCGATCTGGTCCTTCGGCTTCTTTCCAGGCTTGTTGACGACGTAGGCCAGGCGCTCGTCCAGGATCGGGTCACCGGTCGGCGCACCGTCCAGTACCTGCAGGCGGCCGGTCTTGCCGTTGGTGGTGATGTCGAGCTTCCGGTTCAGCGTGAGCTCGATCAGCACCGCACCGGCCAGCGCGTAGTCCAGGCCGGGCGACCCTGTGACCGGCTTACCGGTCTGGTCGTCGTACAGGAGCAGCAGCAGGTCCTCGGCAATCAACATGCCAACCACGGTAGGCACGACGAGCGGCTCGGCGCATCCGCCGCGCGGACTACCCCGGGGGTCCGTCGTGAGGCTCGGGTAAGGTCTACTAAGGTAAGCCTTAGCTAACATGCCCGCCCAGCCTGAAAGCAGCTCCGCCATGACCAGAGCACTGCCCGAGCCGACGTACCGGCGTTTCGTCGCCGGTCTCGGCACCCTCAGCCTCCGGCCGTTCGACCTCGGCGAGGACGTCCCCACGCTGCACAGCTGGGTGACCCGGCCGTACGCGCGCTACTGGGGACTCCTGGACGCGTCCGTCGCCGACGTGCACGCGGAGTACCTCCGGATCGCGGACAGCGCGCACCACGACGCGTTCATCGGCGAGCACGACGGCCGGCCGGCCTTCCTGATGGAGCGCTACGCCCCGGCGTACGACGCCGTCGGCCGGGTGTACGACGTGGCGCCGGGCGACGTCGGCATGCACGTCCTGGTCGGGCCGCCGGTCGCGCCGATCCCGGGATTCACCGGGGCCGTGTTCGAGACGATCATGGACAGCCTGTTCAGCGATCCGCTGGTCGACCGGGTGGTGGTCGAGCCCGACGTGCGGAACGTGAAGATCCAGGCGCTGAACGCGCGGATGGGGTTCCGCAAGCACAGCGTGGTGGCACTGCCCGGCAAGCAGGCCTGGCTCAGCTTCTGCACCCGCGACCAGTACGCCGACGCGCACCGGATGAACGAGGCGGGCTGATGAATCACTGGGAGACGGTCAACCAGGCCCTGGTCCGGAAAGCGTTGTCGGAGTTCACCCACGAGCGCATTCTCGAGCCTGTTGCCGACGGCAACGGATATGCCGTCGGCCGGTACCGGTTCGAGGCAGAGCATTACCCCTTGAACCATTGGGACATCTCGGCCGTGGTGCGTGCCGACGGCGAGCGTGTCGACGCACTGGAGTTCATCACCGAGTTCCACGAGCAGCTCGGGATCGGGCGGGACATGCTGCCGGTCTACCTCGAGGAGATCAGCAGCACGCTGGCGTCGGCGGCGTACAAGCTGTCGAAGCCGGACCTGACCGCGGCGGACCTCGTCACCGCGGACTTCCAGACGATCGAGGCCGCGATGACCGAGGGTCATCCGTGCTTCGTGGCGAACAACGGGCGGCTCGGGTTCGGCCTGACGGACTACCTGGCGTACGCGCCGGAGACGGGCGCGGGCGTGCAACTGACGTGGATCGCGGTCCGGCGGGACCGGGCCACGGTGTCGCACAGCACCTCGCTCACCTACGCCGAGTTGTTGCGTTCCGAGTTGGGGTCCGAGGTCCTGGACCGGTTCGCGGAGCAGGCTGACCCGTCCGAATACGTGTACATGCCGGTGCATCCGTGGCAGTGGGACAACAAGACGTCGATCACCTTCGCCGCCGACATTGCCCAGCGGCACATCGTCCATCTCGGCTCGACCGACGATGTCTATCAGCCGCAGCAGTCGATCCGGACGTTCTTCAACCGGTCCGTGCCGTCGCGGTGTTATGTGAAGACGGCGTTGTCGGTGCTCAACATGGGGTTCATGCGCGGGCTGTCGCCGTCGTACATGGCCGCGACGCCGGCGATCAACGACTGGGTGCATTCGGTCGTCGCGAACGACCTGGTGCTCAAGCGGTACGGGTTCACCGTGCTGCGGGAGATCGCCGCGGTCGGGTACCACAACCGGTACTACGAGAACGCGACGGACAAGACCTCGCCGTACCGGAAGATGCTGTCGGCGCTGTGGCGGGAGAGCCCGGTGCCGTCGCTGGAGCCCGGCGAACGGCTGGCGACGATGGCGTCGCTGCTGCACGTCGACCGGCACGGCGCGTCGGTGGCCGCGGCGCTGGTCCAGGCGTCCCGGCTGGCGCCGGCGGACTGGCTGCGCGCGTACGTCGACGCGTACCTGATCCCGTTGCTGCACAGCTTCTACGCCTACGAGCTCGTGTTCATGCCGCACGGCGAGAACCTGATCCTGGTCCTGCGCGACGCGATCCCGATCCGCGTGATCATGAAGGACATCGCCGAGGAGATCGCCGTCCTCAGCCCGTCGACGGTCGTGCCGGCGGAGGCGGAGCGGGTGCGGGCCGACGTACCGGACGACGAGAAGCTGCTGTCGATCTTCACCGACGTGTTCGACTGCATCTTCCGGTTCCTGTCGCCGTTGCTGGACCGCGAAGGCCTGCTGACGCCGTCCGGGTTCTGGTCGGTGGTGGCTTCGTCGATCCGCGACTACCAGGCGGCGACGCCGGAGCTGGCCGAGGCGTTCGCGAAGTACGACATCTTCGCGCCGTCGTTCGCGCTGTCCTGCCTGAACCGGCTGCAGCTGCGCAACAACCAGCAGATGGTCGACCTGACCGACGTCGCCGGGTCGCTGCAGTTCGTCGGGACCTTGGACAATCCGCTGGTCACGGAAGCAACTGACTGACCAGGGTGTCGCCGAGCCAGGTCTCGTACTCCTCCACCGGCCAGCCGCGGTCGCTGACCAGCAGGTGGTAGACCTCGGCGGCCGTACAGGCGAGCAAGATGTCGAGCGCGCGGTCCTGCGGTTGTGACAGGTCTCCGTCGAAGGACGCGAGGTAGAGCTTCAGCTCGTGCTCGCGGGCGGCCCAGACGGTGCGCTGCTCGTCGGCCATCCGCGGGTCGGCGCGCGCGGCCTCCTGGTAGATCTGGATGACGTCGATACCGGTCACGAACTGGCGGGTATGCCAGTGCGCGGCCGCCCGCAGCCGCTCGGCCGGGTCGGCGAGGGCGAGCGACTCCTGCGCGAGGCGCCGGGTCTCCGCCTCGGCGATCCACAGCCGTGCGATCTCCCGCAGGATGGCCGGCTTGTTGCCGAACGCCGAGTAGATCGTCTGCGCCGGGATGTCCGCCCTCTCGGAGATCGCCGCGATCGTGGTGGCGACGTACCCCTGCTGCCGGAACAGCTCACGCGCCGCCCGCGCCACCTGCTCCTTCGTCGCCTGGGCCTGCCGGGCGCGGTGCGAGTCCTTGACAGCCATGGCGTCAAGCTATCACTCTGTTGATCATAGTCTTACTCTGATGAACAGATGGGGGATCTGATGAACACCACACTCGAGCTGTACGCCGACCCGGCCTGTCCGTGGAGCTGGCTGGCGGTGCGCTGGCTGACCGAGGTCGCGCCGCGGCGGGGGGTGCGGCTGACGTTCCGCTCGTACAGCCTGTGGATGCGCGACGGCGACCGGCCGCCCGACGGCGTACCGTCGTTCGTCCGTGAGATTGCCGTTGCCGCCAGCAAGCAGTCTCTCCGGGTGCTGCGGATCTTCGAGGCGCTCCGGGACGCCGGCCGCGACGATGCGATCGAGCAGCTGTACCTGGCCTGGGGCACCCGCGTCTTCGTTCCGGGACCGCCTCAGCCGCCGACGACCGCCGTACTCGAAGACGCCCTGGCCGCCGCCGGTCTCGCCTCTTCATGGCTCGCCGAGGCAGACAACCCGCGCTGGGACGCGGCGCTCGAAGATTCCAACACGCAACTCGCCGCACTGTCGCGCAACGCACCGGTCGTACCCACACTCGCCGACGGACCGAACGTGCTGTTCCGCGGCGCCGTACTGTCCGAGCCCGTCCCACCCGTGCGCGGCCTCGAACTCTGGGACGCCCTGGCGACCCTCACTGCCGACCCCGCGTTCAACCTTGTGGATAACTCCCGCGGCGGCACGCCGACATCGGTAATGCTGATGCAGTGACCACAGTCTCCGCCCCGCACGACAGCCGACGGTATGAGGTGCTGGACGGCCGCCTACTGATCACCGGCCCTCAACCACCAGCACACCAAGCCGCGGTTGTCGCCCTCCTCGTGCTCCTGAAACACGCCTGCCCACCCAACCTGCTGGTCTCCGTCAACTCCCTCGACTACCGCCCCGACCTCAACACGTCCCTCCGCCCCGACCTCCTCATCTGTCACCGCAAGGACGCCGGCCCCCGCCTCCTGACAGCCCCACCCGTCCTGGTGGTCGAAGTCCTCTCCCCCACCACCCGCACCACCGACGTGGTCCTCAAACGCACCCTCTACGAACACCACCAGATCCAGTCCTACTGGCTGCTCGACCCCACCACCCAAGAACTGACCATCCTCGAACTAACCCCCACCGGCTACACCTGCCAAGCCGTCCTCCAATCCGAAGAAACCTTCCACACCACCCACCCGTTCCCCATCACTCTCACCCCAGCGAACCTGACCAAATAGCGGGGCATCCAAGGGCATCCAGGGGCAGATCAGCGAAACGGCACCAACCACCCCTCAGGAAAGGTCATGCTGGCTCTGTGACCGAGAAGGAGGCACCATTGTGTCCGTGGAACCACTTGAGTCAGGGCCCTACACCTTGGCCTACCTCGAGACCGCGCCCGACGACGGCAGACGGCGCGAGATCATCGACGGTGGCCTGTTCGTGACGCCCGGCCCCTCACGGATCCACCAGCGTGCCGCCGCAGAACTGCATTTCCAACTGAAACTGGCGTCGCCCGGCGGCTTGGACATCTTTGCAGCGCCGTTCGATTACCAGCCGACGTCAGAGCGGTCGCTGCAGCCTGACGTGCTCGTTTGCGGCCCCGGCGACACGAATCCGCGGCACGCCGAACGGCCGCTGCTTCTCGCTGTAGAGATTCTGTCCCCCAGCTCGAGAATGCTCGACCTCCTGCTGAAGCGGGGCGTCTATGAGCAGGCAGGCGTCCAGTCGTACTGGATCCTCGATCCGGACAAGGAGAGCCTGACCGTGCTCGAACTAGTGGACGGTGCGTACGTCGAACGCGATGTCGTCCACGGCCAGGACGTCTTCGATGCGAGCCTGCCCTTCCCGGTACGCATCGTCCCGGCAGATCTGTTCCTGCTGCACTAGCCGCTCGTGACCGGCTGTCAGCCGTCCAGGAGTTGGGTGAGTTGTTGTTTGGTGGGGAGGTTTTCGGGGCGGATGATGTCGCCGGTGCGGACGTAGTAGAAGGCTGCGGTGACGTGGTCGAGGGGGATGTTCATGAGTTCTGACCAGGCGACGCGGTAGATGGCGAGCTGGAGGGGGTCGGCGGTTTCGCCGCGGGTGGTTTTCCAGTCGATGACGTCGTAGCCGCGGGAGCCGTCGGGGCGGACGACCTGGTAGACGGCGTCGATGCGGCCGCGGATCACCCGGCCGTCGAGGGCCAGGGCGAACGGGGCCTCGATCTCGTACGGCGTGGTGTCGCCGAACGGGCCGTCACGGAAGGCGTCCATCAGGTCGGTGAGGTCGGTGTCGTCGACGATGTCCTCGTCCGCGGCGCCGGGGAGGTCGTCGGGGTCGAGCAACAGTTGCTGGCCGAAGTAGCTCTCCACCCAGGCGTGGAAACGGGTGCCGAATCGCGCGGCCCGGTTGGGTTTGCGCGGCATCGGGCGGGCCAGCTCGGCAGCCAGGCCGTCCGGGTCCTTGGCCAGCCGCATCACCTGCGTCGCTGACAGCGCGGCCGGCAGCGCCACGTCGTACGCCTTCCGGCTCCGGCTTTCCCTTGCCTCGGACAACAATCTCTCGATCTCGGAGTCCCAGCGCGCGACGGTCGCCTGCTCGTCGAGCAGCAGCGACTCCTCGGCCTCCGCCGACGGGCCTTCCGCGCGCGCCTGCTGCACGAGCGCAGCCGAGTCGAGCCGCCGCTGGTACGAGTCCAGGTCGTACGGCGTCGGCCACGGCGCCTGTGTCTGCTCGGCGAGCTCCGGGTTCTCCTCGGTGAGCTCGGGCTGGTCCGCCCAGGCGATCACCCGCTCGCCGGCGTGCTTCTTCAAGGTGTCCAGGTACGCCGACGGGCCGCGCGGGCGTTTCTGCGTCGGACCCCACCAGTGCCCTGTCGCCACCAGCTGTTCCTTCGCGCGGGTGAACGCGACATACCCGAGCCGGCGCTCCTCCAGCGCATTCACGTCCTTGCACTCGTCGGCGAAGGCCTTCAGCCCGGCGTTCGTCAGCTCGTGGATGTCCGGGAGCGTGTCGGCGTCGCCGCGCAACGGCCACGGCAGGACCTTCGCGTTCGTCGTCCACTTGTCCCGCCCGCGGTCCGACGGGAACACCTTCGCCACCAGCGTCGGCACGAACACGACCGGCCACTCCAGCCCCTTCGACCGGTGCGTGGTGAGCAGCTTCACCGAGTCCGCCTCGCTCGGTACGGCGAGGTCGAGGCCGGCCGCGTACTCCTCCTCGGCCGCGAGGTACGCCAGCAGACCGTCGAGCGACCCGTCCGACTCGGTCGACACGAAGTTGCCCACGGCATCCAGGAACGCGGCGAGGTGGTCCCGGCGGCCGGCGTCCACGTGGTCGGGTGTCGCGGTCAGCTCGACGTCCAGGCCGATCGTGCTGATCACCCGGCGGACCAGGTCGAGCAGCGGTTCGCCGGCGTGGGCGCGCAGCTCGCGGAGCTCGACCGACAGCTCCTTGAAGCGGGTCAGGGCCTCCGGCGCGTACGCCAGCGGTCCCGGGTCGTCGACCGCCTCGGCCAGCGAGATGACCTCGGTCGAGTCCATCCCGGCGACGGCCGCGTCGAGCGCGGCGACCAGGTCGTCGGCGGCCGGCCGCTCCCCCGCGTCGGCGAGCGCGCGGGCGCGGTTGGCGAGCAGTGCGAGGTCGCGGTGGCCGATCCGGTACCGCGGGCCGGTGAGGAGGCGGAGCATCGCCGCGTTCGCGGTCAGGTCGTTGACGGCCTGCAGCGTCGCGACGACGTCGACGACCTCGGGAAGTGCGAGCAGACCGCCGAGGCCGACGACCTCGACCGGGACCTTGCGCGCGATCAGCGCCTCGTGGACGGCGCTCAGGTCGACGTTGGTCCGCATCAGGATGCCGATGTCCTTCCAGCGGCGGTTCCGGGTGCGGTGCGCGGCGACGATCGCGTCGGCGACCCACTCGATCTCCTGCGAGCGGGTCTCGAACAGCCCGACGGTGATGGCGCCTTCGGGAGCGTCCGGCGGCGCCTCGAGCGGGATGACGCCGGGGTGCTGCTCGTACAGCTCGGCCGCGTGCTGGTTGGCGGCGGCGAGGATCCGGCTGCCGCAGCGCCGGTTCACGCTCAGCACGTACCGCCGGGCCGGCGACCCGTCGGCCTGCGGGAAGTGCTCGGGGAATTCGTCCAGGTTCGCCACGGAGGCTCCGCGCCAGCCGTAGATCGCCTGGCACGGGTCGCCGACCGCGGTGACCGGGTGGCCGCGGCCGTGCGCGGCGTCCGGCCCGGCGAAGAGGGCGGTGAGCATCCGGCGCTGCGACACCGAGGTGTCCTGGTACTCGTCGAGCAGCACGACCTTGTACCGCGCGCGCTCGACCGCGGCGACCTCCGGGCACTCCTCGGCGAGCCGCGCGCCGAGCGCCATCTGGTCGGCGAAGTCGACGACGCCGCGCTCCCCCTTGTACGCCTGGTACTCCTCGACCAGCTGCAGGATCTCCCCGCGCTTCAAGGCGGTGTCGGCGAGCTTGCGGACCTCCACGGTCTGCTTGCGCGCCGCGGCGACCTCCCGCCGTACGGCGTCGTCGTGGTCGCGGATGTCGTCCGGGCGGAGCAGATGGTCGGCGAGCTCGCCGTCGAGCGCGAGCAGGCTGTTGACGAGCGTCGGCACGTGGTGCGACGCGAACCGGATCGGCCCGGCGGACCGCCGGACGACGCGACCGGCCAGCTGGAACCGGGTGGCGTCGGCGAGCACCCGCGAGTCCGGCTCGAGGCCGAGGCGGAGGCCGTGCTCCGCGATCAACGTGCCGGCGAACGCATGGTACGTCGAGACGACGGGTTCGCCCGGCTCCTCCGGCTCCCAGTTGGGGATGTTGCTGCGCAGGTGTGCGGCGAGGATCGGGTGCTGGTCCTTCGGCAGCGTCGATCCGAGGACCCCGGCCTTCGTCAGGTCCTCACGGATCCGGACGTCGAGCTCGTTCGCCGCCTTCTTGGTGAACGTCAGCCCCAGCACTTCCTCCGGCTTCACCTGCCCGGTGCAGATCAGCCACACCACGCGGGCCGCCATCGCCGTCGTCTTCCCCGACCCGGCCCCGGCCACAATCACGCCCGGCGCCAAGGGTGCAGTGATCGCCGCCAACTGCTGATCCGAGAACGGAATCCCCAGAAGGTCACACAGGTCAGCCGTCGACGTGAGCTGAGCAGGCATCAGCAGACCCCCCGCAGCGGGCGCCCATGGTGACCTGAGACCCCCTGTAGCGACCTGAGACCTGGAATAACAGGTCCCAGGTCACAGCAAGAGGTCCCAGCCATCCGCAGGTACGGGCGGGAGGCCAAGCGGAGGTGGAGGGCCGGGTGGGAGTTCTGCATCAGACGATCTCCCGGCCTTCGGGTTGGATGGGGCAGAGGGCCCGGGCTTCGCAGCGGTTGCAGCCGTCGTTGCGTTTGGCGACGAAGTCTTCCGAGCGGATCATCGTCTCGGCGTCGTCGACGGCCTCGTCGAGCCAGGTCCGGCCGTCGTCGCCGGTCTCCAGCGGGCCTTGGTGCTGGACCTTCGGGAAGCCGCCGTTGTCGTCATGGCGGAGCTGCACCAGCTCGGCGCCGCCGGCGACCGCGTCGTCGCCGAGTTTCTTCAGCTGCCGCGCGTTGATCGCCCGCTGGTAGATCGCCAGCTGCACGTGCCGCTCGAGCGCCGGCTTGGTCGGGATGTTCCGCCCGGTCTTCAGGTCGACCACTCGGACCGTGCCTTCCGGATCCTTCTCGACGCGGTCCATCCGGCCCTTCACCCGCACCGCCGGATGCTCCTCGTCGGGCAGCAGCACGTCGAAGTCCACTTCCGTTCCCACCAGCGTCCGGTCCGGCCGGCCCTGGTGCCACGCGACGAACCGCCGCAGCGCCTGCTCGGCCTCGACGCGCTCCCGGTCCGAGATCCACGCGGACTCGAACTCGAGCTGCGTCCACACCTTGTCCAGCCACCCGTTCAGCTCGTCGATGGACGGCGGCAGTGTGCCGGTCGCGACCGCGTCGGCGAGCGTGTGCAGCACCATCCCGAACCCGATCGCCGACGTGCTCGGCGTCTCGCCACCGGCCCGCCGGGTCAGGAACCACCGCAGCGGGCAGTCCACGATCGTCGTCAACGCACTCCCCGACAGCGGGACCGGCAACGCGGGATCGGCGATCGGCCGCACCGACTCGGTCCGCTCCCGCACGCCCCACCAGCGCGTCGGATCGGCCGTCGGCACCAGCGGCTGCTCCCGGTCGTCGACCGCCGAGGCCAGCACCGCCAACCGGTCCGCCGCCACCCGCTTCAACGCCGGCGAGGACGCCGGATCCGCCAGCACGCAGCGCAGATCCGCCACCAACCCCGGCAACGACAACGGCCGCCGCGGGCGCCCCGCGACCAGTTTCAAAGGAATGTCGAGCTCGGCAAGGAAGCGGGACGGCTGGTCACCGTCGGCCTCGGGCGCCTGCACGGCGGTCACGATCAACCGCTCCCGGGCCCGGGTGATCGCGACGTAGAACAACCGTCTCTCCTCGGCGAGCAAGGCACCCGCCGACAACGGATCGATCAGCCCGTCGGTCCCCAACCGGTCCGGCTCCAGCAACGAACCGCGGCGCCGCAGGTCGGGCCACTGCCCTTCCTGCACGGAGGCGACCACTACGAGCCGCCACTGCAGGCCCTTCGACCGGTGTGCCGTCATCAGTTGCACGCCGGCCTCGCGATACGTCCCGTCGAACCGGTTGTCCCCCGCGATGTCCAGCGACTCCAGCTCGGACAGGAACGCCGAAACGCCTTTGAAGCCGACCTGTTCCTCGGCCCGGCCGGCCGCGTCGAACAGCGCGCACAACGAGTCCAGGTCGCGGTTCGCGGTGCGCGCGGTCTCGCCACCCGACGAGGCCTGGCCGCGCAGCCGCCGCAGCCACGGCGACTCCGACCACAGCGACCACATCACCTCGTCCGGCGCCGCGCCCGCGGTCACAATGTTCCTTGCCTTGAGCAACCGCTCGCCCAGCGCCGCGAACCGGGCCTCGGCCGGCGACGCCTCCTCGTCGAGGAGCAGCGGATTCAGCAACGCCTCGCGCAGCAGCTCGTCCGACGACCGCGGCAACCGCTGCCCGCCCGCCGCGTCGCGGTCCCGCCGTCGCAGCACCCGCGCCAGCCGCCGCAGCTGCCCAGCGTCCATCGCGCCGAGCGGCGACAGGGCCAACGCCCGCACGACATCGACGGTCAACGTGTCCGGATCCGCCACCGCCCGCAACGCCAGCAGCATCGGCCGGACGGCGGGCTCGCGCGACAACGGCAGCTCGTCGCCCGCGACGTCCACCGGGATGCCGGCCGCCGACAACGCCCGGCGCAGCGGCGGGATCGACCTGCTGCCGGATCGGACCAGTACGGCCATCTCGTTCCACCCGATGCCGTCCTGGACGTGCGCCCGCCGGAGCAGGTCCGCGATGTGCTCGAGCTCGGCGCCGCTGGTCGAGTACAGGTTCGCCTCGACCTTGCCCGGGCCGAACACGCACGTGGACGCGTCGGGGTTGCGGAACCGCTCGAAGGTGTCGCGGTCCAGCGACCCCGGCACGCCGAGCCGGTTGACGACGTTGCGCGACACGCGTTGCAGCGTCGTACCGAAGCGTCGCGTCGTCCCCAGCGCGATCTGGGCGGCCTCCGCGCCGTCGCGGGTGCGGAACTCGTCGGTGAACCGCAGCAGCCCGCGCACGTCCGCGCCGCGGAACGTGTAGATCGACTGGTCCGGGTCGCCGACCACGACCAGGTCGCGACCGTCGCCGGCGATCGCCTGCAACAGCTTGGTCTGACCGGGATCGGTGTCCTGGTACTCGTCCACGAACACCGCTTTGAACTCGGCCCGCAGCTTCGCCTGCACCTGCGGCTGCTGCGCGAGGATCACCGCGCGGTGGATCAGCTCGGAGTAGTCCAGCACCTGCTCGGCGTCGAGGATCTGCAGGTACTCCTGGAAGAAGTCGCCGACCGCGACCCACTCGGCCCGCTCCGCCGACCGCCCGATCGCGGACAGGTCCTCCGGATCGAGCCCCAGCTGACGCGCCTTGCCGATCACGGCCTGCACCTCGTCGGTGAAGCCGCGTGTCTTCAACGCCGGGTGCAGACTGCCCGGCCAGTGCACCGCGCCGACCTCACGACTGCCCGACAACGCCTCGCTCAACCGCAGCGACTGCTCCGGACCGGACGGCAGCCGCAGTGGTACGTCGAACGCGTCGGCCGGCGTGAACCGGCGCAGCAACGCGTAGCAGAACGAATGGAACGTCATCGACGGCATCACCCGCGTCGTCCGCCCGAGACGCCCGGTGATGCGATCGCGGAGCTCGGTCGCGGCCTTCCGGCCGAACGTCAGCACGAGCACCTCGTCCGGACTCAGCCCGCGGTTGCGGACCCGGTCGACGACGGCCTCCACCAACGTCGTGGTCTTGCCGGTGCCGGGACCGGCGAGCACCAGCAGCGGTCCGCCCGGGTGCTGCACGACGGCCTGCTGGTCGGCATCGAGAACAGGTGCCTCCGCGCTGCTGCGCTCCTCCCGGACCAACCGGTACCGGGATCCCTGTCTGCTGACCACCGACACATCTCAACAGACGGCACCGACAGTCCGCGAAGAGGCTCCCCGCACGTCGCCCGGATAGCCGGAAACCGGACAGAAGGACGTAGTCGACCCATAACTTTCCGCAGTTCCGCCGCATCGAGTTCCTCGACGGCATCACCGACTGCAAGGAGCACCGAATGAGGACGATGCGGCACACCGCCGCCCTCCTGGGGACGGCTGTTCTGCTGGCAGGTCTCAGCACCGCCACCGCCACCACTGCCTCCGCCGCGACCCCGAAGAGCGCGTCGATCTGCTCGCTGGACCTCGGCTCGATCACGGGCGGCGGCAACTACGTCGACCAGGTCCTGTCCGCCGCGAGTCCGCCGGCCGCGAGCGAACGTCGCGTCGGCCCGCAGGTCGCCGACCCGGGCGAGACCAAGGCCAGCGCGACCTGGGAGTACTCCTACGACAGCCACGACGGCATCGTCGACCGCGGGTTCGCGATCTACGGAACCTGGCTCTACAGCACGCTGATCGCCCGCCCGCCGGACGGCCCGTGGTGGGGTCAGGGGAACATCCAGGACGGGATGGGCGACTTCACCCAGCTCGCCCGGTCCGGCTACCCGAAGGGCGCCGACCCGACCCGCGAGTACCTGTACGGGCTGCGCAACGACGGTGTGCTGTTCCGCTGGAAGCAGGACAACACCGGCTTCCACGCGCTCGGTTCGTACGCCGGGTTCTCCGCGGTCAAGACGATGACGCTGATCAGCCAGACCGCGACGTACGACACGCTCCTCGCGACGACGCGGGGCGGCGCGCTGTACACGATCCGGATCCCGGTCACCTCGCCGATGACGCCCGTGGTGAAGGCGGTGCGGACGTCGACCTGGCAGGGCTTCGAGGCGATCGTCGCGGAGAAGTGCGGCACGCAGAGCACGCTGCTCGCCGCGGTCGACCGGGACAGCGGGTCGGCGTACCTCTACGCGGTCGGACACGCCAACGGGACCGCCACGGTCATCCAGGGCCTGGGCAAGGTGCCCGGCACGTTCAACGACCCGATCTACTTCCTGCGCACGTCGCAGGCGGGTTCGTCGCTGTACGGCGAGTAGAGGCACCAGACAGGGCCTAGTCCTGCGGATCCCAACGGACCTGGCGCAGGTCGACCCGGCCGTTGGTGATCCGCACGCCGTCGGAGCGCAGCCGGTGGAGCTGCTCGTCGCCGACATCGTCGGCCGGGACGCCGGACGCGCGGATCACCCGCCACCACGGCACACTCGCGCCGTACTCCCGCATGATCGCGCCGACCTGCCGCGGTCCGCCCTGCCCCACGTACTCCGCGATGTCGCCGTACGTCGCGACGCTGCCTTCCGGGATCGACTCCACGGCCCGCAGCACCGCCTCGACGTACTCCTCCCTGTCCACGGGCCCCAATCTAGGCGAGCGGGGCGAGCGCCTTCGCGAGCGGCTCCAGGACCGACGGCGGCGCGTCCAAGGGCAGGTTCATCACGACCAGGTCGACGCCGGCCTCGCCGTACGCCGCGGCCTCGGCGACCGCCTTGTCGAGCGGGCTGTCGGGGTCGATCCGGACGTTCACCGAGCAAGTGATCTCGTTGACGTCGCGGCCGGCCTCCTCGCAGCGCTGCACCAGGACGTCCTTGAGCGCCTTCCACTCCTGCGGGTTCGGAACGATGACGTTCCACTGCTGCGCCCACCTGGCGACCGCGCGGAGCGTCCGGTTCGGGCCCTTGCCGCCGATGGTGATCGGCGGGTGCGGGGTCTGCACCGGCTTCGGGTTGCAGTAGGCGTCGGTGAGCTTGACGTACGTGCCGTCGAAGTTCGCGACCTTCTCGGTGAGCAGCGCGATGATCGCCTGGGTGCCCTCGTCGAACCGGTCGAAGCGCTCCTTCAACGGATACAGGTCGATGCCGTACGCCGCGGTCTCCATCTCGTTCCAGCCGGCGCCGATGCCGAGCTCGAGCCGCCCGTTGCTGATGATGTCGGTGGTCGCGGCCATGTTCGCGAGCACGGCCGGGTGCCGGTAGATCATCCCGGTCACCTGGCAGCCCAGCCGGATCCGCGACGTCGCCTGCGCGAGCGCGGCCAGCGTCGTCCAGGCCTCCAGGTTCGGCCCCTGCATGTCACCGCTGAGCGGGTAGAAGTGATCCCAGTGCCAGGCGGACTCGAAGATCTCGAACTGGTCCGCCGCGACCCACACGTCCCGCATCTGCTGCCAGGTGGTGTGCTCCGGCCTGGTCTTGATCGCGAACCGCATCCCGCGCCTCCCTAAGGCAACCACTCAGAGGTAACCGTTTCCCGGAGGCGACATTACCCCGGCTTCACGCTCAGTCGAGGCCGAGGCGGGCGCGGACCTCGGGGCGGCGCAGCGGGGGCACGGTCTGCGGTGGGGTGCGGCGGGCCGGCATCTCCTCGAGGAGTTGCTCGGTGATGCGGGCGACCTCGGTGGCCGCGCGCTCGATCGGGGCGCGGGTGGTCGCGCTCAGCGAGCCGACCCCCGTCACCTTGCGCACATATTGCAGGGCGGCCGCGTAGATCTCCTCGGAGGTCGCGGACGGCTCGAGTCCCCGGAGCACGGTGATGTTTCTGCACATACCTCCAGACAGTACGTGCCGCCGGGGACAACTACGAGGTATTGACATCCCTAATGCCATTAGGTTTTCCTCATGGTATGAGCACTACCGCACCGGACCGCCGGACCCGCCGTCGCCGGCAGACGATCGAGGAGATCCTCGACGTCGCCATCGAGCTGATGGCGGCCGAGGGCGTCGCGGCGCTCAGCCTGTCCGCGGTGGCCCGCCGGCTCGGTATGCAGCCGCCGTCGCTGTACCAGTACTTCCCGTCGAAGATGGCGATCTACGACGCGCTGTTCCAGCGCGGCAGTGAGCTGCAGCGGGACGCGTACCGGGCCGCGTTCGCGACAGCCGCGAGCGACGATCCATTGGAGCTCAACCTGATCGCGGCGACCGCGTTCAGCCGGTGGTGCCTGGAGAATCCCGTCTACACCCAGCTCATGTTCTGGCGCACGGTGCCCGGCTTCGAGCCGAGCGCGGAGGCGTACGCGCCGGCGCAGGAGACGCTGCGGGATCTCCGCGACCACCTGCAGGCGACGGCGGACGCAGGCTACCTGCACCCGGACGCCGCCAGCCAAGAAGGCGTCGCACTGTTCACGTCGCTCACCGCCGGGCTGTTGTCCCAGCAGATGGCGAACGAGCCGGACGCCTCGTTCGAGGACGGGCGGTTCATCCGGATGCTGCCGGCGGTGCTCGACATGTTCCATCACCACTACGCACCGCACAGGGGGACGAAATGACCGCAGTACTCGCGGAGCAGATCGGGCGGGCCGACCGGCCGCGCTGCCGGCAGCACCGGGACGCCGAGCTCCGGGCCTGGCACGACCTGCTCGCGTCGATCGAGGGGGACGAGTGGCAGCGCCGGACCGTCTGCGACGAGTGGGACGTGGCGGACATCGCCGGCCACCTGATCGGCCAGGCCGAGGACGTGAACCGGCCGTTCTCGTTCCCCCGCCGGTACCGGAAGGCGAAGCGCGTCTATCCGGGCGTCCTGCGGATCGACGCGCACATGATGGTCCAGGCCGACGAGCACCGGGGTACGCCGCCTGCTGACCTGCGCACCGAGTTCGACCAGGTGTGGGCGAAGGCGACCCGGAAGATCTCGAAGGAGCCGGAGCTGATGCGGCGGATGTCGATGACGGTCGAGGGGTTCGAGAGCGTGAAGCTCAGCCTCGGCTACATCCACGACATCCTGCTCGCGCGGGACCTGTGGATGCACCGCGACGACGTCTGCCAGGCGCTCGGCCGCCCGTTCGACGCCGGACCGAACGCCGCGGAGCTCGTCGCCCAGGTGATGTACGACGTGATCGACGGGCCGTGGTGGGGCGAGCGGCCCGCCGTCGAGGTGGAACTCACCGGGCCGGGAGGTGGGACCTACCTGCTGGGGAGGGGCGAGCCGGTCGGTCGCGCCGCCGTGGACGCGGTCGCGTACATGCGAACGCTGTCCGGACGCGACGACGCCCCGGTGGTGACGGGTGATCCCGTGGCCACCGAGGCGGTCGCGTCGTGCCGGATGCCGTTCTAGGCCGGCCGGCTCAGTAGGACGGGCAGGCTCAGTACGACGGCTGGCTCGGGTCGATCTGGTCCACCCAGGCGACGACCCCGCCGCCGACGTGGACGGCGTCGGAGAAGCCCGCGCCCTTGGCGATCGCGAGCACCTCGGCGGAGCGGACGCCGGACTTGCAGTGGAACACCAGCTGCTTGTCCTGCGGCAGCTTCTCCAGCGCCACGCCGGTCTGGAAGTCCGCCTTCGGGATCAGCACCGAGCCCGGGATCTTGTTGATCTCGTACTCGTTCGGCTCCCGGACGTCGATCAGCACGAAGTCCTTCTCGCCGTTGTCCTTGAGCTTGATCCACTCCGACAGCTGCTTCACCGAGATGGTCGAGCCGACGGCCGCGTCGGCCGCCTCCTCGGTCAGGGCGCCGCAGAAGCTCTCGTAGTCGATCAGCTCGGTGACGGTCGGGTTCTCGCCGCAGATCGCGCAGTTCGGGTCCTTGCGGACCTTCAGGGTGCGCCAGTTCAGGTCGAGCGCCTCGTAGATGTTCAGCCGGCCGAGCGACGGGTCGCCGATGCCGGTGAGCAGCTTGATCGCCTCGGTGACCTGCGCGGCGCCGACCGACGCGCAGAGCACGCCGAGCACACCGCCCTCGGCGCAGGACGGGACCATGCCGGGCGGCGGGGGCTCCGGGTAGAGGCAGCGGTAGCACGGGCCGTTGTCGGCCCAGAACACGCTGACCTGGCCGTCGAAGCGGAAGATCGAGCCCCAGACGTACGGCTTGTGCAGCAGGACGGCGGCGTCGTTGACCAGGTAGCGGGTGGCGAAGTTGTCGGTGCCGTCGACGATCAGGTCGTACGGCTCGAAGATCTCGAACACGTTGTCGTTGTCCAGCCGGGTCTCGTGCAGGACGACGTTCGTGTACGGGTTGACCTCGAGGATGGACTCCTTGGCGGACTGCGCCTTGGACTTGCCCACGTCGGACTGGCCGTGGATGACCTGACGCTGCAGGTTGGACTCGTCGACGGTGTCGAACTCGACGATGCCGAGCGTGCCGACCCCGGCCGCGGCCAGGTAGAGCAGCGCCGGGCTGCCGAGACCGCCGGCGCCGATCACCAGCACCTTGGCGTTCTTCAGCCGCTTCTGTCCGGCCATCCCGACCTCGGGGATGATCAGGTGCCGCGAATACCGCCGCACCTCGTCAATCGTCAGCTCGTCGGCCGGTTCGACCAGCGGTGGCAGTGACACGTTGTCGGCTCCTCAGGAAGACGTCGGACGGGATCTCCGGTTTTCAACCATCTCTCCCACCTCCATGTTCCCGCACACTCCCAACCACCCCCGCCTGAGTCCACATCCCGGTACCCGTGTCTCAGTCGTTGTCGGTGATCGTGGCGGTCAGGGTGGCCGGGACCTCGAGGGCGGCGCCGTCGACCTGCTGGATCACCGCGCTGAAGGTCTCGGCGGGTTCCTTGAGCTTGTCGTCGAGGATCTTGACCTGGAGGTCGCCGGTGGTCTTGCCGGGCTCGACGTACCCGTCGATCGTGCGGTCCGCGGGGCCGGTGCCGTCGTCGTTCACGCCGGTGTAGTCCTTGCGGACCACCGCCGTACCGTCCTTCAGGACGCCGGAGAAGCTCACGTACTTGTCGCTCGGCGAGGACAGCTTCACCCCGAAGCTGACGGCCCCGGCCTTCTCGGTCGTCTTCAGGTTGGCGAGGGTAAGCGTCGGCGTCGGGTCGTCGTCGATGACCAGACCGTGGCCGAACGACTCGTCCAGCAGCGCGTTCTGCGGCGCCGACAGCACCAGGCTGAACGGCAGGTCGTAGCTGTCGCGGGTGTTCGCCGTGATCGGCACAGTCACCTTCTGCCGCACCTGCCCGGGCTTGAACACCAGGTGCCGCCCCACGTCCCCGACCGATTCGCCGAGCTCGCCGTTGGTCTCGACGTACACGCTGACCGGCCGGATGCTCGGCCGCGACAGGCGGACCCAGAAGTCCACGGTGTGCGTGCCCTTGTCGCCCTCCTTCACCGTGACGCTCGAGGCGGACAGCTTCGGCAGCAGCACCGCCGGCGCTGAGAAGCCGAGCCCGGGCGAGGAGAAGCCCAGATCGCTCACGTACGCCGACCCGCTGGCGCCCCTGTCCGTCCGCAGCTCCACAGCGCGTACGTCGCGCAGGTCCACGCCCTTCAGCGACGGCACCGGGATCCGGACCGTCCGCAGCAGGTTCTTCGGCAGACCGACCTCGTTGTTCCCGGGCATCCGCACCAGCGCGTCACTGACCGCGGAGACCGGTACGGCTGCCGCCCGTCCGTGCCCGTCGACCACGCGGACGCTCAGGTCCGTCTTGGGCGCACCAGCCGGGTCAGGCGCGGCACGGAACGTCAGGGCCGCAAACCGCCGTACGTCGCGGTGCCCTGCCGGTACGTCGACCCGCACCACGCCGTTCGTACCTGCCCACTTCAGTTTGGTGACGGCCGTGGTCGGTGTCTTCGCGGCGAACCACGCCGTGTCCCAGTGCGGCGCGTTGCCCCAGTCCTCGGTGTCCATGCACGTCGGCGTAGTCGCCCGCACGTTGACAGCGGTCACACCGGCGCACACGGTCGCTGACAGCTTGCCGCTGACCGCTCCGGCCGGCAGGGGCTTGTCGAAGTGGTTCAGGTCCCGCCGCGACTTCAGCGGCGCCTGCGACACCACCCGCACGACGGCCTTCCCGGCAGACGCCGCCCGCGAGTCGGAGCCGTCGAACTGCGGCAGGAACTGCGTCTCGTGTCCCAACTGCAGACGGAAGAACCCCGCGACGTACGCCGTGCCGACGGCCTGCTGCTGCTTCGCGGTCAGCCGGCCCGCGTACTTGGCTCCACACGGCGACGCCTTCTCGTCACCGAACCAGTCGTCGTTCGACGGAGCGACCGACTGACCAGGGGTCCACTCGGTGTTGAAGAAGTTGTGGTTGGCACCCAGGACCGTGACCGTCGAGCGTGGTGCGGTGTCGCCGCCGACCGAGTACCTGGTGTCGTCGTAGAACTTCTGGCCCTGCAGATCGGACACGTCGCCGTCGCAGTACGGCAGGACGACGCTCATCGCGACCCCTGGCATCGTGGCGCGCGCGAAGTCCGTGGGAGCCAGCGGAAGGACCGCCCGGATCCCGTACTGACCGCCGCGGTCCGCGTTCAGCACCGCGGCCCGTGCCACGCCCTCACCGCCGCGCGAGTGCCCCATCAGGCCCACGTTCTGCAGGTTCATCCTGCCGACGAAGCGGGTGCCGAACGGGCCGCCGCCGATCGTCGACCACTTCCGCCACAGGGCGAGATGGTCCAGGATCAGCTCGGCCCGTGCCTGCGCGCCGGCATCGTACGCGTCGCTGTCCCAGCCGTTGATCGCGTTGGCGCTGATCGAGACCACCTGGTACCCGTTGCCGGCCAGCGCCGTCGCCGGCCCGTCGTACCCCCGGAAGCTGGGGATGGGCTTCATCCCCGGCGGGCACGGCCACGGCTTCTCGTCCTCGGACGGGTGCGTGGACTCGCCGTAGCAGACCTCGTGGCGGCCGTGCAGGAAGACGACCAGCGGCCGCGGTCCTGCCGCTCCGCGTGGTGAGTAGACCTTCCCGCGCAGCTCCGACCGGTGTTTGAGGCCCGGCAGGTAGACGGCCTCGTCGCCGAGGTCGTACTCCGCGGTGTCGACCTTGTACTTGCCGAGCGCGCCGGGGTCCGACGGCAGCAGCGGCCCGCGGCGCGCCTTCAGCCAGTCGGCGTCGGTCGGTCCGGCAGGGCTGACGGCCCGGCTCCGGGCGGCCTCCTTGCCCAGGTCGCCGGACCAGACCAGGCGTACGTCGCGCGCTTTCAGCACGGCCGGGTCGGTGCTGACGAGGGTCAGCGTCCTCCGGTCCGGAGATTGTTTGGCCACGCCTAGCGGTTTGCCGTCGACCGCCAGCAGCGGAAGGGACGCACGCATCGGCGCGGGCTCGTCGAGACGAAGGGTCAACTGGAATCCGTTGGCGAGCGGCCGCACGTCCCATTGATTGCTTTGAGCAACCACTGGCGGTGCGGCGGTCGCGGTCAGCGGCCCCACACCGAGCAGTACGGCGATTCCCAACGACAGATTTCGGGCGGTTCTGCCATTCACGCGCCCAAGTTGACCTGACGGGCCGCTCGGTCGTGTCTCAGCCGCGCCTCGGATTCGACTCGATCAGCTGATCAGCTGACGGAACGCCCGCGCCACCTGGTCCGGGTGTTCCATCTGCGCGACATGTCCGGACCGCGGCAGGTACAGCGTGCGCGCATCCGGGAACGTGCGCTGGGCCTTGGTCCGGATCCGCGCGTCGACCAGACGGTCCCTGCCGCCGTAGATCAGCAACACCGGGCACCGCACCTTGGCCGCGTCCGCCCAGAGCGATCGCCGCGGCGGCGCCAGCGACGACCGCAGGATGCTGCGAGCACCGTCCACCGTGGCCTGGTGGACCCAGGGGTCGGTGTCGCGGCGGTGCAGCTCCTCCTCGTACGCCGCCCGCACCTCGGGGTCCAGCCCTCGTGGATCGCCGAACACCATCGCGAGCGACGCCTGGAACCGCCGGTCGAACGGCAACCGCCTCGTCCGCTCCAGCACCGCGGGACCGAGCCGGGGAGTGGCCAGCGCGGTGAACCAGAGGGCACTGGCCGACACCCGCGGATGTGGCAGGGCCGGCGAGACAAGTGTCAGCGACGCGACCAGGTCCGGCCGTTGTGCCGCCAGTGCCACCGAGGCGGCCCCGCCCATCGAGTTCCCGAAGACATGCACCGGGCCCGCGTACTCCCGCTCCAGGAGCTGGGCGAGGAGGTCGGCCTGTTCGGAGATCCCGGTGACGCCGGACAGTGGCGTACGCCCGTGACCGGGCATATCGGGCGCAATGCCCCGGACGGAGTCGTTGAGGAGCAGCCCGAGGGCTGTCCAGTTCAGCGACGACCCGCCGAGGCCGTGCACGAACAGGGCCGGCGGCAGGTCCGCCGCCGCGCCGGGCAGGTCTCTGACCGCCAGATCCACACCGGCGACCGGGACCCGCCGCACCGGCCAGTCCCGGACCGCCAGCGGCGACCCGTCTCCGGTTACTGGTCCGTAACTATCCACAGCACCCATGTTAGGCCGCTTCGCTGATGGAGACTGGGACGTATGGCGGGTGCGCAGCAGCAGCTGACGACCGAGGTGGACGGGCAGACCATGAAGCTCACCAACCTCGGCAAGGTGCTGTATCCACAGACCGGGTTCACCAAGGCCGAGGTGATCGACTACTACCACCAGGTGGCGAAGCTGCTGCTGCCTCATCTGTCCGACCGGCCCCTGACCCGTAAACGGTGGCCGGACGGCACCGAGGCGGCGTACTTCTTCGAGAAGAACGCTCCCCGCGGTACGCCGGCCTGGGTCCGGACCGAGACGCTGCCGACGCCCGGCAGCTCCACCGGACGCGACGAGATGAGCTTCGTGGTGTGCGACGACGTACAGACCGTGGTGTGGCTGGCCAACCTGGCCGCATTGGAGCTGCACGTGCCGCAGTGGCGGATCGGGCTGTCCGACCAGGGCAAGGACCCACGGGCGGACCTGATCGTGTTCGACCTCGACCCGGGACCGGGAGCGACCATCGTCGAGTGCTGTGACGTGGCGCTGGCGCTGCGGCAGCTGCTGGGCCACTTCGGCCTGGAGGGCTGGCCGAAGACGTCCGGGAACAAGGGCATGCACCTGTATGTCCCGATCGAGCCCGCGCCGTCCAAGCTGACCAGTGCGTTCGCCAAGCAGCTCGCCGAGCAGCTGGCGGAGGCCCTGCCGGAGAGCGTGACCGCCAACATGACGAAGGCGCTGCGGCCCGACAAGGTGTTCATCGACTGGAGTCAGAACGCAAGCGCGAAGACCACGCTGGCGCCGTACTCGCTGCGCGGCTCGGACGAGCCACGGGTGTCCACGCCGATCGACTGGGACGAGGTGGCGTCCGCGACCTCACCCGAGGACCTCCGGTTCCTGCCGCACGACGTACTCGCCCGGATCGAGGAGTACGGCGACGTACTCGAAGGGCTGTACGACGACCCGAAGCCGCTACCGTCGTCAACGAGAGGAGCGCGAGCCAGATGACCAGTGGACCCGATTACGAGGGCCCGGGCGACGACAACCTGCCCGCCGAGGCCTCCGAGGCGGACGTGCTCGAGCAGCGCCTGGCCTCGACCGTGGTGGACGACCGGTCCGAGGAGTCCGGCCTCCCGAACGAGGCGGACCCGGCGGATGTGGAGGAGCAGCGCCGCGCGGTGGGCGACGCCGGCGAGGACGACTACCGCTGACCGCAGTACCACGATGGAACAGACCGCGGCCGGTTGGTCGGCGGGGAAGCTACTGACGGGAAGGACTGCTGGGTAGGATTCGGGGAACGACCCGGTGGCGGACGAAGCCGGCCGCCGGAGAGCACCACCGAAGGAGCAGACCGTGTCGACGACACCGGAGACCGCACCCAAGCGTGGCAGCCGCCTGCCCCGGCTGGCCCGGCGCGCCCAACTGCTCGAGGCGGCCCAGGAGGTCTTCGTCGCGAACGGGTATCACGCCGCCGCGATGGACGACATCGCCGACCGCGCGGGCGTGTCCAAGCCGGTCCTGTACCAGCACTTCCCCGGGAAGCTGGAGCTGTACCTGGCGCTGCTGGACACCTCCTGCGACGCGATCGTGGCGTCGGTGCAGGACGCGCTGAAGTCGACCGAGGACAACAAGCTCCGGGTCGCGGCGACGATGCACGCGTTCTACGACTACGTGGCGAACGCGCAGGGCGCCTTCCGGCTGGTGTTCGAGTCGGACCTGACCAACGAGCCGGCCGTGCGCGAGCGTGTCGACCGGGTCACGCACGCGTGCGCCGAGGCCGTGTCCGAGGTGATCAGCGCCGACGCCGGCCTCAGCCGGGAGCAGTCGATGGTGCTGGCCGTCAGCCTGGTCGGCATGGCCCAGGTCAGCGCCCGGTACTGGCTCGGCGCCGGCGACCCGTCGTTCCCGCAGCAGCAGGCCGCCGACCTGGTCGCCTCGCTCGCCTGGCGGGGCATCCGGGGCTTCCCGCGCACCGACGGCTGACGCCGGAGGTGCTGCCGCCGAATGTTCTGCTCTCGGCGGACGGGTGAGAGCAGGCGAGCCCTACCGGATAGGCTCGAAGCGTCACCGGCGAGAGCCGCCGGTCGGAACGTGCCCGGAGGGTTTCGTGGAGGTCAAGATCGGCGTGCAGCACGCCAATCGTGAGTTGGTTCTGGAGAGCGAGCAGACTCCGGATGAGGTCCAGGCACTGGTCGCGGAGGCGCTCACCGGCAAGTCCGGCCTGCTCGAGCTGGCCGACGAGAAGGGCCGCCGGGTGCTGATCCCGGCCGACCGGCTCGCGTACGTCGAGATCGGCGAGGTGTCGACCCGCAAGGTCGGGTTCGGCGCGATCTGATCGCGTTCCGGACACAGTCGCGCGTGTCCCGGTTGCGGAAAGCCACCGAGAGGGCACGATGACGGTGAGACCTGCGCTCAGGTGGTCTGGTTTGTCACGGGGCACCGGACCGGCGCAGGTTCACCATCCCTCACAAGGAGGACACCGTGTACTGGGTCTGGATGATCATCGTCAGCCTCATCGCGGGCATCATCTTCGGGCCGCTGGCCCGGCTGGTGCTCCCCGGCAAGCAGAACATCAGCCTCGGCTGGACCATCCTGGGCGGCGGCATCGGCGCCTTCCTCGGTGGCCTGATCGCGTACTTCCTCGGCGTCAAGGACACCTCCGGCCCGGACTGGATCCAGTACCTGATCCAGATCATCTGCGCCGCGGTCGTCATCGCCATCATCTCCGCGCGCAACAGCAAGCCCAAAGCCGCCTGACTCAGGCACCACCAAACGGCCGCCACCCCTGACACGGGGAAGGCGGCCGTTGCCCTGTCCGGACAGGGATCAGGCCTGCAGGCCCAGAGCGGTCATCCGGGCCGTGTGCGCCTCGGTGAGCCGGGTGAACATCCGGCCGATCGCGGCCAGGTCCAGGCCGGGACGGTCCACGCTGCCGGCCAGCAGCGCGGCCAGCGAGTCCCGGTCGGCGGCGATCCGCTGGGCCTGGCTGAGCGCCTCCCCCACGAGGCGGCGGCCCCACAGCGCCAGCCGGCCGCCGAGCTTCGGGTCCTCGTCGATCGCGGCCCGGACCCGGTCCACCACGAACTCGGCCTGGCCGGAGTCGGCGAACACCTCCAGCACCAGCGCCCGCGTCTCCGCGTCCACGAACGACGCGATCTCGCGGTAGAAGTCGTTGGCCAGCCCGTCCCCGACGTACGCCTTCACCAGACCCTCGAGCCAGTCCGACGGCGCGGTGTGGTCGTGGAACGCGTCCAGCGGCGTGACGAACGGCCGCATCGCCTCCATCGGGTCCACACCGAGCTGGACCAGCCGGTCCCGGAGCCGTTGGAAGTGCCCGAACTCGGTGGTCGCCAGCGCCGCCAGCTCCGCCTTGTCGTCCAGCGTCGGGGCCAGCTTGGCGTCCTCCGCCATCCGCTCGAACGCGGTCAGCTCGCCGTACGCGAGCACTCCCAGCAGGTCCACCGCCGCGGCCCGGTAGGCGGGATCATCAAAGGCCGTCTGCTCCATGCCCGGCACCCTATCGGGCCGCGCTCGGGAGTGGCGCATGCCACACGAAGCGGCGTTGACAGCCGCTGCGGTTACACTGGTGGGCGATTCGCCGGTGACGCGCCCACATGGGCAAGCTGGTGCGAGGTGCTTGCACAGTGTCCCCGCGCCTCACGATCGGGGCTGGAAGGCCCCAGGCGCCCGGCCACTGAGCACACCTGTCCGCACCAAGCATGTGAGAGGCGATCAGCCTGACCACCTTCCGAGAGCTCGGCGTGCTGCCCGAGATCTGTGACGCGCTCGACCGCGTCGACATCGTCGAACCCTTCCCGATCCAGGAGATGACGCTCCCGGTGGCCCTGATGGGCACCGACCTGATCGGGCAGGCCCGCACCGGCACCGGCAAGACGCTCGGCTTCGGCATCCCGTTGCTGCAGCGCACGATCGCGCCGAACGAACCCGACTACACCGAGCTGGTCGCGCCGGGCAAGCCGCAGGCGCTGGTCGTCACCCCGACCCGGGAACTGACCATCCAGGTCGCCAAGGACCTGCAGACCGCCTCCACCGTCCGCACCGTGCGGATCCTGACCATCTACGGCGGCGTCGCGTACGAACCGCAGCTGGACGCGCTGAAGAGCAGCGTCGACGTCGTCGTCGGTACGCCGGGACGCCTGCTGGACCTGGCGAACCGGGGCGTCCTCGACCTCGGCCACATCAAGGTCCTGGTCCTCGACGAGGCCGACGAGATGCTCGACCTCGGCTTCCTGCCCGACGTCGAGCGGATCCTGCGCAAGACGCCCGAGCTGCGCCAGACCATGTTGTTCTCGGCAACCATGCCGTCGGCCGTGATCGGCCTCGCCCGCACCCACATGCGGCACCCGCTGAACATCCGGGCCGAGTCGCACGAGGACACCCAGATGGTGCCGACCACGGCACAGTTCGTCTACCGGGCGCACGAGCTGGACAAGCCCGAGGTGGTGGCCCGGATCCTGCAGGCCGAGGACCGCGGCCGGGTGATGATCTTCTGCCGGACCAAGCGCGAGGCGTCCCGGCTGACCGACGACCTGCAGGACCGCGGGTTCAAGGCGGCCGCGATCCACGGCGACCTGAACCAGCAGGCCCGCGAGCGGGCGCTGACCCGGTTCCGCGGCGACAAGATCGACGTCCTGGTCTGCACCGACGTCGCGGCCCGCGGTATCGACGTCGAGGGCGTCACGCACGTCATCAACAACACCTGCCCCGAGGACGAGAAGACCTACATCCACCGGATCGGGCGGACCGGGCGCGCGGGGGCCAGCGGTATCGCCGTCACCTTCGTCGACTGGCCGGACGTGACCCGGTGGAAGGTGATCAACAAGGCGCTCGACCTGCCGTACGACGAGCCGCAGGAGATCTACTCCACGTCACCGGAGCTGTACCACGACCTCGGCATCCCGTCCGAGGCGAAGGGCCGGATCCGTACGGCGCGGGCGCCGCAGGAGGCCCGCGAGGCACGGGAGGACCGGCCGCGCGGACGCCGCGACGAAGGCCGCGCCGACGGCGAGCGTCCGGGCCGCAAGCGCAACCGGACCCGCAAGCGCACCCGCGCCGGCCAGCCGGTCGAGGAACTCGCCGACGTCACGACGAAGACCGAGGTCCCGCCGTCGACCGAGCCGGCCGCCGAGGGGGCACCGCGCAAGGCACGCAAGCGCACCCGGACTCGCAAGACCACCGAGGCCCCGACGACCGAGGCGGCAGTCGCCGAGGTCGCCGCAGCCGAGCCCGAGGCTCCGGCAGAGAAGCCGGCCAAGCGCACCCGGACCCGCAAGACGGCAGAGGCGCCGGAAGCCGCCGCCGAGGCGAAGGCTGACGAGCCGGCGGTTGAGCAGCCGGCGAAGCGGACCCGCACCCGGAAGACGGCTGCGGCACAGGCGAGCGAGGCTGCAGCCGACGCGACGGCCGGCCAGCCGGCGGCTGAGGCGGCAGCGGCTGTGGCCGACGAGAAGCCGGTCAAGCGGACCCGGACCCGGAAGACAGCTGAAGCCAAGGCGGCCGAGCCTGCTGCCGAGGCGACGGCTGCGGACGAGAAGCCCGCCAAGCGGACCCGCACCCGCAAGACCGCCGAGTCCAAGGCGCCGGCAGCCGAAGCGCAGGCTGCTGAGCCTGCAGCCGACGCGACGGCGGATGAGAAGCCGGTCAAGCGGACCCGCACCCGGAAGACGGCCGCGGCGAAGGCGACCGAGCCTGCAGAGGCCACAGCCGGCGAGGCGACGGCCGACGAGAAGCCGGTCAAGCGCGCCCGGGCCCGGAAGACGGCGGAGGCCAAGGCGGCCGAGCCCGCTACCGAGGTGACGGCCACGGACGACAAGCCGGTGAAGCGCACGCGGACCCGCAAGACCGCCGCGGCGAGCAAGCCGGCGACGACGCCGATCTTCAGTGCGCCGGAGTGACTGTTTCCGAATGGTGATCTGACGCTGCAACACCCAGCCCCGCGTGGGCCGTCCTAGGGCGGTAACCACGAGCGAAAAGGGGCTGGGTGATGAGGCGGATCAGGGCGGTAACAGCCGTGATGGCTGTCGCGGGGGTCGTGCTGCTGGCCGGTTGCAGTGCCGGCGGCAACGACAGCACGAGCGGCGATGCCGCGTCGGCGCCGAAACAGGGCGCCGGCGAGGCCGTGGGCACAGCGGAACCGCAGGCGCCGGCGGCCGGCAAGACCGACTCTTCCGGCAGCGGCAGCGGTGGCAGCAAGGAACAACCGGCGATCACGCGGGCCATCATCAAGAGCGGCTCGCTGGCCGTCGAGGGCGAGGACGTCTCCGCCCTGCGGCAGAAGGCGGTGGCCGCGATCACCGGCCTCGGCGGTCAGGTGGCCGCCGAGGACACCGCGAGCGACCCTGACGGGCACATCAACAGGTCGAACCTGGTCCTCAAGGTCCCGACGAAGTCGTTCGAGACCGCGATCCAGAAGCTCTCGGACCTCGGCAAACGACTGCAGATCCACCAGGAGTCGACCGACGTCACCGAGCAGGTCGTCGACGTCGCCAGCCGGATCGAGTCGCAACGCGCCAGCCTCGACCGCACCCGCGCGCTGATGACGAAGGCGAACACGATCGGCGAGATCGTCTCGGTCGAGAGCGAACTGACCCGGCGTGAATCCGATCTGGAGTCCCTGCTCGCGAAGCAGAAGAACCTGGCCCTGCAGACCGACCTCGCGACGCTCACCCTGACGCTGAGCGAGAAGGGCAAGCCGCCGGTGCGGACCGTCGAGGAGCCGGACAAGGGCTTCGTGGCGGGCCTCAAGGGCGGCTGGAACGCCTTCACCGCCGTCTTCTCCGCCATCGCGACCGCCGTCGGCGCGCTGCTGCCGTTCCTGGTGCTGCTCGCGATCATCGCCGTACCGCTGTGGCTGTTCCGCAACAAGCTGCGTCGGCAGCCGGCGCCGCTGCCCCCGCCGGCGCCGAACAGCGGTCAGTGAAGCAGTGCGCCGGCCAACGCCCGGTAGGCCTTCGCACCGGGCGAGGCCGGCGCCGTACTGAGCACGGTGTCGCCGATCGCCGGCGCCTCCGCGAACCGGATCGACTTCGGGATGGCCGGCTGCAGCACCTCGAGCGAGTACGTGTCCGCGATCGTCTCGAGGACGGTGCGGGCGTGCGTCGTACGGCCGTCGTACAGCGTCGGGAGCACGCCGAGGACCCGCAGGCCCGGGTTCGTCAGCCGCTGCACGTCGTGCACCGTGTCAAGTAGTTGCCCTACGCCACGATGCGCCAGCGTCTCGCACTGCAAGGGAATCAGCACGTCGGAGGCTGCGGACAGCGCGTTCACGGTGAGAAGTCCGAGCGTCGGCGGACAGTCGACGATGATCCAGTCGTACGACGTCCGCAGCGGCCGCAGCGCGGTCCGTAGTACCTGCTCCGGGCCACTCTCCCGGGCCAGCTGGACGTCCGCGGTCGCGAGCGCGATCGTGGCGGGCAGCAGGTCCGGGGCGTCGTCGGACTCGATCAGTACGTCGCGGGCGCGCACCCCGCCGAGCATCACGTGGTGGATCGACCGGTCCAGGTCCTCGGGATCGATGCCGACCGAGAACGTCAGGCAGGCCTGGGGGTCGAGATCGACCAGGAGCACCCGTTGGCCGAGCTCGACCAGGGCTGCACCGAGGGTGGCGACGGTGGTCGTCTTGGCCACGCCGCCCTTCTGATTGGCGACCGCGAGAGTGCGAGGCACCCGGCCATTGTGCCGTACCACGGAACGCGAGCCCACATCGACCGAGCTGTTGACTTCAAGGACACTTGAACTCCCAGCATGCTGGACATGACCGGAACGAGCATCTGCCCCGATCCCCCGACGCCCGACTGCGACGACCAGCCGGCGGTCCCGGCGCGGGCGGGGAGGCGGGAGTGGCTCGGGCTGGCCGTACTGGCCCTGCCGACCGTCCTGATCGGCCTGGACGGGACCGCGCTGCACCTCGCCGCTCCGGCGCTCAGCGCCGACCTCGCACCCAGCTCGTCCCAGCTGCTGTGGATCGTCGACGTGTACGGGTTCGTGGTGGCCGGGCTGCTGGTGACCATGGGGACGGTCGGCGACCGGATCGGGCGCCGCCGCCTGCTGATGATCGGCGCGACAGGTTTCCTCGTCGCCTCGCTGCTCGCCGCGTTCGCGACCAGTGCGGAGCTCCTGATCACCGCGCGAGCACTGCTGGGCCTGGCCGGCGCGACCCTGATGCCGTCGACGCTGTCGCTGCTCAGCAACATGTTCCGCGATCCCGGGCAGCGCCGGCTGGCGATCGCGATCTGGATGACGAACTTCATGGTCGGCGGCATGGCCGGTCCGCTGATCGGCGGCGTACTCCTGGACCACTTCTGGTGGGGATCGGTGTTCCTGATCGGCATCCCGCCGCTGCTGCTCCTGCTCGCTGTCGGACGGCTGCTGCTCCCCGAGTACCGCAACGAGAACGCCGGCCGGATCGACCTGCTCAGCGTCGTTCTCTCCGTCGCGGCGATCATCTCGGTGGTCTACGCCGTCAAGGAGACCGCGAAGGGCGGCCCGCACCTGGGCACGCTGGCCGTCGCGGCGGTCGGCGTCGGGCTCGGGTGGTGGTTCGTCCGCCGCCAGCTCGGACTGTCCCAGCCGCTCCTCGATCTGCACCTGTTCCGCCGGGCCGCGTTCAGTGCTTCGCTCGGCGCGCAGACCTTCGGGCTGTACGTACTGGCCGCGATGCAGTTCCTCGCCGTCCAGTACTTCCAGCTCGTCCTCGGGATGAGCCCGTTCGAGGCCGGTCTGTGGATGCTGCCCACGACGGTCGCGGGGATCGTCGGCACGCTGGGTGGGCCGTACGTGATCCGCGTACTGCGGTCCGGTGCAGCGATGACGGTCGGCTTCCTGGTCGCGGCGCCCGGGCTCGCACTGATGGCTGTTGCGACCGGACGCTGGCCTGTCGTCATCGGGCTGAGCCTCGCCGGTCTGGGCATCCAGCTGGTGCTGGCGCTCACGTACGACGTCGTCATCAGTAGCGCGCCGCCGGAGCGAGCCGGTGTCGCGTCGGGGATGGGTGAGACCGGTACGGAGCTCGGCATTGCGCTAGGCATCGCTATCGCCGGCAGCATCGTCACCGCGGTCTACCGCGCCGGGGTGTCGGTTCCTGTCGGCGCACCGGACTCCGTACGCGACACCCTGGGCAGCGCAGTGGCCGAGGCTGAGCACCTGCCCGCTCCGCTCGCCCAGGAGCTGCTCACAACGGCGCGGGACGCGTATACGCACGGCGTACAGCTGGCTGCCGTGCTGAGCGTTGTGATGGTTCTGCTCCTCGCCGCGGCCACGGCCAAGCTGGTTCGGACCAGGTGAGCGGTTAGTCTCTTTACTTGTGAGTACGCCGCGTACGCTGACGCTGCCCGACGGGGTGCACCCCGAGACACTCGAGACCGACCGTGGCTCGTTCGCCACGCTGACCGCCGTACCCGACATCGGTACGCCGCTCGGCACGGTCCTGCTGGTGCCGGGCTGGACCGGCAGCAAGGAGGACTTCACTCCGCTCGTCGACCACCTGTGCCGGTACGGGTGGCGGGCGGTGGCCGTTGACCAGCGTGGTCAGTACGAGACCGCCGGGCCGGCCGACGCGTCGGCGTACTCACTGGCCGAGCTGGGCGCCGACGTAGTGGCGATGAGCAAGGCGCTGGGCGGTTACAGCCAGCTGGTCGGGCATTCGTTCGGCGGACTGGTCGCGCGCGAGGCCGTGCTGACCGACCCGTCGGTGTTCTCGACGATCAGTCTGCTGTGCTCGGGGCCGGCCGCGTTCACCGACGAGGCGACGCTGCAGAGCCTGCAGATGCTCGCGTTCGGGCTGGAGAACCTGCCGATCGAGCAGGTGTACGACCTGAAGCTGGAGCATGACCGGAAGGCGCCCGGGTACGTCGTACCGGCGGACGACGTCGTCGCGTTCCTGCGGAAGCGGTTCACCGGCAACGTACCGACCAGCCTGGCCGAGATCACCCGTCGGCTGACCGACGCCGAGGACAAGACCGATCAGCTCGCCAAGTCCGGCGTCCGCACACAGGTGCTGCACGGCGAGACCGACGACGGCTGGCCGATCCCGGTCCAGGAGGCGATGGCCGAACGCCTCGGCGTCACGGCCGAGGTCATCCCCGGCGCCGGGCACTCACCCGCGATCGACCAGCCGGCCGCGACCGCCCGCCTCCTGGTGGACTTCTTCCACGACTACCCGAACCTGGCAGCCACGACTACCTGACCGGGCGGACCTGCGGCTGGATGTCGAGCAGGTCCAGGCCGACCGGGTTCAGAGTGGCCTTGACCTGCTCGGTGTAGACGAGCAGCTGGACCGGTGCGGGGCCGCCGGTCATGCCGTCGGCGCCTCCGCTCAGGTAGACGCCGAGGTCCTGCTTGCTGAGGATGCCGTTCAGCGTGTCCCGGACACGGTCGCTGTCGGCGTTGCTCATCAGGACCGGAGTGACGCACAGGTTGCCGCTGTAGACCTTCTCGAACGCCGTACGGAACGCCGCGAGGTCACCGTGCGCGACGCCGACCATCATCACCACAGGGGCGTTGCGGGAGGTGCCGTTCGGGTAGTAGGCGACCGGGCCGTACGCCTGGTTGGCGTGCGCGGCAAGGAACGTCCTCACCGCGGCCGACGAGACGTTGCTCGGCTTCGAGGGCCAGCCGCCGACCGGGGCCGCGCACGGCAGCTTCGGCAGACCGGTCTCGGCCGGCCGGATCGGCGCTGCCTGCTGCTCCACGTCGATCGACCGGTCGCGCCAGATACCCGTGACCGACGCCTGGCCGGTCCGGACGCCCTTGATCGTCTTCACGCCGGGGATCCGGTCGACGTCCAGGCCGTTGAGCTTCACCGCGACGTTGTCCGGGCAGCTCGGCGCCGGCTCCTTGCCCGGCAGGTAACCGATCAAGGTCCTCGCCACCGGTGCGCAGAAGACCGGGGTGCTGCCCGGTACGGCGATGATCTCGCCGCTCACCTGGACCTTGTCGCCCGGCTTCACCAGCCACTTGTCGTTGCCTTGAGCAAACGCTTGCGGGGCGCCGGTCGCGGTGGTCGCGGTGGTCGCAGGTGTTGCCGGTGGCTCGGGGTCGGGCAGCACCGAGATGACGCCGGCCGCCACGACCGCGACGCTCGCCGCCGCCAGCGCGGGCACCCAGCGCCGGTTCTTGCGGCCGCCGCTCAGCATGTACTCCAGGTCGGGCTCCGGGGGCGCCTCCTGGTCAGCCCGCCAACGAGCGCCGGCACGGGTCAACAGGTCGTCGACCTCGTCGGTCTGGTTCATTCGGTCACCTCCAGTAGGGTACGGAGCCGGTTGCGCGCGTCGGACAGCGTGGATTTCACGGTGCCTTCGGAGCAGCCCATGACGGCCGCGGTCTCGGCGATCGACAGGTCGGCGAAGTAGTAGCAGTCGACCGCGAGCCGCTGCCGCGCCGAGAGCGACATGATCGCGTGGTCGACATCCATCCGCGCGTCGAGATCCGGCCGCCGCGAGGCCACCGGCCCGGCGTCCTCGATCAGCGCCAACGACGGCCCGGAGCGCATCCGGCGGACCGCTTTCCGGGCCTGGTCCGCTGTGATCGCGAGCAGCCAGGCCGACGGCGTACCGCGCGAAGGGTCGTACTGAGCCCGCTTCGCCCAGGCCCGCGCGAGCGCCTCCTGCACGATGTCGTCCCGATCCGCCCCCACCGCCAGCCGCCCCGCCAACCGAGCCATCGCCACCAGATGAGGCCGAACCCACACCACGAACCCAGGCCCGTCCCCCGGCGGCCCCTGCACCCCCACCACCGGCTCACCCGTCATCGTCGGCATACCTTCTCTACCCCCGATCAACCCATCCGGTTGGCCCCTACCCGACGTTCAACGACCCCACCACCCCAACGTCACCACCCCACCCCATTCCGTAACCCACCCGAGTTATCCACAGATCCCCGAAACCCACCCCACAGCCCCCTCGGGAGTCCGTACGGTCGATCGAAAGCCAAACCAAGCCTGGGGGACAGATGCAACCCGGTCTCGACAACCTTCCAGAACCGGCAGACGTGCACGCCTGGCTGTCCGAGCGGCGGCCGCTCGACTGGGGAGACCCGATCCCGACCAAGGCGGAGATCGCGGCCGACTACGGCGAGCGGACGGCCGAGAAGAGTTTGCAACTGGTGACGAAGGCCGCCTCCGTCGAGCCCCGCCTCACGGACGCCGTCGTCTCCGCGATCGGAGCGGAGGCAACGCCGTACCACCTGGAGAACCGGATGAAGTCGCCGCAGTCCCTGGCCCGGAAACTGGCCACGTACGAGGACTTCTACCGACGGTCCCAGCAGGTGCCGGAGGACGTTCTTCGCTACACAGCTCTCGTCAAGCATCCGGACGAGCTCACCCAGGCTGCGATCAGAACGATCGATCGTCTCAACGACGGCAACTGGCAGACCCAGGCCGCACATCACTCGTACGTCGACGGCAGCCGCTACAAGGGCCTGCATGCCTTCCTGCGTGCGCAGGGCGAGTCGGTCGAACTGCAGGTGCACTCGAACGAGTCGATCGACGTCAAGGAGCGTACGACCGGTCTGTACGAGATCGAGCGCGATCGCCAACAGCCTGCTGCGGCTCGTGACGCTGCCCGGCGGGAGTGCATCGCGCTCTCCGACCAGATGACTCAACCGGCCGGCATCGAAGAGCTCAAAGAACTCGGCGGCGCGCCGGTGAACACGATTAGCTACGGTAAGAAGCGTCAGCAGCACCGCCCCAAGTCAGGTCCGGCCCGCGCGAGCGAGCCGAACCAGGCACCGGAGCAGACCCGCCAACAGGCTCAGCATCGACAGAACGGGACATCACGATGACGCGGTTGTTCTTGGTCAAGGACGGCGACAAGGAGCTGTGGGTCGCGGCGTTGGTGGATGAGGATGTGTGGACGTATGTGGGGAACACCGGGAAGTTTCATCGCAACGAGGGTGCGCGGCACGACTACTACTTCCTCAACGGAATGCAGTACGTCGACATCGGGATCGCGGAGGCCAAGCGTCTGATCCAGGCCGGGGTCGGTGCTGTCGACGAGCAGGAGTTCCCGGACTCGGCCCGTCGCTGGCGGGAAGACACCGCCGGTATGGATCCTGAGGTGGTGTTCGCCTCGATGGTGGCGGATCTCGCCTGAGCGTCGGGTGACCCTGGGGCTTGTAGGTTTCGGGTATGGGTGTGTGGATTACTGGGCGGAGTTTTCCTACGCCTGATTTGGTGAAGACCGTGAACAATCCGGCTGCTTGGGATCAGTTGGGTGGGTTTGCGGAGGTGCAGGCTGCTGAGGCTGCTGCGGCTCTGGGGGTGTTGGAGGAGCGGCTGGCGTCGGCGGGCTCGCGGGATGAGCGGGTTGCGGGGTTCGAGGTGGCGTATCGGCATGTGGCTGAGTGGCGGTACCAGGTCGCTCTGCAGGGGCAGTGGACGCGGCCTCACGCGAATGCGGACGATGTGCGGGCCACGATCGGTGAGGGGCACATGCGGTACCGCCTGTCGCCGTCGGCGGGGAATCGGGAGCCGGGGACGCCGGCGTGGAAGTTGCTGTCCGAGTTGGAGGCGGTTGCCCTGGAACGGATGGGTCGCGACCACAGCATGCAGAACGTCGTGACGTTGCGCGACGGCGCGACCGTGAACGGGAACCGGCTCGTCTTCCTGCCTGCGCCGCGGGATCCGGCGACCGGCGGTCCGTATCTGGGATACCCGGACCAGGTGGTCACGCAGACCGCGGACCAGGCGGACTGCGAGGTCCTGCGGCGTGCGTCGTTCGACGCGCTGGCCGAGCTGGAGGAGGTCCGGGCCGCGGGTGCGGCGGATCCGCGCGACCCCGAGCAACGCAAGACGTTCACCGACGCGGCGTACTTCCTCGTGCAGGGCCCCGAGTTCAAGCGGGGCAGTGACGCGATCATGCGGACGTTCCTGGTCGCGGCGCACGCCCGGGTGTTCGACGCGGCGCCGGTGTTGCCGCAGGCAATCGACCTGGACGGGATGGTCCGCGGCCAGGACGGTTTCCACCGGGTGATGAACGAACAGCTGCGACTCGCCCCTGCGCCGGCCGAGCAAGCCGCCGCCACGACCACCGAGCGGGCACCCCAGCCCAGGACCGCCCAGAGGCCGAACGGTCTCACCCGCTAGTCATCGCGTTGCCGGTGCGTAGAGCTGGGTGATGACGGATTCGATGGTGGGTTCGGAGACCGAGAGGTCCATCAGCGGGTAGTTGGCCGCGATCTCGGCCAGGAGGGGTGCCGCGCTGGTGGTGGTCGGGAAGGTGAGGTGCTGGCGGGGGCCGTCGACCTTGGTCACGGTGGCTCCGGTGACCTCGATGGGTGGCAGTGAGGTCGCGAGGTCCACGACCAGGGTGCGCGGCGCGGACTGGCTGGACTTGAGCCGGTCGAGGGTTCCGTCGAAGATCTGGTGGCCGTGGTCGATGACCATCACCCGGCTGCAGAGCGCCTCGATGTCGTCGAGGTCGTGGGTGGTGAGGATGATCGTCGTCCGGCGTTCGGCGTTGACCTGCGCCAGGAACTCGCGCAGCCGGGCCTTGCTGATCACGTCGAGCCCGATCGTCGGCTCGTCCAGGTAGACGATCTCGGGGTCGTGCAGCAGCGCCGCCGCGATGTCGCCGCGCATCCGCTGCCCGAGCGACAACTGGCGGACGGGCACGTCGAGCAGGTCGCCGAGGTCGAGCAGCTCGACGAACGTCGCCAGGTTCTCCCGGTGCCGGGCGAGCGGTACGTCGTACATCTTCTGCAGGACCGCGAACGAGTCCTTCAACGGCAGGTCCCACCACAGGGTCGTGCGCTGGCCGAAGACGACGCCGATCCGCTTGGCCAGCTTGAGCCGGTGCCGCGACGGATCGACGCCGGCCACCCGGATCGAGCCGCCGGACGGCACCAGGATCCCGGTCAGCATCTTGATCGTGGTGGACTTCCCGGCCCCGTTCGGCCCGATGTACCCCATCACCTCGCCGGGCTCGACGCTGAACGTCATCCCGTCCACCGCCCGCACCTCGCGCTTCGTCCGGCGCAGCCCGGACCGCGAGGTGACCGTGAACGCACGCGACACGTTGTCCAATTCGATGACAGCCATTTCAGCTCCCTGTACTGCGATAGCGACGGAGACCGCCCCGCCACGCGAGCGACGCCACCGCGGCCATCGCGACGGCGACCAGCGGTGACAGCAGCCCGATCCAGGACGGCAGCCCGAGCGGCGCGGGCTTACCCAGCAGGAACAGCACCGGGTAGTAGTTGACGAAGGCAATCGGTACGACGAACGTGACGGCCCGCACGATCTCCTTGCCGAAGATCGTCAGCGGGAACTGCGCCATCGCCTGCCCGCCGTAGGTGACCGAGTTGGCCAGCTCGGCGGAGTCGATCGAGATGAACTGGAACGCGGCGCCGAGCACGAACAGCGTCCCGAAGATCACCGAGCCCGCAATCAGCGACCCGATCAATACGATGCCGCGGGCAACTGTCCAGTCGATGTCGACGTTCATCAGCGCCAGCACCAGGACGGTCGTCGCCTGCAGCGGGCGGCCGAGCCGGCGTAGCGCGAACCCGTCGGCGGCGGCCTGCAGGAACGCGGGCACCGGCCGGATCAGGTAACTGTCGAACGAGCCGGTGCGGATCCGCTCACCGACCCGTTCGATCGAGCCGGTGAACAGATCGGCGACGCCGAGCGCCGTCGAGGCCGTTGCGTAGAGCAACGCCATCTCCCCGAGCGAGAACCCGCCGAACGAACTGATGTGACTGAAGATCATCAGCACCGCGATGAAGTCGGTCACCGTGACCAGCGTCGAGCTGACCAGCATCAGCACGAACGACGCCGGGTACGCCAGCGCGGACCGGATCCACAAGACGATCAGCATCCAGTACTGCGAGGGCGCGCGAAGGACACGCTCAACCACCCTGGATCACCACCTTCCGGGTCGCCAGCGTGGTGGTGAGTTGCCCGACCAGCAGCAGCACCGACAACCAGCCGAACTGGAACAAGAGCGCCGCGCCGGTCCCGCCCGGGTTCCGGCCGAGCCAGATGTCGATCGGCACCTGCATTGTCGCGGCCCACGGCGTCGCCCGCGCGACCACTCCGATCCAGCCAGGGAACGCGACCAGCGGCAGGATCGTGCCGGCGAAGAACAGCGAGAGGACGAGCGCCAGCTGCTCCATCCCGCGCGAGTCGGTGATCCAGAACCCGGACAACGCGACCAGGTACCGGATCGTGAAGCTGATCGTGATGCCGAGCAGCAGGCCGAGCGCGATCGCCGGCCACATCGCGGGACTTGACGGAAACTTGAGATCGAACACCAGCGACCCGACCAGCAACGGCACACCGCCGCGGACCAGCATCTCGAACGTCGCCCGGCCGAGATCGACCGACAGCCACCACAGCAGCAGCTGCGTCGGCCGGTAGAGGTCGACAGCGATCTCACCGCTGCGCACGCGCGCGCCCAGCTCGTTCGTGGTGGTCGCGCCGAAGATCCCGACCGGCACCAGCAACCCCTGCTGCAACCACACGAACGTGAGCGCGTCAGGTACGTCGTACCCGCCGAGCCCGGGTCGTTCGCGCCACAGGGTCAGATAGACGCCGCACAGGATGAACCCGAAGACCGTGTTGGTGAACAACCCGGACACGGTGGCGATCCGGTACGTCGAGAACCGCCGGAAGGACCGTACGGCGATCGCCCAGTAGACACCCACTACCTACCTCCTCTCGCACTCGTGGTGGTGTCCGAGGAGCACAGCGGCACGCGGAACTGCCCCGGATCTGGAAGGACCCGGGGGTTCGGACACCACTGTGAAGGCGTGCGAATCCACGCCGAATTGTCAAGGCAGGAGAGGGACGGTACGCCGGATCCCGCCGTGGCGTCAACACAAATAACCGGTCCGGGCGCGGGACCCCTCAGACCCACGCCCGGACCGGTGCCCGGGGGAAGAACAGGAACCTACAGGGTGTCGGTCTTCAGCAGATGGGCGAGGTGGGTGGCGAACGGCGCCGGGTGGCTGGAGTACCCGCCGTGCCCGCCGGGGAACATCACCACCGGCCAGCCGAGGTGCTCCGCGACGACCTCGATCGGCCGCCCCGGAAGGTGCGCGTACGACTCCAGCCCGGCGGCCGGCACGACGCGATCGGCCACCTGCTTCAACGCGTCGAGATCAGGCATGTACCGGGTGAAGGGCAACAGCTTGTGTTCGTAGAAGTTGGCCGCGTTCGCCTGCATCCGCTCCGCGAGCTCGCGGTACTCCGGCAGCAGGTCCTCCATCGGCGGCATCGCGTCGTCGTCCATGCCGGTGCCCATCATGAACACCACGTCGGCCGCGGTCAGGCCGTCCTCGCGATACGTCTCGTACACGTCCTCGAAGAACGCGCGCGCGTCATCCGCGTCCGGCAGCACCTCGGTGCAGGGCGGCTCGTGCGCGACCAGCATCCGGACCCGGTCGGGGTGCCGGGTGATCAGCTCGAGGCCGGTGATCGCGCCCGAGCTGGTGCCGAAGACGTACGCCGGCTCGTGACCGGCGACCGCGTCGATCAGGGCGAGCGCGTCGGCGGCCGACTGCTCGATGGACTCGTCCGCGGCGTCACCGTCGTACCGGCTGCGGGAGTTGCCGCGCGGGTCGTACGTGACCACGGTGTACTCGGCGGCGAGCTGGCCGACCATCCCGGAGAACACGCCGGCGTCGGTCCCGGCGCCCGCGATCAGCAGCAGCACCGGCCCCGAGCCGGTGACCTCGTAGTGCAGCGTTGCCCCCGGCACCGCCAGCTTGTTCACAGTCTTCGCACCCATCAGGCGAGCCCCTTTCATCCACCCTCAGGGTTCACCGCGGCGCTGGCATCCCACGCACACGGCGCTGGCATGGCGGCAGCTCGACAGGAGGTGTCCGCCGATCGCCCCGCCCGTCAGGCGTGCGCACCCGCCCGGCGAGCGGGCAGTGGGCGCATACGTACTGTCGAGCTGCAGACGTCAGCCGGCCTCGGCGGTCGGGGCCTGCTCGCCTTCGTCCAGGCCGGCCCAGGGGTCGCGGGGTGGGGACTCGCGGCGGCCCTGCGGGCAGATCTTGGCGAAGTCGCACCAGCCGCACAGTGGCGACGGCTCCGGCGGGAAGACCGCGTCGGCCTCTGCCGGGGTGAGGCCTTCGGCCCAGCGGGCCTCGGCGGCGGCCGCGTCGTCGGCCATCGCCTCGGCGCGCTGCTGGTGCCGCCCGAGCGACGCCTCGTCGTGATCCGCGGCGGCGATCGTGTTCGTCGGGAGGTGGTGGAGCTCGACCCGCGTGCACGGCTGGTGCAGCACGCGCCGCGCGCCGAGCACGTAGAGGGCCATCGCCAGCGACGACCGGGCGTCGACGGACGTCAGCGGGCGGCGGCCGGTCTTGTAGTCGACGATGGCCAGCTCGGTCCCGCCGCTCCCGTCGCGGGCCGGGCGCTCGTCGATCCGGTCGACCCGCCCGCGCAGCGAGGCCCGTGCGGTGGTGAAGGCGACCGTCCGCTCGACCCCGCGCGGCTCGTAGTACGGATCGGAGTCCCGCAGGTACCCGAGGACCATGTCGGTCGACCGGTCCCGCCAGTCCAGCGACTGCCGCTCGTCGCGGAACCCTTCGCTGCGCCAGCTGGACCGCATCTTCGCGACGACCTCGTCCGGCGTCCGGCGGGACGCGGGCCAGCGGCCGAAGAAGTCGGCGAGCACCTCGTGAACGATCGCGCCGACCGTGTTGTGCGCCCACGGCGGACCCTTCGGCGGCCGCGGTGTCTCGAGGTAGGTGTAGCGGTACTTCCGCTTGCAGTCCGCGAACGTCAGCAGCTTCGTCGGCGTCGCCACGAACAGCCGCGTCGGCATCCCGGGGAGCATGTCGTCCATCTCAGCCGGCCTTGATGAAGTCGGTGACCGCGTCCGCGACCAGCTGGACGGCGATGGCGCTCAGCAGCAGGCCGGCGATCCGGGTGACGAGCAGGACGCCGTTCTCCCCCAGGATCCGCATGATGACGCCGGAGAACCGCAGCGTCAGCCACATCACCAGGTGGATCGCGATGATGCCGACCGAGATCGCGACCACGTCCGGCAGCGACCCGTTCGCCCGCTGCACGAACACCATCGTGGCCACGATCGCGCCCGGCCCGGCGAGCAGCGGCGTACCGAGCGGGACGAACGCGATGTTCACGTTCTTGGTCTGCACCGGGTCCTCGGCGGTGTCGGTCAGCAGCTGCAGCGCGATCAGCAGGAGCAGCAGACCGCCGGCGCACTGCAGCGCGGGCAGCGTGATGCCGAGGTGGTGCAGGATCTGCTGGCCGAACGCCGCGAACACGACGATCACGCCGAACGCGACCAGCACCGCCTGCCAGGCCGCCTTCTTCCGCACCGCGCGGGACTGGCCGGCGGTCAGCGAGATGAAGACCGGCACGGTGCCCGGCGGGTCCATGATCACGAACAGCGTGACGACGACCTCACTGAGCAACCCCAGGTTGATGACACTGTTCACGGAAGGTAGGCCTCGGGGACCTGCGCGTCGGAGGTGGCGGCGTTGCTCTTGGCGATCTCCAGCAGGCGCTCGAACTGCTCGGGCTCGGTCGAGTTCACGCCCAGGTCGTGGTCGATCTTGCCGGCGCCGTGGTGGTCGCTGGAGCCGGTGTACACGATGCCGAGATTGCGGGCGATGGCGCGCAGCGCCTCCCGGGACTCCGGCGAGTGGTCCTGGTGGTCGACCTCGATCCCGGCCAGCCCGTGGTCGGCGACCAGAGCGGCCAGGTTCTCCTCGGTCATCACCTTGTAGCTCGACCGACCCCACGGGTGCGCGATGACCGGCACACCGCCGGCCTGGCGGACCAGGTCGATCGCGTGGCCCGGCTCGAGCGCGTAGTGCGGGACGTGGCCGGTGCGGCCGTCGGCGAGGAACCGGTCGAACGCCTCACCGCGGTTCGCGACCGTGCCGTTGGCGACCAGGGCGTCCGCGACGTGCGGGCGGCCGACCGACGGCGTCCCCGTGGCCTGGGCCAGCACCTCGTCGACGGTGAGCGGGACGCCGATGCTGTTCAGCCGGGCGACGATCGTCGGGATCCGGTCGGTGCGGCCCTCGCGGACCACCTGCAGGTCCTTCGCGAGCGGCGCGTACGCCGGGTCGAGCAGGTAGCCGAGCAGGTGCACGCTGATCCCGTTGAACTTGCAGGAGATCTCCAGCCCGGGGATGAAGCCGATGCCGAGCTCCTCGGCGGCCCGGCGGCTGTCCACCCACCCGTCGGCCGTGTCGTGGTCGGTGAGCGCGATCACATCGAGCCCGGCCTGCTGCGCGTGCCTCATCAGGACGTCCACCGGATCGGTGCCGTCGGAACGGTTCGAGTGGGTGTGCAGGTCGATGAGCACGAGCGGTCCTGGGTCCCTTCGCCGGGTGACTGTCACCGCTGATGCTATCCGCGTTCACCGACGAGACCTGGCACTTGTGCACAGACGCTCTATTCTTCAGCTGCATGGAGCGCGTCGACTGTGTGGGTGCCCTGGTGTACGACGAGCAGCACCGGCTGCTCGTGGTCCGTCGTGCCAACGAGCCCGGGCGCGGTCTGTGGTCGATCCCGGGCGGGCGGGTCGAGCCCGGCGAGGACGATCCGACGGCGGTCGCGCGGGAGGTCGCCGAGGAGACCGGCCTGACCGTCGAGGTCGGGACCCTGGTCGGCGAGATCGAGCGCCCCGGCCCGCGGGGACAGCTCTACGTGATCCGCGACTACGAGGCCACCGCCGTGAGCGGCAGGCTCACACCAGGTGACGACGCGTCGGACGCGCGCTTCGTGACCCGCGCCGAGATCGCGTCGCTGCCGACGACCACCCTGCTGGTTTCCACGTTGGAGCAGTGGAACGCCCTGCCCGGCTAGCAGGTGCTGAGCGGTACGTCGCCGGCCGCGAACGCCTGCGGGGTGACCCGCATCAGCGAGCGGAAATCCGCGATCAGGTGCGACTGGTCGGAGTACCCGGCGTACGCCGCCGTCTCAGCCCAGGGTCGGCCCGCCTGACCGATCACCGTGCGCACGCGGGCGATCCGGGCGAAGTGCTTCGGTGACACGCCTACTGCTTCCCGGAACACCCGCCGCAGATACCGCTCGCTGACACCGAGCCGGGCGGCGGTCTCACCCACGGTGTGCGACGCGATCCCGGCGGTCAGCTCTGCCACGGCGCCCGTCACGAGGTCCGCTCGGCCGGCCGAACGGCGGGGGAATCGCCGGCACAGATAGTCTCCGAGGAACTCGGCGGCCTGCTCGGGCCGATCCCGGTACCTGACCAGGTCCTCCGCGAGCGACCGGGCCGACGATCCGCAGACGTCGGCCAGCGGCACGGTCCGGTCGACGAGCTCGTCGGTCGGGGGTGCGAGCACCAGGTGCCCCGGGCGGATCCGCAGGCGCACACAGACGGGCAGATCCTTCGTGACGTGGTACGCCGCCGTGGTGCGCGGTCCCGCGACCAGGACGTCGCTCTCCCCCGCCGGCGTCATCCGCCAGACGATCGTGGCCGCGGGATCCGGCGGCAGCACGGTGATCGGCGTCGTCGCCGGCCGCAGCGTGACGCTCTCGATCCACGGATGCACGCCTTCGAGCGTAGCCGGGCGGTCCGCGGGTTCCGTAGTACCGAAAGTTCCTATCCCGCGGCGGCGCGGCCGGTTCAGGGTGACGGGATGATTCTGGTCACGGGTGCGACGGGCACCATCGGCAGTGAGCTCATGAAGCAGTTGATCGCGCGCGACGTCCCCGTCCGCGGGATGACGCGGCAGGCCCTTCCCGGTTTGTTCCAAGGCGATTTCGAGGACCCGGAGTCGTTGCGGAAGGCAATCGACGGGGTCGAGGCGGTGTTCCTGCTCAGTGCGCCCGGGCCGTGGGTCCCGGCGCATGACCGGGCGCTCGTCGCGGCCGCGGTGGACGGTGGGGTGCGGAAGATCGTGAAGTTGTCGGCGATAGGCAGTACCGGTCCTGGGAACTGGCACGCGGCCGGCGAACGAGCGGTACGGGACAGCGGCCTGGCGTGGACGATCCTACGACCGGCCGGGTTCGCCTCCAACGCCCTGCGATGGCTGCCGGCGATCCGGAGCGGGCAACCGATTCCGAACCAGACCGGGGCGGGACGGCACGCGTTCGTCGACCCGGCCGACGTTGCCGCGGTTGCCGCCGAGGCGCTGGTCTCGAGCGAGCACGACGGGCGGATCTACACGCTGACGGGGCCTTCCCCGCTCAGCGTCCCGGAACAGGTCGCGGTGTTGTCCGACGTACTGGGGACGGACTTGGCCGTGGCCGACGTACCGCTGGATGTCTACGCGGAGCACTTGCGGGCAGCAGGGGTGGACGAGCCGGTGGTGGCGGTGGCGCTGCAGGGCGCGGAGCTGATCCGCAGCGGTGGCGAGGAAACGGTGACCGACGACGTCGAGCGCGTCCTGGGGCGACCGCCACGCTCCTTCCGGAAATGGGCTCGCGCCGCCTTCGCCTGACTCGCGACACTGGGGAGATGGACGTGGTGCGGGCGATCGAGGACAACGCGGCCGAGCTGCTGATGGCGATGGGTGCCGCGGGCGGCGGTTCGCAGCGGGCGGACGAGCGGGCGGAGTGGACGATCGGCGGGTCGCCCCTCGACTACCACAACGCGGTCGTGCGGGCGTCCGACGCGGACGTGATCGCCGAATCCCTGGCAGAGCTGCGGAAACACGGCGTACCGGGGACCTGGCACGTCGGGCCGTCGATGCTTGTCGCGGGCGCCGATCTGGTCGCGGCGGGGTTCGTCCCAGCTGGGGCGGAGCCGGGGATGGCGGTGCGGATCCCGGACCTGGTCCCGCCCCGCGCCGTCCCCGGGTTGTCGTTGACCCGGGTCGGCGACGACGACGCGTTGGCTGCGTGGGAGGCGACGCTGGGGCAGGGATTCGGCGAGGGCGAGCGGGAGGCCCGGTGGGTCGCGTCGGTCTACGCGAAGCTCGGGTACGACGACCCGTGGCGGCACTACATCGGATGGTTGGACGGTACGCCGGTGGCGACCGCGACGGTGTTCCTCGGCGCGGGCGTGGCCGGGCTGTACTTCGTGATGACCGTGCCGCAGGCGCGACGGCGCGGGATCGGGGCGGCGATCACGTACGGCGCTCTGCGTGACGTCGACGCGGAGTACGCCGTACTGGGATCGTCGGCGGCCGGGCGGCCCGTGTACGAGGCGCTCGGGTTCCGCCAGCACTGCTCCATCGAGTTCTACGAGTGGGCCGGCTGAAGGTTCTTCTCCGTGGTGACGACGCGTTCGCGGAGCAGGAGCAGCGCGTCGACGAGCATGACGGCGGCCGTGAGGCCGTGCACACCCAGCGCGGTCGCGGCCGGGCCGCCGTGGCTGAAGACGACGATCATGTCCGTGATCGGGATGATCGCCAGCACCGCCATCACGATGCCGGTCGTGCGGCGCTGCCGCAGGGCGACGAACAGGATGAGCACGACGAGCCCGAGGGCGATGTCGCGGATGCCCTTCACCGGGAAGTACCCGGCGGCCGTGCCGGTCGGCCACGGGTCGATCCCGAACCCGGCCGCGGCGCCGGCCCCGTCGACCAGGTACCGGAAGCCGAAGGTCAGCGGGAAGATCCCGAGCAGGACGGTCAGGACGGTGGTGAAGCGGCGCATGGTGGGGCTCCTCTGATCTAGCACTGCTAACTTTCCTAGCAATGCTAGACCTGTCGCCGCTAGATTGTCTAGCAGTGCTAGGGTTCGGCCATGCCGACCCAGTCACGCCGCGAGCGGGCCCGCGCGGAACGCCACGACCTGATCCTGCGCACCGCCCGCGAGCTCGCCGAGTCCGTCGGCTGGGGCGCCGTCACCACCCGCCGCCTGGCCGAGGCCGTCGACTACAGCCAGCCGGTCCTCTACGGCCACTTCAAGAACATGAACGCGATCGCCGACGCGGTAGCACTGCAGGGCGTCGAGGAGCTGACCGTGGCGATGCGCACCGCTCGCGAGGACGGCGGTCTGCGCGCTCTGGCCCAGGCGTATCTCGACTACGCCGCCGAGCATCCGGCGGTCTACGAGGCGATCTTCGTCCGCCCCACCGACCTGTCGTTCGGCAGTCCTGACAGCCCGTCCTCGCTGAAGGACGCCTTCGACGAGATCCGGGCCGGCGTAGAACCATTCGCGGACACCGACCCCGAAACCCTCACCGAAGTCTTCTGGAGCGCCCTCCACGGCCAGGCCACCCTCAACCACACCAACCGTCTACGCCCCACCCACGCCAAACCCCGCGTAGACCTCCTCGTCTCCCGCCTGACCGGGTAGGCCGTCAGGCGTTCCAGCGGAGAATGGCGGGGGAGCCTCGTTCCCAGCCGAGGGTGGAGAGGGTGGCGGTGTTGAGGACGAAGTGGCGGCCCTCGGTGACGTCGAGTTCGAGCCAGCGGGCGGTGAGGCCGCGGAGTGCGTGGGAGTGGCCGAAGACCAGCACGTCTCCGGGGACGGCGGCCAGGCGGGCGGTGACGCGGTCGAGGCGGGCGGCGACCTCGGCGGGGGTTTCGCCGTTCGGCACCGGGTCGTCCCAGACGGTCCAGCCGGGGACGGTCTCGCGGATCTCCGCGGTCGTGATGCCCTCGTAGTCGCCGTAGTTCCACTCGACCAGGTCGTCGTCGACCTCCGCGTCGGGGAAGCCCGCGAGTTCGGCCGTACGCCGGGCGCGCTGCCGCGGTGACGTCAGCACCAGATCGAAGGACTCCCCCGCCAGCCGCTCGCGCAGACCCGCCGCGACACGTTCGCCCTCCGCCGTCAGCGGCAGGTCGGTGACGGACGTGTGCCGTCCCGACCTGCTCCACTCGGTCTCCCCGTGCCGGACGAGGAAGACCCGGTCCTTTCGCTCCTGTGCGGTCACCCCCGCATCCTCTCAAACCGGTCCCGAGGTCTTGACCGTTTGAACGATCCACGGCAGGGTATCGAAACTGTAAGCGCTTCCACTCAGCCGTTACCGCCCCTGAGGAGCCAGCCCCGATGCCTTCCGGACCGACCGGCCGGCCGGCGACGATCTACGACGTCGCGGCCCGCGCGAAGCTGTCGATCGCGACGGTTTCGCGTGTCCTGCAAGGGACCGGACCGGTGTCGGCGAAGGCGCGGGCGCGGGTGGACCAGGCGGCGCAGGAGCTCAACTACGTACCGCTGCGGGCGGCGCGGAGCCTCGCCGTCCAGCGGCACGAGGCGCACGGGCTGGTGCTGCCCGATCTCGCCGGTCCGTTCTACGGCGACCTGCTGATGGGGTACGAGCGGTGGGCCGGTGAGCACGGCCAGAGCGTCGTCATCACCGTCACGCACGGCAACCCCGATCCACGACGCACCGTGATGGACCTGGCCGGGCGGGTCGACGGGATAGTTGTCCATGGCAACGCTCTGGAGCTGCCGACGGTGCAGGGCCTGCGCAAGGCCGGCGTACCGGCGGTGCTGATCGCGCATCCGCCCGTCACCGGCTGCGACTCCGTCCGGAGTGAGAGCGCCGCCAGCGCGGAGCAGCTCACGACCCGGCTGCTCGAACACGGCCGCCGGAACCTCGTCTTCGTCGGCGATCCGGCCAGCTCGTACGACGTGTCCGAGCGCTACGCCGGGTTCGCGAAGGCGTACGAGCTCCGCGGGCTGCAGGTGCCGAAGCCGGTACGGGTCGCCCTGACGGAGGAAGCCGGCCGGACCGTCGCCGAGAAGGTGCTCCAGGCAACCACCCGCCCGCCCCGCGCTGCGCGCGGGGCGGGCGGGGAAGAGAACGAGGGCCCGCACAGCAGGGGATTCGGGGTCGGGTCGGTGAGCGGAGCGCACGGCGCGGGTGTGCGGCCTGATGGGCTGGTTTGTGCGAATGACGAGTTGGCGTTGGCGGCCATGGCGATGTTTGCGGCTCAGGGGGTTCGTGTGCCGGGGGACATCGTGGTGACGGGGTGGGACGACGTGATGGCGGCGCGGTACGTGTCGCCGGGGCTGACCACTGTGCGGCAGCCGATGGCCGAGTTGGGGCGGGTGGCCGCGGAGCGGCTGCACGAGCGGGTGACCGGGGTCCGGACCCGGGCGCGTAACGACGTACTGGCAACACAACTGGTGCTGCGGGACAGCTGTGGCACCAAGCGGGGGATGCAGAAGTAATCCAGTGAGGAGACACCACATGTTCACCCACAGCATCCGCCGCCGGCTGGTGATCGGCAGCGCTGCACTCACCGCCACAGCGCTCGCGCTGGCCGGTTGTGGACGGTCCGCGGACACGCCGAGCGGCGGGTCCCAGGCGACCACCACCGTCAGCGAGGGCCCGGCGACCGGCAACCTGACCGTCTGGGCGATGGGCACCGAGGGCGAGAACCTGCCGAAGCTGATGGAGCAGTTCAAGCAGGCCAACCCCGGCGTCAACGTCACCGTCACGCCGATCCCGTGGGACGCGGCGCACAACAAGTTCACCACCGCGATCACCGCGAACACGCTGCCCGACGCCGCCATGGTCGGCACCACCTGGATGGGCGAGTTCGCCGACCTCGGCGCGCTCGACCCGACACCGCAGGGCTTCGACAACTCCGGCTTCTTCCCCGGCGCGCTCGACACCACGAAGGTCGGCGGGACGCAGTACGGCGTGCCGTGGTACGTCGAGACGCGGCTGGTCTACTACCGCAAGGATCTGGCCGCGAAGGCCGGTGTCAGCACGCCCCCGACGGACTGGGACGGGCTGAAGGCGATGGCCAAGGCGATGAAGGAGAAGGCCGGCGCGAAGTACGGGATCAACCTGCAGCCGGGTGGTGACGGCTCCTGGCAGACCGTGATGCCGTTCGCGTGGTCGGCCGGTGCGAACATCACCGGGGACGACCAGAAGGAGTTCACCTTCGACACCCCGGAGATGCAGGAGGGGCTGAAGTACTACCAGAGCTTCTTCACCGAGAAGCTGGCCGGCACCGACCTGCCGCCGAACCAGACCGAGGCGCAGTTCGTGAACGGCCAGGTGCCGATGTTCATCTCCGGGCCGTGGATGGCCGGGTCGGTGGCGAAGGCCGGCGGGGACGCGATCAAGCCGAACATCGGGGTCTTCCAGATCCCGAAGAACAAGACCTCGACGTCGTTCGTCGGCGGGTCGGACTTCGTCGTGTTCAAGTCGTCGAAGAACAAGGACAGCGCGTGGAAGCTGGTCAAGTTCCTGTCCGACCCGAAGACGCAGGCGGCGTGGTTCAAGATGTCGTCCGACCTGCCGGCGGTGAAGAGCGCCTGGGAGGACTCGAGCATCGCCTCCGACCCGCTGCTGCCGGTCTTCGGCAAGCAGCTCGAGGACGCGAAGGCGCCGCCGGCGATCGTGAACTGGGAGCAGGTGGCCAAGGCGTTCGACACCGAGGTCGAGAAGATGGCGAAGTCCGGCCAGTCCCCCGCCGACACCGCCAAGGCCATCCAAACCAAGGCATCTGCCATCGGGACCGGCGGTAGCTGAGCACGATGAGTGAAAAGACAGCACCCGGCGAGGCGCTGCGCACCTCGCCGGGTGGAAGGCAGGAAGGGCGAGCCGCACCAGCAGGTGGCCCGGCCAGTGGTCCGGTTGACGGTGGCCGCCGGGCGGAGCGAGGGCGGCTTGACCGGCAGACGCTTGCTGCGTGGGTGCTCGTCCTCCCGTTCGTCCTTCTTTTCCTCGCATTTACCGCGGGGCCGGTGCTCGGGTCGCTGGGGATGTCGTTCACCGATATCAAGCAGCGGGACCTGCGGACGCCGTTCTCGGTGAACGGGGTCGGGTTCGACAACTACGTGAAGGCGCTGTCGGACGACACGTTCCGCAAGGCGGCGTTCAACACGGCGTACTTCGTGATCGTCGGCGTCCCGCTCACGCTGGTCGTGGCGCTGGCCGCGGCGGTGCTGCTGGACCGCGGGATCAAGCGGTTCCAGGCACTGTTCAAGGTCGGCTACTACCTGCCCGTGGTGACGTCGATCGTCGCGATCGCGGTGATCTGGCGGTTCGTGCTGTCACCGGACAACGGACTGCTGAACACGGTGCTCGGCTGGGTCGGGATCGACGGCCCGAACTGGCTGGCGTCCAGGACCTGGGCGATGCCGTCGCTGATCGCGATGGCGGTCTGGCGGAACTTCGGCTCCGCGATGATCATCTTCCTGGCCGGGCTGCAGGGCATCCCGCAGTCGGTCGAGGAGGCCGGGCAGATCGACGGCGCCGGCGCGTGGCAACGCTTCCGGTACCTGATCCTGCCGCTGCTCAGGCCGACCGTCCTGTTCACCAGCGTCACCACCGGCATCGGCTACCTGCAGTTCTTCGAGGAGCCGTTCGTGATGACCAAGGGCGGTCCGCTGGACAGCACGCTCTCGGTGTCGATGTACACCTACAACCAGTTCGGCTTCGGGAACTACGGGCTGGCGACGTCGATGGCGTACATCCTGTTCGTCGTCATCGCGGTCATCACGTTCATCCAGTTCCGGCTGCTGAGGGAGAAGTGATGCGCCGTACCTGGTGGATCTACCTGATCGGAGTACTCGGCCTGGTCGCCGTCGCGGCGCCGTTCCTGTGGATGGTGCTCGGCAGCTTCAAGACCCAGGGCGAGCTGCTCCGGGTGCCGCCGACCTGGTGGCCGGACGAGCCGACGAACCAGAACTACGCGGATCTGTTCAGCAAGGCGAACTTCCCGCGCTACTTCCTGAACTCGACGGTGGTCGCGCTCGCCGTCACGGCCGGCAACCTGGCCTTCTGCTCGATGATCGGCTACGCGCTGGCGAAGCTGCGGTTCAAGGGCCGCAACGCTCTGTTCGTGCTGGTGATGGCCACGCTGATGATTCCCGGCATGGTCACGTTCGTCCCGCTGTTCGTCCTGGTCACCAACGCCGGGCTCGCGAACTCCTACCCCGGCCTGATCCTGCCGTTCCTGGTCTCGCCGTTCGGGGTGTTCCTGATGCGGCAGTTCTTCCAGGGGCTGCCCGACGACCTGATCGATGCCGGCCGCGTCGACGGCACCACCGAGCTGGGCATCTTCGCCCGGATCATGCTGCCGCTGACCCGGCCCGCGCTGGCCACGCTCGGCATCCTCACCTTCCTCGGATCCTGGAACAACTTCCTCTGGCCGCTGGTGATCGCCCAGACCGAGGACAAGTACACCCTTCCCGTCGCCCTCGCCCTGTACTCGACCGGGCAGAACGCGCAGAACTTCGGCCTGCTGATGGCCGGCGCGGTCGTGGTCGTCGTACCGGTGCTCGTCATGTTCCTGGCGTTCCAGCGGCACGTGACCAAGGGCATCGCCATTACCGGACTGAAATAGGAGACCTCAGATGACCGCCTTCATCAGTCGCCGGACCTTACTCGCTTCTACTGGAGCTCTCGCGCTGGCGGGGGCCGGATCCTCCGCGTACGGCGGGACGCCCGCCCCCGCCGACCTGCTGAAAGGCGGGTGGGTGCCGAGCCCGGCCGACAGGGCTCTGGCCGGCCGGTGGGCCCGGGACACCTGGCGCAGTCTCGTCGCGATGACCGACGAACGGACCGGGCTGCCCGCGGACAACATCGGCGAGTCCGTGACGAACCCGGTGCGCAGCAAGTACACCTCCCCCACCAATATCGGCGGCTACCTCTGGAGCACGGTCGTCGCCCGGCACCTCGGCATCATCTCGCCGCAGGAGTCGCTGCGCCGTGTCACGCAGACGCTGACGACGATGAAGAACGTCGTCCACCACGAGCCGAGCGGCATGTACTTCAACTGGTACGACGAGGCGACCGGCGAGGTGCTGCGCACCGACCCGGACGGCACCAGGCCGATCACGCCGTTCGTGTCGAGTGTCGACAACGCCTGGCTCGCCTGCGCGCTGATGGTGGTCCGCAACGCCGAGCCGCGCGCCCGGGCGCTCGCGGAGTCCTTGCTGAACAAGATGAACTTCACCTTCTACTACAACCCCGCGGCCCGCCCGGGCGGCCTGATGCGCGGCGGCTTCTTCGAGACCCCGCCGCCGGACGAGGAAACCGATCAGGGCAACCACGCCGGCGTCGGCCCGGACGTGTACTACCGCAAGTTCCACTACGACACCTGCAACACCGAGGCCCGGATCGCCGGGTACGTCGGGTTCGCCCTGAACCAGGTCCCGCACACGCAGTACTTCGCGACGTACCGCACCTTCCCGGACAGCTGCGACTGGTCGTGGGTCGAGCAGAAGCCGGAGGGCGTGCACCGGACGTATCTCGGCCTCGACGTCTTCGAGGGCACCTACTCGTACCGCGGCATGCGGATCGTCCCGTCCTGGGGCGGCGACATGTTCGAGTCGCTGATGCCCGACCTGTTCGTCCCCGAGTCCACCTGGGCGCCGCGCAGCTGGGGCATCAACCATCCGCTGACCGTCCGCGCGCACATCGAGCACGGCCTGGACGACGCGAAGTACGGCTACTGGGGCTTCTCGCCCGCGTCGAATCCCAAGGGCGGGTACGCCGTCTACGGCGTCGAGGCGCTCGGCATGGACCCGGGCGGCTACCCGTCCGACCTCGAGGGCACCAACTTCGACGGCGGCTTCGAGGGCTGCCGCGAGGGCACCAACCCGAACCCGACCTACGGCGACGGCGTGGTCACCCCGCACGCGGCCTTCCTCGCGATGGCGTACGCGCCGCGGCAGGCGATCGACAACCTGAGCAAGATCGAGCGCACCCTGCACGCGTACGGTGCCGGCGGGTTCTACGACTCGGTCGCGGTGCGGTCGGGGCTGATCGCGAAGCGGTACCTGTCGCTCGACCAGGCCATGGTGATGGGTGCGATCGGCAACGTGTTCGGCAACGACCTGATCCGGCGGAGCTTCGCGAGCCGGACGGTCGAGCAGCGGATCCGGCCGTTGATCGCGATGGAGCAGTTCGAATCGGGAGTCGCGTAGATGCCCGACCTCGATCCGCCGAAGGAGGTCACGGCGGTCGGCGGCGTCGGCCAGGTGACGATCGACTGGTCGCCGATGGACGGCGCAGCGGGCTACCTGATGGCCGACCTGGCGGAGCGCACCCAGCTGGTCAGTGTCCCGCTCGAGTGGAATGGTTCAGCGGTCGAGGTGACGCTGCCGACGCCGGCCGCTGTGCTGCTGGAACTCCGTCCACCTCGAGTCTGACCGCCTCGTTGAGCCAGCGTTCGACGCCCGCGATGTGCACGGTCGCCCAGGCCTGGGCGACCTCGGGCTCGCGGGCGGTGATCGCGTCCAGGATCGAGCGGTGCTCGGCGACCGAGCGGTTCACCGCGCCGGTCTGGGTCAGGCCGCGCCAGATCCGGGCCCGGTAGGTCGGCTGCCGCAGGCTCTCGATGATCGAGGCCAGTGTCCGGTTCCCGCTGCCGATCGCGAGCAGCCGGTGGAACTCGACGTCACAGGCGAGCTGGTCGTCGGCCGACGGGTCGTCGCCGAGGTCGTCCAGCAGCGCGCGCATCACGGCGATCTCGTCGTCGGGCATCCGGAGCGCCGCCCGGGCCGCGGCGGCCGGCTCGAGGATCCGCCGGACCTCGAAGAACTCCAGCACCGAGGCGTCCTGGTGCAGGTCCAGGACGAAGCCCAGCGTCTCCATCAGCAGCGGTGGATCGAGGCTGGTCACGTAGGTCCCGTCCCCCTGCCGGACCTCGAGCACCCGGATCAGGGCCAGCGCCTTGACCGCCTCGCGCAGCGAGTTGCGGGACAGCCCGAGTCTGGCGGCCAGGTCGGCCTCGCGCGGCAGCCGGTCGCCGGGCTGCAGCTCGCCGGCCACGATCATCTGCTTGATGCTGTCGATCGCCGCGTCGGTCACCGCCATGCGCACCCCTCCCTTCGCCCGAAACCTCCGATGTCTTTGGACCATACATCGGAGGTCTGGGTAGTGCGCTAGAGCGTGGAGAGTTGATTTTCTTCCTGAAATAAGGGGCCGAACTGTTGACTCTCGTCAAGATCCCGACATATTGATCGGATGACTCACAGCTCTCCTTGGAGGTCAGGATGAGAGGAACACCAGCTCGGGCGCGCCGCTGGCTCACCGCCACCTGTGCGGTGCTGGCGCTGACGGCCGTTGCCGCCTGTGGCGGCGGCAACGACGGCAGCGGCGGCAGCGGGTCCGGGTCGGCCGACAAGGCCGACCTGACCTGGCAGTTCTGGGTCGGCGGGACCGAGGACCAGGCCGCCTGGCAGAAGGTCGCCGACCAGGCGCACACCGACCACTCCGGCATCACCGTCAAGCTGCAGGGCACCGACTGGAACAACTACTGGTCGAAGATCGGCACCCTGCTGGCCAGCGGCAAGGCCCCCTGCATCATCGGCATGCAGTCGCTGCGGCTGGCGTCGTACGCGAACGCGCTGCTGCCGCTCGACGACCTGATCACGAAGTACGGCCTGAAACCCGAGGACTTCGACAAGCCGATCATGGACGGCCTGAAGGCGGACGGGAAGCAGATCGCGATCCCGTACGACTCCGGCCCGATGGTGATCTTCTACAACAAGGACCTGTTCAAGGCGGCCGGCATCGCGGACCCGAAGCCCGGGTGGACGATGGACGAGTTCAAGGCGGCCGCGAAGAAGCTCACGACCGCGGGCCGGACCGGCCTGGTGACGACGCCCGGAGACCTCGGCGTGGCTTCCTGGGTGCGCACCATGACCGGCGCCGAGCCGCTGGCCGACGGCAAGCTGAACCTGACCGACTCCAAGTTCGTCGACGGGTTCAAGGGCTGGACGGACTTCGTCCGGACCGACAAGATCGCGCCGCAGGTGCCGTCCGGCAACACCGACTTCGAGACCACGCAGTTCGTCTCCGGCAAGTCCGCGATGCAGCTGAACGGTCCGTGGTCGCTGATCGACACCCTCGGCAAGGTCAAGTTCAACCTCGGCATCGCGCCGATCCCCGCCGGTGCGGACGGTTCGAAGACCTACACCGCGGGCTCCGGCTTCGGCATCTCCCGGTCCTGCAAGACGCCGGACGCCGCGTTCCAGGCGATCATGTCGATGACCAGTGACAAGCCGCTGACCACGCTGGCCGCCGCCGGCCGCGCGTACCCGGCCCGGACCGCGGCGCACCCGGCCTGGTTCACCGCGGCGAAGATCCCGGAGGCCAAGGAGGTCATCGAGTACGCGTCGGAGAACTCGATCGCGCTGACCACCTCGAAGAACTGGGTCCAGGTCGCCGACCTGCTCACCCGGTTCGGCACCCAGGCGCTGAACGGCGAGGTCCCACCGGACCAGGCGCTGAAGACCATCCAGGACCAGGCGGGCGCTGGTTCCTGATGGCCACTGACACCACCGTCGCCCCGACCGGTACGTCGCCTGCGCGCGGCGTCCGGCCGGGGCGCCGGCCCGCGTTACGCAGGGACGGGCGGTACGCGTCGGTCTTCCTCGCGCCGAGTCTCGCCGGCCTCGCCCTGTTCACGTTGTTCCCGACCGCGATGGCACTGGGGATCAGCCTGTTCGACTGGCCGGTGTTCGGCGAGCGCAAGTTCCTCGGGTTCGGCAACTACTCACACCTGTTCGGCGATCCGGTGTTCCGCCGGGTGGTGTTGAACACGGCGCTGTTCGTGGTGCTGTATGTGCCGCTGAACGTGGTCCTCTCGCTCGGGCTGGCGACCTGGCTCGGACCGAAGATCAAGGGCCGGCAGGCGTTCCGGGTGCTGTTCTTCATCCCGGTGATGACGCCGATGGTCGCCAACGTGATGGTCTGGCGGCTGCTGTTCCAGCCCGGCGGTCTGCTCGACGCCGGCCTGAACAGCTGGTTCGGCATCGACGCGCCGAACTTCCTCGGCTCGTCGAGCTGGGCGATGCCGGCGATCGTCGCGATGTCGATCTGGCAGGGGTTCGGGTACAACTTCCTGGTCTTCTCGGCCGCCCTCGACCAGGTGCCGCAGTCGCAGCTGGAGTCGGCGCAGATCGACGGCGCCGGGCCGTTCCAGCGGTTCCGCTACGTCACCTGGCCGATGATCACGCCGTCGATCTTCTTCGCCACCACGATGACGCTGATCACCTCGTTCCAGGTGTTCGCGCAGCCGTTCATCCTGACCCAGGGCGGGCCGGGCGTGTCCACCCAGACGATCGTCATGTACGTCTACAACCAGGGCTGGCAGTTCCTCACCATGGGTCTGGCGTCGGCGGCCGGCTGGGTGCTGTTCGTGATCATCATGGGCATCACCGCGATCCAGTTCGTCGGCCAGCGGAAGTGGGTGAACTACGATGTCTGAGACCTCCGTGGCCGCTCGCCGGGTGCGCAGCAGCGTCTCGCACGTCTTGCTGATCCTGGTCGCGATCCTGTTCCTCGGGCCTTTGGTGTACGCCGTTTCGACGTCGCTGAAGCCCGCCGACGAGGTGTTCACGCCGACCCCGCACCTGTTCGGGTCCGAGATCCGCTGGCAGAACTACGCCGACGCGTTCGAGTTCGCACCGTTCGGCCGGTACTTCCTGAACAGCCTGTTCGTCGCGGTCGCCGGCACGCTGGTCGTGGTGATCGCGTCGAGCATGTCGGCGTACGCCTTCGCCCGGTTGCGGTTCCGGGGCCGCGAGCAACTGTTCGTGCTGTTCCTCGGGACCTTGATGGTGCCGCAGGAGGTCCTGATCGTGCCGATGTACTGGCTGATGCAGTCGCTCGGCTGGGTGGACAGCTACTGGGCGCTGATCCTGCCGTGGGCGTTCACCGCGTTCGGCACCTTCCTGCTGCGGCAGTTCTTCCTGACCGTCCCGGCCGAGCTGGAGGAGGCGGCCCGGGTGGACGGGTGCGGGCCGTTCGGCTCGTTCCTGCGGATCATGCTGCCGCTCGCCCGGCCGGCCATCGCCGTACTGACCGTCTTCACCTTCATCAGCTTCTGGGGCAGCTTCCTGTGGCCGTTGATCATCGTGAACAGCGTCGCCGACAAGGGCACCGTCCCGCTCGGCCTGGCGCAGTTCATCGGCCAGCAGGGCACCCAGTGGAACCTGATGATGGCCGCGTCGGTGATGGCGATGATCCCGACCGTCCTGCTCGTCGTCCTGTTGCAGAAGCATCTCGTCCGCGGTCTGCTCGTCACCGGCCTCGGCGGCCGTTAATCCTGAAGGAGATCTGATCATGACTGATACGCCTCCCGCGGCTTCGGTTGCGAAGTTCCGCGACTGGCGGTTCGGCCTGTTCGTCCACTGGGGCCTGTACTCGCTGCCGGCCCGGCACGAGTGGGTGAAGAACCGCGAACGGCTGACCGACGAGGACTACCAGCCGTACTTCGACCACTACGAGCCGGACCTGTACGACCCGCGCAAGTGGGCCAAGGCCGCCCGCGAGGCCGGCATGCGGTACGCCGTACTGACCACCAAGCACCACGAGGGATTCTGTCTGTGGGACTCCGAGGTGTCGGACTACACCGTCGCGCACACCGCGTGGGGCAAGGACACCAAGGACAACGACCTGGTCAAGCGGTTCGTCGAGGCCTGCCGGGCCGAGGGGCTCGGGGTCGGTTTCTACCACTCGCTGATCGACTGGCATCACCCGGAGTTCCCGATCGACCTCGTGCACCCGCAGCGCGACGACGAGGAGGCGATCGCGAAGGCGGCCGGGCGGGACGTCCAGGTGTACGCCGACTACCTGCACGCCCAGACCCGTGAGCTGCTGACCAACTACGGCCCGATCGACATCATGTGGTTCGACTTCTCCTACCCGGGCCGGACGTACGAGGACGGGCGCGACGGCCACGGCAAGGGCCGCGACGACTGGCGCTCCGAGGAGCTGATGGCGATGGTCCGGGAGCTGCAGCCGGACATCCTGATCAACGACCGGCTGGACATCCCGGGTGACTTCGTGACGCCGGAGCAGTACCAGCCGGACGGCCCGATGGAGCGCGACGGCGTACCGGTGCTGTGGGAGGCGTGCCAGACGCTGAACGGCAGCTGGGGCTACGACCGGGACAACCTGGACTGGAAGTCGCCGGAGACGCTGGTGAAGATGCTCGTCGACTCGGTCTCCAAGGACGGCAACCTGCTGCTGAACGTGGGGCCGACCGGCCGCGGCGAGTTCGACCCGCGCGCGCTGGCGACGCTGGCGTCGATCGGCGAGTGGATGCGGCTGCACGAACGTGCGATCCGCGGTGCGCGTCCGTCGTCGGAGTACTCGGCTCCGGTCGACTGCCGCTTCACGCAGAAGGGCGACCGGCTCTACCTGCACCTGTTCTCGTGGCCGATGGGGCACATCCACCTGGACGGGCTGGCCGGCAAGGTCAAGTACGCCCAACTGCTCAACGACGCGTCCGAGATCAAGCGGATCGTCAACGACCCGCACCAGCAGGCCCAGAACACCACGATGGGCGGGGTCTCGTCGCAGACGCTCACCCTGAAACTCCCGATCCAGAAGCCGAACGTGCTCGTTCCGGTGATCGAGCTGTTCCTCTAGACGACCGGTCCGCGGTCGGCGCGCGGTCCGTCCGGTCTCCCCTCCCCGGACGGGCCGCTCGTCATGTCCTGACTACTCGGCCTTATTCGGCCGGGACCGGGCGGCCCGGCTGCTCGCCGCCGCGGGCGTCCAGGTAGCTCTGCTTCGGCACCATGACCTTGCGGCGGAACAGGCACACGACGGTGCCGTCCTGCTTGTAGCCCTTGGTCTCGACGTGAACGACGCCGCGGTCGTCCTTGGACTTGGACTCCCACTTGTCCAGCACGACGGTCTCGCCGTAGATCGTGTCACCGTGGAAGGTCGGCGCGACGTGGCGCAGGGACTCGATCTCGAGGTTCGCGATCGCCTTGCCGCTCACGTCCGGGACCGACATACCGAGCAGGATCGAGTAGATGTAGTTGCCGACCACAACGTTCTTGCCGAACTGCGTGGTCCCCTCCGCGTAGTGCGTGTCCAGGTGCAGCGGATGGTGGTTCATGGTGAGCAGGCAGAACAGGTGGTCGTCGTACTCGGTCACGGTCTTGCCCGGCCAGTGCTTGTAGACCGCACCGACCTCGAACTCCTCGTAACTGCGCCCGAACTGCATCGCGGTTCCTCCTCGGCTGCTGGAATCCCCATGCTGCCGCCTCCGGGCGGATCCGGACCGTGGCCTGGCTCTCACCGGCGGGAGAGATAGGTCACCTCAGTCGGTGGGGCGCTGCGTCGTCTCCTGGACCGGCTGGTCCACGTGGTTCGGCAGCAGCGGGTGCACCTCGCCCTTCAGCGCCAGCTTGGCCAGGTGGTTGCGGGCCTCTTCGGCGAACTTGAAGTCGCACAGCACGTCGTACGTCGTCGCCACCACCGCGGTCCGCGAGGTGAAGTCGCGGCGGCCGGCCGACTGCGCGTAGCTCAGGCCACCGAACACCAGCCCGAAGAAGGCGCCCAGCACGACGCCGGTGAGCAGCGCCGCGAGCCAGTTGCCGGTCGTGAACAACCCCAGCAGCAGACCGACGAACAGACCGAACCAGGCGCCACTGGCCAGGCCCGCGGTCAGCGCCCGGCCCCAGGTGAGCCGGCCGGTGATCTTCTCGACCTGACGGAGGTTGTTACCGACGATGGTCGTGTGCTCGACCGGGAACTTCTCGTCCGAGAGGTAGTCGACGGCTCGCTGCGCCTCCCGGTAGGTGTCGTACGTCCCGATCGTGAGGCCGGTCGGCCTGGGGTCCATCGAGGGCATGCCCTGCGTGGTCATCGTCGTTCCTCTCCACGTGCGTCCACCCCCATCATTGCCGACGGCTGGTTACTGCGTCTTGATAGCCTCGCCGGTGATGACCGGGCGACGATGGGACATGGGCGCGACACGCCGTGTCGGACGGGTCTTCGCCCGGCGTGGCGGCGGCACCGGCCGTCCCCCGGACGATGTGATGACCGGCAAGCTCGAGGGTGCCCTGGTCGACTGGGGGCTGTATCGCGACGGCGTCCGCGACCGGCGCGTCAACTCCTACACCGAGGCCTTGGACCGGGCGCAGCGCGGACAGGGCTTCGTGTGGATCGGCCTGTTCCAGCCGACCGCCCATCAGCTCGCCATCATCGGCGCGGAGTTCGGCCTGCACCCGCTGGCCCTGGAGGACGCGTCCGAGGCGCATCAGCGCCCCAAGCTGGAGCGGTACGGCGAGACGCTGTTCGCGGTGTTCAAGACGGTCACGTACGTCCCGCACGGCGACCTGACCGCGACCAGCGAGGTGGTCGCGACCGGTGAGGTCATGGTGTTCTGCGGGCCGGGCTTCGTGGTGACGGTCCGCCATGGTGAGCACAGCGAGCTGACCGGGCTGCGTCAGGAGCTGGAGCAGGAGCCGCACCGGCTGGCCACCGGCCCCGGCGCCGTACTGCACGCCATCGCGGACCACGTCGTCGACCGCTACCTGGAGGTCGCGGACGCCGTCCAGGCCGACATCGACCTGATCGAGACGTCCATGTTCACCCCGCGCGGCTGGCGCAGCATCGACCGGGTCTACCAGCTGAAGCGTGAGGTGCTGGAGCTCAAGCGGGCGGTGGCGCCGCTGACCGGCCCGATGCGCGCGCTGGCCACGCTGCGGCATCCGCTGATCGCCGAGGAGACCAGGAACTACTTCCGCGACGTCGACGACCATCTGCAGCGGGTCAAGGAGCAGGTGATCTCGTTCGACGAGCTGCTCAGCTCGATCCTGCAGGCCGGGCTCGCCCAGGTCCAGGTGGCCGAGAACGAGGACATGCGGCGGATCTCGGCCTGGGTCGCGATCCTGGCGGTGCCGACGATGATCGCCGGGATCTACGGGATGAACTTCGACTACATGCCGGAGTTGCGGCTCAAGTACGCCTACTTCGTCGTGCTCGGCGTGATGCTCGGCGCGTGTTTCGTGCTTTACCGGTTGTTCAAGCGGAACCACTGGCTCTGAACCCGGAGTTCGCTCCGCGCCGGTCGGGTGACTTGGCAACCTTTTGCCATGGCCGAAAGTCCTCCCGGATTGGAATGTTCAAACGGTTGTCCCGGGTTCTGCTGCCTTGATTGAATTCCGGAATCGCATTCGGTCAGGAATTGATTACTTTCCGCGACCATTTGACGTTGGACGGGAGGGGATCGCGGTGCTGCGCATTCACTTCACGCCCCGCGACCTGACCCGGGTCACGGTCGCGATCACGCCGGCGCCGTTGTGGGAGGTGCTGCTGAGCCTGCACATGCTGCAGCACTCCGAGGGCCGGCTGATCTTCGAGGACTGGCGGCGGCACGTCCGCGCCACGGTCGCTCCGGACCAGATGCGGCTGCTGCTCGAGCTGACCCCGTCGAAGGGTTACTCGCCGGACTTCCTGACCCCGGCCGGGGCCGCACCGGACTTCGACACCGCGCTGGAGCAGACGCTGGCGACGCCGCCGCAGCAGCTCCGCAGCCAGCTCGACCTGCTCGCGCAGTACCGGCCGCCGTCGCCGTGGACGCGCGAGCTGGCGCAGGGCGGCCGGGCGTCGCTGCAGAAGCTCGGCCGGGCCATCCGGACGTACCACGACGCGGCGATCGCGCCGTACTGGAAGTCGATCGGGACGCACGTGTCCGCCGACCACGCCCATCGCGGGGAGGCGCTGGCCCGGCACGGTGTGGACCGATTGTTGTCGTCCTTGCATCCGCGGGTCCGGTGGGTACCACCGGTGCTGCAGGTGCTGGACATGAACGACCGAGATCTGTATCTCGATGGCAGGGGAATCGAGTTGCAGCCTTCGGCGTTCTGCTGGCAGGTACCGACCAAGCTGCGGGACCCGGATCTCACACCGATCCTGGTCTACCCCATTCAGCATGCGCCCGGGATCCTGCGGCAGGCGTCGATGGAGCAACTGCCGTCGAGTGACCCGCTGGCCGCGTTGCTGGGCTCCACCCGGGCCGCCGCTCTGGAGGCGGCCGTCAGCGGCTGTACGACGACCGAGCTGGCCAAGCGCTGCCGCATCTCCCCCGCGGCTGCCAGCCACCAGGCGACGGTCCTGCGTGAGGCCGGCCTGATCACCACCCGCCGCGACGGCGCGTCGGTGCGCCACGAGATCACCCAGCTGGGCATCTGGCTGCTGTCCGGCTACGGCTCCGGCCGTCCCCGGCCGCGGTCCCACATACCCGCCTAGCCCCCGAACCCTGCCCCATCGCGCGCTGGGCCGACCGGCACCGCCCCGCCTGTCGACCCAGCGCGCCGGGTCAGAGTTTGTAGTCCTCCAGTAGACGGCGGCCGATGATCATCCGCTGGATGTCGGCGGTGCCTTCGCCGATCAGCAGCATCGGGGCCTCGCGGTAGAGGCGCTCGATCTCGTACTCCTTGGAGAAGCCGTAGCCGCCGTGGATACGGAACGAGTCCTCGACGACCTGGGCGCAGTACTCGCTGGCCAGGTACTTCGCGACGCCGGCCTCGAAGTCGTTGCGGGAGCCGCTGTCCTTCTTGCGCGCCGCCTTCACCATCAGCTCGTGCGCGGCCTCGACCTTGACCGCCATGTCGGCCAGCCGGAACAGCACCGCCTGGTGGTCGGCGATCTTCTTGCCGAACGTCTCGCGCTGCTGTGCGTACGAGATGCCGAGCTCGAACGCCCGGCGCGCCACACCGCAGCCGCGCGCGGCCACGTTCACCCGGCCGACCTCGACGCCGTCCATCATCTGGTAGAAGCCCTTGCCCGGTACGCCGCCGAGGACCTGCCCCGCGTCGATCCGGTAGCCGTCGAACACCAGCTCCGTGGTGTCGACGCCCTTGTAGCCCATCTTCTCGATCTTGCCCGGCACCGTCAGGCCCTTGTCGACCTCGCCGAACCCGGGCTCCTTCTCGACCAGGAACGTGGTCATGTTCTTGTAGACCGAGTCCGCGCCCTCGTCGGTCTTGACCAGCACCGCGACCAGGTTCGACGAGCCGCCGTTGGTCAGCCACATCTTCTGGCCGTTGATCACGTAGCCGTCGCCGTCGCGGGTGGCCTTGGTCTTGATCGCGGACACGTCCGAGCCGCAGCCCGGCTCGGACATCGAGAACGCGCCGCGGACCTCGCCGGTGGCCATCCGCGGCAGGTACTTCTGCTTCTGCTCGTCGGTCCCGTGCTGGAGCAGCATGTAGGCGACGATGAAGTGGGTGTTGATGATGCCGGACACACTCATCCAGCCGCGGGCGATCTCCTCGACGCACAACGCGTAGGTCAGCAGCGACTCGCCGAGGCCGCCGTACTCCTCGGGGATCATCAGGCCGAACAGGCCGAGCTCCTTGAGGCCCTCGACGATCTCGGTCGGGTACTCGTCGCGGTGCTCGAGCTCGGTCGCGACCGGGAGGATCTCGGCCTCGACGAAGGCCCGGACCGTCTTCAGGATCTCCTCCTGGACGTCGGTCAGCCCGTCGGTCTGCTGCAACCTGCTCATCGTGCGTCTCCTTCGGCCGGCTTACCCGCGAGTATCGCGGTTGGGGGTGGCTGATGGTTCCACGCCGTCGCGAGGAGGTGCTCGGTGCGGTGCATCGGCGTGCGGGGGCGAAGGTCTCGATGCGGAGCATCGTGGCCTTTGCACCCGTGCGGCGAGGTGCCGTGCCGAGTGCCCCGCAGTAGGCGTGGAACCATCAGCCACCCCCTCACAGCATCCCGGCACCACGGTGACACCCGCTGTGACACCGGCCACCCGGGGAAGGTCGCGTGCCTCACTCGCCGCCGCGGTCGGGACGCGGCAGTGCCTGCCCGATGGTCTGGAACAGCGCGGCGATCTCCGGTGTCGCCTGCCAGCGGTGGCGTTGCTGCGCCTCGAACAGCGTGCGCCGCGCGTCGTAGAAGTGCTCCGCGGCGGACTCGGTGTCACCCTGGTCGATCGCCTGGGCGGCCTGGTCCAGGTCGTGCGCGGCCTCCCGCGGTGCCTTGCTGCGGCTGCCCTGCTGCGTCGCGCGCACCTGTGCGGCCAGCGTGCGCAGCCGCTGGACCAGGATCGCCTGCGGGTTCTGCGTCTGCTTGGGCTTCGGCTTCTTCGTCGGCGTCGTCTTGGTCGGAGTGGGCGTCGTCGCCTCGGGCGTGGGCGTCGTCTTCGGAGCGGTCGTGGCCTTCTGCACCGGCACGGACGGCGTAGTGACCGCCTGCGCCTTCGGGGTGTCGTTGGACACGCCCTCACGCAGCAGGAGAAGGCCACTGATGGCTGCGAGCACCACGGCGGCGCCGATGCCGACCTTGGCGAGCGGGAAGGCCTTCTTGGGTGCACGGTGCGAGCTGGGCTCGTCCTCCCAGTGCCCGATGTCGAGCGGCTCCTCAGCCGCGGCCCCCGGTGTGATGGCGAGCACCTGCGTGCTGGCGGCGTTGCTGAGGAGTGCGGCGTTGCTGAGGAGTGCGGCCACGTCATCGGCCGAGGACGGGCGGTCCGCCGGGTTCTTGGCCAGCAAGTGCGTCACGAGGTTCGCCAGCTCGGCGGGCACATCGCTACGGATGATCGGCGGCGGCGGTGCGTCGAGGTGCTGCCGCATCACCGCGTCCGCGGTCGGCCCGGTGAACGGCGGCGTACCGGTCAGGAGCTCGTGCAGCACGCAGCCGAACGCGTACCAGTCGCTCGCCGGGGTGGCCTGCTCGCCACGGATCTGCTCCGGCGACACGTACGACGCCGTACCGAGCAGGACGCCCAGTGCGGTCGTCTCGTTGCCGGCGCGCTTGGCGATGCCGAAGTCGGTCATCTTGAGCGTGCCGTCGGGAGCCAGCAGCAGGTTGGCGGGTTTCACGTCGCGGTGCACGATCCCGGCCCCGTGCGCGGCGTCCAGCGCCCGGGCGCCCTGGGTGGCGATGGTCGCGACCATGCCCGCGGTCGGCAGGCCCGACGTCCGCATCAGCTTGGCGAGGTCGGGGCCCTTGACGAGCTCCATCACCAGGAAGACGTGATCGCCCTCGGTGCCGACGTCGTACGTCGCGACCACGTTCGGATGCGTCAATCGAGCGGCTGATTGAGCCTCGGCCCGGAACCGCTCGACCGCGTCCATCGGGTCGCCGTCGAGGCTGCGCAGCAGCTTCACCGCCACCTGGCGCGCGAGGACCGTGTCCTCCGCCTGCCACACCTCACCCGCACCGCCCCTGCCCAGCAGGGTCAGCAACCGGTACCGACCTGCCAGTACCTCGCCGTTCAACACATACACCTTCCGCAGCGGACCGGATCACCTTAGGCGGGATGGGCCGGATGGGCGAGTCCGGGCCGGAAAGCTTCAGAAAGCCTCCAGAAAGCTCTGCGGAGCGCGATCGAGGTACTACGGTGTGTCGCATGAAGCGATCGATTCCCGCCCTGATCGCGGCCGTACTGGTCGCGACGACGCTGACCACGACCACCGCCTCCGCGGCACCCACGTCACGACCGGTGGCCAAGTGCGAGTTCACGCCGACCCCCGAGAACCCGGCCGCCAAGCCGGTCCGGGTCCCGTCCCCGGTCGCCCGCGCGAAGGGCACGGTCGACGTGTACTTCGTGACGAACTACGGGCCGTTCGTGGTCCGGATGGACCGCTCCAACGCGCCGTGCGGCGTGCACAACTTCGTGCACCTGGTGAAGAGCCGGTTCTACGACGCGACGCAGTGCTTCCGGCTGACGAACTCGTCCCGCCTGGGTGTCCTGCAGTGCGGTGACATCTACCGCCAGGAGGAAGGCGGGCCGGGGTACAAGTTCCCGGACGAGGTCACCGGCCAGGAGACCTACCCGCGCGGCACCGTTGCCTATGGCAACCAGGGACCGGGCACCAACGGCTCGGAGTTCTTCGTCGTGCACTCCTTCGCCAACATCGCGCCCAACTACACGGTGCTCGGGCACGTGATCGCCGGCATGTCCACCTTCGACCGGATGGTCGCCGCCGGGATCGCCGACCCCGACCAGGACGGCCCGCCGGCCAAGCCGATCCGGATCTACCAGGTCTGGGCCCGCTGAGGGGGAGGGTAATTCGCCGCTTGCGGCGCTAGCTTGTCGTTGTGGGCAACCGCGGTCGGCCGAGACACCCGGACGTGCTGACTCCCGCCGAGTGGCGGGTGGTGGACATGGTGCGCCACGGCCTGTCGAACCGGCAGATCGCGCAGCGCCGCGGGATCAGCGTGGACGCGGTCAAGTTCCACGTCGCGAACGCACTGCAGAAGCTCGGCCTGGCTCGCCGGGCCGAGCTGCGAACCTGGCGCGGAGTGCCCTTCGACAGCGCGTTGCGAAAACAGGGAGGCCCGGACATGGTGCAGCTTGGCGAGATCGGGCAGATCGCCCGCCCGTGCAGCGACATCGGCAGGGCGGTCGAGTTCTACCGCGACGTATTGCGGCTTCCGCACCTGTACACCTTCGGCGACCTGGCGTTCTTCGACTGCGGCGGCACCCGGCTGTTCCTGAGCGCCAACGACGGCCCGGTGGGTGAGCCGTCCTGCCTGTACTTCCGGGTCGCCGACATCCAGGCGGCGTACGACGAACTGCGCGAGCGCGGCGTGCGGTTCGAGAACGCGCCGCACCTGATCCACACGCACGACAACGGTGTCGAGGAATGGATGGTCTTCTTCACCGACCCGGACGGCCACCCGCTCGCGTTGATGGCGCAGGTCTAGTCGGCCGGCGGCTGCCAGATGTCGGTGCGGGTCAGGCCGGCGGCGCGGCCCTTGGCGGAGATGACGAGGGCCATCTTGCGGCTGGCCTCGTCGATCATCTCGTCGCCGAGCATCACCGCGCCGCGGGCGCCGCCGGCGGCCGAGGTGTAGTGGTCGTAGGCGTCGAGGATGTTCTCGGCGTGGTCGTAGTCGTCCTGGCGCGGTGAGTAGACCTCGTTCGCGGCGGCGATCTGGTCGGGGTGCAGGACCCACTTGCCGTCGAAGCCGAGCGCCGCCGACCGGCCGGCGACGCGGCGGAAGCCGTCGACGTCCTTGATCTGCAGGTACGGCCCGTCGATCGCCTGCTTGCCGTGCGCGCGGGCGGCCATCAGGATCTGCATCAGGATGTAGTGGTACGCGTCGCCGACGTCGTACCCGGGCGGCTGCTCGCCGACCACCAGCGACTTCATGTTGATCGACGCCATGAAGTCCGCCGGGCCGAAGATGATCGTCTCGACCCGCGGCGACGCGGTCGCGATCGCGTTGACGTTGGTGAGGCCGAGCGCGTTCTCGATCTGCGCCTCGATGCCGATCCGGCCCGGCTCGTACCCGTGCACCTTCTCCAGTTGCGTGAGCAGCAGATCGAGCGCGACCACCTGCTCGGCGGTCTGCACCTTCGGCAGCATGATGCAGTCCAGGTTCGCGCCGGCGCCGCCGACCACCTCGATCACGTCGGCGTAGGTCCACTCGGTGGTCCAGTCGTTCACCCGGACGACGCGCAGCTTGGTGCCCCAGCCGCCCTCGTTCAGCGCGGCGACGATGTTCTTCCGGGCGTCCGGCTTGGCCAGCGGCGCGACCGAGTCCTCGAGGTCCAGGAACACCTGGTCCGCGTCCAGCCCCTTCGCCTTGGTGAGGAACCGCGGGTTCGACCCCGGCGTGGCCAGGCAGGACCGCCTGCTCCGTAGCACCTGTTCCGTCATCAGCCGACCTCCACTCGGTTACCCACCGGTCACCGGCAGCGTACGGCGTCGGCCGCCGCTGTCCCGGTGACCCGGCTCACTTCCCTTCCGAGTGTGTCCCGATTCACCGTGGGAGACTCGGACCTGTGAGCAACGAGGAGATCGCGGGCGTCATGAAGAAGGCGGGGCTCGTCTGGCTGGCGTGGGACGGCCGTCGGCCGGTCCCTGCCTGGTTCGCCACGATCGACGGGCAGTACGTCGTCCTGGCGGACTCGGCCGACGGGGCGGAGCAGCCTCTGCCGGGACTCGCCGCGGCCTCCTCGGTGGCGGTCGTCGTCCCGGCCAAGCCCGCCACCAGCCGGCTGGCGAGCTGGCAGGCCAGGGTACGACGGCTAGACCCCGCGACCGACGAGTGGACCGCGGCGGCGCAAGTGCTCCGCACCGAGCGTCTCAACGCAGCCGACCTGGACACCCAGCTCGACCGCTGGCGCAGCCAGGCCGACATCCTCGTCCTGGAGCCGACCGGTGAGATCAGCGAGACGGCCGGCCGGTACGACGCGACGCCGCGGGCCGAGGCTCCGGTGCCGACCAGAGCCACGACCCGCGGCAAGCCGCCGACGACGTTGCACCGTCCCGTGCGCCGCCGCCCCAAACTCAGCTAGCGGACCCCGAAGGCGCGCTGCACGGTCTGGCTCACGCTGTTGCCAGCGCTGTCGTGTGCCGTCGCTCGCACGCTCACATAGTCTGCCGATGCGGGCGCGTCCATCCGCCCGCGCCAACCCGACCCGGATCGCTGCAGCCGGACAGGTCGCCACGTGGCGCCGTCGTCGTACGACAGCTCCAGGGTCGCCGTGCTGACCTTGCCGGTGTCGACAGCGCCGGGCAGGTGCGAGGGCGTCACCGTCAGGTCGGCGTGACGCTTGGCCCGACCGGACAGGTCCGTTGCGATCGAGTAGTCGAGCTGGAGCAGCGGCAGCGTCTCCAGGTTCGCGTAGTCGGCCTGACTCGAGGTGAAGCCCCACTCGGTGTGCGTGGACGGCGAGTACGGCCGGTTCGGCAGGTCGCGCTTCGTATCCACGACAAGCCGGTACGGCAGCGGCTCCGGTGCGACCTCGACGGTCAGGATGTCAGTGCTTTCACCGAGCAGCGTGTCTCCCTGGTAGAACGCCGAGGTGACCGGTGCGCCCACGTCGTACACGATGCCCTGGTGCGGACCGGAGTCGGCGAAACCGGGCAGGGTGAAGACGCTCATCAGGTCGCCGACCCGTGACGGCGGTGTCGACAACGCATTGTCGCTCAGCAGCCGTGGCCGCTGGATGCCGCTGAACCAGGTCTCCTTCGTCGTGCTGCCGGCGCGGTACGACAACGACGAGCCCTGCTGTGACAGGTCCGGTACCGCGGCCATGCTGAGCCACTTGACCTTCGGCGACGCCGTGACCCAGGCGGTGTGGTCGCCCTGCGCCGGCACTGGTGTCGATGCGGCGCCTACTGCCCACGTCAGGTCGGCCGACAGGTCGAACCGGACGTCGAGTGCGTCGCCCGGCTTGGTGTCCCGGAACGACTCGTCGATCCGCGCGAGATCACGTGCGGTCGGCCGGTAGCCCGGGTCCTTCGGCACCGCTCCCTCGTGGTGCTGGACGAGGTCGTAGAGGTACTCCGGGTACGGGTGCGACACGAGCTTCAGCAACTTGGGCTGCTGTGCCAGCAACTGCTTGCCCTGATCGGTGTTGAGCGAAGCGACCGGGAGCGCCGGCGCCTCCTCCTGGGGCAGGTCGGCCCAGGAGTCGAGCGGGCCGTATCCGTCGTTCAGGATCAGCAGCAGCTTGGCGCCGCCCTTCGCGGCCGCCGCTGCCTGCGCTGTCGGCGGTACCGCATCGTTGCGTTGAGCAACGACAATCTTGCCGCGGATGGTGTACTTCGCCGGGTCTGTGCCGACATACGCGACCGGGTAGTTGCCGACGCCCGCAGGCAGCTTCGGCGACCAGCTCTGGACGACGCTGTCGAACGAGCCGACGGTGAGAGCAGGCTGCACCTGACGCCAGCGAGTCGCGAAGGTGTAGGAGCCCTGCGTGACCTTGTGGCTGGGCGTCGCCCAGAGCGAGTCGTAGATCCACCACTCGAGCTGGTACGTGTCGACAAAGCGATGCAGGTCGCCGTAGCTGCGGTACTGGTCGAGCCGGACATAGGTGTTGTCGGTCGGCAACGGCGTGACCGCCGCGACCTTGCGCAGGCCGGCCGCGTCGAACGTGACCGTCGTGTCCTCGGTGACGTCGACCTCCGGCTGGCTGATGACAGCACGGCCCAGCGAGTGCGGCCCGTCCAGGCCGCGGACGTCGGCGTACATCCACCCGGCGTAGGTGCTCGGTCGGACGTCGACGTCGAGGCTGCCGTCGACCATGAACACCTGCGGCACCACGTCCCGCCTGATGTCCTTCAGGACGACGACACCTGACGACGGCGCGCCGTGCGGGTCCTTCGCGCGCAGCGACAGCTTCACCCGCTGGCTCTGCTTGCTGACGCCGATCGAGGTGTGGGCGCGGATCGCTCCGCCGGCATCCGTGGCGGTGAGCATCGAACTGTAGGTGCCGTCATCGGCCGCCAACTCGAGGTGACTCACAACACCGACCGTCGCGGTCCCGTGAGCCGGGACCGTGATCTGCGGAGTCGTCAGCGTGAACAGACCGGCCGGGACGCCCTGGTTCTTGAGGGACAGGTTCAGCGTGACGGGCTCAGCACCGCTGTTGGTGTAGGTCACGTCCTTCTGCACCAGTCCGCTCGCTGGGTACGGCCACTTGACCGCAGCGAAGGCGGAGCCTGACGCGTACAACGTGCTGCGCACCGCAGCCGCCACATCCAGCCGGCCGGTGCCTGCAGCGAACGGGCTGTACTGCACCGTGGTCTTGGTCGTACTGACCAGTGCGTCCTTCAACTGCTGCGCGGTCCAGTCAGGGTGTGCCTGCGCCAGCAACGCGGCCGCTCCGGCGACGTGCGGCGTGGCCATCGACGTACCGCTCATTGCGACGTACGACCCTTCACCCTCCGGCGAGTACTGCGATCGTGCAGCGAGTACGTCGACGCCCGGCGCGGTCAGGTCCGGCTTGAGGCCGCTGTCACCGAGTCGTGGGCCACGACTGGAGAACGACGCCAGCCGGTCGGCACCGTCGACCGCACCAACGGTCAGGGCCGCGTCCGCGGCACCCGGCGCCGAGACGCTGAAAGGGTCCGGTCCGGAGTTGCCCGCGGCAATCACGAACAGCGCACCGGTCTCCGCGCTCAGCGTGTTGACCGCCTGGCTCATCGGGTCGGTGCCGTCGGTCGGCCCGGAGCCGAGGCTCATGCTGATCACCTTGGCGTGCTGGTCGCGCGCGGCCCACTCCATCCCGGCGAGGATCCAGGAGTCCTGGCCGCCGCCGTCGTCGTCGAGGACCTTGCCGATGTGCAGTCCGGCGCCGGGCGCGACGCCCTGTTCCTTCCCGCCGGACGCGGCACCCGTGCCGGCGATGGTGGAGGCGACGTGGGTCCCGTGACCGTTGCGGTCGGTCACGTCCTTGCCCGGGACGAAGCTCTGCGAGGCAACGATCCGCCCGCCGAAGTCCGGGTGCGCGGCGTCGATACCGGTGTCGAGGACGGCGACGTCCACGCCCTGGCCGGTGTTGCCGCCCTGCCAGACCTCCGGCGCGCCGATCTGGGCGGTGGTGTCGGACAGCGTCGCCTTGGACTTGCCGTCCAGCCAGACCTTCGCGATCCCGGTCCGGGCTGCCGTGGTGCCTCCGGTGAACGACGACCAGAACGACGCGGCCTGGTCGTGGTCGGCGGTCATGGCGGCACCTTTGATGCTGGTCAGCACGCGGGTCTGGCGTGCACCCGCCGGCGGGGCCTGCTTGCGCCCCGGGGCGTACGACACGATCAACGGCGTGCCGTCGCTGTGCGCGTCGTCGTACCCGTCGGCGAGCAGCCCGGTGACGTTGAAGAGGCGCTGGTCGAGGACACCGGACGCGAGATACGGCAGGGCTGCGTCGGGGTAGACGTACAGATCGTTGCCGACGGCCATGATGTGCGCACCGGCCGGGCCGCCGTTCGGCTTGCTCACGGTCGCCGTCGGGCGACCGGCGACAGTGGTCACGGTGACCTTGTCGCCGGTGATCAGCGTGACGGTGCGCGGCGGCGTGCTGCCACGCTGGCTCGGCGGCTGCACACCGGCCGCCGGCCGGGCCGCGCCGGCCTGCGGCATCGTGACGGCGGTCAGCGCCAGCACGGCCGCGCCGAGGGCGGTCAACCCACGGCGAAAGGGCGTTGGGAGGGACACGGAAACTCCAAGCTCAGGGGATTGTCCGCATTACATGCGGCGCCCCGGCCCGGCTGCTACGGATCTGCCTGGCGCAAAGCGGTCACGACCAATCCGGTCAGAGCCACCCGCGGTCGCGTGCGTGCCAGCCCAGCTGCAACCGTGAGCGGGAGTGGGTCTGCTCCATCAGCTGCTGGACCCGTCGGGCGACAGTACGGCGGCTGATGCCGAGGCGTGCGCCGGCCGCGTCATCGGTCAGCCCGGCGACCAGCAGCGACAGCAGGTGCCTGTCCTCGGCAGACATCGCCTCGTCGGCCTCCAGCCGGTCCGACTCGGTCACAGACAACGGGCTGGCCCGATTCCACACGGTCTCGAACAGCGCGACCAGGGCGTCCAGGAGGCTGCACGGGTGCACCAGCAGCGCCGCGTCCTGCGCCGGTGTCGCCCAGTCCAGCGGCAGCAGGGCCAGCTCCCGGTCCGCGATCGCCAGCTTGGTCGGGAGCTCGTCCGCGATCCGGGCCTGCTCACCCGCCCGCACGTGGCTGACCGCGCTTGCTGCCAGCACCGCGTCGCCCAGCGCCGAGCTGTCGTAGACAACCCGATACGTCACACCGGCACCCTGTCGGGCCAGCTGCGTATTGTTCACCTCCGCCGAGGCGACGTACGGCGGGGCGACCAGCTCGCGCATCTCGTTCCGCGCGGTCCGCTGCACCCGGTCGAACGCCAGGCCGACCGCCGTCTCCCCGCTGACGATCTCGATCAGCTCCTCGGTCCGCCGCGCCCCGCTCTGCCGGGTCGCCTCGGCCGCCAGCCGGTACGCCGCCTTGCGGATCCGGTCGAACTCCTCCTCCTGCCGCAGGATCAGTTGCTCCACGGCGAGCTCCGGCGGCACCGGCACGATCAGCTCGCCCGGTGGCGGCGTCCGGTGCACGAAACCCTCGCTGAGGAGTACGTCGACGGCGCGCTGGACCTCCTGCAGCGGACGCCCGACGCGTGCGGCCAGGTCCACCAAGGACGCCGCTCCCCGCCGGATCAGATCCAGGTAGGTCGCCTCGTCGTCGGAGCCGAGCCCGGTGGATCCCAGCATGCCCACCCCACTTCGATTGTTTGCCCGAGAAACAAAGTCTACGAAGCGTCCTCGGCCGGGACGCGGCCTCCGCGGGTTAGCCTTCGGACATGAGCGGATCACCGTCGCGGGTCTACGTCGCTCGGTTGGCGGGTCTGCCGGTGTACGACCCCAACGGGGACCAGGTCGGCAAGGTCCGCGACGTGGTGGCCATGATGCGTCAGGGCGACCAGCCGCCGCGCGTGCTCGGCCTGGTCGTCGAGGTGTTCACCCGGCGCCGGATCTTCCTGCCGATGACCCGGGTCACGTCGGTCGACGTCGGCCACGTGGTCACGACCGGACTGCTCAACATGCGCCGGTTCGAGCAGCGCGCGACCGAAGTGCTGGTGCTCGGTGAGCTGCTCGACCGGACCGTCACCATCGCCGACACCGGCGCCACCGCGGTGGTGTTCGACATGGCGATGGAGCAGTGGCGGGCCCGGGACTGGATGCTGACCAAGGTCGCGGTCCGGGAGGGCTCCAAACGGTTCCGGCGCCGCGGTCAGACCCATGTGCTCGACTGGAGCGACGTCAGCGGCTTCACGCAGGTCGAGGAGGGACAGGGCGCGACACACATCCTGGCCGCGTTCGAGTCGATGCGGCCGGCGGACCTGGCCGGCGTACTGCACGACCTGTCCGCCAAGCGGCGCAAGGAGATCGCGGTCGCGCTGAACGACGAGCGGCTGGCCGACGTGCTCGAGGAGCTGCCCGAGGACATCCAGGTCGAGATCCTCGACGGTCTGGACACCGAACGGGCCGCCGACGTGCTGGAGGAGATGTCCCCGGACGACGCGGCCGACCTGATCGCCGAGCTGCCGACCGAGACGGCCGAGCGGCTGCTGACGCTGATGGAGCCCGACGAGGCCGAGGACGTCCGGAGGCTGCTGACCTACGAGGAGCACACCGCGGGCGGTCTGATGACGTCGGAGCCGGTCATCCTGCCGGTGGACGCCACGGTCGCCGACGCGCTGGCCCGCGTCCGCAACGCGGAGCTGAGTCCCGCCCTCGCCGCGATGATCTACGTCTGCCGGCCGCCGCTCGAGACGCCGACCGGACGGTTCATCGGGATCGGCCACATCCAGCGGCTGCTGCGTGAGCCGCCGTCGGAGCTGGTGTCCGCCGTCCTGGACACCGACCTCGACGGGCTGCGGCCCGACGACAGCCTGAACACGGTCAGCAAGTACCTGGCGACGTACAACCTGGTCGCCGCGCCGGTGCTCGACGACGAGGGCCGGCTGATCGGCGCGGTGACGGTCGACGACGTCCTCGACCACCTGCTGCCCGACGACTGGCGCGAACACGACCATCCCGAGCCGCAGGAGGTGGACCACGATGCCCCGTGACGACCGCAGCATGGACGAGCGCCGGATGTTCCGCGGCAGCACGCGGCTCGACGTCCCCCGGGACTGGCGGCGGACCTTCGTCCCGCGGCCGGTGTACGACGCCGACGCGTTCGGGCGGCTGTCGGAGCGGATCGCGCGGTTCCTCGGCACCGGGCAGTTCCTGGTCTACATGACCGCGACCATCCTGTTCTGGGTCGGCTGGAACATCTTCGCGCCGGGGAACCTGCGCTTCGACGAGTACCCGTTCATCTTCCTGACACTGGCGCTCAGCCTGCAGGCGTCGTACGCCGCCCCGCTGATCCTGCTCGCACAGAACCGGCAGGAGGCTCGCGACCGGGTGCAGTACGAGCGGGACCGGGACGTGGACGCCCGGACCCGGGCGGACATGGAGTTCCTGGCCCGCGAGATGGCCTCGCTGCGGATGGCGGTCGGTGAGGTCGCCACCCGGGACTTCCTGCGCTCCGAGCTCCGCTCGCTGCTCGCCGACCTGGACACACGCGAGGACGACCGGGTTTGACCCCGAGCTACGCTCGCTATCAGGTGAGAAGAAGGACGTGGGGATGAAGACTCGGTTCGCTCCTGATCGTGGGCTGTCCAGCCGGATGCTGATCACCGGCTTCCTGCTCGGACTGCTGTACGTCGGCTTCGTGGGGTTGCTGATCGCGCTGACCAAGAGCGCGGTGCTGGCCGTGGTGATCGCGGGCGGCATGCTGTTCGCGCAGTACTGGTTCTCCGACCGGGTCGCGCTGTACGCGATGCACGGCCGGATCGTGACACCCGAGGAGGCGCCGCAGCTGCACGGCGCGATCGACCGGCTGTGCGCGCTCGCGGACATGCCGAAGCCGCGGGTCGCGATCGCCGACGTCGACCTGCCGAACGCGTTCGCCACCGGCCGCAACCCGAAGAACGCGGTCGTCTGCGTGACCACCGGCATCATGCGCCGCCTGGACGACGACGAGCTCGAGGGTGTGCTGTCGCACGAGCTCTCGCACGTCGCGCACCGTGACGTCGCGGTGATGACGATCGCGTCGTTCCTCGGCGTCCTGGCCGGCCTGATCACCCGCTTCGGCCTGTACGGCGGCCTCGGGCGGAACCGGGACCAGAACGCGGCGCTCGTCGTCCTCACGATCATCGCGGTGTCGGTGGCCGTGTACGCGATCTCGTTCCTGCTCACCCGGGCCCTGTCGCGCTACCGCGAACTGGCCGCGGACCGGGCCGGCGCGATCCTCACCGGCAGACCGTCGACGCTGGCGTCGGCGCTGACGAAGATCAGCGGGGACATCGCCCGGATACCGTCCCGCGACCTGCGCCAGGCGCAGGCGTTCAACGCCTTCTTCTTCGCCCCGGCCCTGTCCGGCAAGAGCGTCTCGTCGCTGTTCTCGACGCACCCCGCGCTCGAGACACGCCTCGACCGCCTCGGTGCCCTCTCCCGCGAGCTGGGCGAGCAAGCTTAGACACATGGGACTTCTCGACATCCTGCTCGGGCGCAGCAAGGCTGTGCCGCCGAATCTCGATCAGCTGTTCTCGCTTCCGTCGGCCGCGATCACCCTGGAGACCGCGGCCGGCTACCGCCCGACGGGTAGCGGGTCGGTGTGTTTCAAGGCGGCCGAGGGCGGCGGGTTCACGGCCCTTCGCGAGGAGGTCGACAAGCTGCTCGCGCTGGACAACGCCAAGTTCTCGAGTACGACGGACTCGTACGGCTTCACCTGGCTGGTCCGCGAGACGGCTCCCGACGACCTCGAGACCCTCGTCACCGACCTGCACGCGGTCAACACGTCCCTCGTCGACGCGGGCTTCGGCAACGCCCTGCTCTGCACGCTCGTCGCCTTCACCGACGGCAGCCAGTCGCTGGGCCTGGTCTACCTCTACAAACGCGGCTCCTGGTACCCGTTCGTCCCGGTCGGCGCCGACCGCCGCGACAACGCCAAGGAACTGCAGATCAAGTCGGTCGTCGGCGCGGATCTCAACTTCGAGCAGGACCTGTCCCGGTGGTTCCCGATCTACGGCGCGCCCGGTCTCTGAAGTTAGGTTCACCTTCCCGGACCTACGTCACACGGACTGCGGTCGGGGCGACTGGGGCGAGCACGTAGCCTTGGGGCATGGCTCCCACTGCTGATCAGGTGACCACGGCGCTCGGTGGTGTGCTGGACCCGGAGATCAAGAAACCGATCACGGATCTGGGCATGGTCGAGTCCGTCGTCGTGCGCGAGGACGGCGTGGTCGCGGTCCGCCTCCTGCTGACCGTCGCCGGCTGTCCGATGAAGGACACGCTGCGGCGCGACGTCACGGCCGCGGTGAGCAAGCTGGACGGCGTCACCGGCGTCGAGATCGACCTCGGCGTGATGTCGGCCGAGCAGCGCGCGGCCCTGCAGACCCAGTTGCGCGGCGGCGTGGCCGAGAAGGAGATCCCGTTCTCCCGGCCCGACTCGCTGACCAAGGTGTTCGCGATCGCGTCCGGCAAGGGCGGCGTGGGCAAGTCCTCGGTGACGGTGAACCTGGCGGTCGCGATGGCTCGTCAGGGCCTGTCGGTGGGCGTTCTCGACGCCGACATCTACGGACACTCGGTGCCGGCCATGTTCGGCGTCGCGGACGAGCGGCCGACCGCTGTGGACGACATGATCATGCCGGTGCCCGCGCACGGCGTGAAGGTGATCTCGATCGGCATGCTGAAGCCGAAGCGCGACCAGGTGGTCGCGTGGCGCGGCCCGATCCTGGACCGCGCGCTGGTGCAGATGCTCGCGGACGTGTATTGGGGCGACCTGGACGTCCTGCTCCTCGACCTGCCGCCGGGCACCGGCGACATCGCGATCTCGGTCGGCCAGCGGCTCACCAGCGCCGAGGTGATCGTCGTGACCACCCCGCAGGAGGCCGCCGCGGAGGTGGCCGAGCGGGCCGGCACGATGGCGCAGATGGTGCACCAGCGGGTGGCCGGCGTGGTCGAGAACATGTCGTACCTGCCCTGCCCGCACTGCGGTCCCGAGCACCGCATCGAGATCTTCGGCTCCGGCGGCGGGACGCGGGTCGCGGAGACCCTGTCGGCACGCCTCGGCTACCCGATCCCGCTGCTCGGCGAGATCCCGCTGGACGAGCGGCTCCGCTCCGGCGGCGACCTCGGCCAGCCGCTCGCCGCCGCGGACCCGGACACGCCGGCCGCGCAGGTGCTCGGCAAGATCGCGCAGACGCTGGGCGGCAAGCCGCGCGGTCTCCTCGGCCGTCAGTTGGGCCTGTCCCCCGCCGGCCGCTGACGCGTGTTCCACCCGGTGCTGGAGACGGCACGGTTGCGCCTGCGCAGGTGGCGTGAGGACGAGGTCGAACGGATCGCTGCCGCCCGCACCAACCAGGCGACCGCGCAGTTCCTGCCGTTCATCCCGCAGCCCTTCACCGTCGAGGACGCGCGTTTCTGGCTGAAGGACATGGCCGAGCAGGCGTCCGCCGGGAAGCGGTTCAACTGGTGTGTGGCGGACGCCGCGACCGATCAGGGGCTCGGCAACCTGACGCTGTTCGGCATCCACACCCGGGGCGAGGTCCGCGACGCCGAGGTCGGGTACTGGATGCACCCCGAGGCGCAGGGCCGCGGTGTGATGAGCGAGGCGGTCCAGGCCGTCGCCCGCTGGTACTTCGCCGCGCCGGACGACGGCGGGTTCGGCGGCCGGCGGCTCTTCATCCGGACAGCGGCCACCAACACGGCCGCCCGTCGTACCGCCGAGAAGGCCGGTTTCCGGCATGTCGGCACCGAACGCGCCGCGTTCCAGATCGCCACCCGCGTCGACGACAAGGTCACCTACGACCTACTGATCACCGACTGACCAGATCGGGCGCAACGGCGCGAGACCGTCCTCGACGTACTCCGCGACCGGACGCACGCCGCCGTCGACGTACCACTGCTCCAACGCCGCGAAGTACCCGAAGACCAGGGCGTTCGCGGCCACCCGGGCCTGCGTCTCGGTGAAGCCGCCGCCGGCCATCAGCGGCGCGATGCGCCGGCTCGCGCGATCCAGCGAGGCGCAGAACGCCGTCCGCACCGAAGGCTCCTTGAAGAAGTAGCGGATCCGCCGCCACGGGGCCGGCTCGCCGCCGGCCGGCACCGCCTCGTAGTCGCGGACGATCCGCGTCATCGTGCCGACCGGGTCCCCGGGGTCGAAGAGCTCCGTCAGCGCCTCCTCGCTCATCGTGTCGAACTCGTCGGCGACGATCAGGCCTTCCTTGGTGCCGAAGTAGCGGTAGACCGACGACGGCGACACCTCGGCCGCGGCGGCGATCTCCTCGATCGTCACCGCGCCGAAGCCGCGCTCGTCGAACAGGTCGAGCGCCCGCTCCTGGATCGTCCGCCGCGCCTTCTCGCGCCAGCGTTGCCGCAGACCGGTAGCCATACCCCGACCCTAAGAGACAGTTACGCGCTTGAGCAAGTCACTGTCTAAAACTCTTGACCACACCGAACCGCCGTTCGTACAGTCACTTGCATGAGACAGTCACTTTCAGAAAAACGCACGGCGCTGCTCGCGGTCGGGCTCTCGCTCGTGCTCGCCGTCGTCGCGATCGTGGATCAGTCAGGCGGTCGCAGCCTGTTCGACCACGCCGCGGCCGCCTATGCGCCGTACGGCAAGACGATCTCGTCCGGCACGGTCTACGGCCTGGTGTACGGCGTCGCCGTCTTCAACGCGCTCGTCTGGCTGCTGGTCGTCGCTCTCGCGCGGACGCCGCGGCCGATCGCGGTCAGTGCCGCCGTACTGGCGATCCTGCTCACCCTGACGGCAGGACTGGTCCTGCTGCTCGTCACGGAGTACGGCGTGCACCCGTTCCCGCCGCTGTGGGGCGTGCTCGCGCTCCTGCCCGTTCTCGCCGGGGGCTTCCTGCTCGTCCGGCGGACGTGAGCAGGGTCAGGTCGACTCGGGGTCGAACGGCGGCTTCGCGCCGGCCGGCAGCCGCGCCGGCGCGGTGTCGGTGAAGTCGGTGGACACCGGCTTCGCCTCGTCCTCGATCGGGTCGAGGAGGTGCTTGCGGACGAAGTTCTTCGGGTTCAGGTCCTGCAGCTCGAGATCGGCGTACTCCGGGCCGAGCTCGTTGCGCAGGTCGTTCTGCGCGTTGGTGACCATCTGGCGGACCTGGCGCAGCAGCCGCCCCGCCGTCCGCGCGAACTCCGGCAGCCGGTCCGGCCCGAAGACGAGTACGGCGACGATCGCGATCACGACCAGTTCGAGTGGCCCGATGCCGAACATGTCCCCACCTCACTCCTGTACATCGCCTCGGACGCCGACAAGGGTATCCCGACTCCGAGCACGGGGCGTCAGCCGATCTGCTGGGCGAGAGTGAGCGTAACCGTTCGGGACCGTCCGCCGCGCTCGTAGGCGAGCCGCACGGCCTCTCCGGGCTGGTGGGTCCGGATCGCGACGATCAGCACCTCGGCGCTGTCGACCGGGTCGTTGTTCACCGCGGTGATCACGTCGCCGACCCGCAGACCGGCCCGCGCGGCCGGCGAGCTGGGGCTGACCGCGCTGACCCGGGCGCCGCCCTCGAACGTCATGTCCACGCTCGCGCCGATCACCGGGTACGACGCCTTACCGGTGGCGATCAGCTGCTGGGCGGTCCGCCGGGCCTGGTCGATCGGGATCGCGAACCCGAGCCCGATGCTCCCGCTCTGCCCGTCCTCGGAGCCGCGGACGGTGGCGATCGCGGAGTTCACCCCGATCACCCGCGCGTTCATGTCGACCAGCGGGCCGCCGGAGTTGCCGGGGTTGATCGCGGCGTCGGTCTGCAGCGCGCTGATGTACGACGACGCCTGCCCGGTGTCGTCGCCGGTGGTCACCGGGCGGTTCTTCGCCGAGATGATGCCCGACGTGACGGTGCCGGCCAGGCCGAGCGGCGAGCCGATCGCGACCACGTCCTGCCCGACGACCGCCTGGTCCGACCGGCCGAACTGCACCGACGGCGCGGTCAGGCCGGCCACCTGGACGACGGCCAGGTCGTAGGCCGGGGAGCGGCCGACGAGCCGCGCGGTCGCGGTCTTGTTGTCGTTGGTGACGACCTGGATCGAGCCGCCCTTGGCCGCGGCCGCGACGACGTGGTTGTTGGTCAGGATGTGGCCGACGTTGTCGATCACGAACCCGGACCCGGTGGCGTCGGAGTTGTCCGAGCCCTCGACCTTCAGCTGCACGACGCTCGGCAGCAGGGTCGAGGCGACCGCGGACACCGAGCCGGTGCGGATCTTCGGGTCGGCCCCGGTGCCGACGGGCGGCTCGGGCTGCTGTGCGATCGGGGTGTCGTTGCCGCTCAGGGCGACCACGGCCGTCGCCGCGCCGGCTCCGGCGAGGACGCCGATGACAAGGGCGACCAGGGCGGCGATCGTGACGACCCTGTTCAGCTTGTGCGGCTCCGCCGCGTACGACCGGGCCTGCTGCTGGTGCCAGTCGGCCGGTGGCGGCGGCACGTACGTCGGCCGGTACTGCGGTTGCTCGGTCGGCCAGGCCTGTCCCGGGTAGACCGGGCGGAAGTTCTGCTGCGGCTCGGGACGCCCGAAGCTGCGCTGTGTGGTGGACCGGCCACCGTTCGACTGCCCACCGTTCGACTGCCCGCCGTTCGTCTGCCGGTACGCCGCGTCCGAGCCGGGCGTGCGCAGCGGCATCGTGCCCGCACCGGGCTCCGGCGGCGTCAAGGCGGTCAGCGGCGGACCGGCCGGTTGCCCGTTCCCGCTCGGGGCGGCCCCGGCGGACCCGTTCGCGGCAGGCGCGGCGGGCAGGACCGCGGTCGGATCCGCGGTCGCCGGGTTCGGAACTGTCGGCTCGGCGTCGTCGCTGGTCACGGTGTCCGCCTCATCGTCGTCGTGGTCGTCGATGGAGCCCCCTGCGGCAACCGGAGGAGGTTCCACCTTCGATTATCCCAGCTTCGGCGAAAGTGCACCCATCGGAGTGAGCCAGGTCGCGATTTTGGCCAGTCCGGTACCCAGTCGCTGGATCGCGCTCAGCTTGACCGGCAGCTCGTGCGGGAACGACCCGACGACGTGTCCGAGCTGCTCGGGCGGCAGGTCCCCGATCAGCGTGTAGACGATCCCGCCGGACGACCACACGACGTACGACGGCATGCCGTAGCGCACGTAGACGCCCGGGCTCTCGGTGCTGCTGAAGCCCTCCACGGCGGCCGGGTCCAGCGTGCCGCGCTGCTCGAACAGCGAGACGTTGAACAGCCCGTCGGAGTACGAGAACTGCAGGGAGCCGTTGGTGGTGTCCTGGTGGACGTCGTACAGCTTGAGGGAGGCGGGCAGCTCCGGCGCGCAGACCCAGCCCTCGGAGCGCAGGTTGCCGACCTTGCCCATGCCGACCGCCTCGACGCCGCTGGGCAGCATCGGCGGCAGATGGCTGAGGAACTCCGAGCCCTCGATCTCCAGCTCGGTGAACACGGTGGCTCGCACCATCGTCTTACCGTCCGCACTGAACAGCTGACGCTGCAGGAGCAGCCCGGACGCCTTGTCGATCCAGAACTTGGCCGCCAGCGTCTGATCGGCCCGCAGCGCCTCGACGAGCACCGCGCTCCGGCCGATCAGGTCGGTGCAGCACTTGTCGACCAGCTGGTACGTCGCCTGCAGCAACGCCAGCGGGCCGCCGTCGACCGCGGCGTCCGTGGTGGTGGCGCGCTGCACGAACGCCTTGGCGCCTGGGGCCGACGAGCCGAGCACGCTGATCTCGGAGCCCTGCGACGCCGCGTGCACAATGTCCAGCATCGCGGAGCTCGAGCCCTGCGGTCCCCAGGACGTGATGATCTGCGTCCCGTGGTACGAGACGTGGTTCGGTGCGGCGGCCGCTCGCTGCAGCCAGCTGACCGCGGTCGGCGAGTCTGCTTTCATCAGCGCCGGCGCGGCGGCCGCGGAGGTGGGCAGGCCGAAGCCGATCAGGGCGGTGCTGACCAGCACGGCGAGCCGGGACAGGCTCACCGGTCAGCGTCCTGTCAGGGCCACCGGGCGCAGCGTCGGGTTCAGCCCGGCGTACCCCGCGCCGTTGTAGGAGTTCAGCAGCGCGACCGGGTCCGCGAACGGGGCACCGCTGCTGGTGCTCGCGTGGTCGGACGAGAAGCTCGCCACCGGGGGCTGCAGCGTCGGGGGCTGCTCCGAGCGGGCCGGGTCGCCGACGACGAACGCCGTACCGAGCAGGGAAGCGACCGCGGCGGCGGAGCCGGCTGCACCGAGGACGCCGGCGCGGCGGCGGGACCGGGTGCCGCGAGCGACGCCGGGCCGGGTGCCGCCAGTACTACGCCCGGCCGGGAACGCGGAGCGCTGCGGGAACAGGCTGACCGGCGTGACCACCGGACGGACCTCTTCGCGCGGCTCGGTCGAGAACGACGAGACGCCCATCAGGCGCTGCATCAGGTCGGTGGACGGATCCGGCGTCTCCAGCGCGGCCATCCGCGCCTTCAGCCGGCGCTGCGCGTCCACCTCGGCACGGCAGGTGTCGCAGCCGACCAGGTGGCTCAGGACCTTCTCACGCGAGTCGTGGTCGAGCTGGCCGTCGACGACAGCGCTCAGCTTGTCCAGCGGATGCGTCATGCGAGGTCACCCCCGTCGCCGAAGAGGCCGCCGTCGACCGGCGGGCCGCCGACCCGGGTCTGACCGGACCGCGGGGCGCGGTGCTCCAGGTGCTTGCGCAGCATCGACCGGCCGCGGTGGATGCGGCTGCGGACGGTGCCGAGCTTCACGTCCAGGACGTCCGCGATCTCGTCGTACGTCATGCCTTCGATGTCGCACAGCACCACGGCCGCGCGGAAGTCCTCGGGCAGCGCGTCGAGCGCGTCCTGCACGTCGTGGTCGAACAGGTCGGAGTCCAGCTTCTCGGCCGGCCCCTCGCCCTTGGCCGGCAGCCGGTCGTGGGCGTCCTCGGGCAGGCCGTCGAACCGGATCCGCTGCTTGCGGCGGGCGCCGTCCAGGAACAGGTTCGTGGTGATCCGGTAGAGCCAGCCCTCGAAGGTGCCCGGCGTGTACGACGACAGCGAGCGGAAGACCCGGACGAACACTTCCTGGGTCAGGTCCTCGGCGTCGTGCTTGTTGCCGGTCAGCCGGTAGGCCAGGCGGTAGACGCGGGCGGAGTGGGTGCGGACGATCTCGTCCCACGACGGCAGTGCATCCGGTACGTCCGGCACCTGCTGGGGTGCGGGGACCGACCGCCCGGACGACACGGCCGGGGTGTCGAACGGCTTCACCGCGACGCCTCCCTGGGTCCTCTCGGCAATGAGCGTGAAGGCCATGGTGCCGCGGTCACCGTCCTCTGCGCACGTCGGGAGAACCCGGGTTCGACCCTGAGTTCCGTGGGTTCGCTGTACGTCGGCTCAACGCGGTGCCCCGGCCGGAAGTTCCCGGCCGGTGCCCTCACTACACATGACGCCTTGGAGGTCATTTCGGTTGAACTATGTCTCCTCGATCACAGCGATCGGGTCCCCGTCGCGGACGACCTCGCCCTCGACCACCTTCAGTTCGGAGACGGTGCCGGTCACCTCGGCCAGCACCGGGATCTCCATCTTCATCGACTCCAGGATGACAAGGGTGTCGTCGGGTCCCACCGTGTCCCCGGCCTTCGCGGTGACCTTCAGCACGTTGGCCACCAGCTCGGCCAGCACGGTGTGACTCAACTCGCACTCCTCGCAGTCCCGGATTCCGCTGACCTGATCCTAGGCGGACCGGGCCAGTGCGCCGGTCACTGGCACGCAGCGGGGTCGAGCCGGACAGCGTTGAACAGCGCCGGGTTCTTGGTCTCGGCGACGCCCTTGCCCCAGGTCAGCCAGCCGCGCCGTCCGGTGCCGTCGTTCTCGTTGACCACCACGGTGGCCGACACGAGCCGGTCCTCGGCCGCGAAGCCAAGCGTCGTCCACGGCACGGCGATCTCGTACGTCGTCGTGTGCGTGGCCTCGTCCCGCACCACCTTGGCCTGGACACCGGGCGGCGTACCGGTCTGGGAGGTCGGCGTCCAGCGCCAGGTGTCGACCGGACCGGCGTCCGTCAGCGCCACGCCGATCTCCTGCGTGACTGTTGCTTCACCCGGCGCACCGGCTGTCATACCGAGCTGGATCCCGTCCCCGCCCCAGATGTTGCCCGCACGGTTCGGCTGGGAGAACACGTCGTCGGTGACCTTGGCTGACAGGTACAGGTTCTGGTCGTCGTGTGTGAGCCACAACGACCCGGACAGGTCACTCGGCCCACCCCAGCCGGTCACCGGCGGCGTGCCCGTGCCTTCCAGCGCGATGGCGGGTTGCCTGGCGACCGCTGGGTCGATGACACCGTCCAGCGTCACCGCGTGGCGTTTCGCGACCGTCGGCGACGTGACCGGCACCAACTTGCCGGACGCCTTGATGTCGGCCAGACCGGTGCGCCTGAGACCGGCCGACCAGGTCGACGCCGCCGGCAGGGGGACATCAGCCTGGACCGTGGCGTGCGCGGCCACCGTGGTGTCGGCCAGTAATGTGCCGGACGCCGTACCGGATGCCCAGTCCAACCCTGCGATCGGCAGGTCGTGGGCAGAGGCGTTGGTGACGCGGAAGCGGAGCAGGCCCTGGCCGCTGCCGTTGAGCACGTGTGAGCCCGTGACGGACAACGGTGGTGTCGCGGTGCCCGTCGCAGAGATGACCGCGACCGCGTGGCCGTCGACCGTCACCTTGGCGGAGTACATCCGCGGTCCGGTCGACTCCTGCGCCGGGTAGGTCAACGGCGCGGTGGCCGTGGCGCCGGGCGCCACCGAGCCGCTGGTCTCGGCACCACCCGCGGAGACCGTGAACGCGTGGGTGACCGGGTCCGGGTTGGTGAACGTCAGTGTGCCGGTGGCCGGGTCCCCGGCGATCTCCTGGCCGACCGACAGCGCGAAGCGGCCTGAAGGCAGCATCGGTCCGGTGATCGCGCCCTTCAGATAGACCGGGTCCGGTCCGGCGGTCACCCAGACGTGGCCACCCGCGTCCGCGGTCAGTGTGGTCTCGACGCCGTACAGGCTCGTCACCTGGACGGTCGAGCCGGCAGGTGCCGTCGCAGCAATGACTCCCGGCGTGGTGGACCAGACGGCGTGGACGCTCTGGCCGCCTCCCGCGTTGAACGCCACGTCGTACCCGTTGCTGCCGAAGCGGGTCTGGCCGATCAGCGGGAGCTCGTCGATCTGCCGGGCGAGGACGGCGGTGGCGACGTACGACGGTTTGGGGACCAGCGCGCCGCGTGCGTCGAGCCGGTTGCGCACCAGGCCGAACCGGTGCTCCACGTTCGACGGGTCCGTCCCCGAGTCCATGAAGTTGTAGGAGCTGTAGCGCGCCACACCGTTGCCGTAGGCCAACAAGTTGCCGCGCACCAAGTCACGCGCCTGGGCAGGCTCCGAGACCGCGCTGGGGTTGGTACCGGTCGCCCAGCCCTGTTCGCTGATGTAGATCGGCTTCGTCGAGCCGTGCGCCGCGATGATGTTGCGGATGGTGTTGACGTAGGTGACCGAGGCCTCCGGGTCGAGCGGCTGCACATAAGGGTGGATGGTCACCGCGTCCACGTAGTCCAGCCCGCCGAGGTCGGCGAACTTGGTGAACCAGCCCTGCCAGTCGTTGATGACGGCCAGCGACGGACCGGTCAGCTTCACGTCCGGGTGCTTCGCCCGGACCGCTGCGCTGACCATCTTCAGCAGCGCGACATAATTCTCCGGGCTGGCCTTGGCCGCGCCGTTCGGGTCCCGCAGGTTCCACTCGTTCCACAGCTCGTACGTCGTGTGCTCGGTCCCCCACTGGTCGACGGCCGCGACGGCGTACCGGGTGAAGGCTTCGCGCTGCTCGTCGGTGGCGGGCGCCTCGTCCGGGTAGTACAGCGTGTTCCCGTAGTCGAGGATGTTCAGGAAGTCGATGTTGTTGGCGTCCAGCGCGGCCTTGTAGTCCTTGTAGCGCTGCGGGAACTGGATGACGCCCTTCGTGGTCTCCGCGGCCGACCAGAACGCCTCGTCGCGGTCGGTGGAGATCCCGCCCTTGGCCATCAACGGGACGGCTTCCAGCCCTGGGTTGGCCGCGCCGCCGAACGCCAGGGCACCGGCGACACCGATCCGGGTGTCGGTGGACGTCGAGAAGTCGTGCGGCGTCAGTACGGCGAAGTCAGTGCCGCCGAGCGTCGTCGCACCGTCGGCCCCGACCGCTGTCAGGTCGGTCTGGTACCAGCCGGGCGTACTGATCGGCAGGGTGAGCTGTCCGTTGAGCGTGGCGGCCGGGGCGGAGCCCTTGGCCACTTCGGTGCCACCCGCGTCGCGAACCGTCCAGCTGACGGTGGTGGCGTCGGTGCTGAAGCCCAGCTGCACCTGCTGCCCGACGGTGAACGTGTTGCCCACCGTGCTCGGCGTGATGGTCAGAGTCGGCGCGGCCGTCGTGGCCGCGCGGGCGGGTGACTGAAGTACGGCGGCCAGCAGCAGACCGGCCGTGAGAAGACTGGCTGCGCCGGAGCGGCGACGGGTCATGGAGTTTCTCCTCCCAGAGGAAGCGAAAGCGGTTTCGCAAATCACACCCTGATCCCCCGGCGAGCCCCGTGTCAACGGCTCGGAGCTGACTACGATGAGCACATGGCCGATCAGGTGATCACGCTGTCCGACGTCGCCGCCGCGGCCGGTGTCTCGCTGTCGACGGCCTCCAAGGCGCTGAACGGCACCGACCGGATCTCGGAGGCGACCCGGGAGCACGTCCGCACGACCGCGGACCGGCTCGGCTTCCGGCACAACGCCCTGGCCCGCTCGTTCGCCCGCGGCCGCAGCCAGACCATCGGCGTGCTGACCCACCGCGCCTCGAACCCGTTCACCCGCGTGGTGCTGGCCACCGCCGCGACCGAGCTGGGCGCCAAGGAACAGGCGATCCTGCTGTACGACGCGCGGATCGGCGACCGCGACGTCACCGAGAGCATCCTGCAACTGCGCGCCCGCCGGATCGACGGCGTGATCGTGATCGGCACCGGGACGTCGTTCCCGAGCCCGTCGCTGACCAGCCGCTTCGACGTGCCGGTGATTTACGCGTTCACGTTCACCGAGGACCCCGACGACGTCACGATCACCGCCGACGACGAGGAGATCGGCCGCCTCGCCGTCCGGCACCTGCTGTCCAAGGGCCGCCGGCGGATCGCCCACATCACCGCGGAGCCGCACGACAACGCCGCCCAGCGGCGCGCGGCCGGCGCCGAGGAAGTCCTGGCAGAGGCCGGGCTGCGCTGGGCCAGCCCGGTGCGCTTCGGCCGCTGGCGTGAGGACTGGGGCGAGGAGGCGGTCGCCGAGCTGCTGGCCGAGGCGCCCGACGTGGACGCGATCTTCTGCGGCAGCGACGCGATCGGCCGCGGCGCCGAGCGCGCCGTCCGGGCTTCCGGGCGGGACGTGCCGGGCGACGTCGCGCTGATCGGGGTCGACAACTGGGAGCAGCTGATGCACGACCAGCGGGTCTCCCGGCACCTGACCACGATCGACGTCGGCCTCGAGGAGATCGGCCGGCAGGTGGCGGCCCACCTCCTCGACCCGGACCCGCAGCCCGGCGTCCGCTACGTCGCCCCTCAGGTCGTGACCGCGAAGACCACCTGATCCTCGTCCTGGTCGCCGTCGTGGATCGAGTAGCGCGGGCTGAACCCGAGCAGTTCCCGGGCCCGCGTGGTGTCGACCAGACCCGCCCGTCCCCGCACCGGCCGTCGCAGCGGCACGTTCGGGGCGTACTCGCGCAGCAGCTCGCCGGTCTGCCGGTCGATGAGGATGTCGTCCGCCGCCAGACCGACCACATGCGCGCCGGCGGCCGATGACTCCAGGGCCGCGATGACGGCCCGGATGCCGTCGCGCAGGTCCAGGTACGCCCAGCCCTCCCGGGCCATGCCGGACGGGTCGCGCTCGACCATGCCGCGAAACCTGAACAGCTCGTCGCGACTCTTCACCAACGGGAAGCGCAGCGCGATCACGTTGGTCCCCCAGCGCCGCCACGCCATCCGGGCGCTCTGCTCGTCGACGCTCTTGGACAGCGAATAGGCATCGGCGATGTCGGCCTCCACCTCCTCGTCGAGCGGGTAGTACGCCGGCTCCACCGCGTTCACGTTCATCGGTACGCCGAACGCGTTGATGCTGCTCGCGATCACCACCCGGCCGACACCGGCCTGGCCCGCCTGAGCCAGCACGTTGAACGTCGCGGCGACGTTGTTCTCGAACACCTCCTCCGGCGTCCCCAGGCTGGGATGCGGGATCGCGGCCAGATGCAGTACGGCGTCCGCACCGTCGAGCGCCGCCGCCACGTCGCCCGCCGACCGCGCGTCGCCGACCAGCGCGCGGTCCGCCGTACTGCTGTGGTCGTAGCGCAGCGACAGGCCGGTCACGTCGTACCCGGCGGCGTGCAGGCCGTCCACCGCGGCCCGGCCGATCGAGCCGTCCGCACCGGTGACGAGAACACGCTTCACGCCTTGATCCCCCCAGACAGGCCCACGCCACGCAGAAATGCTCGCTGGAAGACCAGGAACAGCAGCACCGGGATCAGCAGCGCCAGGAACAGGCCTGCCAACTGGATGTTGAGCTCCGTCACCTTGGCGATCTTCGGCAACGCCACCGAGACCGGCTGCAGATCCGGATTGGTCAGCACCAGCAGGGGCCACAGGTAGTCCTTCCAGGAAGAGATGATGCTCAGCAGCACGACCACCCCGAGGATGGGCCGCGACAACGGGAGCACCAACGAGGTGAAGACACGGATCGAGCCGGCACCGTCGATCCGGGCCGCTTCGAAGTACTCACGAGGGATGCTGTCGAAGAACCGCTTCACGATCAGCACGTTGAACGCACTGGCCGCGGGTGGCAGCCAGACCGCCCAGAACGTGTTGGTCAGGTTGGCGTGCACCACCGGCACTCTCAGCACGGTCAGGTACAGCGGTACGAGCGAGACGATGTGCGGCACGAACAGCGTGGCCAGGATCGCCGCCGAGAGCAGCGCGCCCCAACGCGGCCGGAGCACGCTCAGCACGTAGCCGGCCGTCGTACAGACGATCAGCGACGCCAGCGCCGTACCGGCCGCGATCATGGCGGTGTTGCCGAGGTAGTAGCCGATGTGGCCCTGTTGCCACGCGGTGGCGAGGTTCCCCCACTGCACCTGGCCGGACGGGAACCACGCCAGCGGCGACCGGATGCTGTCCTGCGTCGGCGAGATCGCTGCCTTCAGCAACCACAGCAACGGCCCGAGTCCGGCCACGAGCAGCCCGGCCAGTACGACGACCTGTCCGATCACGAACGGCACACGGATCCGGGTCAGCTTGCGGTCCGCATCCGACAGCACACTCACTCGGTGCTCCAGCCACGCGTGGCCAACTGGAACACCGCCGACAGAGCGGCGAGGGCCAGCGCCAGCAGCACACTCAGCGCCGTGGCAGCCCCGTAGTCGCCGTTGACGAAGGCGTAGTTGTAGATGAGCAGCAGAATCGTCATCGTCGACCCCTGTGGTCCACCGCCGGTGAAGAGCAGTGGTTCGGTGAACAGTTGCATCGTTCCGATCACCTGCAGGAGCAGCATCAGCAGCAGGACGCTGCGCAGGTGCGGCAGCATGACGTGCCACACCCGGCGTACCACTCCGGCACCGTCCAGCTCGGCTGCCTCGTAGAGGTCCGGGCGGACGGACGTCAGCGCGGCCAGGTAGATGATCACCGCGTTGCCGGCACCCGCCCAGGTCGCCTCCAGCACGATCGACGGCATCGCCGAGCCCGGACTGTCCAGCCAGAGGTACGGTCCGAGTCCGACAGCGCCGAGGATCGAGTTGAACATCCCGTTGGGCGACGGGTCGTAGAAGAACCGCCAGAGCAGGATGGCGACCACCGGAGGCGTGATCACCGGCAGGTAGGCCAGCATCGTGTAGAGCCAGGACCGGCCGCGCAGCTCGGACAGGAACATCGCCAGCAGCACCGGGACCGGGAAGCCGAACAGCAACGCCAGCAGGGTGAACCAGAGCGTGTTCAGGGACGCCTGGCCGACCGCGGGGTCGGTCAGCACGTACCGGAAGTTCTCCAGCCCGACCCACTTCACCGGGTCGATCAGATTGGTCTGCTGAACGCTCATCACCAGGCCCTTGACGATCGGGCCCCAGGAGAACACCAGGAAGACCAGGAGCACCGGCAGCGCGAACAGCACTGCCGGCACTCCGTTGCGCAGGCGGCGGAGCAACTCAGCGCCCGAGCTTGGCGTTCACCGTGCCGGCCGCCTTGGTCAGCAGTGCCGGGATGTCGGCCTTCGCGTTCCCCAGGACGGTCTGCACGACCGGATCGAGCGCGGCGTACACCTCCTGAGCCTTCACCGGCGGCTCAGCGATGATCTTCTGGTCGGCCGCCACCTTGGTGTACGGCGCGAAGTTCTCCAGCGGCACGTTGACGTACGGCTTGATCCAGCCCTGGTACTTCGACCACTGGTCGGCCGCGACCACCGGGAGACCCGGGGTGCCGACAGGCAGCTTGGCCGCCACGCCGTTCTTGGCGCTCGTCACGGCCGCGTCCTCGTTCACGTACTTGTTCAGGTAGGCGAACTTGATCCACTTGACCGCCGCGGCCTTCTCGGCGTCCGTCGCGGTCGGGCTGACGATCTGGACGCTGCCACCGCTGAGCGTGCCGTGGTCACCGCCCTGCTGCGGCATCGGGCCGATGCCGAACGACGAGGCCTTCAGGCCGTTCGTCTGCACCAGCGTGCGGTACGCGTCCGGCGCGGACATGAACATGCCGATCTTGCCGGCCGCGAACGCCTTGGAGATCCCGTCGATGTCGTAGAGCACCGCCTGGCCCATCGACTTGTCGGTCCACTTCATGTCGTGCAGCAACTGCAGCGCGGCCTTGGACGGCGCGTCGTCGAACGTCGCCTTGCTGCCGTCCTCGTTCTCGATCGAGCCGCCGAACGCGTACGTCTGGGTGGTGAACATCCAGCCGCCGGTGTTGTTCGTGGTCATCTGTGCGTAGCCTGCCTGCCCGGTCTTCTGCGCGATCGCCTTGGCGTCGGCGCGCAGCTCGTCCCAGGTCGCCGGCGGCTTGTCCGGGTCCAGTCCGGCCTTCGTGAACAGGTCGCGGTTGTAGACCAGGCCGACCGAGTAAGCGGCGGTCGGTACGGCGTACACGTTGCCGGACCGGTCCTGGGCGATCTTCAGCACGTTCGGGTTCAGCTCGTCCAGCAGGCCGTCGTCCTTGAGCACCTTGGACAGGTCGGCGACCTGCTTGCGGGCGATCAGGCCCTGCGGCTCGGTGAACGGCACGTTGAGCACGTCGGGCAGCTGGCCGCCGGCGGCCTGCGCCTGGAACGTGGTCGCGTCCCAGATGGTCTCGACCGGGTTCAGCTTGATATCCGGGTTGGCCTGCTGGAAGTCGGCCACCTTCTTGTCGAAGGACGCCCGGTTGGCGGGATCGGAGCTGCTCGGGCGGTCACCCACCGTGAGCGTCACCTGCCCCGGGGAACTGGAACCGCCGCCGGACGACGGCGCACTGGAGCAGGCCACGAGCAAGAACGGCACGGAAAGCCCTGCAGCACAACGGATGGCAAACCTCTTCATCGGAACTCCTCTGCGGGGATGGCGATCGGCACGCCGACCGTTCCGCAGAGTAGCGCAAGCGCTTTCGCAAATACCAGACCTCGGGCGAAACTGGTTTCGCTCTCGCTGGAATTCAGCCCTGACGGGCGCGGTACGACGCAACCCGCGTGCGGCTCGAGCACCGCGGTGTGCAGAACCGCCGCGGCCGTTTCTCCGCCGCGTTCGCGAAGACCCGCTCGCAGTCGGCCGCCGCGCAGACCGCGAGCGCCTGGAACCCGTGCCCGGCGACGAAGCTCGACAGCCCCAGAGCGGTCGTCGCGGCCAGCCACTCGGCCCACGTCGCCCCGGGCTTCGCCACGTGCAGGTGCCACGGCGAACCGTCGTGGTCGGACAGGTACGGGCGCACGGCGTACTCCTCGAGCAGGTCGTTGAGCACCCGTGCCGCCGCGGCGGGATCGGCGTGGAACACCGGCCGGATCCGCTCCCGGACGGCCCGGACCGCGACCAGATCCGCGTCGTCGAGCGTGATCGGGCCGGACTCACCGTGCTCGACGAGGAACTCACGCACCGCGGCCGGCGACGTCAGGCGCTCCGGCGACAGCGTGCGGGTGTTCACCAGGTCGACCGCGAGCCGCACCAGCCGGTCGGGAGCCGGAATGTCCACACCTTCTCCTCGTCGTAACGTCTTTGCTAGCGTAACGCGTAACACTGATCTTCACGTAACAGGAGGCGAGCGCGGGGTGTTCAGCTACTACCTGGCCGCGACGCTCGCCCGGCTCGCCGACGAGATGGTCGCCTTCACGCTCGTCCTGCTCGTGCTGGATCGTACGGACAGCCCCGCGCTCGCCGGCATCACCGGCGCCGCGTACGCGCTGCCCGCGATCGTCACCGGGCCTTTGCTCGGCGCCTGGCTCGACCGGACGCCGCACCGGCGGAGCGCGCTCGCCGCCAACCAGGCAACGCTGGCAGCCGTCATGATCGCTCTCTTGCTGGTCGTCGGGAACAGTGCGCACTGGATCGCGCCGGCGCTCGCAGCGGTCGCCGGGGCCACCCTGCCGATGGTGAGCGGCGGGTTCACGAGCATGCTGCCCAGCCTGTTCCGCCCGGAGCGCCTGGCTCGCGCCAACTCGTTCGAGTCCGTGAGCTTCAGCGCCGCCGCGATCGCGGGACCGGCGACCGCGGCCACCATCACCGCCGCGGTCTCGGTCGACGCGGCCGTCGTGGTGATCGTGGTCGCCGCCGGACTCAGCATCGTCGCGATCAGCCGGTTGCCCGCGCTCCCGCCGAGCGGCGCAGGCGGTGAGCCGTTCCTGGCCTCTGTCGTCGGCGGTCTGCGCCATCTGGTCCACACCCCACGCCTGCGTGCGTCGACGGTCACGACGACTCTGCTGATGGGCTTCACGGGCATGCTGCTCATCGCATTGCCGCTGCACATGGTGAAGCTCGGCCGGCCGGAGTCCGCGGCCGGCTACCTGTGGACAGCGGTCGAGCTCGGCAGCGTCACCACAGCCCTGCTGCTCGGCCGTCTGCAGTCTCGCTGGCCACCGGAGTACGTCGTGATGCTGTCGGTCGGCGCTTACGGCCTTGTCCTCAGCACGTGGTCGCTCGCACCGTCGCTCGCCGTACTGCTGCTGCTCGCGCTCCTGGCCGGACTGCTCGAAGGGCCCACGCTGCCTGCGATGTTCGCGGCGCGGCAGCAGTACAGCCCGGCGGCGCTGCAGGGGCGCGTCAGCACGACGGCCGCCAGCCTGCGCGTCGGTGCGTCCGCCCTGGGCCAGGCCACGGCCGGTCTGCTCGTACCGATCCTCGGCACCAGGACAACCCTGCTGATCGTCGCCGTCGGGCTCCTGGCCGCCGCAGGCCTCGGCCGCCTGTCCACCCTCACCGCAAAGGTTCCGGTTCATGCTTGATGCCTGGGTCCACGGCTGGACCATCTCCCGCAACACCCCGGCTCCGGTCCAGCTGCAGGGTGGCTACCGCATCGACGTCGGGCTCCCGGGCCATGCGGTCCGGTACGTGCTGCACGCGTACGACGCCGAGCTGGTCGACGGGCTGCGCCGACCCGACACCTGGCTCAAGATCAGCGGTGAGGTCGCACTGGACGCTCGCTGGGAGGTCCAGCCGCGGGAGTACCTCATGGCCAGCCGTCTGAGCCCTGCTCCGGCAACGGTTCCACCGGCGTACGAGCTGACGCACAGGCGGCGCGGCGCCATCGTCGAGGCGACCGTGACGGCGGCCGACGGCTCAGTGGCGGCAAGCGGGAAGGCCGCGCTCACCGGGGACTCTGCGGTGTTCGACCAGATCGAGACGTCGCCACAGCACCGGCGGCGGGGGCTCGGTCGCAGCGTCATGACCGCGTTGTCGAGCGCCGCGCAGTACGCCGGCGCGACGACCGGCGTACTGGTGGCGACAGAGGACGGGCGCGCGCTCTACACCGCCCTGGGTTGGACGCTCAGAGCGCCTATGACCGCTGCGGTCAGCCGAGGATGACCGAGCGGGACAGGCTGCGCGGCTGGTCCGGGTTGAGGCCGAGGGCGAGCGACTTGGCGACCGCGACGCGCTGAGCGACCACCAGGGACGCCATCGGGTCCAGGTCGGCGTGGTGCACGATCGTCGCGCCGGTGGCGGCGACGTCGTCCAGCAGACCGGCCGGCGCCTCGCCGAAGACCCAGACACCGCGGCCGGGCTGGGCGATGGCGATCGGGCCGTGCCGGTAGTCCATCGCCGGGTACGCCTCGGTCCAGGCCGACGCCGCCTCACGCTGCTTCAGCGCGGCCTCGTGCGCGAGCCCGACGGTCCAGCGCGTGCCCACGTAGGTGACCTGCTCGAGCTTGGCCAGGTCGTCGACGTCGACGGTCAGTGCGGTCTGAGCGTCCGCAGCGGCCTTCGACAGGTCCTCACCGAGCGACGCGCGCAAGAGCGCGAGCGTGGTGGTCGCGAACCGGGTCTGCACGACCGACTGCTCGTCGGCGAAGTCCAGCAGGATGGTCTGGTCGGCCAGGTCGAAGATCGGCGAGCCCGCGGTCGCGGTGATCGCCACGGTCGGCAGGTCGGTGTCCCGGATCAGGTCGAGCACCTCGGTCGTCGTCCCGGACCGGCTGATCACCACGACCGCGTCGTACGACCGGCCGGCCGGGAACTCCGAGCCGGCGAACGCGTCGGTCTCGCCCTGGCCCAGGTCCTCGCGGAGCGCGGCGTAGGCCATCGCCATGAACCAGGAGGTGCCGCAGCCGACCGCCGCGACCCGCTGACCGGCCTTCGGAAGTGCCCGGAATTGTGCGCTGTCGTACTGCGCGAAACCCTCCGAGACCTGCCGCCAGAGGTCGGGCTGAGTGGCGATCTCAGTGCTCACAAATGGCTGCTGCGTCATGTCGTCTCCGCACTTGTCATGGTCGAAACTGCTCGAACGTGATCGAATGGTGCCAACCAGCCGCCACCCGGCTGACCGATTGTGTGAAGGAGGAGCCCCGGGTGAAGCGTTATGAACGCCTCAACACCTTGCTCGAGTCGCTCGCCGAGAAGGGCGCCATCGACGTCGACGAGCTCGCCGAGCAGTTGCACGTGTCCGCGGCCACGATCAGGCGTGATCTGGACCATCTCGGCAAGCAGCAACTCCTCACCCGGACCCGCGGCGGCGCGGTCGCCAACGCGGTGTCGTACGACCTGCCGCTGCGCTACAAGACTGCGCGTTTCGCGTCCGAGAAGCAGCGGATCGCGCAGGCGGCAGCCACGCTGGTGCGCCGCGGCATGGTGATCGGCATGAACGGCGGCACCACGATCTCCGAGGTGGCGCGGACGCTGGCCACCCGGCCGGAGCTGTCCGCGGAGCACGGCGAGCCGGCCTTCACCCTCGTCACGAACGCGTTGAACATCGCCAACGAGCTGATCGTCCGGCCGCACGTGAAGATGGTGCTGACCGGCGGGGTGGCACGGCCGCAGTCCTACGAGATGATCGGGCCGCTGTCGCACCGGATCCTGTCCGACCTGTCCCTGGACATCGCCTTCATCGGCGTCGACGGGATCGACGAGACCGGCGCCACCGCCCACCACGAGGGCGAGGCGAACATCAACCAGCTGATCGTCAGCCGGGCCGCGAAGGTGGTCGTGGTCGCCGACTCCTCCAAGCTCGGGCAGCGCGCCTTCGCCCGGATCTGCGAGCTCAGCGAGATCGACACGCTCGTCACCGACGCCCAGGCCGACGAGAGCCAGCTCGCCGTCTTCAAGGAAGCCGGTATCGACGTCATCCGCGCCTGAGCTCACTCCGCACCTCCCTCATCAGGTGAGTCACGTCTCTTAGAGACGATCATATCTGATCAGGGCAAGCTGGTTATGAGCAAGAGTGCGCAGCCTCCGCGCGTGCAGCACGGAAAGCGGACCTCCAACCGCTAGGCTTCGGTTCAGCATGGGTACCGCAGCCGCAGATCACTTCGCTGACCACTGGGAGGACGCCATCGCCACCGGCATCGACCCGACGTCCTGGGCGTACGCCGAGGACTACACCGGTGAGGACGAAGTCGTCACCGGTGCGCGGGCGAGCGCCGCGGACAGCGGTGTCGTCCCGATCGGCCCCGGCGCGGCCGCCGCGCTGAGCCTGCTCGCCGCCGGCGTGAGCGCGAAGGCGGTCGTCGAGATCGGCACCGGGACCGGCGTCTCCGGGCTCGCGCTGCTGCGCGGCATGCGGTCCGACGGCACCCTCACCACGGTCGACATCGACGCGGAGAACCAGCGGCTGGCGCGCAAGACGTTCCTGGACGCGGGCGTCGCGTCGAACCGGTTCCGCCTGATCGCCGGCGCCGGGCTGGACGTGGTCACCCGGCTCACCGACGGTCACTACGACCTGGTCTTCTGCGACGCCGACCGGCGCGAGAACACGGCGTACCTGCACGAGGCCCTGCGGCTGCTCCGCCCCGGCGGCATCGTCGCCTTCGCCGGCGTCCTCACCGCCGGCCGCGTCGCCGACCCCGCCCACCGCGACCCCGACACCATGGCCCTCCGAGACCTGATCCGCGCCGTCCGCGACGACGACAACCTGGTCTCAGCCCTCCTCCCCACCTCCGACGGCCTCCTCACCGCCGCCAAACGCCTGAAGTAGCGCGCAGGAACCCACTAAGAGAACCTACAAACGTACTAATCTCGGTCCTGATTAGTACGTTTGCTGGTCGGCATCGGTTGGGAGCAGTGAGGCGCTGTACCGGCATCAGTTGCCGGCTCTGTTGACCGAGCTCGCCAACCGCGCGCGTATCCAGAGCATCACCGCGTCGTCGGCCATCGAAGGTGTTGTCGTACCCGACGCCGCGCGGGCCGAGCGCATCATCGAAGGCAAGGCCGGGGTGCTCCGGAACCGGAGCGAGCAGGAACTGGCCGGCTACCGCAAGGCGCTCGACTATCTGTTCCAGGAAGACTGGCACCCGCTGAACATCGGTCTTCTGCTGCATCTCCACCGGTTGCTCTGGTCCGAGACGGCGTACCCAGGAGGACAGCTCAAGACAGATGACAACCTGGTCGTCGATCGTTCACCGGACGGCAGTACAACGGTCAGGTTCGTGCCTGTCCCAGCAGCGCGGACCGCCGACTACCTGACCGACCTCATCGCCCGGTACCGGGATGCGCAGGCCTACGGAAGACATCATCCGGTCCTCCTCGTCGGTCTGTTCGTACTGGACCTGCTCGTCATCCATCCGTTCGCCGACGGGAACGGCCGAGTCGCCCGTGCGCTGACGAACGCGCTGCTGATCGACGGCGGCTACGAGGTCTGCCGATGGGTCTCTCTCGAACAGCTCATCGCCGACTCTGCCGACGAGTACTACGCGGCTCTCCTGCGTTCCACCGATGATTGGCACGACGACAAGGCGGATCCCTGGCCGTGGTTGTCGTACTTCGTGGACGTCCTGGCGTCGGCGTACCAGGTCTTTGCCCGCCGGGCTGCCGCAGACAGGAGTGGAGGAACGAAGCAGGACCGGGTTCGCGCACACGTGCTGAAGCATGCGGCCCCGGTCTTCCGCCTGGCAGACGTCCGCACGGCCCTGCCGGGAATCAGCGATCAGACCATCCGGCTCGTCCTGGAGGAGCTGAAGAACGAGCAGAAGGTCAGTCCCGAAGGAACGGGGCGCGGCGCAGTCTGGCGGCGCATCCCCGATCTGGAATGACTGTCAGCTCGTCAGGCGGGTCAGTTCGGTGGTTACGTCGTGCCAGGGGTCGGACTGGGGGTCTATCAGTTCGTAGTGGCCGCAGTGGTCGACGCGGTGGAAATGGGCTGTGGGGTGGGCGGCGAAGTAGGACTCGGTGATGGCGATGGGGACGACGGTGTCGTTCGTGCCGTGGATCAGGGTCACAGGGGCGATCGAGGCCGGGAGGTGGACCGGGTCCAGGTCGTTCCGGACGCCGCCGCCGATGAACGCTTGGACTGCGCTGTCGCCGATCATGCGCTGGTCGGCCATCAGCAGGTCGGCCACGGGCGCCAGTGCGACGACAGCGCGCAGCCGGACCGGGTTGAGCGTGGAGGCGGCCCACAGCGCCAGTTGGCCGCCTGCGGAGTGGCCCATCAGCACGTAGCCCGCGTGGACGTCCACCAGATCGGGTAGCGCGTCCAGCGCCGTGCGGATGTCGGCCGTGGTGGTGTCGGGGTTGCCGGGCTCGCGGCGGTACTCCACCGAGACGACCGGCCATCCCAGGTCGGACAGTGCCGCGCCCAGTGAGCGGGCGTGCACCCGGTCGTATTCCGGCCGCCAGAAGCCGCCGTGCAGGAACACCAGCAGCGGCCGGTACTCCTTCGCGTGCCAGGAGTCGATCACCTGGTCCGCGTGGTCGCCGTACCGCAGTTCCTCGTCCGGCTCCGGCGCCTTCCGCGACAGTACCGATCGGTCCTCACTCATTCAGACCTCCCGAGATAACGCAGGGCGTTCGACGTCAGCAACATCTGCTGCTGTTCCGCGGTCAGGAAGCCGGCCTTCCGTACCACCTCCCCGACCGGCCGCTCACCCAGTGGATAGGGATAGTCACTGCCGACCAGAACGCGGTCTTCCCCCAAGGTATCGACAAGGAGCCGCAAAGGCGCTGATTCGAACACCACCGTGTCGACCAGGATCCGGTCCAGGTACGCCGACGGTGGATGCTCGGAGCAACCACGGACGACATCGCCGCGCCGGTGCCAGGCGTTCTCCAGCCGGCCCAGCCAGAACGCGAAACTGCCGCCCCCGTGGGCGAAACAGATCCGCAGCGACGGCGGCAACCGGTCGAACGCCCCGCCCAGGATCATCGCCAGCAACGACAGGTGGGTCTCGGCGGGCATGCCGGTCAGCCAGCGCGCCATCCAGCGGTCCAGCCGCGGGCCGCCCGGCATGTCCCACGGATGCACCAGCACCGGCGTACCGGTCTCCGCGCAATGGTTGAGGAAGGCAACAATGCCGGCGTCGTCGAGATCCTTGTCGTCGACGTGGTTGCCGATCTCCACGCCCGCGTGACCGGCCGCCCGGCAGCGGTCCAGCTCGGCGCAGGCCAGGTCCGGGTCCTGCAGCGGCACCTGGCAGAACGGCACGAACCGGTCGTCGCCGGCCAGCGTCTCCAGGGTGAGGTCGTTGAAGATCCGGGCCAGCTTCACGGCCTGCGCCGCGGGCCGCTCGTACCCGAAGAACACCGGCGTCGGCGACACCACCTGAAGATCGATGCCGTCGGCATCCATGTCGGCCCGCCGGACGGCCGGATCCCAGGCCTGCGGGCCGATCGGGCGGAACTCGGTCGAGCCGACCATGATCATCGCGGCCCGCTCGGAGTCGATCCGCAACCACGGCCACCCGTCCCCGCCGCACGCGGCCGCGAGGTCCGGCCAGCCGTGCGGTACCAGGTGGGTGTGGACGTCGACGGTCATTTACCCGGGTGCACCGTGCCGCAGTTCGGGCAGGTCCGGGCTTCCTCGCTGTCGTAGAACGCGGTGAAGACCGGTGGCAGGTCCGCGACGATGTCGGTGACCTGGAGCTCGACCTCGTGGACGATCCCGTTGCAGTTGCCGCAGTACCAGCGGAACTTCTCCAGCACCCCCGGCTCGCGGACCCGCTCGATCACCAGGCCGATCGAGTTCGGCCCGCGCTGCGGCGAGTGCGGCATGTTCCGCGGCAGCACCCACATCTCACCGGCGTTCACCGCGACGGTCGCCGGGCCGTCGTCGGTCATCACGTTCACCTTGAGCTCGCCGGAGATCTGGTAGAAGAACTCCTCGTACGGGTCGACGTGGAAGTCGGTGCGCTGGTTCGGGCCGCCGACCACCATCGTGATGAAGTCGTCCCCGGTCGGGAACATCTGCTTGTTGCCGACCGGCGGCTTCAGCAGATGCTTGTTCTCCTCGATCCACTGCGGAAAGTTCGTCGACTCCAGGTTGACCATGTGTCACTCCTCCTCGTGCGGGATCGCCGCTACGGCCTGGATTTCGATCAGCAGCTGGGGATGCGGCAGCTGATGCACTGCGACGGTCGTCCGGGCCGGCCCGGAGTCGTCGAAGAATTCGGCGTACACCTCGTTGTACCCCCCGAAGTCGTTCATCGACACCAGGTACGTCGTGACGCTGACGAGATCCTCGAGTCCCGCCCCCACCGCCGTCAGGATGTCGCGGATGTTCTCCAGCACCGCCCGGGTCTGCTCGCGGATGTCCAGCGACACGGTCCCGAGCGAGTCGACCGAGGCCCCGGCGATCGAGTTGTCCGGCCGCCGGCTCGACGTCCCCGAAACGAACGCGAAACCGTTCTGCACCTTCACATGCGGGAAGCGGCCCCGCGGCGTGGCCTTCCCGGGCACGACGGTCATGACAGCTCCACGCAGACGTTCGTGGTCTCGGTGTAGAAGTCCACCGAGTGCCGCCCGCCCTCGCGTCCGACGCCGGACAGCTTCACCCCGCCGAACGGCGTGCGCAGGTCGCGGAGGAACCAGGTGTTCACCCAGCAGAGGCCGACGTCCAGGGCCGCACCGGCGCGATGGGCCCGGCCGACGTCGCGGGTCCAGACGGTCGCCGCCAGTCCGTAGTCGCTGTCGTTGGCGAGGGCGAAGGCTTCCTCTTCGGTGTCGAACGGCGCGATGTGGCAGATCGGCCCGAACACCTCTTCACGATTGGTCCGAGCGTCGGCCGGCAGTCCGGTCACCACGGTCGGCTGGACGTAGCAGCCGCCGTCGCGGGCGTCGCCGAAGGTCGGTACGCCGCCACCGGCCAGGACGTCGGCGCCTTCGGCCCGGGCGAGGTCGTAGTACGAGAGGACCTTGTCGCGGTGCTGTTTGGAGATCAGCGGCATGTTCATCGTGTTCTCGTCGGCCGGCCAGCCGTACGTCAACTCCTCCGCCCGCCGAGCCAGCCGTGACGTGAACTGCTCGAAGACCGGGCGTTCGACGTACAGGCGCTCGGTGCACAGGCACACCTGCCCGCCGTTGGTGAACACCGAGCGGACCGATCCCTCGACGGCCGCGTCCAGGTCGGCGTCCGCGAACACCAGGCCCGCGTTCTTCCCGCCGAGCTCGAAGGACACCGCCTTGACCCGGTCCGCCGCGACCTTCGCGATCGCCGTACCGGTGGCGGACTCGCCCGTGAACGTGATCGCGTCCACGCCCGGGTGCCGGGTCAGGTACTCCCCCGCCGACGACGGGCCGAAGCCGTGCACCAGGTTGAAGACACCGTCTGGGACGCCGGCCTCCGCCATCACCTCGGCGAGCACGGTCGCCGACGACGGCGTCTCCTCGGACGGCTTCACGATCACCGCGTTGCCGCAGGCAAGCGCCGGCGCGACCTTCCAGGTGAGCAGCAGCAGCGGAAGATTCCACGGGACGACGATGGCGACGACACCGACCGGTTTGCGGACGGCATAGTTCAACGCCCGTCGCCCGTCGGGGAGCGTCGTCGCGTACGACTCGGTCGGCACGGTCGTCGCGAAGTCCGCGAACGCGCGGAAGTTCGCCGCACCGCGCGGGATGTCCAGCGTCCGCGCCTGGCTGATCGACTTGCCGGTGTCACCGACCTCGGCCGCCACCAGGTCCTCGAACCGCCGCTCGAGCCCGTCCGCCACGCGCCGCAGTACGACGGCCCGCTCCTGCTCGCTCATCCGCCCCCACGGACCGCGCAACGCCGCACGAGCCGCGTCCACCGCCGCGTCCACGGTCGAGGCGTCGGCCTCGCACACGTCGAAGATCTGCTCCCCCGTCACCGGCGAGGCCTTCGCGAACCGCGAGGCGCTCTCCACGAACGCGCCGCCGACGAAGTGCCGCAGCACCCCGACACCCGCGGGCTGTCCGGTCAGCAACTCAGGCGTCCACAAGCTCACCGCAGTCGCCTCCGAACCAGCCCGAGCAGTACGCCGCCGAGCGCGACCGCCCCGGCACCGAGGAGCTGGTGCTGGCGGCGGACCCGGCGCCGGACCTCGGCGTACGGCGTGGTCGAGAAGGAGACCAGCTCGTAGCGGGAGACGTAGCGGCCGGGGAGCATCCGCTCGAGGGCGTGCTCCACCTGCTTCTGCAGCCTGAACACCGGGGAGGCGACCTTGTCGCGCATCTCGACGAAGTTGGCCAGGGCCATCTCCGCGATCGCCTCGGTGTTCTCCCGGCGTCGCGTCTCGAACAGCGGCAGCGCCCGCGCCCACGAGCCGCCCGTGTCGTCGAGGCAGCGGTCCAGCTCGACGACGTCCTCGAACGCGCAGTTCGCGCCCTGGCCGTAGAAGGGGACGATCGCGTGCGCCGCGTCGCCGAGCAACGCCGTCCGCCCGTGAGCCTGCCACGGCAGCGTGTGCACGGTGCCGAGGACGCCGACGGGGTTGTTCAGGTAGTCGTCGACCAGCTCCGGCGCCAGTGGCAACAGATCCGGGTAGTGCTCACGGAAGTGCGCCGAGATCCCGTCCGCCGTCGTCAGCGCGTCGAACGACCCGGCCGGCCAGAACAGCGTGCACGTGAACGAGCGGTCCGGGTTCGGCAGCGCGATCATCATCGACGTGCCGCGCGGCCAGATGTGCAGGGCCCCGGGATCCAGCGCGAACTCACCGCGCGCAGCGGGGATCGACAACTCCTTGTACCCGTAGTCGAGGAAGTCCACGTCCTCCGCGACGATGCCTTCGGCAAGCAGTTGCTCGCGGACCGCGGAGCCCGCGCCGTCGGCGCCGAGCACCACGTCGGCCGTCACCGAGACCTTCCCGGACGGTGTCGCGAACACCAGCTGCCCGGCGGCCGAATCGAGCTCCACCAGCCGGTGCTCGAACTCGACCGTCACGCCGTCGGCGGCAGCCGCGGCCGAGAGCAGGGCATTGTTCAGCGCGCCCCGGCTGATCGAGTTGATCGCCCGGTCCCCCGACGCCGAGTACGCCTGGAAGTCCAGCGGCCCCGTCACCGGGTGGATCATCCGGCCCTTCATCGGCAGCGCGTCCGCCATCACCTGGTCGACCAGGCCGATCCGCCGCAACGCGTCCAGGCCGCGCTCGGAGATGGCCAGGTTGATCGACCGGCCGCGCTCGACCTGCGCGACCCGGGGATCCGGCCGGCGCTCGTACAGCGTCACGGTCAGCCCGCGCCGCGCCAGGAAACACGCCAGCAGCGACCCGGTCAGCCCGGCCCCCACGATCGCAATCTTCATGCCATCACCTCGGCCAACGCCGTCGCCGCCCGCCAGCAGTCGTGGTACGTCGAGTACAACGGCACCGGCGCGAGCCGCAGGACATCGGGCTCGCGCGAGTCCGCGATCACGCCGTACTCGAACCGCAGCCGCCGTGACAGCCCCCCGGCACCGCCGCCGACCCGCAACGACAGCTGCGCCCCGCGGCGCGCCGGGTCCGTCGGCGTGATGACCTCGGCCACGCCGGCGAGCTGTCTGTCCAGGTACGCCGTCAACCGCACGCTCCGCTCCCGCAGCACCTCGATACCGATCCGGTCGAAGATCTCCAGCGACGTCCGCACCGGGCCCATCGCGAAGATCGGCGGGTTGGACACCTGCCACGCGTCCGCGGTCGCCGGCGGTCGCGACTCCGGCGTCATCTCGAACCGCGTCTTCGCCTCCGTGCTCCACCAGCCCTCGAACCGCGGCAGGTCCCCGCCGAGATGCCGCTCGTGCACGAACGCACCGGCGATCGCGCCCGGTCCGGAGTTCAGGTACTTGTACGAGCACCAGGCCGCGAAGTCCACGTCCCAGTCGTGCAACGCCAGCGGCACGTTCCCGGCCGCGTGCGCGAGGTCCCACCCGACCACCGCACCGGCCGCGTGACCGGCCTTGGTGATCATCGGGATGTCCATCAGCTCACCGGTCAGGTAGTTCACGCCGCCCAGGAGGACGAGCGCCACGTCGCCGCCGAGCTGCTCGACGACATCGGCCGTCCGCAGGCTGTTCTCCCCCGGCCGCGGGCGCAACCGGACCACCGCGTCCTCCGGGTCGTACCCGTGGAAGCGGACCTGCGACCGGACGGCGTAACTGTCGGAGGGGAACGCCGAGTCCTCGATCACGATCCGGTGCCGCGAGTGCGTCGGCCGGTAGAACGACACCATCAACAGGTGCAGGTTGACGGTCAGCGTGTTCATCACGACCGTCTCGCTCGGCAACGCGCCGACCAGCCGCGCCGCCGGACCCGTCAGGAGCTCGTGGTACGGCAACCAGGGCCGGCCGGCGTCGCGATGCCCTTCGACCCCGAGCGCGGCCCACGAGTCGAGATCCTCGAGCAGCTCGGCCCGGGTCGCCTTCGGCCGCAGCCCCAACGAGTTGCCGGCGAAGTACGCCACCTCGGGGTAGTCACCGCCCTGCGCCGGCGGTACGTCGAAGAGCTCCCGGTGCCCGGGATCCGCGGCATCGAGCTGCAGCGCCTCGGCCTCGGTGCTCACGCCTCGGCGACCTCGTCGGCGGCGTGATCGGCGTCATCGGCGGTCGTGGCCTTCGGGGGCTCGATGACCTGCCCCTTGCCGAGCACCGTCACGCCGCCCTTGGAGACGGTGAACCCGCGTTCCCGGTCGTAGTCCTGGTCGACGCCGATCTCGGTGCCGTCCGGGACGATGACGTTCTTGTCCAGGATCACGTTCTTCAGCACGACGTTCTTGCCGATCTTGCAGTTGTCCATGATCACCGAGCGCTGGATGTCGGCGCCGGCGCTGACGATCACGTTCGACCCGAGCACCGAGTGGTCCACATGCGCGCCGGAGACGATCGAGCCCTGGCAGACGATCGACTCGCCGACGGTCGCGTTGTCGGTGAACTTCGCCCCCGGCAGCTGCGGGTGCGAGGTGAAGATCGGCCAGTCGTGGTTGTACAGGTTGAACACCGGCTGGATCGACACCAGGTCCATGTGGGCCTCGTGGTAGGAGTCCAGCGAGCCGACGTCGCGCCAGTACGAACGGTCCCGGTCCAGGGCGCCCGGTACGTCGTTGTCCTTGAAGTCGTAGACGCCCGCCTTGCCCTCGGCAACGAGCATCGGGACGATGTCGCCGCCCATGTCGTGCCGCGACGCCGGGTTCGCGGCGTCCTTGCGCAGCGCCTCGACCAGCACGTCCCGGGTGAACACGTAGTTGCCCATCGACGCGAACGTCTCGTCCGGCGAGTCCGGCAGCCCCGGCGGGTCGGCCGGTTTCTCCAGGAACTCCTCGATCACCTGACCGTCCGCGCCGGTCTTGATGACGCCGAACTCGGTCGCCTCGACGCGCGGCACCCGGATCCCGGCCACGGTCACGCCGTTCCCGCGCTCGATGTGCGCGGCGACCATCTGCGAGGCGTCCATCCGGTACACGTGGTCGGCGCCGAAGACCACGATGTACTCCGGGTCCGCGTCGTTGATCAGGTTCATCGACTGGTAGATCGCGTCCGCGCTGCCCTGGTACCACTGCGGGCCGAGCCGCTGCTGGGCCGGGACACACGTCACGTAGTTGCCGAGGAACGTCGACATCCGCCAGGTCAGCGTCACGTGCCGGTCGAGCGAGTGCGACTTGTACTGGGTCAGCACACAGAGATTTCGATAGCCGGCGTTGACCAAATTCGACAGCACGAAGTCGATCAGGCGATAACTGCCGCCGAACGGCACGGCCGGTTTGGCCCGGTCCGCCGTCAGCGGCATCAACCGCTTCCCCTCGCCACCGGCCAGCACGATTCCGAGAACACTGGGCGCCTTTGCCATGTCCGCACCTTAGCTCTCGATGCTTCGGTACATAAGCGTTTGCGCGCGTCGCGACACTGTGAGGATGCCGATCCTCATCGTTCCGTCCGTCGCCGTTCACCGCTCGTTCCTCGCGGCCTGGGACGAGCTCGGCCCGGATCATGAGCGCTGGCTCGGCACCCGGTCGCTCGCCGACGACGTCGAGTGGACCCGGGAGCAGGCCGCCGACCCGGACGAGTTCCACCGGATGGTGGAGTCGATCCGGGCCGAGGCCGATCCGGCGACGGTGCTGCCGGCCGGGTTCGTGCACCAGACCGTGCTGTGGTTCGTCGACGGCGTCGAGTTCCTCGGCCGGCTCTCGATCCGGCACGAGCTGACCCCGGCGCTGGTCGAGGTCGGCGGTCACATCGGGTATTTCGTCCGCCCGTCGGCCCGCCGCAACGGGCACGCCACCCAGATGCTCGCCCAGTCCCTCCCGCTCGCCGCCGGGCTCGGCATCGACCCGGCCCTGGTCACCTGCGACCTGGACAACACCGCGTCGCGCAAGGTGATCGAGGCAGCTGGTGGCGAACTGGAAGACGAACGACACGGAAAGCTGCGCTTCTGGGTGCCGACACACCTCGTCTGATGACCTATGGTCGGAGCTTATGAAGGTCGCCATTCTGACGCGTGAGTTTCCTCCGGACGTGTACGGCGGGGCGGGGGTGCACGTGGACTTCCTGGTCCGCGAACTGCACCGGCTGGTCGACGTCGACGTGCACTGCATGGGCGAGCCCCGGCAGGGCGCGACCGCGCACTCCGAGGACGACCCGCGGATCCCGAACGCGAACGCGGCGCTGCGCATCCTGTCCACCGACCTGACCATGACCGCCGCGGTCGGCGGCTCACAGCTCGTGCACTCACACACCTGGTACGCGAACATGGCGGGCCACTGGGCCAAGCTGCTGTACGACGTACCGCACGTCGTCACCGCGCACTCGCTCGAGCCGCGCCGGCCGTGGAAGGCCGAGCAGCTGGGCGGCGGCTACCGGCTGTCGAGCTGGGCCGAACGGACCGCGTACGAGGCCGCCGACGCAGTGGTCGCGGTGAGCCGCGGGATGCGGACCGACGTCCTCGACTGCTACCCGTCGATCGACCCGGCCAAGGTGCACGTGATCTCGAACGGGATCGACGCGGACTTCTACCGCCCGGATCCGTCGACGCACGTGCTGGAGCGGCTCGGCGTCGACCTGAGCCGGCCGTACGTGACGTTCGTCGGCCGGATCACCCGGCAGAAGGGCGTGCCGCACCTGCTCCGCGCGGGCCTGCGGCTGGACCCGTCCGTGCAGCTCGTCCTGCTGGCCGGCGCGGCCGACACGGCCGAGCTGAAGGCCGAGACCGACGCGCTGATCGAGGATCTGCGGACCGCCCGCGACGGCGTGTTCGTGGTCTCCGAGATGCTGCCGCGCGAAGAGGTCCGGCAGGTGCTGACGCACGCGCTGGCGTTCTGCTGCCCGTCGATCTACGAGCCGCTCGGCATCGTCAACCTGGAGGCGATGGCCTGCGAGACCGCGGTCGTCGCGAGCGCGGTCGGCGGTATCCCCGAGGTCGTCGACGACGGCGTGACCGGCATCCTGGTGCCGTACGACGAGAACGACACCGACACCTTCGAGCGCGGCCTGGCGGACGGCATCAACGCCCTGGTCGACGATCCGTCCCGGGCGTCGGCGATGGGCAAGGCCGGCCGGGACCGCGCGGTCTCGCAATTCGGCTGGGACGCCGTCGCGCAACGCACCGTCGAGCTGTACTCGAACCTGCTCGGGTAGGGGAAACCCCACCCGGGGTCCGGGGCTTCGCACCATTCTGTGAGCCGGCCGGCGGCGGTTGGGTTGAGCCATGACTTCTCGCCTGACGAAACCTGTCGCCGCCACGCTCGCGACCGCTGCGCTGCTCGCGTTCCCGCTGTCCGCCTACGGCGCCGTGAGCCTGCCGGCCACGAGCCGGCCCGCCCACTCGACAGTCCTGGGTCTGCGCGGTGCGGTCGTCTCGGCGACCCCGATCGCTCACCTGACGGCGGCCCAGCTCGACGCGGCGGCGGCCGACTTCCCCGGCGCGCCGCGGGCGTCGTACGACGTCACGGCGTACCGGGTGATCTACCGAACGGTCGATCACGACGGGCGACCGACGACGGCCAGCGGCATCGTCGTGCTGCCGGACGGCCGGCGCGGTGCGCTGACCGTCGTGGAGTACCTGCACGGCACGCTCGCGGGCAAGGCGGACGTCGCGTCCGCCGACGACACCTCGACGGACCGGCTGGTGACGGCGTTGTTCGCCGGCCAGGGGCTGGTCGGCGTCGCGCCGGACTACCTGGGCCTCGGATCAGGGCCGGGCCCGCATCCGTACGTCGACACCAAGACCGAGACCTCGGCCTCGGCCGACCTGCTGCTCGCCGCGCGGACGTTCGCCGCCCGGCACGGCGTGGCGCTGAAGCATGACGTGCTGGTGACGGGGTTCTCGCAGGGCGGCCGGGCCTCGATCGGCTTCGGCCGCGCCCTGAGCCGCGGGGAGGTCGGGCCGTTCCGCCTCGGTGGGATCCGCGCCGTCGCCGGGCCGTACGACCTGCGCGGCACGGAACTGCCGGCCGCGTTCGACGGTCGCGTCCTGCCGCCGACCGCGACGTACTACCTCGCGTACTTCGTGACCGCGTGGAACCGGACCGTCGGGCTGTACGAAGACCCGCGCACCGCGTTCCGGGCGCCCTACGCGGAGACGGTCGAGGGCCTGTTCGACGGGACGCACTCCGACGCGGAGATCGTGGCCGGGCTGCCGGACTCGCCGGAGAAGCTGTTCACGCCGGAGTTCGCCGCGCGGCTGCAGCACCCCACCGGCCGGTTCCTGCAGGCGCTGCGGAAGGCCGACCGGATCTGCCAGGACTGGACGCCGCGGGTCCCGGTCCACCTCTACAGCGGGACGAAGGACACCGACGTGGTGGCCGCGAACGCCGACGTGTGCGCGACCTCCCTGCGTTCGCGCGGCGCGCATGTGACGGTGCACTCGATGGGTGCCGTCGACCATGTCGGGACGGCGTTCACGGCGTACCCGGAGATCATTCGGGCCTATGCTCGCTGGGCCTGACGCTCGGCTCTTCGCGCGGTGCGACCAGGCTGCCCAGCAGGGCGAGCGACTCCTCGTCTCGGGATCCGGGCACGGCGTGGAAGACGACCAGCGTGACGTTGTCGGTGCCGCCGATCGTCAGCTTGTCCGACCGGAGGTCGAGGTCGCCGACCTCCGGGTGGGTCAGCTTGCTCAGCCGGCCACGCCGCGGCCGCACCTCGTGGCGGGCCCACAGCTGCCGGAACCGCTCGCTGCGGACCGACAGCTCGCCCACCAACTCCGTCAGCCGGGCGTCGTCGACGTTCGGGCCGAGCTCGGAGCGCAGGGCGCCGACGCCCTCCTCGGTCAGCTCGTCCCAGTCCCGGCGCAGGTCCTGCTCGCGGGGGTCGAGCAGGACGGCGGAGAGCAGGTTCACGCCGACGGCGTAGTTCGGTGAGAGCGCCGTGCAGAGCGCGTTGACCGCGAGGACGTCGGTGTACTTGTTCTGCACGTACGCCGGGTTGTTCGGCCACCCGCTGATCAGCTCGACGATGCTCTCCGGCGCCTCCTCGCCCCGGGGCCGTGGCCTCGGGGCGGAGCGCTCCTGGGCGAGCCCGAGGAGGTACGCCGTGGCGTCCGCGTCCAGGCGCAGGACGCCTGCGATCGCCTCGAGGACCTGCACCGACGGGTTGCGGTCCCGGCCCTGCTCCAGGCGGAGGTAGTAGTCCGAGCTGATGCCCGCGAGCAGCGCGACCTCCTCGCGCCGCAGCCCGGGGACGCGGCGCACGCCGATGCTCCGGATGCCGACGTCCTCGGGCCGCACCTGTTCGCGCCGGGCCCGGAGGTAGTCGCCCAAGGCGTTCGTACTCTCCATGACGTCCACGGTAGACCGGGGCGCGCGCTAGCGGAGTTCGCGCTGGAGCATCGCGATCAGGGCCTCGACGTCGGACTCGACCATCGGCTCGCCGGTCATACCCATGCGGTGCAGCAGCGTGCCGATCACGACGTCGATGAAGAACAGCACGCGCTGCTCGGACAACCCGAGTGACTCGGTCAGCACCTGGCGGTACGGGTCCTGCAGCTGGGTGGACAGGATCTGGCGCAGCTCCGGATCGCCGATCGCGTCGGTGAACACGCCGGCGAACGCCGCCGCGATCCCCGGCTCGGCGATCCGGCGTGCCCCGAAGCGGACCGCCGCGGCCAGGTCCTGCTCGCGGTCCCGGCCGGCCGGCGGAAGCGGGCCGAAGGCATCGACCAGGCACGCGGTGACCAGCGCGCCCTTGGACGGCCACCGCCGGTAGATCGTCGTCTTCGCGATCCCGGCCGCCGCCGCGATCCGGTCGACCGTGGCCCGGGTGTACCCGAGCTCGTGGATCGTCGTCAGCGTCGCCGCGAACACCTCCGCGTCGACACTCGAACGGGGCCGGCCGGGCGGCCGGGCGCTGGGAGCCATGGGCCCACCCTATCGAGTTATGCTACCTTCAGTATCGATACTAGTCGTAGCGAAACCGCGAGGACGGTGCCCGATGCACAGATCCGCCACCCTGACCCCACCCGCGCAGCGGGCACCACTCGGCGTCCGCCTGGTCTACTCGGTCCGCAAGGAGCCCGACTACCGGTCGATGACGCCCGCCGACCTCGCCGCCTTCGGCGAAGTCGCGAGCCGGATCGTCAACTCCCGCTTCGCGCGGCTGCTCACCGGCATCCCGCACAGCGGCGTGACGATCAACTGGCAGCAGGTCCGGCTCGCCGACCGCACGATCCGGGTCCGGGTCCACCGCCCGAAGAACTCGGGCAGGCTGCCGCTGGTCCTGCACGTTCACGGCGGCGGCTATGTGGGCACCGCGGTGCAGTGCGACTGGATCAACAGCAACGTCGCCGCGCGGGCGTCCGCCGTGGTCATCTCCGTCGAGCACCGGCTGATGGACCACGAGACCCCGCTGACAGCGATGGTCGACGACGGCTGGGACGTGCTGCGGCACGTGTTCCAGCACGCCTCCGACTGGGGAATCGACCCGACCCGCGTCGCGGTCGCCGGCGAGAGCGCGGGCTCGATGGTTGCCGCGCTGTCCGCGCTGCGGGCCCGTGACGCGGGACTGTCGCTCCGCGCGCAGGTGCTGGTCAACCCGTGCGTCGACGTGACCTCGACCGCGCTCGACTACGACTCGGTGGCGCAGTACCCCGACACGCCGACCCTCACCCGCGAGGGGCTCGAGTTCTTCCGGCGCCTCGCCGTACCGGAGGGGACCGATCCGCGTCCGCTGTCACCGCTGTACGCCGACCACCTGGGCGGATTGCCGCCGACCCTCGTGGTGATCCCGGCGCTCGACCCGGTCGCGGACCACGGCCGCGTCTACGCCGAACGCCTGCGGGAGGCCGGCACCGAGGTCGCGGTCAGCGAGCACCCGAAGGCCGGCCACGCGTTCATCAGCATGCCCGGCCTGGTCCCGCAAGCGCGCCCGGCCCGCGACCGCGTCGTGGAGTTCCTCCGGGACCGGTTCAGATAGTTGCCGCAAGCACCGATCAGCCGATACCGGACGTCGGCGTGCCGGAGGCCAGCCAGGTGCTGAGCAGGCGGGCGCCGGCGCCGGTCGCGCCGGCGGAGTACTCGAAGCGGTCGGACGGGGACTCGGCGATCGACGACAGGTCGAGGTGCGCCCACGGGACGTCGCCCGCGAACGCCTTCAGGAACAGCGCCGCCGTGATCGAGCCCGGGCCCTTCGAGCTGTTCACCGAGTCGGCGATCGGCGTCGAGATCAGCTCCTCGTACTCGGCCGGCAGCGGCATCCGCCACAGCTCCTCGCCGGACACCCGGCCGGCGTCGGCGAGGTTGTCGGCGAGCGCGTCGTCGGTCGCGAACATGCCGCCGTACAGCATCGCGCCGAGCGACACCTTGATCGCGCCGGTCAGCGTGGCGATGTCGACGAGGACGTCGGGCTTCAGCTCCTGGACGGCGTACGCGAGCCCGTCGGCGAGCACCAGGCGGCCCTCGGCGTCGGTGTTCTTCACCTCGGTCGTGCGGCCGCCGAAGTGCCGGATCACGTCGTCCGGACGGTACGCCGAACCCGACGGCATGTTCTCCGCGGCGCAGACCAGGCCGGTCACCCGGACGTTCGCGCCGAGGTCGCGCAGCGCGGACATCGTCGCGATCACCGAGCCGCCGCCGGTCATGTCGCGCTTCATCGACACCATGCCCTCGCGCGGCTTCAGCGACAGGCCGCCGGTGTCGTAGGTGATGCCCTTGCCGACGAGCACGACGTACGGCGTCTTCTTGGTCGCGCCTGCCGGTGTGTAGTCGAGCCGGACGAACCGCGGCGGCCGGCTCGAGCCCTGACCGACCGCGAGGATGCCGCCGAAACCGTCGGCGGCGAGCTTCTTCTCGTCCCAGACCGTCACCTCGAGACCGGTCGCGGCGGCCACCTCGGTCGCGCGCGCCGCCAGCCAGGCCGGGTCCTTCTCGTTCGACGGGGTGATCGCGAGCTGCCGGGCCAGCCAGCCGGTGCGCCCGATCACGGCACCGCGGTCGAGCACCGGCTGCCGCTCGGCGGCCGACCCGTCGGTCAGCGTCACCGTGCCGACCGCGGGCTTGCCCGTGTCGACCGTCTTCTGCGTGTACGAGAACGAGCCGAGCACCACGCCCTCGGCGAACGCCTGCAGCCTCGCATCGTCGATGCCTTCGGCAACAACAGTGGTGAGTTCGTCCTTGCCGCGGCCGAACCGCGCCACCGCCGCCCCGGCGTGTCGCAGGGCCTTGGCGCTCACGTCACCGGCCCCGACCAGCAGGATCTCGGTGACGTCTCCGGTCAGCAGCGGGTACGCCGCGGTGGCGCCGGCCGACGGGCTGAACCCGGTGTCGCGCTGCACCTCGAGCAACCGGTCGAGGTCGACGCCGAGCCGCTCCCCCGCCTCCTTCGCGGCCGCCGGCAGCCCGTCCTCGGCACCGACGACGATCACCCAGGTCGACGACCCGTGCACCGGCAGACCGGGCTGCCAGGCGACGACCGGGAGACTGGGAAAAGGAGACGAGCTGCTGCGGCGAGCCACTGGGTCGAACCTCACTGTTTGATCAGACAGGGCGAACAAATAGGGCAGAGCAAACCGTAACGACCCCGGCCGGTGCCGAAAAGAGCGGCACCCACCGGGGTCGGTGAAAGGCAGGGGCGAAGGTCACCCCCGGAGGATGTGATCAGCCGACGACGGCCTTCAGTGCGTTCCCGAGCTCGGTCGCCTCTTCGGCATTGAGCTCGACGACGAGCCGGCCGCCGCCCTCGAGCGGAACCCGCATCACGATCCCGCGGCCCTCCTTGGTGACCTCGAGCGGACCATCGCCCGTCCGCGGCTTCATCGCCGCCATGCGCGCACCCCTTCCCAGTGTCGGTGTTGAGCGACGACACCGCGCAGACGTTCCGTCGCCGGCGCCGTTGCGGTGATGCGCCGTCGGCGCGTATCGCAGTGTGTATCAGGCCCCATTATTCCCGATCCCGGGCCAGAGCCGTGCACCATACGGCAGACTCGAGTCTTGTGCACGCCCGTTCAGCCCTCTTCGACCTGTACGGCGACCACCTGCGCGCGCGAGGTGCGCAGGCCCCGGTCGCCGCTCTCGTCCGGCTGCTCGCGCCGCTCGGGGTCCATCCGCCCGCGGTCCGGACAGCTGTCTCCAGGATGGTCCGGCAGGGCTGGCTGGAGCCTGCCCGGATCGACGGCCAGCCCGGGTACGCACTGTCCGCCCGGGCGCGTCGCCGCCTCGACGACGCGGCCGCCCGGATCTACCGGACCGCGCCGGACGGCACGCCGGTGGCGGCCGGTTCCGAGGGCCCGGGCGACTGGGACCGGCACTGGCACCTGGGCATCCTGCGCGAGGTCCCGAACGCCCGGCGCCGCGACCAACTGGCGGGCCAACTTTCCTTCCTGGGTTGGGCTCCGCTGTCCGACGGCGCCTGGGTCGGGCTGCGCAACGACGCCGAGGTCGACCAGATCCTCGCGATGGAAGGTATCGCCGCGGACCGGTTCCGCGCCCCCGTCGACAGCGGCGCTCCCGCGTTCGCCCGAAGGGTCTGGAAACTCGACGAACTCGGCGCGTCGTACGAGGCCTGGCTGATCGACGCGAAGGCGCTCGTGGACGCCGCCGGCACCGAGACCGGCGACGAGCAAGCGTTCGCCGTACGGTCCGAACTGGTGCACGAATGGCGCAAGTTCCTGTTCCGGGATCCGGGACTTCCGGACGAGCTGCTGCCGGCCGGCTGGGCCGGGACGAAGGCCGCCGCGTTCTTCGATTTCCACGCCGAACGACTGAGCCCCGCGGCCGGGCGTTTCGTCGACAACTGTCTGACCCAGCACTGAAAATCTCCGCTGAATCTCACTGACCGTCAAGGAGCTGACCACGATGAGTGATCCCGTCACGTACGCCGTCGCCGAAGGTGTCGCGACCGTCACCCTCAACCGGCCGGACGCGATGAACGCGCTCGACACGCCGACGAAGGTCCTGCTCCGCGACACGATCCAGGCCGCCGCCGACGACCCGGCCGTGCGGGTCGTCGTGCTGACCGGGACCGGACGGGCGTTCTGCGTCGGGCAGGACCTGAAGGAGCACATCGGGCTGCTGCGGGCCGACGACCAGGCCGCGCTGTGGAGCACGGTGCCGGACCACTACGCGCCGATCGCGCTGGCGCTCGCCGAGATGCCGAAGCCGGTGATCGCGGCGGTCAACGGCGTCGCGGCCGGCGCCGGCGCGTCGATGGCGTTCGCGTGCGACTTCCGGATCGTGGCCGACACCGCGGGCTTCAACGTCGCGTTCGCGGGCATCGCGCTGTCGTGCGACACCGGCATCTCCTGGACGCTGCCGCGCCTGATCGGCCAGGCGAAGGCGCTCGAACTGCTGTACTTCCCGCGCACCATCCCGGCGGCCGAGGCCCTCGACCTCGGACTGGCCAGCTCGGTCGTCCCGGCCGCGGACCTGGACAGCGCGGTCGCCGAGTTGGCCGGGAAGCTCGCGGTCGGGCCGACCGTCGCCTACGGTGCTGTCCGCCAGTCCATCGGCTACTCGGCGAGCCACACGCTGGCCGAGTCGATCGCCTTCGAAGCGACCAGGATGCAGCTCACCGGCGCCACCGACGACCACCGCAACGCCGTCGACGCCTTCGTCGCGAAGCAGAAGCCGACCTTCACCGGCCGCTGAGCCTCCAGGTCTTGTAATCGTTTACGTAAGCGATTACAACCTGACCTGTGAGGAAACTGCTGCTGCCTGTTCTGACCGCCGCCACGCTGGTCGGAAGTCTCGTCGTACCCGGCTCCACCGCGGCGCCGGCCGCCGCCCAGCCCGGCACCGTCGCGCCGGCGGCCGTGCGGTCGGCGACGCTCGGCGAGGACATCAACTACAACGTCTACCTGCCGGCCGGGTACGACGCGTCGGCGCAGCGGTACCCGGTGATCTTCCTGCTGCACGGCCGCGGCGACTCGATGAGTGCCTGGACGCAGGTGAAGAGCCGGCTGGACGAGTTGATCGGCAGCGGCGAGATCCCGCCGACGATCGCGATCATGCCGGACGCGCCGTGGAGCAGCCGGGCGAGCTGGTACGTCGACTCGGCCTACACGGGCGCCGACCCGGGCCGGCCGGTCGAGACAGCGTTGCTCAAGGATCTCGTGCCGCACGTCGACGCGACGTACCGCACGATCGCGGACCGCACCGGACGGGCGATCGCCGGGTACTCGATGGGCGGCGCCGGCGCGCTGCGGTACTCGCTCGCGCACCCCGACCTGTTCGGCGCGGCGATCGCGCTCAGCCCGGCGGTGTACGTCCCGCTGCCGCCGGGCGATTCGAGCACCCGCGAGTTCGGTGCCTTCGGCAAGGGCAAGGACCCGTTCGTGGAGGCGACGTACCTGAAGCTGAACTGGCCGGCCGCGCTGAAGTCGTTCGCCGCGACCGGGCTGCGGTCGCACCTCTACATCGCGGTCGGCGACGACGAGTACAAGAACCCGAAGCCGATCGACGCCACGCACGACCTCGACTTCGAGGCGCACGTGGTGTTCAACCAGGCGTCGCGGGTACCGACGCTGACATCGGAGTTCCGGGTCGTCGACGGCGGGCACGACTGGGACGTGTGGGGCCCGACGTTCGCCGACGGCGCGAAGTACATCTTCCAGTACCTCGGCAGGCCGCCCGCGACACCGATGCAGGCCGCGATCACCGGTACGGCGGGCGACGACCGCGCCGGCGGGATCGCAACCGATGCCTCAGGCAACATTTACCAGGCGGTCGCCGCGGCCGGTGCGCTGGACGGGCAGCCGTCCGCGGGCGGGACGGATGTCGCGCTGGTGAAGTTCGGTGCCGACGGCTCGCGCGCGTGGACGCGGTCGCTGGGCACGAGCGGGACCGACCGCGCGTACGGCGTCGCGGTGGATGCGGACGGGCGTGTCGTGGTGACCGGGTACACGAACGGCGACCTGGACGGTGCGCATCCGGGGAACACGACCGACGACGCGTTCGTGGCGCAGTACGACGCCGACGGGAATCGGCGGTGGCTGACGCAGTTCGGCGTACCGGGGGTGGCGGATCGGAGCTACTCGGTGGCTGTCGACGGGACCGCGGTGTACGTCGGCGGGTACACAAAGGGTGCGCTGGGCGGCGCGAACCAGGGCGACAAGGACGTGTTCGTCGCGCGGCTCGACGCCGACGGGAAGCAGGTCTGGTTGCGGCAGGCCGGGAGCGCGGGCGAGGACAAGGGGATGGCGGTCGCGGTGTCGGGCGGCTCGGTCTACCTGGCCGGGATGACGGCCGGCCAACTCGGTACGCCGGCAGGCGGCGTCGACGGATTTGTCGCGCGCTACTCGTCCGGAGGCGATGCGGTGTGGACGAAGCAGTTCGGCACGTCGGCGTCCGATGAGGTGTGGGGTATGGCGGCCGATCCGGCGGGCGGCGTCTATCTGGCGGGCTATACCGCGGGCGATTTCGCGGGGCCGTTGAACGGCGACAAGGACATCGTGGTTGCTCGCGCCGACGCGGACGGCGTACTGACGTGGCGGGACCAGTTCGGAACGACCGGGAACGACAAGGGCGCGGCAGTCGCGGTGGATGCCGGCGGCGCTGTCTATGTCGGCGGGTTCACGGACGGATCGTTGGTCGCACCACTGGGCAAGTTCGACGGTGTGCTGGCGAAGTACGCACCGGATCGCACGCGTGCGTGGACGCGACAGTTCGGCACGGCGGAGGACGACGCGGCAGATGCTTACGCCGAAGCGAATCTCTACCTCACCACGACCTCCGCCGGCACTCAGCTGAGCGGGCTGACCGGAACCGACGTGTTCCGGACCGCCTTCACCTCGGACGGCACGAACAAGCTGCCGTAAAACGTTTGGTGGGCCCCACGACCGCGTTCCGGCCGGGCGAGTCACGGCCGGACAACCACCTGACAGTCGGGGAGCCCGCTGAACACCTCATCACGTTCAGTGGCCGGAGCACAACTCGTTCAGCCGTTTGTCTTCGGTTTCCGCCAAAATCCCTTTTGCAGATGCAAAAGGCTTCTGCACGTGCACGCAGATTACCGGGCTATACAGGTGGTCAGATGGTCGTTCACGATGCCGGTGGCCTGCATCAACGCGTACGCCGTGGTGGGTCCGACGAACACGAAACCCTTCTTCTTGAGGGCCTTCGACATGGCCACGGACTCCGGTGTGGTCGCCGGAACGTCGGCGAGCGTCTTCGGCGCCTGGTGCTCGGCCGGCCGGAACGACCAGAGCAGCTCGGTGAACTCACCGTCGGCCAGGTCGAGCAGCGCACGGGCGTTCGAGATCGTCGCGTTGATCTTCAGCCGGTTGCGGACGATCCCCGGGTCGGCCATCAGCCGCTCGAAATCCGCGTCCCCGAACTTCGCGACCGTCTCCGGATCGAACCGGGCGAACGCGGAGCGGAAGTTCTCCCGCTTCCGCAGGATCGTGATCCACGACAGGCCCGACTGGAACCCCTCGAGCGTCATCCGCTCGAACAGGCCGATGTCGTCGCGGATCTCCTTGCCCCACTCGGTGTCGTGATACTCGACGTACTCCGGCGCCGAAGTAGCCCACCCACACCGCGGCTGCCCGTCCGGGCCGATCACCGTCATCCCCGGACCCCACAAACCGACCGTACGACGTCCTCGGCCCGGATGAACGCGCTACCGGACCCACTCGGCGCGCACTCGCGCGACGGATCCCAGTGTGTGATGACCATGCGACCAGTCAACCCGACACCACCGACAGAAGTACGCACCGCACTCCCCGACCGCGGCTTCCCGGTGACGCCGACCCAAGCCCGATCGACTTCACCGATCAGCTGGGCCGCTGGTAAGCACCTTCCCCAGCCGGCGGCCAGAACCGCCACCCTTCTTCGTCCCCAGCCACACCATCACCCGCCCCAGCCCCCGCCTGCCCGTGGCCCACCTGCTCCGGCGCTACCTGCTCGTGCACTGCCTGCTCCGGCGCTACCTGCTCGTGCACTGCCTGCTCCGGCGCTACCTGCTCGTGCACTGCCTGCTGCGGGGCTGCTTGCCCGGGCGCCGACTGCTCCGGGGCAGCGGCCTGCCCGTTGGCCGCCTGCTGCGGGGCTGCCTGCTCGCGGGTCGGCTGCTGCGAGGCTGCCTGCTCGCGGGTCGGCTGCTGCAGGGCCGCCTGCTCGCGGGTCGGCTGCTGCGAGGCTGCCTGCCCGCGGGTCGGCTGCTGCAGGGCCGCCTGCTCGTGGGTCGGCTGCTCGTGGGTCGGCTGCTCGTGGGGTACGTGCTCGGGGGCCGACTGCTGCAGGCGCTGTTCCGTCGGCTGCTCTTGGGGCGTGTGCTCGGGGGTGGACTGCTGCAGGGGCTGCTGCGAGGGCTGCTCCGTCGGCTGCGTTGCTCCACCCTGCCCTTGGTGAGGCGCTGGTTGTGCCGTCCAGTGCGCGCCTGCCTGCTCGGCATCCGTCGGCTGAGCAGGTGCGGAGGGCCCCGACTGCTGAGGCCACGACTGAGCCGGGGGGCGCTGGTTGTGGACGAGCTGGTCGTACCGCTGCGCCGGCGTCAGCCCAGCCGACTCCGCACCCGACGGCCCATCCCCGGCTTGACCACCCTGCCGCCCGGACTCCTGCCGCTCCGCGGCCGACTGGCCGACGGCCTGCTCGCCCGCGGTTTGCGGGCCGGAAGGCTGCTGGTCCGAGGCCTGCAGATCGGCGGCCCGCCAACCCTTGGCCTGCGGGTCCGTGGCCGGCCCGTCCCCGGCCTGGAGATCCGACGCCTGCCGGTCCCCGGCCTGGAGATCCGACGCCTGCCGGTCCCCGGCCTGGAGGTCCGACGGCTGCTGGTCGGGGTGCTGTTGGGGCGAGGGCTGGGATGGGTGGTCTTGGTGGGGCTGTTGTGGTGGGGTCGGCTGGTGGGGAGCCGGGGTGCGGCGGGGGCTTACGGGCTGGGACTGGGCCTCTAGCACTGCGCGGGCCTCGGCCTGCAGGCGTTCGTACTCGTCGGCCGCCGCCTGGCTCGCCCGTGGCAGCTCACTCGTCTCCGGCTCGTCGTCAGCGCCCCGCGTCGCCTCGTACGGCGTACTGCCCGCACCGCCGGCAGCACCCGGTGCGTGCGCCGATCCACCCGGGCCGTCCGTTCCACCAGCAACACCCGGTGCGTGCGCCGATCCACCCGGGCCGTCCGTTCA
>NZ_JBEXMY010000003.1:498327-860139 GCF_040610805.1 Kribbella sp. NPDC003557
CCACCAGCAACACCCGGCGCGTACGCCGAACCAGCCGGGCCGTCCGTTCCACCAGCAACACCCGGCGCGTACGCCGAACCAGCCGGGCCGTCCGTTCCACCAGCAACACCCGGCGCGTACGCCGAACCAGCCGGGCCGTCCGTTTCACCGGCAGGACCCGGTGCGTGCGCCGTACTGCCCGAGGCGTCCGTGCCGCCGGCCGCATCCGGTGCGCCCTGCCCATCCGCGGGGTCGGGCGCGTGCGCCGAACCACTCGGCTCATCCGCTGTACTGCCGGGTCCGTCCGCGCCTGGCGCGGGCGTCGGGCTGCCGGATTCGTCTGTCCTACCAGCTGCGCCCGCGGCCTCGTCGGTGTCCGGCTCCGGGAAGTCGCCGCCTACCAGGATCGGGGGCTGGGTGCCCGTGTCTTCGAACTCGCCGGGGTCGTAGGCGCGGGACGTGAAGCCGCGCCCGTCCGGTGCGTCGACGATGGGGGCGACGGCGCGCTCCAGGTCGGCGATCCGGCGGTCGCGTTCGGCGACCTCTTTCGCGATGCGTTCGAGGAGGGTGTCGACCTCGTCCATCCGGTAGCCGCGGACGCCGACCGCGAAGCGGGCGGACTCGATATCGGTCGACGTGAGCGCCTGCCGCGCGGGCACGGTCATGTCGGGCCGGTCGTCGTACGCCGTATTCATGGCACCCCAACGACCCGAGGCGACTACCGCGACAGCCCCGATCAACAGCACCACGATCAGCCCGAAGAACCACATCACGGGTCCGATCGTGCCATGCCGGACGAGTCAACCGCGAAGTCACCCAGGATTTCAGCTCCCGTCGGAGCCCAGGCGGTGGGCGCGGGCGGCGGGGTCGTTGGCGGCGTCGACCTCGCGGGCGGCGGCCTCGGCGGCTTCCTCGGCAGCCTCGTCGGCCAGTTCGCCGGCCTTGACGATGTAGCTGATCGCCTCGTCGACGTCGTCGGTGACGATGAACATGTCGAGGTCGGCGGGCGAGATCTTGCCGTCCTCGAGCATCGTGGTGCGCAGCCAGTCGACCAGGCCGCCCCAGTACGACGTGCCGAACAGCACGACCGGGAACGACGTGACCTTCCGGGTCTGCGCGAGCGTGAGCGCCTCGAACATCTCGTCCAGCGTGCCGAACCCGCCGGGCATCACGACGAAGCCCTGGGCGTACTTCACGAACATCGTCTTCCGGGTGAAGAAGTACCGGAAGTTCATGCCGATGTCGACCCACTCGTTGAGGCCGTTCTCGAAGGGCAGCTCGATGCCGAGCCCGACCGACACCCCGCCGGCCTCGGACGCGCCCTTGTTCGCGGCCTCCATCACGCCCGGCCCGCCGCCGGTGATCACCGCGTACCCGGCACCGACCAGTTTCCGCCCGAACTCCTCGGCGGCGGCGTACATCGGGTCGTCGACCTTGGTCCGCGCCGAGCCGAACACGCTGATCGCGGCGCCGAGCTCGGCCAGCATGCCGAACCCCTCGATGAACTCCGACTGGATCCGCAGCACCCGCCAGGGATCGGTGTGCACCCAGTCCGACGGGCCGCGGCTGTCCAGCAGCCGCTGCTCGGAGGTGGAGTGCTGCACCTGCTTGCGCCGCATCACGATCGGCCCGCGCTGCTGCTGGCCCACCGGACGGTCGGGGTGGATCGATGGTTCTGACATGCCTCCAGGTTAGAGGTTGCTCGGAGGGGTGGTGCCGTCGCGAGCGTCGTCCCGCGGAGTGCTGGGCAAGGCGGAGGAGGGAGGCAGGACGGAGTCCTTCCGACCGACGACAACGCCGCCCAGTGCCCGCGGGGCGGCGCGCAGCAGGCGCCAGCCCTCCGAGGAACCTCCTGCCTGAGCGGTAACCGGGCCGTGCTACGCGCGGTCTGTCAACCAACTCCTCAGCCGCTGTTCACACAGCTCGATCTCCGCCTCGGGCACGAACTCGTCCTGCTTGTGCGCGTACAGCGGGTCGCCCGGGCCGTAGTTCACCGCCGGTACGCCGAGCAGCGTGAACCGCGCCACGTCCGTCCACCCGAACTTCGGCTGCGGCTCTCCGCCCACCACCTGCAGGAACGCCGCCGCGGCGGGCCGCTCCAGCCCCGGGAGCCCGCCCGGCGCGGAGTCCGTGACCACCACGTCGTACCCCTCGAACACCTCGCGCAGGTGCTCCTCGGCCTCCGCCTCGGACCGGTTCGGCGCGAAGCGGTAGTTGATCGTCACCGTGCACAGGTCCGGTACGACGTTGCCCGCGACACCGCCGGAGACCGCGACCGCGTTCAGCCCCTCGCGGTACTCCAGGCCGTCGATCGGCACCCGCCGCGGCTCGTACGCCGAGAGCCGCGCGAGCACCTCCCCGGCGGCGTGGATCGCGTTCGACCCCATCCAGGAGCGGGCCGAGTGCGCGCGCTCGCCGCGGGTGGTGACCTCGATCCGCATCGTGCCCTGGCAGCCGGCCTCGACGACCGCGTTGGACGGCTCCATCACGACCGCGAACACGCCCTCGAGCAGCTCGGGGTTGGAGCGGGTCAGTTTGAACAGGCCGTTCCGCTCGGCCTCGATCTCTTCGCAGTCGTAGAAGACATAGGTGACGTCGCGGTTCGGCTCCTGCAGGGTCGCGGCGAGCCGCAGCGCGACCGCAACACCGCCCTTCATGTCGCAGGCGCCGAGGCCGTGGATCAGCCCGTCGGCGCGGCGCGCGGGCAGGTTGTCGTTGAGCGGCACGGTGTCCAGGTGGCCGGCGAGCACGACGCGCTCGGCGCGGCCGATGTCGGTGCGGGCGACGACGGTGTTGCCGTGCCGGAAGACCTTCAGGTGCGGGTACGCCGCGAGCGCCTTCTCCACCTTGTCCGCGAGCTTCTCCTCGGTGCCGCTGACCGACGAGATGTTGACCAGCGCCTCGGTCAGGTCGGACGCGGACGCGGACAGATCCAGCTTCATGAGGCCTCCGGAGGCAGGAACACGCAGAATTCGTTGCCCTCGGGGTCGGCGCAGACGTGCCAGCCGATCTCGTCGTCCTTGGGCCGCAGCAGTGTCGCACCCGCGTCGAGGACGGGCTGCAGGGCGGGTGCGGTGACGTCCCAGTGCACCCGGTTCTTCACCGACTTCGGCTCCGGGACGGGCACGAAGACCCAGTACTTGAACGGCAGCCCCGGCACGTTCTCGATCCAGTAGTACGGCCGGCCCGGCCTGCTCGAGAAGTCGCCGCCGACCACGCCCGCCCACCACCGGGCCTGCGCCTCCGGGTCGGCCGAGTCGACGATCAGCTCCATCAGCCGGTACGCCGGGACGGTCTCGCGCACGAACCCGCAGAACTCACCGCCCTCCGGATCGGTCAGCACCGTCCACTGCTGCTCCTCGCTCGCCGGGGTCCGGACCGCTGCGCCGGTCCGCTCGAGGTCGGCGACCGCACCGGTGACGACATCCAGGTGGACCCGGTTCTTGACGGTCTTCTTCTCCGGGACCGTGCACATCCAGATGGTCTTCTCCGGGGCGTCACCGACCAGCACGTTCGGGTTGTCGGCGGGGGGCGTCAGGCCGATCACCCGGCCCCAGAACGAAGCCATCTCGCTCGGCGACGACACGTCGACGCACAGGTCCTTGAAACGCGCGATGGTCATGCCGACCAGGCTATCCGGCGGTGCGCCGGCGGTAGTGGCGATTCACGCGTTCGCGATTCCCGCAGGCCGGCGAGCACCAGGTCTGCCGCGGGTCGTCCTGCAGGAAGTACTTCACGCACCGCGCCGCCGGGCACGCCCGCAGCCGCGCCCGGTCCGGGCCCGCGAGGAAGTCGATCGCCGACCGCCCGACGGCGCCGACCAGCAGCGCGACCGGATCCTGTGTGCGCGCGACCCGCCGTACGACGGGGTCGCCGCCCACGGGCCACTCGAGCCGCTCACTCCCCAACCGGTCCGCCGCCCGGTTCACCAGCCGGAGCGCGGCGTCGGCGTCCATCAACCGGTCCGCGTCAGCCTTGCTCGGCGGTTCCGGCGCCACCGCCCGGGCGAACAGCGCCCGCACGGCCTTCCTGATCCGCACCAGCTCCGGCCAGACATCCGCCTCCGCGAGCTCGGCCTGTCCGAGGGCGTCAATCACCAGGTCCTGGTGGTCCGCCAACCACGCGCCCGCCTGCTCCGGAGTGGACAGCAGATCGGCGATACCGCCGTGCCCGTCGTGCTTGATCGTGGCGGCGAGCGCGAAGGCCAGGGTGGTCATGACCGGATTCTAATGGGATACATGGTTGCTGCCATGTGAATCCTTCATCTAGGGTCTCCAGTCGTGACCCTCAACGACGTACGTGCGACCGCCGACCAGCTGCTCGCGGTGACGGCAGACCTCGACGACGCCACCGCACGTGGTGACTCGGTGTTGCCCGGCTGGTCCCGCGGCCACGTGATCACGCACATCGCGAACTTCTCCGAGGCGATGACGCGCCAGGTCGAGGAGGCCCTGCAGGGCCGCCTCGTCGAGGTGTACGACGGCGGCCGCCCCGCGCGGGACGCCGCGATCGAGACCGGCGCGGACCGTCCGGCCGCCGAGCTGAAGAACCATCTGAACCAGGCGGTCACCGCGTTGCTCGCCGCGTGGGACAAGGTCGGCCCGACCGACTGGCCGCTCCCGATCCTGCACCGCAACAGCAACCTGTCCGCCGGCCTGCAGGCCACCTGGCGGGAACTCACCATCCACACCGCCGACCTGAATCTCGGCATCACACCGGCCGCGTGGTCCGAGGACTTCTGCGTGCACCTGCTCGACTTCCTCCGCCCGCGCACCCCGGACAACACCCACCTGGTCCTGAAGTCCCCCACCGTCACGTGGGACAACGGCACCGGCGAGACGGTCACCCTCGAGGGCGCACTCACCGACCTCACCGCCTGGTACGCCGGCCGGCCGGCACCGGGCCCGATCACAGGCCCGGCACCGGAGCTCCTCCCCTGGCCTTAGCTCACCGTGAAGTCGTCCACCTGGATCCAGGTGTCCTTGTTAGGGGCGTTGAAACCTGCGTAGACGGTCAGCTCGTGGACGCCGGCCGGGACTTTCACGCTGACCTCGTGGTGGACGTAGCCGGTGCCTGCGCCGAAGGTCTTGCTCGCGAGGTCCTGGGTGCCGGCGCGGACTCCGAAGCGGCCCTGGTCGGCGGGGAGGTTCGCGGAGGCGTTGACCCAGGAGCCGAAGGTGTACGTCGTACCGGGGACCACCGGGACGGTCTGGTAGAGCGCACTCCAGCCAGTACACGTGCAGCGGATCCAGCCGTTGTTGGCTCCTGAGTGTGCGAAGCCGAGGCCGCGGTCGACGCCGTTGGCCGCGGTGCCTTCGAAGAGCCAGGCGGGTTTGCCGCCACCGGTGCCCTCGAAACCGCCGTCGGCGAGCTGCGACACGTACCGGACCGCCAACTCGGAAACAGTCGAGAACGAACGCGTTCCGCCAGGCAGGCCGACCACCCGGACCCCGTCGGTCTCCTGCACCGGGAACGTGATCGTGTACGTCGTGTTCGCGCCGGCCGACACATCACCCGGGTACGCCGGCGTCACGGTCTGGGAGCCGACCTCGACCCACTGCCCGTTCCGGCGCACCTGCACCCGCGGCCGCCCGGTGAAGTACCCGCCCTCGGCCGAGACCGCGCCGGAGGTGAACTCGACGTTGTTGACCTTGCGCTTCGCGGGCCACTCGTAACCCCACCACGACGCGCCCTTCACCTCGTCGTCGAAGTCCGACTCGCTCCCGGTGCGCGCGCCGTCGTTCATCAGCGCGAGACTGCCCGACTGTGTCGACTTGGAGATCGCCACGGCACCGGTCGACGGTGCCGCCAGGTCGTCCGATCCCGGCAGGTTCGCGGCCGGCGTACCGTCGGACGGCGTCAGCACGAGCTTGCGCAGGTTGAAGTTGTAGACCGACGTGCCGATCCCGCCACCGCCGCACGGGCACACGTTCGCCTGGACGTACATGGTGCGGCCGTCCGGCTGCACGAACTTCGACGGGATCGTCACGCCGTACCCGCCGTACTTCGCCGTCGACCACGGATACCCGCCGAAGTCCTTGCTCAGGAAGTGCTTCCACGGGCCCCACGGCGTCGGCGACTCGTAGAACTCGAAGGTGTACTCCGTCCACGACGTGTACACGTACCGCTTCTGCGCGGGCAGGTACGTCACACCGCCCTGGCTGATCACGCTCAGGTTGGAGGCGTTCGTCCCGTACGTCTGCGCGTACAACCGCCGCGTGTCGGTCAGCACCGGCTTGCGGTCGGCGAGCTTCGACGACCAGCCGGCGCCGGTGTAGAACTTCCACGCGCCACGGTTCTGCACGTCGCCCTTCGGCACCCGCGCCAGGAACACCGACTGCGGATCGGCGACCGTGTCGTCGAACGAGTCCCGCCAGTTCCCGTCGAGCCCGTAGGCGTAGACGTAGCCGTCGGGAGCAGCAGAGCCGCCCTTGCCGAAGTCCGCGAACCAGATGGTCGTGAAAACGTGGTCCGAGAACATCGGCCTCGACTTGTCCCACGTCCAGGTGCGGCCGTGGTCGGTCGACTTCAGGATCGTCGCCGCCGGTACGTCGTTGAAGTCCAGCGCGAGGTCCTGCACGGCGAGGTACATCGTGTCGCCGACGCAGACCATGCCCGTCGGCTTCCGGTTGTACCCCGCGCCGCTCCAGACCGGTCCGACCTGGTCGCCCTTCGAGATCGTTGCCCCGGACAAGTTCCCCGGTGTGCCGGTGATCTCGCTGACCGCGATGTCGGCGAAATCGCCGTCGAGGCTGAACCCCTTGCCGTCGCCGTTCGCGGCGTACAGCTTGTCGTTGCCGGCCCAGCAGGACGGCCACAGGTCGCCGTCGCTCTGGCTCGGTATGCCCTTCGACTCCACCTGCGCCGTCCCGACGGCGGTCGAGGCGGCAGCAGGCGGTTGCGAGCCGGAGGAGGACTGGGTGAGAAGAGCCGCGGATCCGAAGACCAGCGGGAGGACAGCAAGCAAGGCCCCACGCTTCATGAGCTATCCCTTCAGGGTCTGGTACCAGTACGCGACCGACGACCAGTCGTCGCTGCGCTTGTTGGCGTGCCCGTGCTCGATGGTCACGCGAATGCTGCGGAAGAACGTGATCGGATCCTCGATGTGGAAGCGGTACAGCGAGATCTCGCCGCTCCAGTTGGGTCCGCCGGGCAGCGTGATCCCGTGGTACGGCGCGGAGTACGCCTCGCTCGGGCACCACGCGGTGTTGAAGTAGTCCTCGGTCCCGGTGCCGTGCAGCGACGGCGGGAACGGTTCGCCGTCGATGAAGATCATGTCGTCGCCCTCGCCGTACCAGTTCCACTCGGCCGAGTCGCGCAGGTTCCGGATGCTCACCACGCAGCCGACGTAGTGCCCCTTGCCCTCGGTGTCGAGGACGACGTAGTTCCCGTCGCCGGTGAGGTTGGTGCCTTCCACCTGGTACTGCCGCAGGGTCTCGCTGCCCTGCTCGACGCCGTCGGTGGGGTGCTGCCGGTTGTACGACGCGTGGAAGTACCCGAGCCCGTCCTGCGCACCGTCGAACAGCTCGTAGTCGACGTAGTAGTAGAAGAACACCGGCGCGCTCGACAGTTCGGAGACGATCTCCACCCGGGCGCGGGACGCGAACGGCATGTGGAACCAGCTGTTGAAGCCCTTGCCGTCCTGCGGGCTCATCTGCAGCGGCGCGCTCACGAAGTTGACGGTCTTCCCGTGCCCGACCCCGAAGAAGTCGCCGAGCGGCACGAGCACACTCGGCCGGCCGGAGTCCTCCCAGGTGATGCGCAGGATCAGCTTGCGCAGGTAGTCCCCGTCGGCCTCGTCCGGCCCCCACGGGCTGTCCCGGGCGACGGTGCACCAGATGTGGTTGATCGATCCGGGTCCCTCGATGTCCGCCAGGACGGCCGTCTCGCCCGGACGGATCGTCAACCGGTCGTCGTTGCCGCCGGTGCGGTCCCAACTGGACGCCCTGCGTCGCTTGGAGTCCCGCAGCCGGGGCAGATCACGCAGACTGCTGCCATAGTCGCCGTACATACACGCCCTCTACTTGAGTCCGGTCGTCTTCATCGCGTCGACCAGCCGGCGCTGGCCCGCGACGAACACCACGACCGTGGGAATGGCCGCGATCACCGCGGCCGCGAGAATGAGGTTCCACGCGGAGGCGTACTGCCCCTGCATGCCGGAGACACCGAGCTGGATCACCCGCAGGTCCGGGTTCCGGGTGATGGTCAGCGGCCAGAGGAACGCGTTCCAGTTGGCCAGGAAGAACAGCACCGACAGCGACGCGAGGACCGGCCGGCTGAGCGGCAGGATGACGCTCCAGTACCGCCGCCAGTAGCCGCAGCCGTCCAGGTCGGCCGCTTCCTCGAGCTCCCGCGGGATGTTCAGGTAGTACTGCCGGAGCAGGAAGATCCCGAACGCGTGGAAGATGCTCGGCACGATCAGCCCGGCGTAACTGTCCAGCAGCCCGAGCTGCTTGGCCACCAGGAACAGCGGCACCAGGATCACCGGCAGCGAGACCAGCAGCGTCGACATGATCCCGGAAAAGATGATCCCGCGCCCCGGGAACCGCAGCCGGGCCAGCGCGTACGCCGCCATCGAGTGGAAGAACAGCGCGATCACCGTGACCGTGACGGACACGATCGCCGAGTTCAGCATGAACCGCGGCATCGGGATCTTCAGCAGGACGTACCGCAGGTTGTCCAGCGTCCAGTGCGCCGGCCAGCCGAAGTCGAAGACCTCCTCGGCCGGTTTCAGCGCACTGATCAGGATCCACAGCAGCGGCAGGATCGCGATCACCGCGAGCACGTGCGCGACGATCGGCAGGACTCTAATCCTCATCGAAGCGACCTCCCCGGGTGAAGCCGAACATCAGGCCGGTGCAGACCACCAGGATCGCGACGACCACGGTGGTCAGCGCGGCGGCGTACCCCATGTTGTTGAAGGTGAAGGCCTGCTCGTAGATGTAGAGCACGACCGTGCTGGTCGCCCGCGCCGGACCTCCCTTGGTCAGCACGAACACCAGGTCGAACGCCTGCAGGCCGGTGACCGCGCCGATCGTCGAGTTCACCACGACGAAGAAGCTGGTCGGGCGCAGCAGCGGCCAGATGACGTACCGGAACCGTTGCCAGGGGCCCGCACCGTCGATCGCCGCGGCGTCCTCGAGTTCCTTCGGCACGTCCTTCAGGCCGGCCAGGAACACCAGCATCTGGTAGCCCATCAGGAACCAGACACTGATCACGACGTACGTGCCGAGCGCGAGCGACGGCGTCCCGAGGAACGACACGTCGCCGAGGCCGAACGGCGCCAGCAGCTTGGACAGCGCGCCGCGTTTGTCGACCAGCAGGAACTGCCAGATCAGGCCGACCACGACCAGGCTGACGACGTTCGGCAGGAAGAACGCCGACCGGACCCAGCCGATGCCCTTGAAGTGGTTGCGGACCAGCATGGCCAGCGCGAAGCTGACCACGAACGCGATCGGCACGAACGTCACCACGTAGGTCGCGGTGACCTTCAGCGACGCCCAGAGCTGGTCGTCGCCCGCCATCAGCTTGTAGTTGGCCAGACCGACGTACTGGTAGTTGCCGAAGCCGTCGACCTTGAAGAACGCGACACCGAAGGCGAGCACCATCGGGATCGCGACGAAGATCAGCAGACCGAGGGTGTCCGGCGCGAGGAAGGCGTAGGCCGCCAGCGCCTCGCGCCGCTTCCTCGTCATCCCGGCCTTCGGCCGCGAGCCCGACGCCCTCACCAGAGGCTCGGACGGAGGAGATGTCGTGGTCACCATCAGCTGATCGGCGCGCCCTGGTAGGTCTTCAGGAACGTGTCGATCTTCTCGGCCGCGTCGGCCGCCGCCTTGGCCGGATCGGCCGCGTTCAGCTGGCAGGCCTGGATCGCGTCGGCGATCGGCTGGTACACCTCCGGTGGGAACCGCGGCTCCGGCTTGCCGGTCGGCGCGATCTCGCTGACGAACTTCTTCAGCACGCCCTCGCCGAACGCGCCCTTCGCGTCCGCGGCCTCCTGCACGGACTTGCGCGGCGGCACGTTGGTCTTCACCACCGTGTTCCACTGCCGCTGCCGCTCGACACCGGCCGCGTCGGTGGAGCCGAGCGCCCAGGCGATGAACTTCGCCGCGGCCTCCGGGTTCTTGCCCTTGGAGTTCGCGACGAACGCCCAGCCGCCGAGGTCGGTGGCCGGCTTGCCGCCGTCCGGTGTCGGGTGCGGGATGATGCCGTACTTGAAGTTCTTCGCCTTCGCGCGCAGATCGGCGACCGCCCAGATGCCGCTCTGCTGCATGGCGGCGGCACCGGAGCCGAGGTTCGACACCACGTCGCCGCCGCCGTCGCCGAGGGCCTTGCGCGGAGCCACCTTGTGCTTGATCGTGTCGCCCCAGAACTGCAGCGCCTGCGCGGCGGCCGGCGAGTCGAAGGCGGCCTTGCCGTCCTTGATCGCGTTGCCGTCGCCCTGCCACAGGAACGGGTACCAGGTGAAGTTCTGGTAGTAGCCGGGCAGCGTCTCGAACATCACGCCGTACCGCTTGCTGTTGGTGAGCTTCTGCGCGACGGCGAGGGTCTGGTCCCAAGTCTTCGGCAGGTCGGCCTCGGACAGGCCGACGCTCTCGAACGCCGCCTCGCTGTAGTACAGCGCGAGCGGCTCGATCTCCATCGGCAGGCCGTAGACCTTGCCGTCCACGCTGCGGGCCTCGAGCAGGCCGGGCAGGTAGTCCTTCTTGGACTCCTCCGGCAGCGCGGATCCGAGGTCCTGCAGGACGCCGCCGTTGTAGTAGCGGAGGAAGTCGCCGGGGCTGATCAGGAAGATGTCCGGACCCTGTCCCGACTGGAACGCGGTCTGCAGCGTGGTCCCGTTCAGGTAGTCCTTGCCGGGGATGTAGCGCAGCTTGACCTTGACGTCGTTGTTCTTGTTCCACTCCGCGACGGTGTCGACGAACCACTTGCTCTGCGGACCTTGGTCGTCGGACGGTCCGTAGAAGTTCCAGAACGACATCTCCTTGGCGTCGCCGCCGGAGGAACTGCCGCCGCAGGCGGACAGCAACGGGACGCCGGCCGCGGACGCGGCGAGGGCGCCGAGCCCGCCGCGCAGGACGGACCGGCGGCTGAACTGCCTGGCAGGGGACGGTGTTGCGGCCATCAGATGCTCCAGGGGTGTGTCTCGAACGGTCTAACCGTGCTTCGAGGGGCAATCGATTTCTCGCAATCTACGAGTGAGCGCCATGTCGGTCAAGGGGCGACGTGATGACGATGTGGTCAATCTGGCGGATTCCCGCCTGCACACAAGGGTTTCGACCTGGCTGCAGACGTTGACACGTCCCGACCGCGCTGCCTAATCTGCGGAAATCGATTTCTGAGATGAGAGGCGCTGGGATGCCAGTTGTGCCGAACCGTGCGTCCGCCCACCGCACGGCCGACGAGCTGTCCAGGGACCTGGTGGCACGGGGACTGCAGGCGGCGCGGGACGCCATCGAGACCGAGGCCGCGGCCGTGTCGGCACTCGCCGACCGGCTGGACGGGGTCTTCCTCGACGTGCTGACCGCGGTCGCCCGCTGCGAGGGTCACCTGGTGGTGACCGGCCTCGGGAAGTCCGGCCTGGTCGGACGGAAGATCGCCGCGACTCTCGCGAGTACGGGGACACCGGCCACGTTCATCCACTCCGGTGACGCGTTGCACGGGGACTCCGGCGCGGTCACGACGCGCGATCTCGTGCTGGCGTTGTCGGCCTCCGGTGAGACCGCCGAGGTGTGCGCGTTCGCGCGGATGCTGCGGCAGCGGGAGATCCCGGTGATCGCGATGACCGGGCGCGAGGAGTCCACGCTGGCGCGACTGGCGACGTACACGCTCGACACGATGGTGCTCCGCGAGGCGGATCCGCTGAACCTGGCGCCGACCGCGTCGACCACGGCCTCGCTCGCGATGGGCGACGCGCTGGCCTGCGCCCTCGTCGTGCTGCGGGAGTTCAGTCATCACGACTTCGCGCGCTTCCACCCGTCCGGTGCCCTGGGCAAGCGTCTGCTGGAGGACCAGGCATGACGGACGTGTGCGTGCTCGGATCGTTCATGAAGGACCTGGTCGCGTCGGCGGAGCGGCGGCCGTTGCCGGGCGAGACGCTGCACGGCACCGGGTTCGCGGAGTTCCTCGGCGGCAAGGGCGTCAACCAGGCGATCGCGGCGGCCCGGATGGGCGCCCGGACGGCGATTGTCGGGACCATCGGCGAGGACCGGTACGGCGAGGAGTTCCTGGAACTGCTGGCGGCGAACGCGGTCGACACCTCGTGGGTCGTGCGGCACCCGTCGCTCGGGACCGGCGTGGGGCTGCCGCTCGTGCTGCCCGACGGCGGCAACTCGATCATCATCGTGTCCCGCGCGAACGCGGCGATCACCGCGCCGGACGTCGAGGCCGCGCGGGACGTGCTGACGGCGAGCAAAGTGCTGAGCGTCCAGCTCGAGCTCCCGGTCGAGGCGAGCCACACCGCCCTCCGGCTCGCCTCCGCCGCGGGCGTGACCACCATCCTCACCCCGGCCCCGGTCGGGCCGGTCGACCCGGCGCTGGCGTCGTACGTCGACATCCTGGTGCCGAACGAGGTGGAGGCGGCGGCACTCACCGGGCTGGACTGCGACGACGAGTCGCAGGTGCCGATGATCGCCCGCAAACTCGCCGAGGACTGGGACCTGCGCGCGTGCGTGGTGACGCTCGGGTCCCGCGGTGCTTACGTCCTGGACCGGGCCGGCGGGTTCGAGGAACGGATCGCCGCCCACGACGTCGACACGGTCGACACGGTCGGCGCCGGGGACGCGTTCTGCGGATCGCTGGCCGCATCCCTCGCCCATGGCGCCGGCCTGGTGGATGCCGTCCGGCTGGCGAACGCGGCCGGAGCACTGTCGACCACCGTGAACGGTGCCGCCGACTCGGCGCCGTCCCATGCCGCGGCCGTGGCACTGCTGGACGGCGCAACCTCGGCCTCATGAGATCCTTTCGGACGGATCGGAGTTAGAGTGCGATCCAGACGACCATCGGATCTCCAGCGGGGAGCGGGTATGACGACGATCTACGACGTAGCGCGTAGGTCGGGTGTGTCACCGGCGACGGTGTCCCGCGTGCTGAGCGGCCGGCGGAACGTGGATCCCGAGCTGTCCGAGAAGGTCCGGGCCGCGGTCGCCGAGCTCGGCTACCGGCCGAACGGCGTCGCGCGGAACCTGCGCAAGTCGTCGACGAACCTGTGGGCCGTGGTCATCTCCGACATCGAGAACCCGTTCTTCACCTCGCTGGTCCGCGGTCTCGAGGACGTGGCGCAGACCGAGGGGTACCACGTCGTCCTGTGCAATTCCGACGAGGACTCCGCGAAGGAAGCGGCCTACGCGTCGGCGGTGCTGACCGACCAGATGGCGGGGGTGGTGATCTCGCCGACGTCGACGGCCGAGGGCGTGCACCTGCTCGCGGACGCGAAGATCCCGATGGTGATGATCGACCGCCGGGTCGAGGGCGTCGAGGCCGACACCGTGCTGGTCGACAACGAGCACGGCGCCTTCGAGGGCGTCAAACACCTGATCGACGGCGGTTACCGGCGGATCGCCTGTATCACCGGCCCGCGCAAGGTCTCCACGGCGATGGACCGGCTCGCCGGGTACCGGTCGGCGCTGCGGGCGGGCGGGATCCGCTACGACAAGGACCTGGTCCGGCACGCCGACTTCCGTGAGGCCGGCGGGTACGCCGCGATGGAGAGCCTGCTCGAGCTGGACGATCCGCCCGAGGCGCTGTTCGCCACCAACAACCTGATGACCGTCGGCGCGCTCGAATGCCTGGCCCGCAAGGGCCTGCGGGCGCCGGACGACATCGCGATCGTCGGCTTCGACGACATCCCCTGGGCCGATCTGGTGGTCCCAAGCCTGACCACCGTCGCCCAGCCGACCTACGAACTCGGCCGCACCGCCGGCCTGCTGCTGAAGGACCGGACCGCCTCCCCTGGCCGCCCGCCGTCCACCGTCACCCTGCGCACCGAATTGCACATCCGGGCCACCTCCGCCCCCAAGAAGTAACCTGGCTGGGCGCAGCGGGCTTGGATGGAGCTGGTTATGTCAACGTTGACATTACACTGTGGGCATGGCGATTGAACCGCCGCGGCGGCCGCGGCTCGAGGATGTGGCGGCGACGACCGGTGTCAGCATCAAGACCGTGTCGCGGGCCCTGCGCGGGGATCCGAAGGTGCGCGAGTCGACGCGGCAGCGGATCGTCGCGGAGGCGGACCGGCTCGGCGTCCAGCTGAACGACGTGGCGGCCGGGCTGCGCCGCAAGAACCAGGCGATGACGTCGATCGGCGTCACCCTGGGCGACTGCACGAACCCGTTCTTCGCGCCGATGCTGCGCGGGATCCACTCGGTCGCGTCCGAGCGCGGCTACCTGGTGCTCACCGCCGACGCGCAGAACGATCCCGAGCTCGAGCACCGGGCGATCCGGTCGTTCTTCGCGCACCGGGTGGCCGGGCTGATCATCGCGCCGGTCGGCAACGACCTCGGCTACCTCGCGAACGAGGCGCGGTTCGGCTCGGCGATCGTGTTCGTCGACTCCCCGCCACCAGGCCTCGGCGGGTCGATGGACTCGGTCACCACCACCAACGCGGCCAGCACCCGCGCGGGCATCGAGCACCTGCTCGCGAAGGGCCGGCGACGGATCGCGTACCTCGGCCACCCGCGCAGCGGCAGCGGCGCCGAGGAACGCTGGGCCGGGTACGTCGCCGCGCTCGAAGGCGCCGGCCTGCTCGTCGACGCGCGGCTGGTCCGGGACAACCTGGTGAGCGAGGAGGACGCGCGCCGGGCCGCCGAGGACCTGCTCGACAGTGCCGAGCCGGACGCGGTGTTCGTCGACAACAACCGCCTCTGCACCGGATTGCTGCAGTCGGCCGCGTACGCGCGCCGCCGGCCGGATGTGGTGAGCTTCGACCGGTTCGAACTGGCCGCCGCGTTCGGCATCTCGGTGATCGACAGCGATCCGTACGACGTCGGACGGGCCGGCGCCCAGCTGCTCTTCGACCGGCTGGCCGACCCGTCCCGGGCACCTCAACGCCTCGAGGTGCCCGCCCGCCTGGTCGTCAACGGCACGGCGACGTACTAGAGATCGACCTGGCGCAGCCAGGCCTCGGCCAGCGCCTGGTGACCGGCCGGGGTGGGATGGACGCCGTCGAACAGCCAGTGCTCCGGATTGTTGCCTGCAGCAAGCTCCGCGAACATCCCATCGGCCGCGACCAGCCGGGCGCCGGACTCCCGCGCCAGCACCACGTCGGGCCGCGCGGCCAGGACGTCGTCCTGCCATCGTCGCCCCAGCCCGGCGAGCGTGTCCCCCGAGATGCCGGTGTTCGCCCACACCGGTGCCCGGTGCGGTTGCCGCCGCCCCCACTGACCGGCGACCAGCAACGGGTACCCGTAGCCGAGCGGATTGTCGGTGTCCCGCCGATGGCAGTCGGTGATCGAGTCGCCGGTGAACATCACCCGGGACCCGGCGGACAGCACGAGCGTCACGAGACCTCCGGTGTGTACGTCGCGACGCCGATCGTGGTGTCGCTCTGGCCGTAGTACGCGAACCAGGTGCCGCGGTGGAACACGAGCCCCTCGACGAACGTGACGTTGCTGACCAGCCCGTGCTGGTCCTCGTACGTGCTCGGCTCGAGCCATGGCTCGGTCAGCTTCGCCACGACCACGTCCGGGCGCCGCGGATCGATCAGCACCTGCCCGCACGCGTAGTACACGCCGCCGTCCGGCTGGATCACCGCGCTGTTGTGCATCAGCAGCACGTGCCCGGTGCGCGTCCGGATCGGCTGCGACCGGACTCCACCAGGTCGCCCATGAACGTGCCCGGCTCGGGCCGCAGCACCGGCTCCGGATCGGCCTTCCAGTGCAGCAGATCGTCCGACGTGGCCAGATGGATGTGCTTGTCCCACCGGCGCAGGTCGGTCGAGGTCGCCAGGCACAGCCAGGCGGTGTGCCGGTCCCAGCCGGTGTAGGTCAGGTAGTAGGTGCCGTCCACGAGGACGACCCGCGGGTCCTCGCAGCCGTACCGTTCGTAGTCGTGCCGGCCGGGCCGGAGAACGGGGTTCTCCGGCCGCGGCACGAACGGACCGAACGGGAAGTCGACCGGCGGCACGGTCATTTCGCGATCAGCTTGTTGACGCCGGCGACCATGCCGTCGATCCCGGCGGTCAGGTCCTTCTTCCCCGACAGCGCCGGGTTCCACGTAGTACCGACGACGTCACCGGCGGGCGTCGACCACGGGTCGAGGAACTGGGTGACGAACTTGTCCTTGATCCCGAGCTCGTACGTCGCGGTCGCCGCGATGCTCTTCGCCGCGGCGTCCCCGGCCCGGAGCGCCTCGTAGTACCCCTTCGAGCCAGGCTCGTAGGCGATCGGGGCGATCGGCTGATCCTTCATCGTCGCGTTGAAGCCGTCGACCTCCATGTAGCTGATCACCTTCCAGGTCGTGTCCGGGTCCTTCAGCGTCGCGGGCGAGCAGACGCCGTTGGTCTCGATCGGCTGCACGGACTTCGCCGTCCCGGCCGGCCAGGGCGCGTAGCCCCACTCGAACCTCGGCTTGTTCTGGGTGATCGACTGGTGCAGCCACTGACCGCCGAACATCAGCGGGATGCCGCCGTTCGCGAACTTCGCCACCGCGTTCGACCCGTCGTAGTTCGGGTCGGTCATCTCACCGGCCGCGATCGCCTTCGCGATCCGCTCGGCGCCGCCGCGGAAGGTCGCGTCGGCCGTCAGTTGCTTGGCCCCGATCGGCGTCTCCAGGATCGGTGCGCCGCCGTTGGCCACCGAGTACGCCGAGACGCCTTGCACGCTCTGCAGCAACGGCCACGCGGTCACCAGCGGCGTGGTCTTCGCGTCGGCGCGTTTCAGCGCCGCGATGTCGGCGTACAGCTCGTCCCACTTCCAGCCGATCGCCGGGGCCTTCAGGTGCGCCTTGTCGAACGCGGCCTTGTTGTAGAAGAACCCGTAGGTGTTCGCCAGCGTCGGGATGCCGTACAGCTTGCCCTCGGGGTTGCGCCACAGGTCGAGCGAGCCGGGCGCGAACTTGTCCTCCTGCAGCCCGTCGCCCTTCTTCAGGTACGACGACCAGTCGTAGAGCAGGCCTTCCGCGGCGAGGTTCTGCTCCTGCGAGTTCGAGCACCAGAAGAAGTCCGGCGCCTTCTTCGACATGATCAGCGAGGCGAGCTTCTGCGCGTAGTCGGCGTTCGGCGATTCCTCGCGTTCGACCGTGACGCCCTGCAGCCCGGCCATGCTCTTGTCCAGCGCCGCGTTGGTCGCGACGGATTCCCAGGTCATGTAGCGCACGGTCCCGCCGTCCTGCGCGGCGCCGGATCCACCGCCGCAGCCGGCGAGGGCGAGCCCGGCGGCGACGAGTACCGCTGCCGCCTTGAATGTGGGCATGATCGATCTCCTCATTTCGCGATGGTTCCGAGGGCGCCGAGGCCCTCCATGAAGTAGCGCTGGGCGAGGAAGAACAGCACCAGCGGCGGTACGACGAACAGCAGGTTCGTCGCCATGTAGTAGTTGTACTGGGAGCCGGCCTGGTCGGACAGGAACGCGGCCATGCCGAGCGGCAGGGTGAACTTCTTCGCGTCCTGCAGATAGACCAGCGGGCTCAGGTAGTCGTTCCAGGCGAACTGGAAGGACATGATCGCGACGGTGATCCACACCGGCTTGGTCAGCGGCACCATGATCCGGGTGAAGATCATCCAGTGCCCGGCGCCGTCGATGGTGGCCGACTCGTCCAGGTACTTCGGGATCGACTGGTAGTACTGCCGGGCCAGGAACACGAAGATCGGGCTGCCGAAGAAGGCCGGCAGGATCAGCGGGACCCAGGTGTCGATCAGGCCGAGGTTGATGTAGAGGTGCTGCAGCGGGATCAGCCCGACGATGCCGGGCACGAAGATGCTGCCGGAGATCAGCGCGAACCAGAGCCGGCGGCCCGGGAAGTCGATCCGCGAGATGCCGTAGCCGACGATCATCGAGCTGACCACGGCGCCGATCGTCGACAGCACGGTGACGATCATCGTGTTCAGCAGCAGCCGGTAGAAGCCGATCTGCGCCGGGCCGTCGACGAAGTTCGAGGCGCGGAACTCCCGGGGCAGGAACGCCGGCGGCAGCTGGTTGATGTCGCCGTTGCCCTTGAGCGCGATGCTGACCATCCACACCAGCGGCAGCAGCATCGAGACCGCGAGCAGGCCGCACAACGCGTACCAGGCCAGCCGCGAGAGCAGGAAGGGCACCCGCTGCGACAGTGCCACCGAACGCCCGACGGGCAGGGTCTCCGCGGCCGCGGTCACGAGCCCTCCCCCTGGTACACGCGGTGGCGGGTGAGCCGCAGCATCACGACGGTCACCAGCATCACGATCAGGAACAGCACCCACACCTCGGCGGTCGCGTACCCGAGCTGCGGTGAGGTGATGAAGTCGGCGAACCCGTCGTTGTAGATCTTGTACATCAACAGGTTGGTCGAGTGCCCGGGTCCGCCCTTGGTCAGGATCGCGACCTGGTTGAAGGTCTGGAACGCGCCGTTCAGCGCCAGCATCAGCTGGAGCATCATGATCGGCCCGATCATCGGCAGCGTGATCCGGGTGAACCGCCGGAACGCGTTCGCGCCGTCGACCTTGGCGGCCTCCTGGATCTCGTCCGGGACCGCCTGCAGCCCGGCCAGGAAGATCATCATCGTCCCGCCGACGCTCCAGACGCCGACGATCAGGATCGCCGGCAGCGCCACGTGCGCGTCGCCCAGCCACAGGCTGGTCGGCAGGTGCAGGAACTCCAGGATCTGGTTGGCCAGCCCGTACGTCGGGTCGTAGATGTACTTCCACAACGTCAGCACGGCGACCGCGGGCAGCACGACCGGCAGGTAGAAGATCGTCCGGAACACCTTGACGCCCTTGATCGACCGGTTCACCACGACGGCGAGCGCCAGCCCGGCGAGCAACGTGGCCGGCACCGAGATGACCACCCACAGCACGGTCACCCGCAACGACGGCCAGAACGTCGGATCGCTGGTGAACAGGAACTTGTAGTTCTCCAGGCCGACCCACGTGGCCGGTGTCAGCCCGTTCCATTCGGTGAACGAGTGGTAGAGCGACGTCACCATCGGGTACGCGACGAACAGCAGCAGGCCGATGATCGCGGGCGAGATGAACAGGTACCCCAGGATCGTGTCCCGGCGGCGTTTGCGCATCACGCCCCCTTGGCGAAGCGGACCTTGACGAGCATCTGCGCACCGGTGGACGACGTGTAGTAGGTGTAGTACTTCGTCAGTCCGTCGGCGCTGGTGTACTCGGGATGCGCGAACGCGGCGTACTCGACACCGCTGGTCTTCGCGGCGGTGAAGAGCTTCGTCGGTGTGCTCCACGGACCCCAGGGATTCGGGGCGGTCTGGTACATGACGTCCTGGGACAGGAACTGCATGAACGTGTTGACGTACGCGCCGAACGCGCTGTCCCAGTACACGGTCGAGCCGGCCGCGCCGTTGGCCTTGACCTGCACCGCCGCGGACGGATCCGTCGACCACTGCGGCGTACCGTTGCCGTCGGCACCGACGTAGTACCGCCACTGCGAGATGTCGGTGACGCTCGCGACCGGGACCTTGGCGACGGCGCATCCGTCGAGGGTGCACTTGCCGTACCCGTAGAGGGTGCCGCCGACCAGCACCATCGCCTGGCCGCCCCAGTCCTGACCGGGCGGGAAGAACAGCGTGTCGTCGGCGCCTTCCGGGCTCGGGATGTCGGCCGGGCGGTTGGTCGCGCTGAGCCGGGTGATCGTCTTGCTGTTCATATCGACCGAGGCCAGGCCCGTGCCTTGGGCCTGGCCGACGAAGCCGGACTCGCACGGAGTGCCGACCCGGCCGCCGCGGCACAGTTTGCCGTAGGACACCAAGATCCGGTGCCGGGCCTGGTCCACCACGGCCGGGCCGGGCCAGTGCGCGAACACGGTCCCGCAGTACTCGTCCGGCGAGTTCGTGCAGTCGGCGGAGGCGTGCTCCTGCTGGAAGGCGAGCTCGGCGGCGGAGAACGGGACGAACTCCGGCGGCACCCCGGTCGAGTGCTCGTCGAGCGGGTTCGCGGACGTCAGCGTGATGTTGTCGCTCGCGTCCAGGTCGCTCGTGGTGGCGGCCGTGCTGGTCAGGAAGCCGTCCGGGTTCTTCAGGATCGTGTCGTCGAAGAACCACACCGACTGGTTGCCGTAGCGGACGCTCTGCCCGTTGTCGCGGGCGGCGTTGTGCGGGTTCTGGGTGACGGGGCCGAGTTCGGTCGCACTCTCGACCACCAGGTTCGAGGCGCGGTGCGGGCCGGGGGCGGCGGTCGCCAGGGCCGGCGCGGAGACGGAGGCGGCGACCAGCAGAGCAGCGGCGAGGAGGGGGGTTCGGGATTGACGCACGGTTGGTACTCCCTCACTGAGTGACAGCAACAAGTGCGAAGCGATTTGATGATGTCAACGTTGACATAGCCTTGTCAACGTTGACATTTCTTCCTAAGGTCCCTGCGGTGACCACCGTTTCCCGCCGTACTTTCCTGCGCACCCACGCCGCTCTCGCCACCGGCCTGAGCGTCTCCGCCGCGCTGCCGGCGACTGCCCTGGCCGCCCCCTCCGAAGCCAGGACCGGGCCTGCCACCGGGCCTGTGACCCGGCCGCTCGCCGCCTCCCGGGCGGACGAGTGGACCCGGCTGTTCGACCGTCGCTCCGGCTGGATCGGCGCGGACGGGATCTACTCCGTCCCGCTCGACGGCCGCGACGGCCTGGCGTCCGCGACGCCCGGTTCGCGGACCGCGTTCATCTTCAGCGACACCCGGATCGGCACCGTCGATCCGCGGGACCTGACCTACTCCCAGACCGGATTCGTCAACAACTCCTCCGCCGTGCTCGCCGGCGACCGCCCCGATCCGGCCCGGATCACCTTCGTCACCCAGGAGACCGGTGCCTTTGGCAACGGGTTCTGGATGAACGACGGGATCGCGATCGACGGCACGCTGTACGCCACCGGGTTCGCGCCGGACGCGAACTGGAACGCCGCGCGCGTCGACCTGATCGCCGTACCGCTGACCGGCGGAACGCCCGACTACACCGCCGTCCGCCGCACCGAGAACGTCGGGCTGCTGGTCCGGACCAGCACGTACATCGTGATGTTCGGTGTCGGCCTCACGCCCGGCCCGGACGGCTACGTGTACGCCTACGGTTACCGCAACACGCTGGCCGACGGGCACAAGGACCTGGTCGTCGCGCGGGTGCGCCGCGAGCAGTTCGCCGACATCGCTTCCTGGCGGTTCTGGAGCGGTACGGCGTGGAGCCCGGACATCACGGTCAGCACGCACGACGCCGCCGTGCTGCATCCCGATGTGTCGACCGAGCTCAGCGTGACGCCGATCCCGAGCGGGCGGTACGCCGGGAAGTGGCTGCTCGTCTACCTGCGCAACGTGAACTCGACCGGGCTCGAGTACGCGGTCGGGTCGTCACCGATCGGGCCGTTCGAGCCTGGTGTGCGGTTCTACAACTGCCCCGAGCCGTACGTGTACGCGTCGCAGACCGAGGGCGGGACGTACTGCTACAACGCCAAGGCGCACCCGAGCCTGTCGGACGACGGGCGGCTGCTGATCAGCTACAACGTCAACCGCCTGGGCGCCGATCCGCTGACCACTGAGATCTACCGGCCGCGGTTCGTCTGGCTGGACCTGCACCGGTCGGCGGAGGAGCCCGCGACGGCACGGGCGAGCACCGACGTCGCCGTCGTACGGGACTGGACCGCGGGACCCGGTGACCACCTGGTCCTGGATCTAGGCGGGCTGCGCACGATCTCCGGCTATCGCGTCAAGCACGCCGGGTACGAGGGCAGTCCCGCGCCCAGCGCCTTCACGACGAGGGACTTCACGGTCGAGGTGGCGCAGCGCGTCCAAGGCCCGTGGCGTGCGGTAGACGTCGTCACCGGCAACGTCGAGAACCTCACCGACCGTCGCTTCGACCGGCCGGTGCTCGCACGCCATGTCCGGCTGACCGTGCAACGGCCGACACACTCCGACGACACCACGACACGAGTGCTGGAGTTCGCGGCGGTGGCCGACGCGCACTCCGGCGTACCGGATCTGGCGCGGTACCGGCCCGCGGTCGCGGACGCCGCCAACAGCACCGCGCACCTGGTCACCGACCCTGGCGAAGACCTCTGGGTGAACGCCTCGGGTCACGCGATCACCTGGCTGTCCGTCGACCTGGGCACGGACCGCACCATCGGCCGGTACGTCGTCGAACACGCCGGTGCACCGGACCTCAACACCCGCGACTTCCTGCTGCAGTCGAGCGACAACGACAAACTCTGGACCACCCGGGACACGGTCTCCGGCAACACATCAGCTGTCACCGATCGCACCGTGCCCCCGTTCACGGCCCGCTACGTCCGCCTCGTCATCACCCGGCCGGTCGCCGACTCGGCCCCTGACCGAGCCACCCGAATCCGAGCGCTGGCCGCTTACCCGCCGGCGACCTGACCCACATCCAGCCGCACCGCCGGGAGTACTAGTCGAAGCCGAGAGTTGTGACGGTTTCGGGTAGCGGCGCCCTCGCGGTGCGGCTGGCTCGCTGGGCGGGGTCTTCGTAGCCGATGGACATCCCGCAGAAGAGGAGCAGTTCGCCGGGAGGTGCGAGGATCTCGTCGACGGTGGCGCGGACCTTGGCCCAGGCCATCTGCGGGCAGCTGTGCAGGCCTTCGCCGCGGAGCAGCAGCATGACGGTCTGCAGGTACATGCCGACGTCGGACCATTGGGCCGGCCCCATCGTGCGATCGATGTAACAGAAGAGCGCGACCGGTGCGCCGAAGCAGTCCCAGTTGGCGATCGCGGCCCGGTACCTGGCCTCCTGGTCGTCGCGGCCGATACCGAGGTCGCCGTACCGCTGGGCGCCGAAGGCGGAGCGGCGTTCGCAGTACGGCGCCCTGAGCGGCTCCGGGTACTGCAGGTACTCGGACGGATCCCAGGCATCGCCGGCGGCCACCCGCTCGACGGCCCGCTTCTTCAGCTCGACCAACGGAGCTCCCGTCACCACGTACGGATGCCAGGGCTGCAGGTTGGACCCGGACGGGGCCCAGGCCGCGGCCCGCAGTACGCGGTCGAGGACCTCCGGTGGGACCGGCTCATCGGTGAATCCCCGGACCGCACGCCGGCTCATCACTGCGTCGTATACGTCCATGGCTCCTGTCTCTCACTCATGCGATTGATTTGATCTCACTTGAAATAGTATCGAGTGATACGATCTCAATCGTCATAACCCCGGAGAGAGAAGAATCATGCCCACGCTGTTACATCTGGACTCGTCCGTCTTTCCCGCCGAGCGGTCGGCGTCCCGGGCCGTCGCGGAGACGTTCGTGAAGACCTGGCGGGAACTGCACCCCGGCGGCGACGTGCGCTACCGCGACCTGGCCGCCGACCCGGTCCCGCACATCACGGCCGCGGCCTACACCGCGGGCCTGACCCCCGCGACCGAGCACACGCCCGCGCAGGCCGCCGGACTCGCGGCGCGGCTGGCGCTCATCGAGGAACTCGAGCAGGCCGACGCCCTGCTGATCGGCGCGCCGATGTACAACTACACGATCCCGTCCACGTTGAAGACCTGGCTGGACAGCGTCATCCTGCCCGGCCGGACCTCCGGCGAGTCCCGCTCGGCGGACGGTCTGCCGACGGTCGTGATCGCCAGCCGCGGCGGTTCCTACGCGCCCGGCACACCGCGGCACGGCTTCGAGTTCGTGCAGAACTATCTGCGGGCGGTGCTCGGCGGTGGGCTCGGCCTCGAGGTCGAATTCATCGTTCCGGAGTTGACGATGGCGCCGAAGATGGCCGCGATGGCCGATCTGATCCCGCTGTACGAGCGGTCCCGGGAGCGGGCGTTCGAGGAGGCGGTGTCCCGGGCGAAGGCGCTCGCGGAGCGCGTCGCGGCGTGACCACCGACCGCGGGCCCGCGCGGCAGGCGCCGTCGCGCGGGTTCGCCTACCGGCCGGAGTCGTAGACGAGCTTGGTGAGCAGGTCCGCGAGTTGCTCGGCCTCGGCCGGTGCGAGACCGGCGACCAGGCGCCCGGCCAGTGGCTCGGCGGCGACATGGGCCTCGTCGAAGAGCTCGAGTCCCTTGGGCGTGATCTCGACGGACCGGGCCCTGCGGTCCCCCGGTACGGCGGTGCGCACCGCGAGGCCCTTGCGCTCGAGGTCGTCCACGATCCGCATGATCCCGGCCTTGTCCGAGCCGGTCGCGGCCGCGAGGTCGCGCTGCATCGTCGGGCCCTGATTGACCAGCACGATCAGCACGGCGAAATGCCGCAGCTCGATGCCGAGCGGCCGGAGCGCGTCGGCCATCACACCACCGGCCCGCCAGTGCGCCTGGCGCAGCAACAGGCCGAGCGCGAACGGCGACGTGTCCCCGGGCCGGTCCGTCGCCCGCGCGGCACCGCCCTTGCGCGCAGGATCACCGGTCATGCCGGCCATCGTACTCAGGGGTTCAGGGCAGCAGCTCCACTTGCGCGAGGGCGGCCGGGGTGGGAGTGGTCAGGCGGTAGTGCTGGTATTCGCCGGAGGTCCTGATGGTGAACGGGCGGGTCTGGCGGTGCCAGCGGAAGGTCTGGTCGGCGCGTTCGTCGAGAGTGGTCCAGGTGGCGCCGTCGGTGGAGCCCTCCAAGCGCCACTCGGTCGGGGCCGCCTCGGCCCGGGCCGAGGTGAGTGTGTAGATCGTGGCGGTCGCGGGAGCCGGCAGGGACCACGTGGTGACGGGATCCAGGCCGGCTTCCGTGGCGGAGGTGTCGTCGAAGAGCGGGTTGCCGGGGTCTCGCGGGATGAGGTCGACCAGTGGGCTCGCGACGGCCTCGCCGGTGGTCAGGGCCGGCGGTGACTCCAGGGTCGCCCAGTCGGACGGGTCGGCTCCCAGGGTGAAGTCGAGCCGGCCGGCGGTCGCCAGGGCCTCATGGGTGATGGAGGCTACGGACAGCTGCTTGCCGTCGGCCTCGACCTCTTGCACATAAGGGTGTTCGGCACCGGTGGCCGTGATCGTCAGCGGTGCGCCGCCGATCGGCGCCACGACCGTACGCCGGAACAGCGGTGAGCCGATCGCGTACTCCGGGGCGCCGACGCGCAGCGGGTAGAGGCCGAGCGCGGCGAACAGGTACCAGGCGGACATCTCGCCGTTGTCCTCATCGCCCGGGTAGCCCTGCCCGATCTGCTCGCCGACGTACAGCCGGTCGAGGACCTCGCGGACGATCGCCTGGGTCTTGGCCGGTGCGCCGGCGTAGTTGTACATCCAGGCGATGTGGTGCGCGGGCTGGTTCGAGAAGCCGAACTGGCCCATCCGGACGGCCTGCGCCTCGACCATCTCGTGGATGACGATCGAGTAGGTGCCCTTCTTCGTCGCGAGCTCGGGTGTCGCGAAGAACTCGTCGAGCTTCGCCTCCAGGCCGCGCGGACCGCCGTACAGGTTGGCCAGGCCGCGCGGGTCGTGGGCGACGTGGAAGGCGAAGTTCCAGCCGTCGGTCTCGGTGAAGTCGCCGCCCCACTCCTCCGGGTCGAAGTCGGCCGGGGTCCGGGCGAAGGTCCCGTCCGGCCGGCGCCCCTGGAAGAAGTCGATGTCCTGGTCGAACAGCAGCACGTAGTTGAGCGACCGGCGACGCAGGTACTCCGCTTCCTCCAGGAGCTGCGCACGGCGCTCGGGATGGGAGTCGGCCAGGTGGGTGGCCATCTCGGCGAGGGCGAAGTCGTTCAGGTACGCCTCGAGCGACCAGGACACGCTCTCCTCGGTGTCGGTGCTCACGTAGCCGGCGAAGAACCCGGTCTCGGCACCCTTCCGCCCGACCTCGGTCGCCTCCGGCGCGACGGTCGCGTTCCGCAGGCCGGCGTCGTACGTCGCCAGCGGATCCGGCAGCGTCACGCCTTTGAGGTACGCGTCCGCGAAGGACACATCGGAGCTCGTCCCGGTCATGCAGTCCGCGTACCCGGGCGACGACCAGCGCGCGATCCAGCCGCCGTCGCGGTACTGCTGCACGAATCCGTCGACCAGCTCGGCGGTCAGCGCCGGGTAGAAGAACGCGTACGCCGGCCACGCGGTCCGGTAGGTGTCCCAGAATCCGCTGTTGACGTACATCTTCCCGGACCGGATCACCGCGTTCGTGCTCCGGTCGGTGGCCTCGCCCTCGGTCGGCAGGACCGGGCTCGCGTAGCGGTACTCCGGTGCGTCGGCCGTCCCCGCGTTCTCGAAGTGCGAGTTCGGGTAGAGGTTCAGGCGGTAGAGGTTGCCGTACACGGTCCGCAGCTGCGGCGGCGTCGCGCCCTCGGGCCGGATCACCTGCAGGCGCTCGTTCCAGATCGCGTTCGCCGCGGCCCGGATCTCCTCGAACGACCGGCCCTCGAGCTCGAGCTCCAGGTTGTGCCGCGCCTGGTCGACCCCGATGAACGACGTCGCGATCCGCAACGTCACCTCGGATCCGTCGAAACTCGCGGCGCGGGCGTTGTCGCGGCCGCCCGACGTGGCGCCGAAGGCCGCCGGCGCGCTGGAGAACACCCCGTAGCAGTACATCCGGGTGCGGCCGAACTCCGAGCCGTTCTCGACCCAGCCGGTGACCGCGTTCCCGTCGGACGAGAACGCGCCGTGCTCGTCGATCGTGTCGAAGACCAGGTGCCGGCCCGGCGCGTCGGCCGGGAACGTGAAGCGGAAGATCGCGCCGTGGTCGGTCGGGGCGAGTTCGGCGCGGACACCGTTCGCGAGCGCGACCGCGTACAGGTCGGGGCGGGCGATCTCGTCGTCGTGGCTGAACGCGGCGGCGCGCGCGGCCGGATCGCCGAGCGGCTCGGCGGCGGCGACCGGCATGATCGTCAGCTGGTCGCGGTCGCCCATCCACGGGCTCGGCTGGTGCGAGAACGTGAGGCCCTGCAGCTCGGGACGGTTGTCCGCGTTGTTGGCGCGCTGGTACTCGTACGGCCAGCGGTGCGTCGACGCGTTCGTGACCGGCGTGACGAAGTTGAACCCGTTCGGCCAGGCGGTGATCGGGAGCGTGTTGCCGCGGGAGAAGGCGTGGCTGGCGTTGGTCCCGCGCCGCGTGTCGACGTAGGCGGTCAGGTCCGAGCCGTCGGGCTCCGCAGGCGCCGGGCCGATCTCGACGTCGTCGATCCAGCCGGCGAACTCGTGCCCTGCCTCCGGTGCGTCGACCACGAGCAGTACCTGCGCGATCGTCCGGCCGGCGGCCGCGGTCAGGTCGATCTGCACGTCGTTCCACTGGTCGGCGTACAGGATCTTCGCCGCGCCCTGGCCCGCCGCGTCGGCGGCCTTGCCGTACTGGTCGCGGGCGTTGTCCAGCCGCGTGCCGTCCGCGAACACCAGCTCTACGGCTGCGTACGTCGCCGAGTACGTCAGCGCGGCGTCCAGCTCCGGATAGATCTTGTACCGCAGCCTGTCCCCGGTGGCGACCACTCCCCCGGCGCCCGGCAGCTCGGCCTCCTGCCGCCCGCCGGAAACCCCCGAGTAGCGCGTTCCGTCCACGCTCCCGAACCCACCCCGAGAGCTCGTCGGCCCGCCTGGTCCACCACCGGTCGCAATGATCACGCCGCAATGTTACGTATCAGTGCGGGGGCTCGGGAGGAACGTTTCCATCGTGGACCCAGGCGACATAATCGCGGGCGGTTTCTCCGGCCGGGCGAAGCTGGAGGGCCGCGGCCAGAGCGCGGGTGTTGGCGAGCTGGAAGGTGCCGTCGTTGGAGCCGTCGTGCGGCAGGTGGAAGCGGTCGACGGCGGGTGACCAGTCGATCGGCTTCGGGTCGGGTACAACGGACTGCCAGACGGCGGCCAGGTCGGCGAGCGTATGAGTCGGACCGACCGCGTTGAACGGGCCCGGGATGCGGTGCACGGTGAGGTGCAGGAGGAAGGCGGCCAGGTCGCGGGCGTCGATGTACTGGACGGGCTGATCGGGGCGGGCGGCGCATTCCATCGGGAGGTCGTGCGCCAGCGCCCAGCCCCAGTTGCCGAAGTCCGGGTTGTACGGACCGATGACGAAGCCGGAGCGGACGGCGGCGGCGCGATCGCCGAAGGTGGCGGTGAGCAACGACTCGTTGCGGACCTTCGACGGGCCGTAGAGGTCCATCGTGAAGTGGTCCTCCGGGGCCCCGTCGGGCCAGGGCAGCAGCGGGGCGGTCTCCGTCATCCCGGGCGTGGTCCGGTCGGCGTACACAGCGATCGAGGACATGTAGGTGTAGTGCGCGCAGCGGTCCCGTAGGACGGCCGCGCTGAGCGCGACGTCCCGGACCAGGAAGCCGGACATGTCGATCACGCCGTCCCACTCGCCGGTCGCGAGGGCGTCGGGCGCGGCGCGGTCGCCGGCGATCCGGCGTACCGAACCGAAGATCGACGGATTCGTCAGGCCGCGGTTGAACAGCGTCACCTCGTGGCCGTCCGCGAGCGCGGCCTCGACGACGTGCCGGCCGAGGTTCTTCGTGCCGCCGAGGACGAGCAGTCTCACGACAACTGCTCCACCAGATCCGCCAGTTCGGCCAGCAACGGGTCGATCCAGTCCTTCGACTCCGGGATCGTCCGCAGGCCCTCCTCGACCACGAAGGTCAGCGCGAGCAGGCAGAAGCACGCGCCGCCGACCAGCAACTGGCGATCGACGAGGAACGAGTCCGCCCCGGCAGTCTCGACGTACCGGGCCACGACCGGCCCGCGCTCGTAGCCGAAGGCAACGGCATCGCGGACCAGCGTGTAGAGGTCGCTCAGGTGCGGGGCGACGTACGTCAGCGGCCAGTCGACGGCGGTCCAGCGGGTCCCGTCGGTGACCAGGTTCTTCGGGACGAAGTCGCCGTGCACGACGCCCGACGGCGCCTGCCGGTGCAGCGCGGCCAGCGCCTCGGTCAGCGGCGCGATGTCGAACGAGACCCGGCCGATCCGGTCGGCCAGCTCCTTCGCGCGCTCCGGCGGGAACCCGCTCGGCCCCGGCACCACCCGGCCGCGGATCTCGGCGAGCAGGTCGGCGGCGGCGAGGAACCCGTCCGCGGTCGGCTCCTGCTCCAGCGTCACCCGGCCGACGTCCTCGAGCACGATCACGCCGCCGTCGCCGTACAGCAGGCGCGGCGCCGGCAACTCCAGCGGTACGACGAACCGCTCGTACGCCGCGTCCTCGCCGGACTGCGTGTCGGACCCGTGCTTCACGATCACGCTGCGCAGGCCGTACGACAGCCGCCTGACCTCCGACGAACCCCACTGCCGCAGCAACTCACCGTGCACCACGTCCTCCGCGGGAGCCCCGAGAGCCTCCAGAACCACCCGACCCGGAACCCACGCAGGAAGCATCCGAAAAGTAGACCACGGTGAGTCGGCGAGCGCCGCCGAATTAGGGTGTGGGGTATGACGGAGAACGCCACGCACGCCTGGGGCTTCGGCCTTGCCACCGTTACGACCGCCGGGGACGTCCTCGACGTCTGGTATCCGGCGCCCGCGCTCGGGTCGCGGCCCGAGGACGTCAAGGCGCCGGCCGAGCTGGTCGCGGCCGAGGGCAACGACGAGCTCCGCCAGGTCCGGCGCGCGGTGGTGGCGACCGAGATCGCGCTGGCCGACGCCCCGAGCGGTACGGCGGACGCGTACCTGCGGCTGCACCTGCTGAGCCACCGCCTGGTCCGCCCGCACGGCGTGAACCTGGACGGCATCTTCGGCGCCCTGCCGAACAACGCGTGGACGTCGCTCGGCCCGGTCCCGGTCGACGAGATCGAGAGCGTCCGGCTGCGGACCCGCGCGGCCGGCAAGCACCTGAGCGTGACGAGCGTGGACAAGTTCCCGCGGATGACGGACTACGTCGTCCCGTCCGGCGTCCGGATCGGTGACGCGGACCGGGTCCGGCTCGGCGCGCACCTGGCCGAGGGCACGACGGTCATGCACGAGGGCTTCGTGAACTTCAACGCCGGCACCCTCGGCACGTCGATGGTCGAGGGCCGGATCGTCGCCGGTGTCGTGGTCGACGACGGCAGCGACATCGGCGCGGGCGCGTCGATCATGGGCACGCTGTCCGGCGGCGGCAAGCAGGTCATCTCGATCGGCAAGCGCTGCCTGCTGGGCGCGAACGGCGGCACCGGCATCTCGCTCGGCGACGACTGCGTGGTCGAGGCGGGGCTGTACGTCACCGCCGGCACCAAGGTCACGCTCCCGGACGGCGCCGTGGTCAAGGCCCGCGAGCTGTCCGGTCAGCCCGGCCTGCTCTTCCTCCGCAACTCGGTCACCGGCGCCGTCGAGGCCCGCCCACGCAAGGGCGAGGGCATCACGCTCAACGAGGCGCTGCACGCGAACGCCTGATCGTCCGAAAGTATGAATTCGGCAACCGGCGTGAGGCCCGGCACGTCAACCTGTCCGTGAGACAGGAACCTGTCACCCGCCCTCGGACGTTGGGAGCGGTATGGCGGTGAAGCGTCGTGCCCTGGTGGCCGTGGGTGCCATCGGCGCGCTCAGTCTGGTGGTCGGCGTCGGCATTGCCTGGCTCGGCGGCAAGCACGTCGGCAACCTGCTGCCGCCGACCGAGCAGTGCACCGCCACGGTCAACGGGCAGCTGGTCGTGGTCGACTTCGAGCAGGCCGAGGCCGCGGCGATCATCGCCGGGATCGCCGTCCGCCGCGGGCTCCCGGCCCGGGCCGCCACGATCGCGCTCGCCACGGCGTACCAGGAATCCGGCCTGCGCAACCTGGCGCACGGCGACCGCGACTCGCTCGGCCTGTTCCAGCAGCGGCCGTCGCAGGGCTGGGGAACGGCGCAGCAGGTCCGGGACCCGTACTACGCGACCGGCAAGTTCTACGACGCGCTCGTGAAGATCAAGAACTACCAGAAGCTCGCGATCACGGTCGCCGCCGACAAGGTGCAGCGCAGCGCGTTCCCGAACGCGTACGCCGACCACGAGGCGGACGCCCGCGTGCTGGCCTCGGCGCTGACCGGGCAGTCGAAGAGCGTCTTCAGCTGCACCGTGAACACCGACTCGGTGCCGGCGGAGGTGATGGGCGCCAACGGGCTGACACCGCGCGCGGACGCCGTCCGCAAGGACCTGGCCCGCACGTTCGGGAAGGTGTCCACCGGCGGGTACGCCGTGGGCGGCGTGCGGACAGGGCACATGGAAGGGTCGGCGCACTACGACGGGCGGGCGGTCGACGTGTTCGTCCGGCCGATCTCGGCGGCCAACACCACGAAGGGCTGGGCGATGGCGCAGTACCTGGTCGCCCGGGCGGACCTGCTGAAGATCAAGACCGTCATCTTCAGCGACAAGATCTGGACCGCCGGCGGCCGCTCGGACTCGGGCTGGCGCGACTACACCCCGCCGGAACGCTCCGGCGACCCGAAGATCCTCCGGCACCTGGACCACGTCCACGTCGACGTCCTGGACCAATAAGGCCCGGAGCAACAAAAGTAGGGCGCCCCGCGGGACGCCCTACCCTGTGCGACTCTGTGCGACTAGCTGATTACTCGTCGTGCTCCTGCGGCGGCAGCGCGGCGATGAACGGGTGGTCCTTGTCGATCTTGCCGAGCTTGGACGCACCACCCGGCGAGCCGAGGTCGTTGAAGAAGTCGACGTTCGCGGTGTAGTAGTCCTTCCACTGCTCCGGGGTGTCGTCCTCGTAGTAGATCGCCTCCACCGGGCAGACCGGCTCGCAGGCTCCGCAGTCGACGCACTCGTCGGGGTGGATGTACAGCATCCGGTTGCCCTCGTAGATGCAGTCGACGGGGCACTCCTCGACACACGCGAGGTCCTTCAGGTCAACACACGGCTGCGCGATGACGTAGGTCACTGCTACTCCTCCTATGGCAGGCAAGCGCAGCGCTGGACTTGGGGTGCTGCGATGCGGTCGTGCTCAGTGTCTCTAGTATCACGGTAGTACGTCGCCCACTTTGCCAGGAGTCCGGATCGTGTCAGGCCCCCAGGGCGGAATTCGGGCCCGTGATATCGGCCACCGTGTCGTCGTCAGGCACCGGATACCGGGCGGTCTGACCGACGTCATCGGGGTCCTCCAGGCCTGGACCCCCGATCTGGTCACCGTCCGGCACGCCGACAGCACCGTGCACGAGATCCCGGCCGCCGACGTGACCGCCGCGAAGACGATCCCGGAGATGCCGCTGCGCCCGGTGGACGTCGACCAGCTCTTCCTGACGACCGCCCTGGGCCGCCCGGCCGTCGAGACGGCGTACGTCGGTCACTGGTTGCTGCGAGCGTCCTCAGGCTGGACGGGCCGCGGCAACTCGCTGCTCCCCGTGGGCGACCCCGGCGTACCGGTCGCCGACGCCCTCGACCAAGCCGTCACCTTCTACCGCGAGCGCCGGCTGCCTCCACAGGCCTTGGTTCGCGTCGGCAGTCCCCAGGACCACGAGATTCGTGCCCTCGGCTGGGTGGAGGCCCGGCCGGAGCAGTCCGACGTACTGGTCATGCACACCACGCTCGACCACGTGAACGGGCTTCCTGCGTACGACGTCCAGCTCGACGAGGCGCCGAGCGACGCGTGGTACGCGGCTGCCTTCGACGGCCCGGTGCCGGAGGTTGCTCCGAAGGTGCTTGAGGGGGCTCCGAAGGCGCTGTTCGCCTCGGTGGCGCTGGATGGGGCCGTGGTGGCGGTGGGGCGTGGGTCCATGACTGGGCACTGGCTGGGCGTCGACGCGATCCGGGTGTCGGACAGCTATCGCCGCCGCGGGCTGGGGACGGCGATCGTGCAGGGGCTGGCGCGCTGGGCGGGGCCGCACGGTGGCCGCCGTACCTATCTCGAGGTGCTGCTGGAGAACACGGCCGCGATGGCGACGTACACGCGTCTGGGCTACCAGGAGGCGTACCGGTACCGCTATCTGACCAGCCGGTGAGCCGCCGCGGCACCGACCAGCGTCAGCACGACAAACCCCGCTAGAACGACCGCCAAGGCCCCTCTGGGGTCGTCAGCGAGGGCGGCATAGGTAGAACCAGCCAGCGCGACTCCAAGCGCTCCAGAGAGCTGTGCGTTGGTCGCGACGACACCCGACAGGTCAGCTGCGTACTGCGTGGGCATGCTGGACGTGACGGCGCCGATCAGCGTGTTGGCACTGATACCGAGCCCCAGCCCGCCCACACCGAGCAGGACGAACAGCAACGGGCCGCTGCGGCCGCCGAGCACTAGATAGGCCAAGACGCACAGGTAGCCGGCTGCCAGCACCAGACAGCCCACCACGGGCATCCAGCGCACTCCCCTGCGCAGTCTCGGGATCACAGGTCCCGCCAGGCCGAACGCCGCCACCCAGATGACCATGGCGAAGCCCGAGTACGCCGGGCCCTTGTGCAGGCCGTCCTGGAGGTACAACGCCAGGACGAACAGCAACGCGAAGTACGTCCCGCTGGTGCATCCGTGGGCGAGCAGACCGGCGCGGACGGACGGGTTCCGGATCACCTGGCGCGCCACGAGCGGACGATCACCGCGGGCGGCTGTCCGACGTTCGCCGTACTCGAAGACCGCCAGGGCCGGAATGCTGAGCAGGAGGCAGATCCAGGACCAGACCGGCCAGCCGCGTTCGGAGCCGAGCAGGAGCGGCAGGACGACGAGCAGAACCGTGGTGGACAAGGCGAGTACGCCGCCCAGGTCCAGCCGGTCGCGGTGGCCGGGCGGATCGGGCGGGAGCAGCCGGCGGCCGGCCACGGCGAGCGCGATGCCGATCGGGACGTTCACCAGGAAGATCGGGCGCCAGCCGGTGCCGAACAGGTCGGCCGCGATCAGGACGCCGCCGAGCAGCTGGCCCGCGACGGCCCCGCCGGAGAGCGCGATCGAGAAGTAGCCGAGGGCCTTGAGACGGTCACGGCCCGCGAAGTGCAACTGGATGCCGCTCAGCACCTGCGGAACCATCAGCGCGGCGCCGGCACCCTGGACGAACCGCGCGACCACCAGTGCGCCGATGCCGGGCGCGAGACCGCAGGCGAGCGAGGCAGCGGTGAACACGGCGAGCCCCAGCAGGAACGTCCTGCGGTAGCCGAGCGAGGCGCCGAGGCGGGCGCCGGTGATCAGCAGAACGGCGAACGCGACGACGTACCCGGAGACGACCAACCCGACCGCCCCCGCCGAGGCGCGCAGGTCAGCCCCGATCGAGGGCCCCGCGATGTTGGCCACCGCCGTGTCGATGTTGGCCATGAACTGACCGATGAGCAGAACAGCGAGAACCGCACCGCGGTGACGTGTGAGCAGCACGCGGGTGGAACGGTGTGAGACCGCTGAGATGTGAGGGGGCTACGCTGCCGTGCCATGGCGGATCACGTGGTGGAGCGGCCGGAGTACGCCGGGGACTTCGAGGGGACCGTGCGGGTGGAGTACACGCCGCACCCTGACGACGGGGTGGCGGACCCCGGTGAGATCGTCTGGACCTGGGTGCCGTTCGAGGAGGACCACAGCCGCGGCAAGGACCGCCCGGTGCTGGTCGTCGGCTGGGACGAGCCGTACCTGCTGGCGCTGATCCTGACCAGCAAGGACCACGACCGCGACGCCGCCGACGAGGCGCGCTGGGGCCGGGTCTGGATGGACATCGGCAGCGGGGCCTGGGACAACGAGCACCGGCCCAGCGAGGTCCGTCTGGACCGCGTCCTGCGCATCGACCCGCACCAGGTCCGCCGCGAGGGCGCGGTCATCGACGAGGCTGTCTTCGGCGAGGTCGCAGCCGGTCTCCACACCCTGCACCGCGGCTGAGGATCAGCTGGGCGGGCGCGTGACGGTGGTCGAGCTCGACGGCTTCCGCCCGGGCGGCGGGGTCACCCCGCCCGGCGGCGGCGTGACCACGGTGCCCGGCTTCGGACCGCAGCGGATGTCGTCGGCGGCGTTGTACTTCGTCGTGAACGACTCGGTCTTCTGCCGGACGCCGTTCTTCGCGAGGTACCGGTAGATGGTGATGTCGAAGCCCGGGGTCGGCGCCTGCGGCTCGCACTTGGCGGCCGTGTTGTAGACGACGCTCGGCTGCCGGACGTTCGTCTTCCCCGACTGCCCGGCGGTGACGTCGATGAACTTCGTGCCCCAGATGATCACCCGGATGCTGCCCTTGCTGCCCGGCGTCGACGCCTTGAAGATCGTCTGCACCAGCAGCCCGTGCCCGGAGTCGTTCTGGAACTTCAGGTCCACCGACGGCCACGCCACGGTCGCCTCGCGGCCGACCGGGTAGCGGCTGATGTAGACGCTGTGCGCCTTGTGCTCGAGGATCTTCACACCGGCGAAGAACGCCGCGTTGAAGGTCGTGGTCGCCGACTGCGAGACACCGCCACCGAAGTCCTTCTCGAACTTCCCGCCGCTGATGATGTACCCCTCGGCGAACCCGTTCTCCTTGGTCCGCTCGCCGACGATCTTGTTCAGGCTGAAGATCTCGTTCGGCTTCAGCAGCGTCCCGTTGATCTTCGCCGCCGCCGTACCGATGTTGGTGTTGCGGTACGGCGCGTGCGGGAACTCGGTCTTGAAGTCGCCGATGTTCTGCGTGATGCCGAGCGCGGCCGCCTGCTCGGTGGTGAACTTCGCCTTGGTCGCCGTCAGCGGGACGGCGGCGCGCCGCTCGCCGGTCGGCTTCGGCAGGATCGACAGGATCGCCGCACCGACCTTCGCCCGGTCGACCACCATGCCGTCGACCGCCGGGACCACCTTCGGGCCGGCGCCGACGATCTGCACCGTCGCGTCCTTCGGCAGCGTCTCCAGCGTCTTGAACCGCTGCTGGAACAGCGGCTCCAGAACCTTGGTGCTCAGCGCCGGGATGACCTTGCCCTCCTGCACGCTGACGGCCAGCGCCGGGGCGAGCTCGGACGGCTCCAGCTCGACGGACTTCGACCCGACGGTCAGCCGGATCGGCCCGGACATGGCCGGCTCGGCGAACTCCGTCATCGCCTTCTCGATCGCCTCGGGCGCGGCCTGCGGCTTGGTCACACCGACCGGCAGTTCCTTCGGGGACCCGTCCGAGGGGTACGCCGCGAACACCGCGCCGACCGCCTTCGCGGTGTCGAGCTCCAGCCCGTCGGCCGGCTCGTGCTTGACCGGCTTGGTGCCCTTGAACGTGATGGTGCCCTCGGTGGCCTTGCGGTTCACCTGGCCGGCCAGCTTGTCGACGGCCGCCTTCAGCTTGGCGTCGTCCTTGGTGACGACCGGCTCGACCGCGTCACCGCCGGTCAGCGCGTGCCAGATCCGGCCCGGGGCCAGGCTGCGGCCCGCACCCGCGGCGTCGACGGTCTTGTCCACGTCCACGGTGAGGCCTGCGTCGGCCGGCGCCACCTGGAACGTCGATCCGCCCGCCTTCAGCGCGATCGGCGCGGCCGCCCGGTCCTGGAGGCCGGCGGTCAGCTTCGCCTTCGCGTCCTTCTCGGAGAGCCCGCCGATCGGGATCCCGAGCACGGTGGTGTCACCGGGGATCTTGTCACCGGCGAACGCGAACGCCGCGCCGTACCCGACGACGACTACACCGAGCCCCGCGGCGGCGATGATCCCCGCGAGCTGTTTTCTCCCCACCGGACAGAGTCCTCCTGCTCGAGCCTTGGTCAGGGCACAAGCGCACATCCTACGGGACGCCACGGGCCCCGCCGACCGTCGGGGCTGCCCCTCGATGCCCCGACGGTAACGATCAGTTTCCGGGCAGTTCCCGGTAGTGACTGGAGTGGTAGATCAGTGCGCCCGGTGCGCCCGGATCGCCGGTGCCGAGGCTCAGCACCTCACCCACCACGATCGTGTGATCTCCGCCGTCGTACGTCGCCCAGGTCCGGCACTCGAGCCACGACAGGGCGCCGTCGACGGTCGGGCAGCCGGTTTTCGGGCCCGCCGTCGTACCGATGCCGTCGAACTGGCTGTACAGGTCCCGCCCGGACCGCGCGAACCGGTCCGCGATCGGCCGCTGCGCCGCGGACAGCACCGACACCGCCCAGTAGCCGCAGTCGAGGACGGCGGCGTGCATCCGGACGGCCTTGTCCACACAGACCAGCACCAGTGGCGGATCCAGCGAGACCGAGGTGAACGCGTTCGCGGTCATCGCGTGCGCGACACCGTCCTGCAGCGTGCTCATGATCGTGATCCCCGTCGCGAACTGCCCGAGGGCAGCCCGGAAGTCCGCAGGCGGGACACTCCCACTCGACTCGGAAGAGGACACCTCAGCAGGTTATGCCCGGACCTGGGTTGATACCTCAACCCGGCGTGTGGCACCTGTCACGCCGACCGCATCACGATCGCCTGCCGGGGTACCGGACAGGCGATGGTTGGTGACCCGCTGGACCGGTCGGCGCTCGCGCTCAGGCGCGAGCGGCCGACCGGTCTTCAGTCAGAGCTGCGGTATCCGGCTCAGACGCCGGCGAAGAGGTCGTGCTCGAGGCCGTCGGGGTCCGGAGCGGCGGTGCCCTTGACCAGGCGGTAGGGCTCGGAGCTCCAGATCTGGTTGCCGAGGTTGTTGGACAGGGCGAAGAACGGGCCGTCGACGGTGATCTGGGTGGCGTGCGCCTTCATCGCGTTCATCTTCCGGTCGATGAACTCCTCGCCCTCGACCACGCAGTCGATCAGCCGGTCCGGCGTCACGAACGGGCCGAGCGGGCCCTCGGGGTCCAGGCCCTCGAACGTGGTCGTGTCACCGGACTCACGCAGCAGCCGCAACTGCTGCCGCATCCGCGACTCGGCCATCGCCGTCCAGTAGACCTTCGCGATGTCCCAGGCCGGCCCGAGATCCTCCCGGTACGACCGGGCGGCGGCGAGATCGGCGGCGTACGTCGCCACGCGGTGGGCCTTGATGTGGTCGGGGTGGCCGTAGTTCCCGTACTGGTCGTAGGTGACCAGGACCTGCGGGCGGACCTCGCGGATGATCGGGACCAGGTCGTCGGCCGCGGCCAGCAGGTCGGCCTGCCAGAAACTGTCCTTGCGGGTCTCCGGCGGGACGTCCGCGTTGCCCGCGTCGTTGTAGATCATCCCGGTGTCGCGATACTTGCCCGGGCCGCCGAGGAAGCGGTGGTCGGTGACACCGAGCTCGGCCATCGCGTTCGCGAGCTCACCGATCCGGTGCTCGCCGAGGCCGTCGGTCTGATCGGCGGCCAGGTGCGACAGCTCGGGGACCAGGACCTCGCCCTCCTCACCGAGGGTGCAGGTGACCAGGGTGACGTGGGCCCCCTCGGCGACATAGCGCGCCATCGTCACACCGTTGTTGATGGTTTCGTCGTCCGGGTGGGCGTGCACCAGCAGCAGCCGGCGCTCAGCAAGCTCAACCATGCCGAAAGCCTACGTCGGCCCGTGGACAGTTCGGGATAAGGAATTCTCCCGACACCGCTCAGCCGAAGCGGCGGACGAGCAGGCATCCGGCCTGGAACCGCGACCTGGCGCCGAGACCGGCGATCAGCGCGCTGATCTCGGCCCGGATGGTGCGCAGCGACAGGCCCAGCTCGTGGGCGATCGCGGCGTCCTTGGCGCCGGTCGCCATCATCCGGCCGATCGTCACCTGGCGGCTGGTCAGCTCCTTGACCGCGGCCGGCTCCCGCCGCCGCGAGCCGAGCTCGTACACCTCACAGGCGACGTCCGGCGCGAAGTCCTCTCTGCGCACCACCGGAACCGCCGGGTAGACCGACATACCGCACTCCTCCCCAAGAGTTCAGGACAGGATTCTCGTCTCCGGCCACGAGCGGTCACCAGGTACAACCCATACAAACGACCCATACAGTTCCAGACAGCTCCAGACAGCTCCGGACAGTTCCGGGTAGTTCCGGACAGCAGGAAGGGCGGCGCCGAACGGCGCCGCCCTTCACTGTGATGCTGTTGCTCAGCGAGCTGGAGGTCAGCTCACTTTCTTCACACCGAGCTGGGTCAGGTCAGGAATACCACCGGTGTTCGGGTCGGCCACGACGTTGTCGAGGTTCGAGCCCACCACGTACACGTTGAGGTCCTGGACCGTCGGCACCAGCGGCGCCGTCTTCATGATCTCCACGTACAGGTCGGACAGACCGGTCTCGATCTTCTGCTTGTCGGTCTGCGACGTGATCTCGGCCATCTTGTCCCAGCCGGCCTGGCTGCGCGCGTAGTTGTTCTGCGCCGCCTTGCCCGGGGCGGTCGTGTCAGGTCCGAAGACCGACGGCACGATCGTCGTCAGGCTCGCCCAGTCGTAGCACCAGCCGGCGGTGATCAGGTCGGTCGCCGCGGAGTCCTGCTGCTGGGTCGAGTAGTAGTTGTCGCCGGGGATCTTCTGGATCTCGACGTTGATCCCGACGGCCTTCCAGGACGCCTGCGCGGCCTCGGCGGCCTTCACGGCCAGACCGGAGTCCGCGGTGCCCAGGACGAGCTTCTCGCCCTTGTAGCCCGCCTCGGTCAGCAGCTGCTTGGCCTTGGCCGGGTCACCCTGGTCCGGAGCCTTGAAGTTCTCCTCCGGCTTGTAGCCCTCCATGTCCTGCGGAATGATCGAGTCGACCACCTTGGCCAGGCGCTCGCCACCACGGCCGTCACGGTAGCTGGTCCGGTCCAGGCCGTAGTACAGGGCCTCGCGCAGCTTCTGGTTCTTCAGCAGCGGCTTCTGCTGGTTGAACGCGATGTAGCGGCGGCAGATGTCGGTGCCCTCGACGACGCGGTCCTTGACGTTGGCCTGGTTCGTCTTGGCGATGTTCTCCGGCTGCACACCGGCGAAGCTCAGCGAGTTCTGGTCGGCGGCGCCGTTCGCGATCAGGCGCTGGTCGACGGTGGCCTCGGCGTCACCGAACTTGAAGATGAACTTGTCCGGCCGCGCGTCGCGCAGCGGGTCGGTCTTCTGGTCCCACTGGTCGTTGCGGACCAGCACGAGCTGCTTCTTCCGGGTGTACGACTCGATCTTGTACGGGCCGCTCGACACCGGGTGGTTGTCGTACTGCGTCTTGGTGTCCTTGGCCTTCGGGACCGGCGAGAACACCTTCATGCTCGCCGTGCCGTCGAAGGAGGCGACCGGGCGGTTCAGCTTGAAGACGATCGTCTTCTCGTCCGGGACCTCGATCGCGGTGCAGCCCTTGCCGCCGTTGTTGCCGGCCACGTACGGGCCCTTGTAGCCCTTGCAGTCGAGGTACTCGTGCGCGTACGGCGCACCCTCGGCCATGTCCGCGGCGAACGACCGCTCGGCGTTGTACTTGATGTCGGCGGCAACGATCGGCGTGCCGTCCTCGTACTTGATGCCGTCCTTCAGCTTGAAGGTCCAGGTCTTGAAGTCAGGGCTGGACTCGTAGCTCTCGGCGAGGTCCTTCTCGAGGATGATCTTCTTCGCCTTGGCGTCGTACCGGTAGTCCGTCAGGGTCCGGGTGATCAGCTTGCCGATCATGCCGGAGTCGGTGACGAAGTTCCGCGCCGGGTCGAGGTGCTCCACGTCGTTGACGTGGTACACGGTGACGGTGCCCCCCTTGGCACCGGCCGATGACTGCGCCCCCGGCGTTTCGTTGTCGTTCCCCCCGCCGCAGGCAACCGCGGTCAGGCTCAGACCGAACCCCACGGCGATTGCCACTCCGGTTCGTTTGAGGTGATCCATGGCCAGTGTTTTCCTTCCTTGTGTTGACACTTGTCGCCGGGTCGCGGCGGCATGAAGAAAGAGATCTACGTCATGTGGCGGTCATCAACTCACGTGTTCACAAACCGCGCAATGCGGTTTCGCCCGCTTGACCAGATCGTGACCCCTTCAATGCCTTTGCTACACCCGACCAACGCTCTGTGTAGTCGTCAGACCACGTCCCGTTCCTCCGGGAAGTGGCACGCCGCTTGATGGCTCGGGGCGCCGATCTGGATCAGCGGCGGTTCCTCCGCGGCGCAGATCTCCTGCGCCTTCCAGCACCTGGTGCGGAAGCGGCACCCCGAGGGCGGGTTCAGTGGGCTCGGCACATCACCGGTCAGCCGGATCCGCTCGCGCCGCTCCTCGGCGTCCGGATCGGCCTCCGGGACCGCAGACAGCAACGCGTGCGTGTACGGGTGCCGGGCATGGTTGTAGAGCTCGTCGCGGTCGGCGATCTCGACCACCTTGCCGAGGTACATCACCGCGACCCGGTCGGAGATGTGCCGGATCACCGACAGGTCGTGGGCGATGAACAGATAGGCCAGGCCGAACTCGTCCTGCAGGTCCTCCAGCAGGTTCACGATCTGGGCCTGGATCGACACGTCGAGCGCGGACACCGGCTCGTCGCAGACGATCAGCTTGGGGCGCAGCGCGAGCGCCCGGGCGACGCCGATCCGCTGCCGCTGGCCGCCGGAGAACTCGTGCGGGTAGCGGTTGTAGTGCTCGGGGTTCAGCCCGACCGTCTCCATCAGCGCCTGGACGGCCTTCTTGGTGCCGCCCTCGGGCTTGGCGCCCTGGATGTCGAACGGCGCCGAGATGATCGTGCCGACCGTCTGCCGCGGGTTCAGCGACGAGAACGGGTCCTGGAAGATCATCTGGATGTCGCGCCGGAACGGCCGCATCTTCATCCGGCTCAGGTGCGTGACATCCGAGCCCAGGAAGGAGATCGACCCGCCGGTCGGCTCGTCCAGCCGCGTCACCAGCCGGCCCGTGGTGGTCTTCCCGCAGCCGGACTCACCGACCACGCCGAGCGTCTCGCCGGCGTGGATGCTGAGGTCGATACCGTCGACCGCCTTCACCGCGCCGGTCTGCTTCTGGAAGATGATCCCCCGGGTGACCGGGAAATAGCGTTGCAGCCCGCGGGTCTCGAGCAGCAGCTCGCCGCGTGCGGATGGTTTGCCGGCCGTCTGCTCGGCAGGTGTCGTCGTACTCACCAGCGCTCCTCGGGCGTCACAGGCTCGGCTTGATCTGCTCGGCGAACAGCTTGCGGCGCTGCTCGGAGTGGATGTGGCACCGCACCAGGTGCGGCTCCTGGCCGATCTGCAACAGCTCCGGCAGTTCGGTGGAGCAGTCCGCGTCCTCGACGTGACTCTGGTAGTCGCAGCGCGGCTGGAACGGGCATCCCTTGGGCAGGTTGATCAGCGACGGCGGGGTCCCGCGGATCGACTTCAGCCGTCCGTCGCCGGAGCGGTTCACCCGCGGGATCGAGCCGAGCAGACCCCAGGTGTAGGGCATCTCCGGCCGGTAGAAGATGTCGCGGACGGGGCCGGTCTCGACCACCCGGCCGCCGTACATCACGACCACGTTCTCGGTCATCTTGGCCACCACACCGAGGTCGTGGGTGATCAGGATGATCGCGGAGTTGAACTCCTTCTGCAGATCCTGCATCAGGTCGAGGATCTGGGCCTGGACGGTGACGTCGAGCGCGGTGGTCGGCTCGTCCGCGATCAGCAGCGCCGGGTCGCACATCAGCGCCATCGCGATCATCGCGCGCTGCCGCATACCGCCGGAGAACTGGTGCGGGTAGTCGTAGAACCGCTTGTCCGGCGACGGGATGCCGACCCGGTCGAGCAGGTCGATCGCGCGCTTCTTGGCCACCGCCTTCGGTGCGTCGTTGTGCACCAGGTAGGCCTCGGTCAACTGGTCGCCGACCCGGTAGAACGGGTGCATCGCCGACAGCGGGTCCTGGAAGATCATCGCGACCTGCCGGCCGCGCAGGGACCGCATCTCGGCCACGGACATCCCGACGAGCTCCGCGCCGTCCAGCCAGATCTCACCGGTCACCTTGGCCCGGCTGCCCTTGTGCAGGCCCATGATCGCCAGGCTGGACACACTCTTGCCGGAGCCGGACTCGCCGACGATGCCGAGCGTCTTGCCGCGCTCCAGGGTGAAGCTCAGCCCGTTGACGGCCTTCACCAGGCCGTCGTCGGTCGGGAAGTGCACCTGCAGGTCGTTGACCTCCAGGAACGGCTTCCCCGCGCGGGGTTGTGCCGGCGTCGTACTGGTCACGGATTCGGTCACCACGCCACCTTCCTCAGGCCAGCCGCACGCGCGGGTCGATAAAGGCGTACAGGACGTCGACGACGATGTTCGCGAGCACCACGAAGATCGCCGCGAACAGCACCACGCCCATGATCGCGGGCAGGTCGTTGCTGAGCACCGAGTCGATCGAGAACTTGCCGAGCCCGGTGATGCTGAAGATCTGCTCGGTGATCACCGCGCCGCCGAGCAGGCCGCCGACGTCCAGGCCGAAGATGGTCACGATCGGGGTCAGCGCGGACCGCAGCCCGTGCTTGAAGACCACGGTCCTCTCGTCCAGGCCCTTCGCCCGGGCGGTGCGGATGTAGTCCTCGTTCATGGTGTCGATCATGTTCGCCCTGGTCAGCCGGGTGTACAGGGCCGCGTAGACCAGCGCGAGCGTCATCCAGGGCAGGATGTAGAACTGCACCCACTTCACCGGACCGACGCTGAACAAGGCGGCGTTCGCGGTGTCCGGGAACGGGATCCATTCCAGCTTGACGATGAACAGGAACAGCAGCAGGTAGCCGAAGACGATCGTCGGGAACGACACCCCGAACAACGCCAGGCCGACGCTGAACTTGTCGATGAACTTGCCCTTGCGCAGCGCCGCTATCAGTCCGAGCAGGACGCCGGCCACCAGCCAGAGGATCGCGGCTCCCACGGCCAGCCACAGGGTCGACGGGAACGCGTCCTTGATCGAGTTCCAGACCGGGATGCCGTTCTGGTACGACTCACCGAAGCACGGCCACGGGCACTCGCGCTCGTTGCCCTCGGAGCCGATCGTGCGGCCGCCCGGGCTCACCAGGCCCTGCATGTACTCGCCGTACTGGACGATCAGCGGCTTGTCGAAGCCGTACGTCGCGTTGACCTGGGCGACCGTCTCCGCGTTGCAGTTCTTGCCGCAGATCAGCAGCGCGGGGTTGGCCGGTGTGGCCCAGAACAGGAAGAACGTGATCGCACTGATGACGACCAGCACGAACACCGCCTGGATCAGGCGGCGGATGATGTAACGGCCCACCGGTCAGCTCCTTCCGGCACGCGGGTCAAGGGCGTCCCGGACCGAGTCGCCGAGCAGGTTGAAGGCCAGCACGGTGATGAACAGCGCCATCCCCGGGAAGAACAGGTACAACGGGTTGCTCTCGATCCAGGCCGACGCGTCGGCGATCATCCGGCCCCACGACGCGGTCGGCTCCTTGATGCCGACACCCAGGAAGGACAGTGCCGCCTCGGCGGTGATGTTCGTCGGCAGCAGCAGCGTCGTGTAGACGAGCAGCGTCGGCAGCAGGTTCGGCAGGACCTGCCGGAAGATCACGTAGTTCGACCCGGCGCCGAGCGAACGGGCCGCCTCGACGAACTCCCGTTCTCGCAGCGACAGCGTCTGGCCGCGCACGATCCGGGCCAGATAGGCCCAGCCGAAGAAGCCGAGGACGAACATCAGCACCCCCATCCGGAGGGTGTTGTTGTCCGGCGTGCCGAACAGGTCCTGGGCCCGGGACGCGACCACCGGTGTCAGCGCCATCACGAACAGCAGCGACGGGAAGCTCAGCATGATGTCCATCAGCCGGCTGAGCAGCGTGTCGATCCAGCCGCCGAAGTAGCCCGACACCATCCCGATCACCGTGCCGAGCACGACCGCGATGATGGTGCCGCCGAGCGCCACGAGCAGCGAGACCCGGGTCCCGTAGACCAGCCGGGAGAAGATGTCCCGGCCGTTCTGCGGTTCGACGCCGAGCCAGTGCTCCGAGCTCGTACCACTGCCCCAGAGGCCGCCGATCGGGATACCGCCGTCGCGTGTGTTCAGCAACGGGTCCCCGTTGGCGTTCAGCTTGTTGAACTGATCGGGTGGGAACCCGTTCAGCTTCACGATCAGCGGCGCGAAGATCGCCACGGCGACGATCAGCAGAATCACTACCGCACTGATGATCGCGACCTTGTCCCGTCGCAGCCGCGCCCAGGCGATCTGGCCCAGTGAGCGGCCCTCGATCTCCTTCGCCTCGGCAGTCTCGACCAGAGCATCTGCCGGCAGTCCCTCATCAGGGGACTGCGTCTCCGATACCCCCAGCGTCATCGCCCGTCACCCGTCCTTCTGGTGATGCACCCCGGACTCTCCGGCCCGGCTGGCCGGGTTCCCGGGAACCCTACGTATCTCGCAGTGTGGACGCCATGGGCAGCCGAAGCTAGTCACCGAATCGTGACCGGTGTGACTTCCGCCACTCAAAGCCGGATCTGTAGCGCGCGGACGAACGGGCGGTCCGGTACCAGCCAGTCACTTTCGTCCAGCTCGTCCCGGGCGAACCACCGCAGGTCCGAGTGCTCGCGCAGGACCGGGTCGCCGGCGACCACGGTCGCCAGGTACACGTGCAGGCGGTACGCCGCGGAGATGTCGACGCCAGGCCCGAGCGACTCGCCGACCTTGATCTCCAGGTCCAGTTCCTCGCGGATCTCCCGGACCGCTGCCTCCTCGTCGGTCTCTCCCGGCTCGACCTTGCCGCCCGGGAACTCCCAGCCGCCGTCCGGCCCCGGCCGGTACGCCGCCAGCACCCGGTCGTCCCGTACCACCGCAACACCCACCACGATCCGCATTCAGACATGATGCTGCCGTGCCGTTGCAGAACAGGGTTCTCCCCACGCAGGACATCGTCACGGATCCGGGCCGCGGTCTCCTGATGGGCAACCGCGGCTGCCTGCACGGCCCGGACCGCCGGCTGGGCACGACACGCTGGCGATCGAAGGCGTGGATCTCCTGTGTCCTTGACTTCCAAGGCCGCACGCGCGATCCGATGCCGCCCGGCCGGTGGACCGCACTGTTCTTCTTCGACGAGGCGGTCGCCCTCGCCGCCGGCCACCGGCCCTGTGCCTACTGCCGGCGCAGGGACTTCTTGCTGTACGCCGGCGCGTGGGCGCAGGGTCACGGTGAACGCCGTCGGGCCGCCGAGATGGACGCGGTGCTGCACAGTCAGCGGGTCGAACCGCGGACCCGGCGGCAACGGACGACCACCCAGGACCTTTCCGAACTGCCGGACGGTGCCATGGTCCGGTTCGACGGTTCACCCGCACTGGTACTCGGTCAGCGGGTGCTGCCCTGGTCCTGGGAGGGGTACGGCGAACCGCTGCGCCCGGCCGGTCTGCGCGAGGTCGAGACCCTCACGCCGCCGGCGAATCTCGTGGTCCTGCGCGCCGGATTCGCCCCATTACTCCACCCGTCGGCACCCTCGCAACTGAGGTAAGCCTTACTGGAAACACGCCGTGCCGAGGGGTCTTCCGTTGGACGCTCGGCAGGGGCAAAGTGTGCCCATACTGACAGCTACAAAACCATTACTGGAGTCGGCATGGGTGAGGGCAACAACAGCCCAGGCAACATCGCCGCGGTCGTCCGCGCGCTCGAAGGGTTACACGCTGCCGTCGGGAAACTCAGCCAGGAGTACGGTGACACCCTCGGCATCCGCCGCCTGGTGTCCGATGTGGCCCGGTTGAGCGACGACCTCGCGGAGCTGGGCCCGCCCGACCCCAGGCACAGGCCCGGACCAGTTCCGGAGGAACTCGAGGAGATTCCCGACGTGGAGTATGACGCGTCCATGTGGACCGACGCGGAACACGAAGGCTTCGGCGCGCCTGACAGGCACGCGCCCTGATGGCTACCGGAGTGAGCGCGCCAGGACGCGCGCAGATCGGCCTCAAGACCGCACGAACGGATCGCTGGTGGCTCGCGCCGCTGCGGATCGGCGTGATCCTGCTGTTCTTCATCGTCTACGCGACGATCCGGATCTTCATGAACAAGTGGTACTGGGTCGACGCGTACCACTACCTCACGCCGCTGTACTCGCCGTGTGTGACCAGCAGCTGCGTCGAGGGGTCCAGCCACCTCGGCACCTGGTTCGGCGACTTCCCGCGCTTCATACCGTTCAGCCTGATCACGTTCGTGATCCTGGCCGGCTTCCGCGGCACCTGCTACTACTACCGCAAGGCCGGCTACCGGTCGCTGTTCTTCGCGCCGGCCGCCTGCGCCGTCCCGGAGCCGCACAAGACCTACACCGGTGAGCGGAAGTTCCCGCTGGTCGCGCTGAACCTGCACCGCTACTTCTTCTACGGCGCGCTGGTCTTCGGCCTGCTGAACGTCTACGACGGCATCCTGGCCTTCCACGGCAAGGACGGCGGCTTCGGCATCGGCCTCGGCACCGTGATCATCTGGATCAACCTGGTGATGCTGTGGCTGTACACGCTGTCCTGCCACGCCTGCCGGCACATCGTCGGCGGCCGGCTGAAGAACTTCTCCAAGCACCCGATGCGCTACCGGTACTGGACCTTCGTGTCCAAGCTGAACCCGAGGCACGGCACCTTCGCGATGACGTCGCTGTTCACCGTGATCCTGACCGACTTCTACATCATGGCGCTGTCCGCCGGCTGGTTCTCCGACCTGCGCATCATCAACTGAGCTCTATCTCTTGATTTGGGATTTCCTTAGACATGACTGAGCTGGAACGACACTCCTACGACGTCGTCGTGATCGGGGCCGGCGGCGCCGGCCTGCGGGCGGCGATCGAGGCCCGCGAGCAGGGCAAGAAGACCGCGATCATCTGCAAGTCCTTGTTCGGCAAGGCGCACACCGTGATGGCCGAGGGCGGCTGTGCGGCCGCGATGGGCAACGCGAACTCCAACGACAACTGGCAGGTCCACTACCGCGACACGATGCGCGGCGGGAAGTTCCTGAACAACTGGCGGATGGCCGAACTGCACGCGCAGGAGGCCCCCGACCGGGTATGGGAGCTGGAGACCTACGGCGCGCTGTTCGACCGCACACCCGACGGCCGGATCAGCCAGCGCAACTTCGGCGGCCACACCTACCCGCGGCTCGCGCACGTCGGCGACCGCACCGGCCTGGAGCTGATCCGCACCCTGCAGCAGAAGATCGTCTCGCTGCAGCAGGAGGACTTCGAGAAGACCGGCGACTACGAGGCGAACCTCAAGGTGTACGCCGAGTGCACGATCACCGAGCTGCTGAAGGACGGCGACGCGATCTCGGGTGCCTTCGGGTACTGGCGGGAGTCGGGGCGCTTCGTGCTCTTCGAGGCGCCGGCCGTCGTGCTGGCCACCGGCGGCGTCGGCAAGTCCTTCAAGGTCACCTCGAACTCCTGGGAGTACACCGGTGACGGGCACGCGCTCGCGATGCGGGCCGGCGCGACGCTGATCAACATGGAGTTCATCCAGTTCCACCCGACCGGCATGGTCTGGCCGCCGTCGGTGAAGGGCATCCTGGTCACCGAGTCGGTCCGCGGTGACGGCGGTGTGCTGAAGAACTCCGAGGGCAAGCGGTTCATGTTCGAGTACGTGCCGGACGTGTTCCGGGCGCAGTACGCCGAGACCGAGGACGAGGCGGACCGCTGGTACAAGGACCCGGACAACAACCGGCGGCCACCGGAACTGCTGCCGCGTGACGAGGTCGCCCGCGCGATCAACTCCGAGGTCAAGGCCGGCCGCGGTACGCCGCACGGCGGCGTGTTCCTGGACGTGTCGTCCCGGCTCCCGGCCGAGGAGATCACCCGGCGCCTGCCGTCGATGCACCACCAGTTCAAGGAGCTGGCCGACGTCGACATCACCGCGGAGCCGATGGAGGTCGGCCCGACCTGTCACTACGTGATGGGCGGCGTCGAGGTCGACCCGGACACCGCGTCGTCGGTCGTCCCCGGCCTGTTCGCCGCGGGCGAGGTGGCCGGCGGGATGCACGGCTCCAACCGGCTCGGCGGCAACTCGCTGTCCGACCTGCTCGTCTTCGGGCGGCGCGCGGGCATGGGTGCGGCGACGTACGTCGACCAACTGCAGGCGCGGCCGACGATCGACGAGGCCGACGTCGACGCCGCCGCGGCCGACGCGCTCGCGCCGTTCGAGCTCGAGGGCGGCGAGAACCCGTACACGATCCACCAGGAACTGCAGCAGGCGATGAACGACCTGGTCGGCATCATCCGCAAGGAAGAGGAGATGGAGCAGGCGCTCGGCCGCCTGTCCGAGTTCCGCAGCCGGATCGCGAAGATGACGGTGGAGGGTCACCGGCAGTTCAACCCGGGCTGGCACCTCGCGCTCGACCTGCGCAACATGCTGACCGTGTCGGAGTGTGTGGCCGGGGCGGCGCTGATGCGGCAGGAGTCGCGCGGTGGGCACACCCGCGACGACTACCCGGGGATGTCGGCCGAGTGGCGCAAGAAGCTGCTGGTCTGCGCGCTCGACGCCGACGGGGTCGTGAACGTCTCCGAGGAGCAGCAGATCCCGATGCGCGAGGACCTGCTGGAGCTGTTCGAGATCGACGAGCTGAAGAAGTACCTGACGGATGAGGAGCTGCCGACCGCATGAGCTACAAAGGCAAGTTTCGCGTGTGGCGCGGGGACTCCGAGGGCGGCGAGCTCAAGGACTACGAGGTCGAGGTGAACGAGGGCGAGGTCGTCCTCGACGTCATCCACCGGCTGCAGGCCACCCAGACCCCCGACATGGCGGTCCGGTGGAACTGCAAGGCCGGCAAGTGCGGCTCGTGCAGCGCCGAGATCAACGGCATGCCGAAGCTGATGTGCATGTGCCGGATGAACACGTTCGCCGAGGACGAGGTCGTCACGGTCACGCCGATGCGCACCTTCCCGGTGATCCGCGACCTGGTCACCGACGTGTCGTACAACTACCAGAAGGCCCGCGAGGTGCCGGCCTTCAAGCCGCCGGCGGACCTCAAGCCGGGTGAGTACCGGATGCAGCAGGTCGATGTCGAGCGGTCGCAGGAGTTCCGCAAGTGCATCGAGTGCTTCCTGTGCCAGGACACCTGCCACGTGATCCGTGACCACGAGGAGAACAAGGAGTCGTTCTCCGGTCCGCGGTTCCTGATGCGCGTCGCCGAGCTGGACATGCACCCGCTCGACGCCGCCGACCGGCAGGTTGCCGCCCAGGAGCAGCACGGCCTGGGCTTCTGCAACATCACCAAGTGCTGCACCGAGGTGTGCCCGGAGCACATCAAGATCACCGACAACGCGCTGATCCCGATGAAGGAGCGCGTCGCCGACCGCAAGTACGACCCGCTGGTCTGGCTCGGCAACAAGATCCGCCGCCGCCCGGCCTGACGCACGACGAAGCCCCCGGAATCCGCCGAGATTCCGGGGGCTTCGGCCTGTCAGCGCCGGTAGACGGACAGCTCGTAGACGATCGGCGCGTTCCCGTTCCCGCTCAGGTACAGGATCCGCGCCCTGCTCCCAGTGACGTCCGGGAAGGTCAGGGTCGTGGTCTCCCCCTGCTGCCCGAAACCGCCGGTGCCCGAGTACGCGGTCTGCCAGGCGCTGCCGTCCCAGTACTCGATCCGGTACGCCGTGGTGCGGTTCGCATACTCGGACACGGCGACCGTGTTGAACGTCGTACCGCGGCCGAAGTCCACCGCCAGCCACTGCCCCGCCCAGCAGCCGTCACACGCCTGCCAGTTGGTCGCCTGGTCGTCGTCAAAGGCCCGCGCCGCGACCTGCTGCCCGTCCCAGCTGGAGCTGGCCGAGTAGCTACCGCCGGCGGTCAGATCGGGCGCGTCGATCAACGGATGCCGGTAGATCCCCGCCTCGCTGACCGTCACCGCCTCCGACGCGACGAACCGCAGCTTGGTCATCGAGATCCGCGGGAACGTCAGCACCGTCCCTTCACCCGCCCCGCCGATCGCGCCGGAGCCAGACGCCGCGGTCTGCCACGCCTGCCCGTCCCAGTACTCGACCCGGTACGACGCCTGCCCGGCCCCGGTCAGGATCAGCGTGTCCACCGCCGTCTCGCCCCGGAAGGTTGCCTCCAGCACGGTCCCGGTCCAGCCGGTGCTTCGGTCACGGTCGGCTACCTCGGTCGCGAGAGTCGCCGCCGGGGTCAGGTCCGGCAGGGACTGACGGTAGGTCGCCGTCATCGTCGTGCTGGTCTGTCCGGCGCGGGTCGCGACCGCGCGGACGGTGACGTTCATCGGGTCGGCGAGCTGGAGTGGCTTGGTGTAGGGCGCAGTGGGGGTGCTGCCATCGGTGGAGTAGCGGATGTCGGCGTTCGGGGTCGCCGTACGAAGGCTTACGGCTGCGGTGCCTTCGTAAGCCCCGCCGGCCGGGTCGGCGATGGGTTGGCGCGGGGCGTTCGCGATGGGGGCGGCGCGGGTGACCGTCAGGACCCAGTCCTCGGCTGTCGGGCGGGCCGGGGCGGTCCAACTGCCGGCGGGGGCCTCGACCTTGCCCAGCGGGGTCGATCGGCCGGTGCGCGGGTTGAACCAGGCGGCCGAGTAGTAGTGGTCCGGGTCCAGTTGGCGGATCGTGCCGGTCGTCGTACCCGAGCTGGTGAAGAGCGCGACGTACGACTTGTTGCCGTCGCTCGCGAGCAGGTTGTCGCCGCCCGACCCGAAGTCCGACCACGCGGCGTCGCCGAAGTGCGGCGTCAGCTTCCACCAGTCCCGGCCGCGGAAGAACCGCACGCCGTACGTCAGCTGGTTGGCGGTCTCGCGGTTCGCGCCGGTGTACCACCACTGGTAGCGGGCCGGCAGTTCGTAGTCGGTCCCGGCGTCGATCGGCTCGCCCGGCGCGGAGTACACGTCGTTCCAGACGCCTGAAACGCCGTACCCGTAGCCGCGGAGTCCGAGCAGATACGCCTTGTACAGGGCGCTCAACGCGTGTCTGCCGTCGGTCCAGAAGTCCTCGTACGGCGTCTCGTAGGCGACGCTCGGCTTGCCCGAGCCCCAGTACTCCGCGACCTTCCCGAGGTTCCAGCCGTCGGTGTACTGCAACTGCGCGGCGAATCCGTCGTGCCAGGGCTCGGACGCGAACCGCGAGTTCGCCACGCTGGTCTGGTCGGTGTTCTCCTGGTGCGGCATCAGCGGCTGGCCGTACGCGTCGGCCGCGTCGAGCGCTTCGATCGCCGCGGTCCACGGCGCCATCGCGGCACCGGCGTACACACCGTAGAAGTCGTTGTCGATCTCCTGCGCGACGGTCCAGATCACCGGGTACGCGCCGTACCGCGCGTCCCAGTAGCGGGCGACCGCGGCCATGTACGCCGGTGTCATGACGGCCGGGTTGTCGTGCGGCTGGGCGGCCCAGGAGATCATCGCGTTCGCGTGCACGAGACCGGCGTCGGCGATGTAGGCGAACTTCTGGTCCAGCTGCGCGAAGCCAGCCAGGTCGTCGCCGGTCAGGCCGTTGGTGAGGTCCGCCTGCGGCTGCTCGTCCGGCCGGTCGTGCGTGCCGCCGTGCGGCTGCCAGATCGGCTCGGACTGGAAGACCGTGAAGCCCTGGTCGACGCGCTTGTCCACGGTGTACCTGAACTGCGCGTCGCGCTCGTGCGGCAGGATCCAGTGCGTGTCGCCGAGGTAGAAGAACGGCGTACCGTCGGCGTGCTGCAGATAGTGGCCGTCTGCGCTCGGCTTGAGGAAGCCGTGCCGGTAGATGTCGAGGTTGCCCTTGTAAGCAACTGCCTGGATCGTCGCGACGACGCCGTCGAGTCCACCGTCGTTCGAGGTCGTGGTCATCGTCCACGCCCCGGCGGCCGGCGGCGCGAACCGGACCTTCCAGGTCGCCCCACCGTCCCAGAACGCCGGCCTGCTGACGACCCTGCCCTGCGGACCACGGAACGTCGCGGTCACCTGCACATCGTTGAAGGGATCGGCGTACGCCGCCTCGGCCGTCAACGGGATCTCCAACGACCGCCACGTCTCCACGGTGTACGCCGCCGCGGCCGCCGCGCCCGGGACGATGCCGAAGGCACCCATCGAGAGGGTCACGAGCACAGCCAACACCCGCAAGAGGTTCGAGCGCATGTCAGTTCCCTTCCAGAGCGGCGGCTTCGTCGGCAGTGCCGTACACGATCAGCTTCACGATCTCGTCGACCGTGCTGGTCTCGCGGCGGCGGATGCCGGCGACTCGGCCGAGGTGCATGACGAGGATCCGGTCGGCGGTCTGCCAGACCTGCTGGAGGTTGTGGCTGATGAGTACGACGGCCTTGCCGGCGTCCCGCAGGTCACGCACCAGGCGCCGCACTCGCTCGGACTCCTGGACGCCGAGTGCCGCCGTCGGCTCGTCCATGATCACGACGTCGGCGCCGCCGGTCAGCACGCGCGCGATCGCGACCGCCTGCCGCTGCCCGCCGGACAGCAGGTACACAGGCACCCGCACGGACGGAAGCTGGATGGTCAGCCCGGACAGGAGCCGCTCCGCCTCCCGGTAGATCCGGCGCCGGTCGACGAACGGGCCGCGCCGGAACTCCCGGCCCAGGAACAGGTTCTGGGCAACGTCCCGCGTGTCGACCAGCGCGAGGTCCTGGTACACGGTCGCGATCCCGGCCGCCGCCGCGTCGGCGGGCTTGCCGAACGACACCGGCTCGCCGCGGACCAGCAACTGCCCTTCGGTCAGGTCGTAGACCCCGGAGAGGATCTTGATCAGAGTGCTCTTACCGGCGCCGTTGTCGCCGACCACCGCGAGCACTTCCCCGGGTTGCAGGTCGAACGACACGTCCTGCAACGCCCGGACATGGCCGAACAGTTTGCCGACACCATCGGCAGCCAGGACAGGTGCGGTCATCGGGCCCTCCGCCGTTCGCCGATCGCACCGAGGACGACGGCCAGCACGAAGACCGCGCCCCGGGCGAGTTGCTGGTAGTAGGAGCTGACCGACAACAAGGTCAGCCCGTTGTTCAGTACGCCGATCACCAGGACGCCGGCGAGGGTGCGCTGGATCCGCCCCGACCCGCCGGCCAGCCCGATACCGCCGAGCAACACGGCGGTCAGTACGTCGAACTCCGCGCCGTTCGCGTAGTTCGGCCCGCCGCTGCTCGACGTGCCGGTGGTGATGATCCCGCCGACCGCGGCCAGCACACCCGTCGTCACGAACACCCCGGCGTACAGCCACTCCGTCCGGATCCCCGCGCGCAGGGCGGCGCTCGCGTTCCCGCCCACGCCGTAGATGTGCCACCCCACCCGGGTGAAGGTGAGCACCACCCAGCAGGCGAGGTACACGCAGGCCAGGATCCACACCGTCGTGGGCACGCCGAGCGGTCGCAACTGCAGCGCGTCCGGCAGCGTCAGGTCGGTCAGCGGCTTCGTCTGACCGCCGGTGCTGATCAGCGCGACACCGCGGATCACGATCCCGAGCGCCAGCGTGGCGATGATCGAGTTGATCCCGGCACCGACCACCAGCACGGTGTTGGCGATCCCGATCCCGACACCGACCAGCAGGCCGAGCAGCACCGCGGCCGACGTACTCCAGCCCAAGCTCTCGACCGCCTGCGACACGACGACGCTCGTCAGCGCGATGTTCGCACCGACGGTCAGGTCGAGCTGCCCGGCGATCAGCGCGATCGTCATCCCGGCCGCGAGGACGCCGGTGACCGCGACCGCGGCGCCGACGTTCAGCAGGTTCCGCTGGGTCAGGAAGTACGGCGAGGCCTGCGCGAAGTAGACGACGAGCACGACCAGCGCGACGTAGATCCCGAGGTCGAGCACCCGGTCCGACAACCGCCGCCGGCCGGCCCGGTCGCCGGCGCCGGGCGCGGTGCGCAGCAGCCGCCGGGGATCGAGGACTCCGAGAGCATCCGTCATCGCTTGCTGTCCTCCGGGTAGAACTGGTCGACGTTCGCCGCCGTCAGCACCCGGTCGACCCGGAACGTCTCGAACGGCTTGCCCATCGCCGTCGCGATCGCGGCCTCGACCCAGTTCCAGCCCTCCGCGTACGGCTGGTAGTCGATCGCGGCGACCAGGATGCCCGCGTTGCTGCGGTCCCGCAGCGCCAGCCGGGCGGCACTGTCGCCACCGTTGCTGACAGCAAGGATGTCGCCGTCCCGGTTGGCCGCCTTGGCCGCGTTGACCGCGCCGATCACCGGCTCGTCGCCGTACGAGACGACCAGGACGGCGTCGTCGGGGTGCGCGGTGAGGAAGTCGTTGAAGGTGGATCCGGCCGACGTCGTCGGGTCCTGCCCCTGCGGGGTGAGCATCGTGGTGTTCGCCGCCGGGATGCCCAGCGCGCTCTCCGCCCGCGCGAACGCGGCCTTCACCCGGGCGTCGCACGGACCGCAGTTCGCCGAGGTCAGCCCGGCGACCACGACCTTCCTGCCCTTCCAGGCGCCGGCCGCCTTCGCCTTCGCGGCCGCGGCCATCGTGTCGATCGCGAGCGTGCCGACCTGCTGGTCGTCGACCCCGAAGTGCGGCACGTCCTTGAAGGCGCCGTCGATCATCACCAGCTTCACGCCGTCCTGGCGGGCCTGGTTGTAGGTCGCGTCGTTCATCGGCTGCGAGCCGACGACGTCGGGCATCTTCACGGCCAGCTGCTTGTACTGGTCGAGCTGGGTGTCGTACTTGAAGTTCAGGTCGGCCTGGTCGAGCTCGACCCCGTAGTACTTCGCGGCGGCCTTCATCCCGTCGGACCAGGTGGCGAAGTACGGGTAGCTGAGGCCGGGGTTGAGGTCCTTGACGATCGAGAGGGTGGTGAACCGAGGATGTTGAAATGTTTCAACACTCGGACTGTAGGGACGGCCGATCAGGCCGTCAAGGCCTCGCAGGCGCGCCTGTCCGATCCCGGACACTTGTCCTGGACAGCGCTCGAAGCGCACACCTAGGCTCAGGGTTTGAAATATTTCAAGCACTGGGAGCGTGATCGATGGAACGCCCGAAGGTCCTCGCCTACTACTTCCCCGGGTGGCACCGCGACCGCCGGAACGCGCACTGGTTCGGCGCGGACTGGACCGAGTGGCAGCTGCTGCGCGACGCGACGCCCCGGTTCGACGGTCACCGGCAGCCCCGGGTCCCGCTCGAGGGCTACGTCGACGAGGCCACGCCCGAGGGCGCGGAGGCGCAGATCGGCCTCGCCAAGGAGTACGGCGTCGACGGCTTCCTGGTCGACTACTACTGGTACGACGACGGCCCGTACCTGCAGGCGGCGCTCGACGAGGGACTGCTGTCGGCGGCGAACAGCGACGACGTGCAGTTCGCGCTGATGTGGGCGAACCACGAACTGCTCGACATCTTCCCGCACTGCGACCCCGCGGACGGCACGCCGCGCAAGCTCAAGCAGGGCGCCATCGACCGCGCGGCCTTCGAGAAGCTCGGCCGGCACGTGATCGACAACTACTTCTCCCGGCCGAACTACCTCAGGATCGACGGCCGGCCGTGGTTCTCGGTCTACGAGCTCGGCAATCTGATCACCGGTCTCGGCGGCGTCGCGGCGGCCGCCGACGCGTTGCGGTGGTTCGACGAGGAGGCCCGGCGCGCCGGGCATCCGGGCGTGCACTTCGACGCGGTGGTCTGGGGCATCGCCGTGCTGCCGGAGGCGGTGACGGTGGACGCCCCGCAGCAGTTGGTGCGTGACCTCGGGTTCGCGTCCGCCACGTCGTACGTCTGGGTGCATCACGCGGACGCGCGCGACTTCGACTTCCCTGTCGCCGACGCCGGGCCGCTACGGGAGTCGGCCTTCGCCGAGTACGAGCGGTACGCCGCGAAGCTCGACGTACCGTTCTACCCGAACGTGACCGTCGGCTGGGACGCGTCGCCGCGGACCGACCAGTCAGCGCCGTTCGGGCGCGGCGGGTATCCGTGGACGCCTGTGTGGGACCAGAGCCCGGAGGAGTTCCGGGCGGGACTGCTGGAGGCGAAGGCGTTCCTCGAGCGGCATCGGCCGGCGCACCCGATCGTGACCGTGAACGCGTGGAACGAGTGGACCGAGGGGTCCGCGCTGCTGCCGGACACCCAGCACCGCTACGCCTTCCTGGAGATGATCCGGGAGGTGTTCGGTCGCTAGGATGGCGGCGGGTTGCCGTCGGACGGTCGGGGATGCAGTGGCGAGAAGCGTGACGATCAAGGACGTGGCGGCCCTGGCCGGCGTCTCGCTCGGCACCGTGTCGAACTACCTGAACGGGACCCGGACGGTCTCGCCGGACACCCGGGCCAGGATCGAGCGGGCGATCGAGGTCACCCGGTTCGTCCCGAACCGCGCCGTCCGGACGCTGCGCGGCAACCGCACGCACACCGTCGGCCTGCTGGTCCCGGACGCGGGCAACCCGTTCTTCACCGAGATCGCCCGCGGTGTCGAGGACCGCGCCCGCGAGCGCGGTGACGTCCTGGTCTACTGCGACACCGCGGGCGATCCGGAGCGGCAGTCGCTCTACATCCGGCGGCTCGCGGAGATGCGGGTCGGCGGGCTGGTCATCTCGGCCACCGCGTCGATGCCGCCGGACCTCGGCGACCTGGAGTCGGTCGGGACGCCGATCGTGGTGGTCGGCGGCGAAGGCATGGCGCTGAGCACGTCCCGGGTCACCTTCGACCACCGGCTCGGCGGTGAACTCGCGATGCGGCACGTCCTCGGCCTCGGCCACCGCCAGGTGCTGTACGCCGGCGGCCCGGGCGGCGAGCTCGTCATGCAGGCCCGGTACCAGGGCGCCCTCGCGGCCCTGCGGGAGTACGGCGCCGGCGACGCGGAGCTGCACCGGGTCGACGCGGCCGGGCGCAGTCCGCGGGAGCGCAGCGAGCTGGCCGGCGAGATCCTGGCGATGCGGCCGCGGCCGACGGCCGTGCTGTGCGGCAACGACCTGATCGCGATCGCGATCGTCAACCAGCTGATCCGATCCGGCCGGTCCGTGCCCGGCGACGTCGCGATCGTCGGGTACGACGACATCACCGACGCGGAGCTGGCCGTCGTCCCGCTGACGACCGTGCGGCAGCCGGCGTACCAGATCGGGACGTCGGCCGCCGAGCTGCTGTTCGAGCGGGTGGACGACGCGGCCACGCCGCACCGCGAGATCAGCTTCGCGCCGGAGCTCGTGGTCCGCGACTCGACCGGGAGCTGACCGGCAGGCCTTCGGGGTCCGGGGCGGTTCCCTCGCGTGGGTGAGGCCCGGCGGGCGGTTCAGCGCCTAGGGTGCCGGGCATGGATGTCGTGGTGCTCCGGCTGGTCAACCTGGCCGTTTTCATGATGATCTTCGTGCCGATCTCGCAACGGCTGCTCGGGGTACGGTTCGGGTTCGGGCGGCTCGCCGTCGGTGCGCTGATCACGCTGAGCGTGTCCGGCCCGCTGGCGATCGCGATGATCGGTACGCCGCCGTGGACCGGGTCGAACGGCGCCGCGATCGCGTTCATGGTGCTGATCGCGCTCTGCTCGATGCTCGCCGGGCTGGTCTTCCTGGTCCTCGCCGAGGCGCTGGTGCCGACCGGGTCGTTGCCGCGGGCCCGCGATCTGCGGCGGGACCTGAGCGGCCGGATCGCCCGCGGCCGGCGCTACCTGCAGATCCTCCGGATCGCGATCAAGCACGGTCTCGGGCCGTACCTGCGGGGCCGCCGCCGCCCGGGCCGGGAGAACGCCGCCGGCCAGGCCGAGCTGGCCAGGTCGCTGCGGCTCGCGCTCGACGAGGCGGGCGTCACGTTCGTGAAGCTGGGCCAGGTCCTGTCCACCCGCAGCGACATCATCCCGGCCTCGGTCGCCATCGAGCTCAGCCGCCTCCAGGACCAGGTCACCGCGGCGCCCTGGTCCCGGATCGAGGAGGTTCTCGCCGACGAGCTCGGCGCCCCGCCGGCCCAGTCGTACGCCGCCTTCGACACCGAGCCGCTCGCCGCCGCCTCGGTCGCGCAGGTGTACACCGCCCGGCTCACCGACGGTACGGACGTGGTGGTGAAGGTCCAGCGTCCCGGCATCGCCGCCGTCGTCGACCGTGACCTCGACATCGTCCGCCGCCTCGCCAGGCTGCTCGACCGCAACACCGACTGGGCCCGCTCGCTGGGGGTCCGGGCGCTCGCCGACGGTTTCGCGGACGCGATGCGCGAGGAGCTGGACTTCACCGTCGAGGCCGGCAACATGACCACGGTGGCCGCCGGCCGATCCGTTGCTGCCAGCAAAGACCTCGTCGTACCGCGGCTCTATCCGGAGCGCTCCACCCGCCGGGTGCTGACCATGCAGCGGCTCGACGGAGTCGGCCTCGGCAACGCGAACCAGGCGATCGCGGACCGCGGCCTGGACCCGGACCGGCTCGGCCGGGCACTGTTCGAGTGTCTGCTCGGCCAGGTCGCCGTCGACGGCGTCTTCCACGCCGACCCGCACCCGGGCAACTTCCTGCTGCTCACCGACGGCCGGATCGGCATGCTCGATCTCGGCTCGGTCGGCCGGCTCGACCCGGCCACCCGGGATGCCCTGCAGCGGTTCCTGCTCGCGGTCGACCGCGGCGACCCGGTGGCCGCCACCGACGCACTGCTCGAGATCGTCTACCGCCCCGACGTCGTCGACGAGCGCTCGCTGGAGCGCGCTGTCGGCCAGTTCATGACCAAGCACCTCTCGGCCGGCGTCGCTCTCGGGCCGGCGATGTTCAACGACCTGTTCAAGATCATCACCTCGCACGAGCTCGGCGTACCGCCGGAGGTCGCCGCGGTGTTCCGCGCACTCGCCACGATCGAGGGGACGATCTCGCGGATCTCCCCCGGCTTCGACCTGATGGCGGCGTCGCGCCAGTTCGCGGCCGCCCACGTCACCGATCGCCTGGCGCCCGACGCGCTGCGCCGTACGGCGACCGAGGAACTGGCCACGTTGCTGCCGATGCTGCGCCGGCTGCCGCGCCGGATCGACCGGATCGCCGCCGCGGCGGAGAGCGGCCGGCTCGGCGTGAACGTCCGGCTGTTCGCCGACGAACGCGATCGCCGGCACTTCACCGGCCTGCTCCACCAGGCGCTGCTGGCAGTGCTGGGCGCGACGGCGGGCATCATGGCGGTGCTGCTGCTCGGTACGCCGGGCGGCCCGAAGGTCACGGACTCGATGACGCTGTTCCAGCTGCTCGGCTACAACCTGCTGGTGATCTGCGCGGTGCTGGTCCTGCGCGTGCTGGTGCTGATCTTCCGGCTACCGGGCCATCGGGCGACTTGACTTCAACCTAGCTTGAGCTTCGACGATGGCGGGCATGACGATGACCGATCAGGCCCGCCCCAGACTGTTCACCGGACAGCACCTGCCGTTGGTGCTCGGAGTGATCGGTCTGGTCACGCTGGGCGCGTTCGAGAACCGCGCGGTCGGTACGGCGCTGCCGACGATGGTGCGCGAGTTCGGCGCGCTCGGCAGCTTCGGCCTCGCGAACGCCGCGCCGACCGCGAGCTACCTGATCTCGCTCGCGGTCGCCGGCCTCTGGTCGGACCGCCGCGGCCCGATCCCGACGCTGCGCGCGGGCGCGATCTCGTTCACGCTCGCGCAGCTGCTGGTCGGGACGGCGACCGCGATGCCGATGGTGATCGCGGGACGGCTGCTCAGCGGCCTCGCCGAAGGTCTGCTCGACGTCTCGTTGATGGTGCTCGTCGCCCGCGCGCTCCCCGCCGTCCTGCGGCCGCGGATGTTCTCGCTGTTCGCGGCGATGTGGATCCTGCCGTCGGTGCTCGGTCCGGTGGTGACCGGCGTGGTCACGGAGCAGTTCGGCTGGCGGTGGGTGTTTCTCGGCGCGCTCGTACTGCTCGTGCCGAGCTGGCTGCTGCTCCGCCCGGCCATGCGCCAGGCGGCCGCCGCGCCGGCGCCGGAGCGTACGGCCGAGGACGCCGCGGAGCTCGAGGCGTGGCGAGCCGCGCTTCCCTGGGCCCTGGCCGCCTCCGTCGCGCTGTTCTCGATGACGCTGGCCGGTGACCACCTCCAAGCGCATCCGTTCCTGGGCGGTGCGGCGATCGTCGTCGCGCTAGCGGTGCTAGGACGGGCCGCCGTCCGCATCATGCCGGCGGGGACGTTCAGCGCGCGGCGCGGTTTCCCCGCGGTGGTCGCCGTGCGCGGACTCGGCGGTGCCGCCTTCGCCGGCGTCGGCGCGTACCTTCCGCTGCTGCTCACGCTGCAGCACGACTTCAGCCCGGCGCGGGCCGGGGTGACGCTGTCGATCACCGGTGTCTGCTGGGCCTTCGGCTCGTGGCTCCAGGGCCGTGACCACGGGATCGAGCGGGTCACCGTGCTGCGCACCGGGCTCGCGTTCATGACGCTCGGACTGGCGGTGACGTCGCTGCTCGCGTGGACGGATGCGACCACCTGGATCGGCCTGATCGGCTGGGGGTTCGCGGGGATCGGCATGGGTCTCAGCTCGTCGAGCCTGTCGGTTCTCACCCTCGACCTGTCCGACCAGGGCAACTCCGGGCGCAACAGCAGCGCCGGTCAGATGGCGGCGACGATGAGCATCGCGACCGCCCTCGCGATCAGCGGCACGCTACTGGCGTTCAACGCCGACGACCCGCGGCCCTGGGTCTTCGGCGCCATCGTCACCGCCGGCGCCGTGCTCGCGCTGCTCGGCTTCCTGGCGGCACCGCGCGCTCGTCGTCACTGATCGAAACTGCGCATACCTGGAATTCTTCGGTCACAAATCTTCACTCGACGCCTTGACGCGCTCCGGTGCCCGTTTTACGGTGAGGACCGTAATTCCGGCGGGAGGAGCGGCTCGTGAGGAAGACCGGCTTGTTGCTGACGGCAATTACCCTGGTGGTCGGCCTGGTCCAGCCAGGCGCCGAGCAGGCGGCCGCGCCGCCCGGGGTGTTCCAGGACTTCGAGACCGACGGCGACCTGCAGGGAGCGACCGTCACGCTGCCGCAGGCCGACCGGATCGAGCGCACCGCCGACCCGACCCACGGCAGCTCGAGCCTGAAATTCACCGTTGGCCCGTCCAACACACCGGGCGCGTCCGCTTCGTCGGGCATCAACCTGTACGCCGGGACACCCAGCCTGCCGGTGTCGGACTGGTCCGGCCACCTGGTGCTCGGCTTCGACTTCTTCACCGAGCGGGACTACACGACCGTCGGCCGGATCACCGTCCGGGACCAGTCGAACAAGGCCTGGGGCATGGACTACCCGATCCGGGCGCGCGACTGGACCCCGATCACGCTGCGGATGACCACGATCGCGGCCGCGGGTGTCGACATCTCCCGGATCGCCTACATCGGCTTCTCGATGCCGCGGTCGAAGACCACCGTCATCGGTCACTACGACGCTTTCCGGCTCGTCGACAGCTACCCGTACGACCAAACGCCGTACGGCGACCTGGCAGCCGCGCAACTGCTGCGGCTGGCCGACTTCAACGGCGTCCTGGCGAAGCTCGACGGGCAGATCGCGGGGCTCGACAAGTCACTCGGGCACGACCCCGCCGACGATCGGCTGCGGGCGCAGGTGGGCGCCGCGGCAGCGCAGTGCGCAGAGCTGCGGCAGAAACTGGCCGCAGGGCCTATGACATACGCGCAGTACCAGCCGTTCAACGCGGGCGTCACCGCTCTGCAACGGACGGTGCCGCGGCTGTCGAACACCATCCAGGCACGGGCGCACGACCGCCGGGCCGACTTCGGCCTGGAGTCCGCCGACTCGATGGCGTTGGCGTACCCGAAGGACCTGCCGTTCACCTCGACCGGTACGGCGCCGGCGGTGTCGCTGACCCGTGGCGAGTACGAGAACGTGCAGGCCGTCGTCCTGCCGTTCGCCGAGCCGCTGTCCGGCGTCCAGGCCCGCGTCACGTCGGTGTCCGGCAAGGGTGCGCTGCAGGCGACCGTCGCCCCGGTCGGGTCGCTGAACGTCACGCCGACCAACGTGTACCACCGGCCGACGTACGCCGGCTGGACGCCCGACCCGATCCGCGACGACCTGACGACGGTCGACGTCCCGGCGGACTCGTTCCAGCCGTACTGGATCCGGCTGAAGGCGTCGCCCACCGCGGCGCCCGGCACGTACCACGTGACCGTCGCCTTCAGCGCCGCCGGCAAGCGGACGCGGACGATGACCGTGGCGGCCAAGGTCTGGCCGGTGACCGTGCCCGACGCGCCGAAACTCAACACCTCGTTCCAGTTCACGCCCGCGATCGTGAACGACATCTACGGGATCACCGATCCGGCGGCGCAGGCGGCAGCCAAGCACCAGTACTGGTCCTTCCTGCACGACTACAAGATCGAGCCCGACCAGCTCTACACCTGCCCGTGCATCCCTTCGAACGCGAACCCGGTGATCGTGCCGACCCCGGTCGAGGACGTGCTGTACATCCGGGACCACTACGGGCTGCGCGACTTCAACGCGTTCTACCTGTGGGCCGGAATGCTCAACCCGTCCAAGCCGGAGACCTGGCAGGCGCAGATCGACACCTGGATCGCGCAGCTGCGGACGGCGATGGACAGCTACCGCGCGGCCGGGGTCGACAAGTACGCGTACGTCTACGGCTTCGACGAGGCGAACGGGCCGCTGCTGCAGGCGGCCAAGCAGACGTTCGCGGCGGTCAAGCAGGAGTTCCCGGACCTGCCGATCATGACCACGCTGCGGGACAACTCGATGGGCGTCGACACCGGCCTGGCCGGCCTCGTCGACATCTGGACCCCGCAGCAGGACCTGTACAACCAGGCGGTGGCCGAGCGCACCCGCGCCCGCGGCGACCAGGCCTGGTGGTACCCGGACATCGCCACCGGCTCGCCGCTGCCGAACTGGTTCAACGGTTATCCGCCGATCGACGCCCGGACGTTGGTCGGGCCAATGTCCTACCAGGCCGGCGTGGAAGGCGTCCTGTACTACGCGACCAACCGCTGGCTCCGTACGGACCACGCCAACCAGCTGCTGGTGAACGACGGGATCCTGTCCGCCTGGAAGGCCGCGACCTTCAACGGCACGGCGGGTGACGGGTCGATGTTCTACCCGGGCCCGAACGGTCCGATGGCCTCGATCCGGCTGGAGAACTTCCGCGACGGGATGGAGGACTACAACCTCCTCTGGCTGCTGCGGCAGGAGCTGCAGGACACCCCGGACATCCCGCCCGCGCTGAAGGCGCACGCCGCGAAACTGCTCACGGCGGACGCAGTGGTGACCGACCAGCGGACGTTCACCGAGGACCCAGCGCGATACCGCGCCTGGCGCACCGACGTGATCGCGACACTCACGACCATCGGGGGTCTAGAGTGAGCGCATGGCTGACCTCTTGACCGACGACCAGATCGACCTCGCGTTGCGCGACCACCTGCCGCACTGGAAGGTCGTCGACAACGAACTGGTCCGCAGCGTCAAGAGGGACACGTTCCTGGACGGGATCCGGCTGGTCGCCACCGTCGCACAGCTCGCGGAGTCGATGAACCACCACCCGGACATCGACATCCGGTACACCACGATCACCTTCCGGGTCAGCAGCCACGACGCCGGCGGTATCACCGACGACGACCTGGTGCTGGCCCGGCACATCGACACCGCTGCCGGCTGACCTGTCCTTCCTGACCTCTTCCCTGACCTCTTCCCGTCATGGCGTTTGTCGGCCACGGCAGGTGCTGGTTGGTGTGAGGTCACAGCCCTTACATATGAGGGCATGACCTCACGCCCGTTTGTCCTTGCTGCCGCGACCGTCTTTCTGCTCGGCGTTCTTCCTGCACCGGCCGATGCAGCGATACCGAGCCCGTCCTGGAACCGGCCGCACTGCGGCAAGGTGTACGGCGACGGCTCGGTGACGTTCACCGAGACCGACGGCCGGGTGCTCGCGGACACGACAGGCAAGCTGCTGCCGGTCACGTACGCCAAGGTCGCGACGCTGCAGGAAGTCAACACACTCGTCAGCATCGGCAAGCAGACGATCCAGCGCTCCAGCGACGCCGGCTGCAGCTGGCAGTTGCTCGACAAGGTGCCGGACGACCTCAGCACGTACGACATCCAGCCCGGGCCGGGCGACTCGGCGTACGTCTACAGCGTCAACGACCAGCCCATCCATCGCGTACACGGCTCCCAGGTGACCACGGTTCTCGGCCCGGTCAGTGGTGGCGGGCTGGCTGCGCTGGAGGCGCGGCCCGGCCAGTTGCGCGCCGTGGCCGGTGACGGGCAGCTGTACGACTCCTCGGACGACGGCGTGACCTGGCAGCGCGTCGGCGTACCGGCTGCTGCCAACCTCTTCCTGTACGACGCCGTGGTGGACCCGCGGGACCCGGACCACGTGGTGATCGGGGTGATGTCGGACGGCGTGTACGTGACGTTCGACGGCGGGCGGACCTGGACCCGGTCGCGGCCGGTCGAGCGCGTGAACGCCTTCAGCCTGGCGATGTCACCGGCCGATCCGTCGAAGGTGTGGATGGAAGGCTACGACCGGGACCGCTCGACCCGCTTCATCTGGGAGTCGACCGACGGCGGCCAGAAGTTCCGCGAGGTCCTGGACCAGACCCGCGCCGACCTGATCAACGGCAACCGCATGTGGGCCTCCCCCGTCGACCCCGACCTCCTCTACTTCAGCTACGGCACCTCCTTCATGAACTTCGGCGCCGACCTCTACCGCTTCACCCCCTCCACCGGCACCCTCACCAAACAACACAACAACCACGACGGCATCCCGTCCCTCGCCTTCAACCCCACCAACCCAGCCATCCTCTACCTAGGCCTGGCCGAAGAACGCTGAGAAGGCAGTAGGAGAAGATGAAAGAGGCTGAGCAGAAGCCCTGGCCGAGGTACCGCTCAGCAGCCTGAGCAACCCAATCTCCAAGGAAAGACAAAGAAGAAGAAAGGATAGGGATGGCTTGGGTGCCTGGCTGAGCTCGGCATGCCGTGGCAGTCGGCGAGTGCTACCGAAAGCGCGGACATCAACCACACCCGGCGCCCTGCTTCACACCGGCAACGGCGCGAAGGGCATGCACAGCGTAGGCCGTCGTCGGTGGCGCGCGCGTGGGTCGCAGGCGCCGTCGATTCATTCAGTACGAGGTGGAGTGGACGTAGCGGCGAGAGTTGCGCGCGCGTCCCCAAAACGGCCTCCTGGGCAAGCTCGCCGTGCGTACACAGGCTGACGTCGACCTGGACGACCTGGCTCCGGCGGGTCGGGGCGGCCGCGATCTCTCGGCGAGGTAATTATCCGCCAAATCCTGACCTCCCAGACCTCCTAACCCGAACACAAGCCACCTGGCGCTTCCCGGGCCACAGCACGCCGCCGATCGGCGCCCCGACTAGCAGGCACCCACGGCGCCGGGCTCGGCTCAGCCGGCTGAGGTGGGCGGCGAGCAAGATGTGCCCTCGTAGGTGAGGACGGGACCCCAGGTTGTTGGCGACGCACCCGCCTCGGCCAGCCGCGGCCTAGGTTGCGCTGCCCCCGAACCATCAGCAGCCCGATGCGCCGCAGCACACAGCCTCCCGCCCGCGTGCCCTGGGGTATGAGCTCCCATGCCATCGGGCAGGAGGTCGTTGTGGGTCCGCCCTCACCCGGTCGCCGCGAACGCCGCCGCCTGCCGCAGAGCAGCCTCATCCGCCCGCCACCGCGACCGGTCCACGCTGATCTCCCCGCCGGCAGGTAGATGCACGTCCGGCGGTGCCTCGCATCCAGGCTGCGCGCCCTGGGACGCCATACCGCGCGAGTCCGTGTCCGACGGGGCCGTACGACGTGGCTCAGCGTCCGGCGGTGCAGTACGACGTGGCTCAGCGCCCGGCGGTGCCGTCCCGCCTGGCTCAGCGCCCCGGGACGCCGTACCGCGTGGCTCAGCCCCATGGGACGCCGTACCGCCTGGCTCAGCCCCATGGGACGCCGTACCGCCTGGCTCAGCGCCACGGGACGCCGTACCGCCTGGCTCAGCGCCACGGGACGCCGTACCGCCTGGCTCAGCGCCACGGGACGCGGTAGCGGGTGGCTGGGTGTCCGGCGGTGCCGTACGGCGTGGCTGAGCCTCCGGCGGTGCCGTACCGCGGGGGTGGGTGTCCGGTGGGGCCGGGCGTCGTGCTGGGGTGACGGTTGGTGAGGGTTCGGCCCAGGTGGGGCGGGTGATGTGGACGGCGCCGTTGGTGATGGTGATGTGCCAGCGGCCGGCGTGGACGTCGGTGTGGTGGCGGCGGCACAGCAGGGCCAGGTTGTCGACCTTGGTGTCGCCGCCGTCGATCCAGGAGATCAGGTGGTGGGCGTCGCACATGATCGGCGGCGCTCCGCAGACCACGCAGCCGCGGTCGCGGGCGTCCAGGGCGCGCCGCATCGCCTTGGTGACCAGCCGCTCGCGACGCCCGACATCCAGCGGCTCGGAGTTCGAGCCCAGCACCAGCGGGATCACGTTCGCGTCACAGGCCAGCCGCCGGATCGTGGCCGCCGACAACCCACCGCTGTAGACGGTGCGCCCGATCGCGTCCGCGGTGGCGGCCTTCAGGTCTTCGAAGTCGATCGTCACGGTGATGGTCGCCTTCGCCCCGTACCCGGCCACCCGACGATCCTTCCCCGCACTCCCAGCGCTGCCCGCACTGGCGGCACCGCTCGCGGCGGCTGTGGTCGCCGCTGCAGGTCCGGTAGGTCCAGTAGGTCCGGTGGGCGCGGTAGGTCCGGTGGACGCGGTAGGTCCGGTGGACGCGGTGGGGCCGGTGGTGTCCCACACGGCGGCGGCGATGCCCAGCGCGGTGGACAGGGCGTCGGCCTGGCGCTTGTCGCGGGGGCGGGGGTCGTGTTCGCCGTCGACGGTCTTGTGTGGGCGGGCGCCGGCATGCACGACCGCGCGGAGGAGTTCGGCGTTCTCGCATGCCAGGAACCCGGTGAGCTTCACCCCGTTGTCCGCGGAGATGAGCGTCAAGGACTCCCGCGCGTAGGCCTTCTGCTCCTCGGGTTCGGGGCCGTCGGAGTCCAGCAGGTCGGCGATCTCCTTGGCGGCGGTGCGCAGTTCACCGGGTGACAGGTGACCTGCCAGCCCGACCAGCTGTTCCGCGGCGGCGTCCAGGTGCTCCACCGGGACCCGCTGCCGCACCCGGTCGAGTCCGAACACGATCGCGGCCGCCTGCGCCGGACGCAGCAACCACCCACCGTCTCCACCGACGTCCGATCCGCTGTCCCCGGCTCCGCCGTCCGATCCGCTGTCCGCGGATCGGCTGTCGTCGGATTGGTTGTCGTCGGGTGCGTCGGGTGCGGCGGTGGTGGCGGAGGAGGCGGTGCGGTCCAGGGCGGTGGACACGGCCGGGTAGTGGGTGGCGGTCTGGGTGAGGCGGAGGGTGCGGCGGGCGGTGGGGGCGTCCAGGCGGTAGCGGTAACGCAGGAGTTCGGCGGTGTCGCGGGCTCCGAGTTCTTCGGCGTACCCGGTGGTCTCGATCGCGGCGATGACGCTCAGCCGGTAGGACTCCAGGCGGGCGAGCTCGGCTTCGAGCGTGTCGAGGGTGGACAGCAGTTCGCTGCCGCCCATCGACCACGCCGGCCGTTCGCCCAGGAGTTCCATGTCCTCGACATTAGACGGTGCCACCGACAGTTTCCGAGCTGGAATCCCCTTATTTTGTGGGCTGTTCGTGGGCCCACACCCCAGTAAACACCTTCGCATGCACGACGCACCCGATCCACGCGGCCGCCGAACAACCAGGTCGTACACGGCGTCCGACGGCGGCGCGATGAACTGTGCGCACCTCTGCAGGCTGGGCGTCCTCCGCCGCGTACGACAGCATCCGCTCGGTCCGTACCACGATCCGCACGTCGACCCAGGTCCACTCCTGCGCCCAACACTGGTCGGAGTTCGCACGGACGCCGTCGACGGACTCGCCACCGACTACCGACTCGTAGCAGTTATCAACGAAGCCGGCGATGTCGGCGCCCTGCGGTACAGGAGCGACGGTGGCCCGTTTGCCAACCGCCCGGAGGTTAGCTGCTCCTGCGGTACTTCAACTCTTCTTCCGTGGTAGGTCGATGTCTGTTCTGGCTCGCCGACCGTCACCCGCGTGCCGAGCCCAGCCAGGCATCCGGCCTCCTCTCTGCCTTTTCGCCTTTCTCTGTCTTTCCTTGGTGGTCGTCCTAGCTGCCCGACAGGAGTTGTGCGGAGCCGGCACGGAACCGCAACCTCTGCCGACACCAGGGGCGCCTGCAGACCCAACCCTCGCCCTCTCTCTGGTCCTTCTTGTCTTCGGTTCGCCTTCCCGCCGTGATCGCGGCAGGTTCTCCGTGCCCGGTTGTCCGGGGGTCAGGTGGTAAGTCTCTGGCTCGGCTGGATCGGTTACCGTTGACGAGTGACGAGTGTCGAGGAGTACCGCATGCTGGGGTTCGCGGATGTGGATCGGGATGCGGCCGAGGCGTTCTCGCCGGATCCGGCGGCGGTGAAGGAGCTCGCGGACCAGATCCGCGGGGCGATCGGGAAGCTCGGCAGTGAGCCGGAGTTCCGGATGCCGGAGGATCCGCGGAACTCGATCCAGGCGTTCCTCGACACCGTGCCGGACATCCGCCGGTACCACGCCGAGCGCGGCGTCCCGGACGACATCAGCTGGGCGACGCTGGCCGACCTCGGGCAGCAGATCAAGGTGAACCGGCGCACCCACGGCGACTACGGCCTGGAGACGCACTGGTGGATGACGATCCACTGGACGGGCCAGATCTACGCGCTCGGCCGGCTGCAGTACCTGCTGCACCAGGTCCCCGCCGACAAGCCGGTCCCCGGCACCGAGCCCGGCGAGTGGATCATCGGCGTGCACATCCCCGAGACCGGTCCGCTCACCCCGGAGCTCGTCGACGACAGCCTCCAGCAGGCCCGCGAGTTCTTCCCGCGCTACTTCCCGGAGTACCCGGTGCGCACCGCGAACCTGTGGTCCTGGCTGATCGATCCGTACCTGCTGGACCAGCTCCCGCAGGACTCGAACATGGTGAAGTTCGGCCGCCGCTTCACGCCGTACGGGACGCCGAACGACAGCCAGGACAGCGCGATCTTCTTCACGTTCCGCACCCACGGCCTCGACCGCCTCGACGAGCTCCCGCAGGACACCCGCCTGCAGCGGCTCGTCGTCGGCCGGATCAAGGACGGCGGCACCTGGCAGAGCGCGTACGGCTACCTGAAGCTATGACGGCTGGCGAGGGCCGCGGGGTACGCCGTACTTCGCGAGCCAGCTCGCCAGCTCCACGTTCGACACGCACCGTACGTCGGGCTGTTTGCACGTCTCCAGCACGAACGTGGTGAGCGCGTCGGAGTAGACGCTGTTGTTCCAGCGGTTGAAGTGGTTGCCGAGGAACAGCGGCGGGTTGCCGCTCGCCCGGGATTTCGCCAGCGCCTGACGGTACGTCGCGAGCACCTGCGCCTTGAGCTCCGGGGCCTGCGCGAGCGGGGCCTTGCGGGCCTGGGTCTGCGCGAACCACAGGTTGTAGTCCATCGTCAGCGTCTTCTTGGCGGTGCCGGCCAGCGTCACCGATTGGAGCGGGAAGTTCCACAGCCCGTTCGCCTTCTTGGGCCAGGCGATGTACCCGGGCGCGGACGCGTCGTACAGCATGCCGCGCTGCGCCATCGCCAGCCGGTACGCGGGCCGGTCGCCCTCCAGGCACGGCGTCCGCATGCCCCTGACCGTGGCCGGGTCGAACGGCGGCGCGACGGTCCTGCCGGCTGCGAGTGACGGCCCGGTCCGCACCATCCGGTCGAACGCGCTCAGCTCGGCGGTCCACTGCGCGGTGGTCCAGCGGCCGATGCCGTTCGTGCCGCAGAAATGCCCGTTCGCGTGGGTGCCGATCTCGTGGCCCTCGGCGATCGCCTCGCGCAGCACCTTGGCCCGGCCGAGGATGTTCGCCGTGTCGCCCCAGCCGATGTCCGAGGCGCCGGGCTTCTTGTACGGCGGTTGGTAGTCGGTCCGGCGGTCGCCCGGGTACAGGTACGGACCGGACAGGAAGAACGTCATCCGCGCGTCGACCTGCTTCGCGACGGCCCGCCAGCGCGACCAGAGCATCAGGTCGCCGGCGCCGTCGAACGAGACGACCACGAACAGCGGCGGCCTGCCGTCCGGCAGCCGACCCGGGAAGGAGCGCGTCACCGGCGCGGCGGCGAGCAGGTTCCCGACCGAAGGCGGTGAGGGCGGCGTGCTCGCGGGAGTCGACGGTTTAGGTGACCCAGGCGTACTGGGCGTCGCAGTCGGCTTGAGCGTCGGCTGCGCAGTCGGCCTGGACGTCGGCTTACCCGTGGGCTTAGAGGAGGCCGTCACACTGGGAGCGCCTTCCAGCGGTACGTCGGCACATCCGGCCAGGACCGCCGCGACGACCACCGCAGCGGCCGCGAGGTTCGCCCCAGGCCTCACCACGCGTCTACTGACGCACAGGAACCTTCAAAGGTTGACCCGGGACACGCGGCCGCGCGGAAACCGGGGCAGGGATCGTTAAGCGCCCGTGATCTTCACGGCCCGGCGCCGCACCACGATCCGGCGGCAGGTCTCGACGACGAGACCGATCACCCCGGCCAGGCTCAGGCTGAACACGAGCCCCATCAGCTGGTCGTGCGCGAACGCGTCGCCGCCGAGATACCCGAGCAGGGCGACGTAGGTGTACGCGACCGTCACGCCGGCGAACGTGAACACGATGAACTTCTTGAACGAGTACCGCGTCGCGCCCGCCGTGAGCGTCGCGACCATCCGGGCACCCGGGATGTAGCGCACGGTCATCAGGATCAGGCCGCCGCGCGAGTGCAGCGCCGCGGAGACCTTCTCGTAGACCTGCTGCCGGCGTTGCTGGCGTTTCATCCACCGGTGCAGCGCCGGGCCGGAGCCGCGGCCCAGGAAGTAGCAGACGGATTCGCCGATGACGGAGCCGGCCATCGCGACCGCGATCACGAGCAGCAGGTTCTGGTGACCGGCGGCCGCGGCCATGCCGGCCGTGATCACCATGCCCTCGCTGGGCACCACCGGGAACACCGCGTCGATCGCCGCGGCGGCGAACAGGATGAGCAGCAGCCAATGCGAGGCCATCGCAATGCCGAGCAGGTGCCGGACGACCTCCATCAACTCTGTCACCCCGGCAGTGTGCCATCCATCGTCAAAAGAGCCGCAATCCCATCGTTGTGATTCAGCTGCGCTTCATCCGATGTTCAGCCTGCACCACCCACTGCGGTCAGAGCAGCACGGGCAGTTCGCGGATCGCGTTCATCAGCAGGCTCGGGTGCCGCGGCGGATCCTGCGCGGGGACGGCGAGCCGCAGCCGCGGGAACCGCTCGAACAGCAGACCGAGCGCGATCCGGCCCTCCAGCCGGGCCAGCGGTGCGCCGAGGCAGTGGTGGATGCCGTGCCCGAACGCGAGATGCGCGCTGTCCGCCCGGGTGATGTCCAGTTCGTCCGGCCGCTCGACCTTGCGGGAGTCGCGGTTGGCAGGCAGCAGCGCGAACACGATCACCTCGCCGGCCTCGATCCGGGTCCCGGCGATGTCGATCGGCGCGCGGGCGACGTACGGGATCGCGGCCTGCAGCGGGCCGTCGTACCGCAGGAGTTCCTCGACGGCCGCGGGCAGCCGGTCCGGCTCGGACCTGAGCAGCTCGAGCTGGTCGGGGTGCCGGAGCAGAGCGTGGACTCCGTTCGTGATCAGGCTGACGGTGGTCTCGTGGCCGGCGGCGAGCAGCAGGAACACCATCGAGGTGAGCTCGTCCTCGCTGAGCTTGTCGCCGCCGTCGCGGACCGCGATCAGGCCGGACAGCAGGTCGTCGGTCGGCGCCTGCTGCTTGCTGACGATCAGCTCGTGGACGAACGCGAGCATCGACGTGGTGGCGTCGACGTACTCCTCGGCGGTGTGCACGGCGGCGTTCACGAACACCGACGACCAGCGGCGGAAGTCGTCCCGCCGGACCGCGGGGATGCCGATCAGTTCGCAGATCACGGTGATCGGGAGCGGATAGCTGTACGCGGTCACCAGGTCGACCGGCTCCGGCGCCGCGGCCAGCTCGTCGAGCAGACCGGAGGCGATCTCGCGGATCCGCGGCTCGAGCGCCTCGATCCGGCGCCGGGTGAACGCGGCCGTCACGAGTTTGCGCAGCCGGGTGTGGTCGGGCGGGTTCGCGCCCAGCATGTGCTGCTCGGTGCGCGCGATCAGGTCGTCCATGACGGTGTCGCGGTGCGGGCCGTCCATCGGCGAGCGCACCACGTCCGGATGCGCGAGCAGCTCGCGCGTCTCGGCGTACCCGGTGACGAGCTGGACCGGTACGCCGGTGAACAGCATCATGCGCTGCACGGGCCCGGTGGCCGCCAGGTCCTCGAAGCCCCAGTGCCGGGCGATTCCGCTGGTTTCCGTGAACGGCTGCCGCATTCGGCCAGCCTACGTTCGGCCGAGGTGCTCGGTCAGTTCGGTGCGGGAGTGGATGCCGAGCTTCGCGTAGACCTTGCGCAGGTGGTACTCGACGGTCTTCGGGCTCAGGAACAGCCGGGCCGCGGCCTCCCGGATGCTGTTGCCGTCCACGAGCAGTACGGCGATCTGCCGCTCCTGCGGCGTCAACTCGTCGGCCGTGCTCGGCACCCGGCGCCGTGCGGTCTCCCCCGTCGCCTTGAGCTCGGCCGCTGCCTGGTCGGCCCACCCCGGCGCACCGAGGGCGTCGAAACCCTCCACGGCGAGCCGCAGCTGCGTACGGGCGTCCACGCGTCGCCGTAGCCGTCGCAGCCACGCGCCGTACGCCAAACGGGTCCTGGCCAACTCGAAGGCGTCCAGCGTCTCCTCGTGCCACCCGAGCGCCAGCACGAAGTCTGACTCGCTGTCGCCGACCACGCCTCGCGCTCTGGCTGCCCGCGCCAACGACCACGGCTGGCCTTTGGCCTCGGCCCGTGCGGAGTGCTCGAGCACCGCTCGCTCTGCGTCTTCCACCCGCCCCAGCCGCAGGTACACCTCAACCAGCTCCGGTGCCGGCGACAGGTCCGGATCCTTCAGCCCGTACTCGGCCAGTACATCGACCAGCCGCTCGTACTGCGGTAGCGCCGCAGCCGGATCACCACGACCCAGCTCCAGGTCCCCCAGCGCGAACAGGGACCACACCGTGCCGAGATGGATCTCCTGAGCTGCACAGATCTCTAGGCACTCCGTTGCCAGCTCCTGGCACTGGACTCGGCCCTGGTGCGACATCAGCCACGCCAGCCCGGCCAGGTTCATCGCCAGTTCAGTCGTTTGACCGGTCTCCCGCGACAGCCGGATCCCCTCGTCGTACGACGCCTCGGCATCGGCCCACCGATCCGTCGTCGCGTCGTCGCGCGCCAGGACGAACAGCAGGCCGGGCAACGTCCCCAGCGCGACCTGCTCGCGTCGCTCGAGCATCGCGTGCTGCAAGAGCGTCCGGCCGGTCCCTGTCTCCCGCAGGAACAGCGCGGCCAGCACCATCCACACCTGGCGACGACGGTCCCGGTCCAGCTCGTCGGACGGCGCCAGCGCGATCGCCGCGCGGATCTGGTCGGTTCCGCCGCTCCCGGCGAGCACCTTCGCCACTCCGGCCGCCAGCATGCCGATGATGCGCGGACCCGGCCGGTCGACGGCCGGCAGCAGGCTGTCGAGCCGGTACGCCACCTCCAGCCCGGCGGTCGCGTCACACAGCCGAAAGCAGGCCCCGACGGCATCCGCGAGCAGTACGGTCGCAACGGCAGGGTCCGTCGACTCCGCGGCGGCCGCGACCAGGATGTCGCGGGCCTGGCGCGGCGATCCGCACTTCACCTCGATGTCGCCGCGGACCTCCTGCGCGCGAATCCGCACCGGCAACGGCGGCCGAAGGATCAGCGCGTCGCCCAGCAACGTCTCGGCACGGTCCGCAAGCCCCGCTGACCAGGCAGCCTCGCCCGCCGCGACCAGTCTGATCGCACGGTCCGGCAGCCGCCGGCTCAGTCGCCCAGCACGCTCGTAAGCCGTCGCTGCCACCGCATGTGCACCTCGGGCAGCCGCATGCTCGGCCGCAACGTCCAGTCCGGCCGCTACGTCGTCGTCCGCGCCCAGGACTGCCTCGGACAGGTGCCAGGCCCGCCGGTCCGGGTCCGGTGTGGCCACGGCCACCGCGCGGTGCGCCGTACGACGCTCTGCCGGGTCCGCGCTGGTGTAGATCGCGGAGCGGACCAACGGGTGCCGCCACTGGACCTCACCGTCGCGAATGGAGACCAGACCGGCGGTCTCAGCCTCCTCCAGCGCGCCCACGTCCACACCGAGCTGCGCGCACCCGCGGGACACGGCTGCGAGCTCGCAGTCGTCCAGTGCCGCGACAAGCAGCGCCGTACGAGCATCCGCGCTCAGTCGGTTCGCCCTGCTGGCAAAGGCTTCCGCCAGCATCGTCGGGACCGGGAACGGCACGCCGGGTGGCATCCGCTGCAAGCGGTCCGGGTCGTCGGCGAGCTCCAGCAACGCCAGCGGGTTGCCTGCCACGGTCTGATGCAGCTGCTCGACCAGATCGCTCGGAAGGTGGTTGACGACCTGTCGCGCAGCATCCAGTCCGATCCCCTGCAGCTGCAGCCGTGGCAGGTCGGACTCGAACGGATGCGGCTCACCAAGGCGCGCCGCGATCAGCATCACGATCGGGTCGGCCACCAAGCGGCGCGCTGCGAACAGCAAGGCCTCCGCCGACGGACGGTCCAGCAGGTGCGCGTCGTCGATGAGCAGTGCGAGCGGCGCGCTCTCGGCGTACCGGCAGAGCAGGCTGAGCGTTGCCGCACCGACAGCGAAGCGGTCCGCGGGATGCGCGCCGTCAGGGCCGAGCGCCAACGCCGAAGCGAGCGCCGACCGCTGCGGTCCGGGGATGCGATCGAGGCCTGCCAGCGCAGGACGCAGGAGCTGGAGCAAGGCCGCGAACGGCACCTCGCGTTCGGCCTCGGTGCCACGTGCGCGCAGGATCCGCAGGCCAACCGCCAGGGCGGCAGCCTCGTCCAGCAGGGCGGTTTTGCCGATGCCTGGCTCGCCGGTGACGAGCAGTACGCCTGCGGCTCCGACGCGCGCCCCCGCGACCAACTGCTCGATCACCCGGCGCTCCGCGTCCCGCCCGATGAGCATGTCTCGCAGTGTGCACCAGGTGCCCCACCTGATGCGATGGTCCGGCTCCGCTCCCTAGGTTCGCGGTACCGAACAGCTAGGGGGAGAAAGAGCATGACTGTTGCAATCGACGTCGACAAGCTGATGGGCCTGGTCTACAAGGCGGTCGACGAGGTGGGGGCGACGCTGAACGCGGCCCTGGTCGTGATGGGTGACCGGCTCGGCTACTACCAGGCACTGGCCGACCACGGCGCCGCCACGCCGGCGGAGCTCGCTGAGCGGACCAGCACCGACGAGCACTACACGCGCGAGTGGCTGAACGCCCAGGCCGCGGGCGGATTCGTCGAGTACGACGCCAGTACCGGGCGCTTCACGCTGCCGCCGGAGCAGACCGTGGCGCTGACCGATCCGAGCAGCCCGGCGTACCTGCCCGGCTTCTTCCAGATCGCGCTCGGCACGGTGCAGCACACCACGGAGACGATCGAGGCGGCTCGCAGCGGTGCCGGGGTGGGCTGGCACGAGCACACGTCCGACGTGCACGTCGGGTGCGAGCGGTTCTTCCGGCCGTCGTACAACGCGAACCTGCTGCCCAGTTGGCTGCCCGCGCTCGAAGGTGTCGTGGACAAGCTGGACCGCGGCGCGAAGGTCGCCGACATCGGCTGCGGGCACGGGGCGTCTACGATCCTGATGGCCGAGGCGTTCCCGCGGTCCACGTTCGTCGGCTCGGACTACCACCAGGAGTCGATCGAGACGGCCAAGCTGCGCGCGGCCGAGGCCGGCGTCGCCGACCGCGCGGCGTTCGAGGTCGCGGCCGCGGACCGGTTCAGCGGGTCCGGGTTCGACCTGGTGACGACGTTCGACGCCCTGCACGACATGGGCGACCCGGTCGGCGCGGCCCGGCACGTCCGCGAGGCGCTCGCACCGGACGGCACCTGGATGCTGGTCGAGCCGATGGCCGGCGACCGCGTCGAGGACAACCTCAACCCGGTCGGCCGGGCGTACTACGGCTTCTCCACGCTGCTGTGCACGCCCGCCTCGCTGTCCCAGCCGGTAGGCCTCGCCCTCGGTACGCAGGCCGGCCCGGCCCGGATCCAGGACGTCACCAAGGCGGCCGGTTTCAGCAGGTTCCGTACCGTCGCGCAGACGCCGTTCAACCTCGTCTTCGAGGTCCGCCCTTGACAGAACAGTTCACCAGTTGGTGAAGTATCCGGGTGCTGAGTAGGACCTTCGGAGCGCTCGCGGACCCGACTCGGCTGGCCGTCGTCGGCCGGCTGAGCCGGGGCGACGCCACGATGGGCGAGCTCGCCGAGCCGCACCGGCTCACCGCACCGGCGATGACCAAGCACGTGGGGGTGCTGGTCGACGCCGGTCTGGTGAGCCGGCGGCGGGTCGGCCGGACGGTCGTGTGCTCGCTCCGGCCGGAGGCGTTCGCCGAGGTCGAGCAGTGGCTCGGCGACCTCACGACGTACTGGAACAGCACCGTTGACCGGCTGGAAGACCTTCTGCGAGGGGACGGCGATGGACACTGAGATCCGGATCGAAAGAGTGCTCCCGGCAACGATCGGCAGGGTGTACGACGCCTGGACACGGGCCGACCTGCTGGTCCGGTGGTACTGCCCGAACCCGCGCCTGGAGCTGAAGGTCGACGCCGACGTCCGGCCGGGCGGGTCGTACGTCGTAGAGATGGGGCCGCACGTCGTGCGGGGCACGTACCTCGAGGTCGATCCGCCGCACCGGCTGGTGTTCAGCTGGAAATGGGACGGCACCGACGACGATCCGACCCGCGTCGAGGTCGAGCTGACCGAGGTCCCCGACGGCACCCGGATGCTGCTCAGCCACACCGGTTTCGCGACCGCCGAGGACGCCGCGAACCACCGGACGGGCTGGGACCCGGAGATCGAGCGGCTGGCCGCGGTCCTCGGCGTCCGGGTCTGACAAAGGTCGAGCCCCGGGCGGCAACCCGGGGCTCATGCGGATGGATGGACAGTTTGGCGGTTACTCAGCTGCCGGACTTGCGCCGGAACTGGCGCTTCTGCTTGTCGTTGTGCGCTTCGCCGACGCCCTGGCCCCGGACCCCGCTCCCGGGGTGCGAGTGATTCCCGGCGTTCTTCTTCTCGAGCGCTTCCCGAAACTTCTTCTGCAGATCGTCCGCCGGCTCGCTGGACTTGTCGCTCATACCGTCTCCTTCAAACCGTAGGCGTACGCACCCACGCTAACCGAGGGTGAGCGTCGCCCGCGAGTGGAATACCAGCCCGCGGAAATCCTCCGGAGCCGCCCGGACGGCGCTGTTAGGTTCGGAGGACGCCGAGGGAGGGACACGGAATGCTGGTCAGTAGTGAGGCACTGCTCGGGATCGCCCTGGTCGAGCTGGGGCTGGTGATCGTACCCGGACCGAACATGATCTACCTGATCTCCCGCTCGATCGCGCAGGGCCGCCGGGCCGGCCTGATCTCGCTGGCCGGCGTCGGGCTCGGCTTCCTCACCTATTTGCTGGCGGCAAGCGCCGGCCTCGCCACGCTGTTCGCGCTGGTTCCGGAGATCTACGTGGCGCTCAAGCTGGCCGGTGCGGCGTACCTGCTGTGGCTCGCCTGGCAGGCCTTCCGCCCCGGCGGTACGTCGGTGTTCGCGACCCAGGAGCTCGAGCCGGATCGCCCGCGCAAGCTGTTCGGCATGGGCCTGCTCACCTGCCTGCTGAACCCCAAGATCGCGATCCTCTACATCTCGCTGCTGCCGCAGTTCCTCGACCCGTCCCGCGGGCACCTCGGCCTGCAGAGCCTGATCCTCGGCCTCGGCCAGCTCACCGTCGGCGTGCTGATGAACGCTGTCTTCGTGATCACCGCCGGCTCGGTCGCCGTCTTCCTGTCCCGCCGCCCGACCTGGATGCGCGTCCACCGCTACCTGACCGGCACCGCCCTCGCGGTCTTCGCGATCCGCCTCGCCACCGACCGCGCCCGCCCACTGCCGACCCACTGAACCAGTCCGGAACTGTCCGGCTCGCTCGCTAGCGTGGCCCACGATGAACGATTTCGTTGCCTCGTCACTCGACCACCTCGTCGCGGCCTGGAGCGCGGCACCGGTCGCGGCGCTCGTGCGCGACCGCGGCCTGCCCGCGATCACCCGTGCGTACCTGCTCGACACCTTCTCGTGGCAGCGGGCGGAGGAGGCCACCCGCGCGCTGACCGAGCACTTCGCGTCGGCCCGCTTCGCCGACGAGGTCGAGTACGGCGTGCTGCTCGTTCCCGATCCGTCGAAGCTGGACACCCGGCGCCCGTTGCCGCGTGAGCTGACCTCGCCCGACGTGTTCGACGAGCGTCTGCCGGCCGGGGTCGCACTCCCCGGCGATCGCCCGTGGCAGCTGGTGGTGAGCGTGATCGGGTCGTACGGTCCGTCGCTCGGCAGCTACAACGAGGTGATCGCGTCGGACGGCTTCGTCGTGGACGGCCAGGACACTCGGCAGTGGATGACCCGGCAGCTCTGGGGCGCGCGGGTGCTGCAGTGCGGCGCGACGCCGCCGGACTGGGAGCACAACGAGCGATGGACGTTCACGCTGTTCCCCGGCGAGCAGCTGGTCGACGGGCAGGCCGAGTCCGGGACGGTGCTGAAGGGGAAGGTCCGGTTCCGGCTCGGCAAGCCGGATCGCGGCATCGGCTCGGCCCGGGTCGCCCCTGCAGTCCTGGTCTAAATCGTGTGCGGGGCTCCGGGAGCTCCCGCGATACTTCTGGGCGTGATGCACGAGGGGCAACTGGATGTGACGGTCGAGCTGGTGGCAAGGCTCGTCGAGGAGCAGTTCCCGCAGTGGAGCGGGCTCGCGATCCGCGCCGTACCGTCGCACGGGACCGTCAACGCGGTCTTCCGGATCGGCGACGAACTGGCCGCGCGACTCCCGATCCAGCCCGGCGACGCAGCGGCGGTGCGGCAGGAGCTCGAGGACGAGGCGGAGGCGGCGCGGCGGTTGCACGCGATGTCGCCGTACCCCACGCCGGAGCCGGTCGCGATCGGCGCACCGGCCGCCGGGTATCCGCTGCCGTGGGCGGTGCAGACCTGGGTCGACGGGACGATCGCGTACGACGCCGACGTCGCCGGCTCGGCCGCCTTCGCCGAGGATCTCGCGCGTTTCGTGCTCGCCTTGCGGGCACAGCCGACCGAAGGACGAGTGTTCACCGGCCCGTGGCGCGGCGGGGTCCTGACCTCCCAGGACGAGTGGGTCGCGGAGTGCCTGGAGCGTAGTCGCGGAATGATCGACGTCGACAACCTGACGCGGATGTGGGCCGACCTGCGCACGACGCCGCGCACCGAACCGGACGCCTGGACGCACCGCGACCTGATGCCCGGCAACCTGCTCGCCAAGGACGGCCGGCTCGCCGGGGTCATCGACGTCGGTATGTTCACCGTCTCGGACCCGGCGATGGATCTGCAGCCCGCCTGGAACCTGCTCGATCCCACCGCCCGCGCCGCGTTCCGCACCGCCCTGGGCAGCGACGACGCCGAGTGGCGCCGCGGCATGGGCTGGTCGTTCGCCCAGGCAGTCGGCTGCCTCTGGTACTACGTCGAAACCAACCCCGTCATGTCCCGCACCGCCCACCACACCCTGACCGCCCTACTCGAAGCTGCCTGACCAGTCACGACGTCGCGCCGGTGTAGCGCCGCAGACCCGCGCGCCACGTGAGCGTGGCCAGGGTGGCGGCGCCGGTTGCTGCTGCGACTGCGGCCAGCAGCGTGGTGGGTGCAGGACCGTGGAGCAGGGCGGTTGAGGGCACGCTCGCGATCAGGGCCATCGGGAATACGTAGGTGAGGAGGAGGCGGAGGGGCCGGGCGAACACGTCCGTCGGGTACCGGCCGAGTTGCCAGGCCGAGTGGTAGAAGACGTCCAGCTGCAGCTTTGGTGCCCAGAACGCCAAGCACGCCAGCAACACGCTCAACGCCCACGTCACCATCAGCCCGGCCACGACCAGCACCAGCCACCCGACGACGCCGCCCGCGCTGGGCGGCCGATCGGCGACTCCGATTCCCCAGCCAAGCACACCGACGCCGAGCACGACCTGGATCAGTTGCAGCGGCGACGACTGCGACAAGCTGGAGAGGAACAGACTCGACGCCGGCTGCAACAGGTAGCCGTCCAGCTTCCCGTTGCGGATCCCGGACTCCGGGAACCACGCGAGGTTGGGGTCGATGAAGGTCGTCCGCAGCCCGGTGATCAGCTGGTAGGTCCCGATCAGCACCAGGAACTCCGCTTTCGACCAGCCCGCCAACGTGTCGGCGCGCGTGAACACGATCAGCACGGCCGCGATCGCCGTACCCAGGCCGGTGAACGCGAGCAGCACGTCGAAGACGAGGTTGACGCGGAACGCCACGCTCCGGCGCAGCGACATCGAGAAGCCTGCCGCCAGCAGGCGAAGGGGTTTCACGAGCCCACCGCCGTGTACCGGCGGACGCCGGCCCGCCACAGCACCGCCACCGTGCCGATCAGGAGAACCACCCATACCAGTTGGTAGGTCAACGATCCGCCACTCCGGGCGCCGGCCGCGATCTCGGCCGGCAGACCGATCATCCCGTAGAACGGCAGCACCTCGGCGACCCGGCGCCACCCGTCCGGCAGCAGCGCGATCGGCGCCGCCGTACCGCCGAACAGGAACACCAACTGGCTGCCGAACCCGACCACGGCATGCACCCGATCCGTCCAGAACGCGGTCAACGACAGCAGGAACGTCCACAGGAAAACGAGTGCTGCGGCGAGCACGAGGTACGGCGTGCTCCGCAGCACCGCCGACCAGTCGAAGCCAACCCGTACAGCGATCCCGGTGAGCAGCACGATCGGCGCGCCGAGCACCGTGAGCCAGGCGCGGATCGCGAGGTTCATCCCGATCACGCCGACCACCACCGGCTGCGGCCGGAGCAACTCGTGGCTCAGGGTGCCGTTGTAGATCCGTTCGGAAAACGTGTGCTGCTCGAACGACTCGGTCATCAGCGTCACCAGGATCACCGCGAGGTAGTACCGCCCGATCGCCGGATCGTCCGGATACACCGCGGACCACACGAACAACCCGATCAGCGGCGCGACCACCGCCTGCACGACGAGCGTCAGCAGGAACCACCACGCGCCGGACCACTCCAGCACCTCCTGACGGAGCCGGAAACCCAGCAGTACGCCCGTTCTCGACAGGGTTCTCATCGCAGCCCCTCCCGGTACGCCTGGTCGATGACCTTCTCCAGCGGCGGCTCCTCCACCGCGAGATCCACGACCTCCAACGCCTGCAGCAGGCGCGCCGTCGTCCCCGCCACCTCGTCCCGCGGCACCCGCAGCACCCATCGCCCGTCGGCCTTCTCGACCACCTCCCCGAACGCCGAGGGATCCTCCGCCGCGGAGATCCGGATCAGCTTGTACGGCGACAGCCGCGCGGACAGCTCCGCCAGCGGACCGTCGTACTGGACCTGGCCGTGGTCGATCAGGATCAGCCGCGGGCACAGCGACGCGACGTCGGCCATGTAGTGGCTGGTCAGCAGGACGGTCGCGCCGGTCTGCTCGACGTACTCGCGCACGAAGTCGCGGATCTGGCTCGCGGCGCTGACGTCCAGGCCGATCGTCGGCTCGTCGAGGAACAGCACCTCGGGGCGGTAGATCAGCGCCATCGCGAGCCCGACCCGCATCCGCTCGCCGAGGCTGAGCGCGCGGAGCTGCCGCTCCAGCAGCGGATCCAGGTCGAGCAGCGCCTCGAGTTCGGCGAGGGTACGGCGGAACGTCGCGCGCGGCACGTCGTACAGCAGGCGCTGGTACTCGAGGGAGTCCATCACGGTCAGCTCCTGCGAGCCGCCGACCGGCTGGCTGCCGCGCACGAACGCGATCCGCTTCAGGAAGGTGGCGCGGCGCTGCCATGGGACCTGCTCGAGGACCCGGACCTCGCCGCCGGTCGGGTAGAGGATCCCGGACAGGATCTTCATCGTCGTGGTCTTGCCGGCCCCGTTCGGCCCGATGAACCCGGCGACCTCCCCCGGGGCGATCGTGAACGACACCTGGTCGAGGGCCTGGACGGTCTTGTACTCGCGGCGCACCAGCGATCCGAGGGCCGCGCGGAGGCCGCCCTTGCGCACTGGCGCTTTGTAGGACATCGAGAGGTTCTCCACCTCGACTGCAGTCATGGGCCCGACCGTAGGGAGGAAAGACGCCAGTTGATGGCTTGTTTTCCTGAGATAGTCGGAGGATGCGCGCCGAGCGGCTCCTCCGACTGCTGCTGCACCTGCAGACGCGCGGCCGGTCGACGGTCGCGCAACTGGCCGCCGCGCTCGAGGTCTCGCCGCGGACGATCCAGCGCGACCTGGACGCGCTCAGCCTCGCCGGTGTCCCGGTGTACTCGATCCGCGGCCGCGGCGGCGGGTGGACGATGCTGCCGGACTACCGCAGCCGACTGACCGGGCTGACGCCGTCGGAGGTGATGTCGGTGTTCGTCGGCGCGACCGCGCACGTCCTCGCCGACCTCGGCCTCGACGCCTCCAGTGAACTCGCCGTCACGAAACTGATCGCGTCACTGCCCGAAGGCACCCGCCGCGAGGCCGAGTACGCCCGGCAGCGCCTCCTCATCGACCACGCCGGCTGGGACGACCGCCGCGAAACCCCCCGCTGGCTGGACCTCTGCCGCCAGGCCGTCTGGGAAGAACGCCACCTAGCCATCACGTACGGCGACCTCGACCCGCACACCGCCCCGAGCGCGGGACGGCCCGACCCGTCCGGCGGGCGCCCCGAAGCCGGCGTGCTGCCCGACCCGTCCGTTGGGCGCGCCGAGGTCGGCGGGCGCCGCGGCCCGTTTCCGGTTGCCCCGCTCGGGCTCGTGGCCAAGGCGCGCACCTGGTATCTGGTCGCCGCCCGCACCGACGGGCGCCTGCGCACCTACCGCCTGTCCCGCCTCACCTCGGCCGAGCTGACCGAGGACGCCTTCACCAGACCTGTCGACTTCGATCTCGCCGCCTACTGGCTCCAGTCCCAGCGCGACTTCCGGGCCTCACGCCCGTCGTACCCGATCGTCCTGAAGGTCCGCGACCACGCCATCCGCCGCTTCCGCCCCCTCCAGCCGATGCTCCCCACCGACGACGGCTGCTGGCTCGTCCACACCGACCTCGAATCCCCCCACGAAGCCTGCGCCGCCGTCCTCGCCCAGGCCGGCGCCGCCCAGGTCATCGCACCCCCGGAACTCGTCACACTGGTGGGTGAAGCCGCCCGGGCGATCACGGCGACCCATCGACCTACTTCGCGCGAGTGAGGATCTCGGGGCCGTCAGGGGTGATGGCGATGGTGTGTTCGGTGTGGGCGGTGCGGCAGCCGGTGACGCTGCGGAGGGTCCAGCCGTCCTCGTCGGTGACCAGCTCGGCGGTGTCCTGCATGACCCACGGCTCCAGGGCGAGCAGCAGGCCGGGGCGGAGCTTGTAGCCGCGGCCGGGGCGGCCCGTGTTCGAGACGTGCGGGTCCTGGTGCATCGTCGAACCGATGCCGTGACCGCCGAACTCGGTGTTGATCGGATACCCGGCCTTGCTCAGCACATCCCCGATCGCTCGCGAGATGTCGCCGATCCGGGCATCAGGCCTGGCAGCGGCAATGCCCGCGGCCAGCGCGCGCTCGGTCGCGTCGATCATCGCCAGATCCTCCGGCGCCTTGGTGTCACCGACCACGAAGCTGATCGCCGCGTCCGCCGCGACACCGCCCAGCAGCACCGCGAGGTCGAGCGTCAGCAGGTCACCATCGACGAGCTGATAGTCGGAGGGCTTGCCGTGCAGCACGGCGTCGTTGACCGCCGAACAGATGTAGTGGCCGAACGGCCCGCGCCCGAACGACGCCTCGTAGTCGACGTAGCAGGACTGCGCCCCGGCGTCCGCGATCAGGCCCTTCGTCCACTGGTCGATGTCCAGCAGGTTCGTCCCGACGGTGGTCCGGCTCTTCAACGTCTGCAGGATGCCGCCCACCAGCGCGCCGGTCTCCTTCGCCTGCGCCAGCTGCCGGCTGTCCAAGATCTCGATCATGCAATAACTATACCGGCCAAACTATCCCGGTACTATCATCGGACCATGGTCAGGCTGCCGCTCACCCCCGCGGAGGTCGAGCGCGGAGAGCGCCTCGGCACCCTCCTGCGTCGCGCCCGCGGCGACCGCTCGATGCTCCAGACCGCCCTCGACGCCGGCGTCTCCCCCGAAACCCTCCGCAAGATCGAGTCCGGCCGGGTCGCCACCCCCGCCTTCCCCACCATCGCCGCGATCGCCGACGTCCTCGGCCTGTCCCTCGACACCCTCTGGTCCGAGATCAACCAGCCCGAGCAGAACCGCCTCGTCTCCTAGACGTTGAAGCGGAACTCCACGACGTCGCCGTCCTGCATGATGTAGTCCTTGCCTTCCATGCGGACCTTGCCGGCGGAGCGGGCGGCGGTCATGGAGCCGGCGTCCATGAGGTCGTCGTACGAGACGATCTCGGCCTTGATGAAGCCGCGCTGGAAGTCGGTGTGGATGACGCCGGCGGCCTCGGGGGCGGTCGCGCCGCGCTTGATCGTCCAGGCGCGGGACTCCTTCGGGCCCGCCGTCAGGTACGTCTGCAGGCCGAGGGTGTCGAAGCCGACCCGGGCGAGGACGTCCAGACCGGGCTCGTCGATGCCCATCTCGGACAGCATCTCGCGGGCCTCGTCCTCGTCGCCGAGCTCGACCAGCTCGGCCTCGAACTTGGCGTCCAGGAAGATCGCCTCGGCCGGCGCGACCAGGTCCCGCATCTTCTGCTTGAGGTCCTCGTCGGACAGCTCGTCGGCGTCGCAGTTGAAGACGTACAGGTACGGCTTGGCGGTCATCAGCATCAGCTCGCGGATCGCGTCGCGGTCCACGTCGGTGGCGATGATCGGCGTCCCGGCCTCGAGGTGCTTCTGCGCCTCCCGGACCGCCTCCAGGACGACGCCGCTCTCCTTCTTCAGCCGGGCTTCCTTCTCCAGCCGCGGGATCGCCTTCTCGACGGTCTGCAGGTCGGCCAGGATCAGCTCGGTCTGGATGGTGGAGATGTCGTCGGCCGGCGAGACCTTGCCGTCGACGTGCGTGACGTCGTCGTCGCGGAACACCCGGGTGACCTGGCAGATCGCGTCCGACTCGCGGATGTGGCTGAGGAACTTGTTGCCCAGCCCCTCACCCTCCGACGCGCCGCGGACGATGCCCGCGATGTCGACGAACTGCACGGTGGCGGGAATCACCTTCTGCGAACTGAACAGCTCGGCGAGCTTGGCCAGCCGCGGGTCCGGGACGCCGACGACCCCGACGTTCGGCTCGATGGTCGCGAACGGGTAGTTCGCGGCGAGCACGTCGTTCTTGGTCAGCGCGTTGAACAGGGTGGACTTGCCCGCGTTCGGGAGCCCGACGATTCCGATGGTGAGTGCCACGGGCGTCAAGGTTACGCGGGGGAACCCCAACTACCCCAATCCGGCTAGATCAGGAACGCCTCCAGCGAGGCGCCGTACCAGCGTCGGGTGCGGCCGATCGGGCGCATGCCGAGCCGGTTGCAGACCGCCAGCGACGCGACGTTGTCCGGGCGGACGACCGCGTAGATCTGGCCGATCCCGGCGGTGAACCCGTGCTCGATCGCGCCGCGCGCCGCCTCGGTCGCCAGGCCGCGGCCCCACGCGTCCGGGTGGAAGTGCCAGCCGACCTCGACCTCGCCGCGGCCCGCGGTCCCGTCCGACGGCTCGGGCAGCGGCGCCAGCAGGACGGTCCCCGCGATCGTCCCGGTGGCCCGCTCCTCCACCGCCCAGACGCCGTACGGCGCCTCGCGGCTGCGCTCGTTCCACCGCTGGATCGCCTTCGACGCCGCCCCGCGGTCGCTCATCACCCGCGGCTCGGCGCCCAGCCACCGGGACACCTCCCAGCGCCGGTAGATGTCGAACACGCGGTCGCCGTCCGCCTCCGACCAGTCCCGCACCCGCACCCGGTCCGTCTCGAACACCAGCATCCCCGCCACCTCCCAAGGCTGTTGATATTCGGTCATATTCGGCCCAACCAGGTGTTCGCAAGGAACGTCTCCAGTCTGTGACCACTTGGACCGGCCGCCTCGCATCGCCCTCACGCTTCGTGTTCGGATGCCTGCAATTCCTGCGTTTCGGGTGGCTGGAGGTGGTGTCGTGCCTCTTCCCGGCGTTCCTGTTCGCGGGGCTGGCAATCTCGAAGTACGTCGACCTGCCGATCGCCCGGTACGACGCCCTGCTGATCTACTGCCTCGGCCTGACGCTGCTGTTCTGGCTGGTCCGGCTGGAGACGTGGCGCGAGGTGGCGGTGATCTTCGGGTTCCACCTGGTCGGGCTCGGGCTGGAGTTGTTCAAGGTCCGGGTCGGCTCCTGGCAGTACCCGGGTGACGCGGTGACCAAGTTCGCGGGGGTGCCGCTGTTCGCCGGGTTCATGTACGCCGCGGTCGGCAGCTACATCTGCCAGGCGTGGCGGCGCTTCGACCTGCGGGTGAGCAACTACCGGCCGGTGCTCACCACGATCGGCGCGGTGCTGATCTACGCGAACTTCTTCACCCATCACTGGATCCCCGACCTGCGGATCCCGATCACGATCGCGCTGCTCGTCGTCCTGCGGCGTACCTGGGTCTTCTTCACCGTCGGCGTCCGGCGGTACCGGATGCCGCTGGCGTTGTCGTTCGCGCTGATCGGGTTCTTCCTGTGGATCGCGGAGAACTTCGGCACGTTCCTCGACGCGTGGAACTACCCCGACCAGGTGAGTGTGTGGCGGCTCGTGCATCCGGCGAAGTTCGGTGCGTGGTCGTTGCTGGTCAGCATGAGCTTCTTGCTGGTCGCCAGCGTGAAGTCCCTGGAGGGCCGGCTGTACCACCGTGGCGGCGTCGCAACAGTCGAGATCTCACCGCAACACAGCAGCGCCAACCAGCCCGAGCAGTAGGGCGTCTTCTCCAGTGTGAGGGCGCCTGAGGGGGCGCAGCTGGGGAAGATCCGCCTGATCTGCAAGGGGAAAGTCATGTCCCGAAAGTTCGCAGCATTCGTCGCGACCGGGGTGGCGCTGGTCGTCGTCGCCGGCTCGTTGCTGGTCCTGGCGCTCGGGCACGAACAGCAGCCACGGCCCGCCGCCGCGACCACGCAGACCACGACGACGCCCGTCCCGACGCCGACGGAGACACCGACGCTGAACGCACCGCCGTCGAAACCGCGCAAGCCGGCGCCGGACCCGACCGCAGCGCTTGCCACCGGCAACAAGAAGGTCCTGTTCCTCAGCTTCGACGACGGGCCGGACCCGGTCTGGACGCCGAAGGTGCTGCAGGTCCTGGCCAAGCACGGCGCGCACGCGACCTTCTTCGAGCTCGGCTCGATGCAGACCGCGCACCCCGGGCTGCGCGAGCAGGTGCTTGCCGCCGGCAACACGATCGGCAGCCACTCGGTCACGCACGCGCAGCTGACCGCGGTCCCGCCCGCGAAGCGGCACCACGAGATCTTCGACGGGCCGACGTCGACCTGCTTCCGGCCGCCGTACGGCGCCTCGAACCCGAAGGTCCGCGCCGACATCAAAGCGGCCGGCATGGTCCAGGTGCTGTGGGACGTCGACCCGCGCGACTGGGCCCGGCCGGGGACGACCGCGATCGTGCACAACATCCTCACCCACGCGCACAACCACAACATCATCCTGATGCACGACGGGGGCGGCAACCGCGCCCAGACCGTGGCCGCCTTGGACAAGGTCCTCCCGCTGCTCAAGGCGCAGGGCTACTCGTTCCCCGCGATGAACTGCTGACCGCCAGGTCCTCCCGGGTGCACGATGGGCCATGGACGCTTCCCGGGAGTTGCTCCGCCTGATCGGCGGGTACCAGGTGTCGCAGGCGATCTCGGTCGCCGCCCGGCTGGGGATCAGCGATGTGCTCGCGACCAGCCCGCAGACGTTGCCCGAGCTCGCGCAGTCGACCGGGGCCGACGTACCGGCGCTGACCCGGCTCATGCGGGCGCTGACGGCGCTCGGCCTCTACACGGTCGACGACGGCACGTACGCGAACACCGAGCTCGGCGCGGCCCTGCGGGTCGACGCGCCTCGCTCCGCCGCCGGCTGGGCCCGGTTCATCGGGACGGGGTCGTACTGGCAGACGCAAGCGGCGCTGGAGCAGAGCGTCCGCTCCGGTGAGACAGCATTCTCGATCGTGCACGGCGAGCCGGTGTGGGAGTACCGCGCCAGGCATCCCGAGGAGCAGGACGCGTTCGACGCGGCCATGACGTCGATGGCGGACGCGGTCACCGACGCCGTGGTCGCGGCGTACGACTTCGGTCGCTACGGCACCGTGGTGGACGTCGGCGGCGGGCACGGGCGGTTGCTGCTCGGCATCCTCGAGCGCTACCCGGCGGTCAAGGGTGTGCTGTTCGACCAGCCCGACGTGGTGGCGGGCGCTTCGGCCGACCGGTTCCAGGTGGTCGGAGGCGACTTCTTCGACAGCGTTCCGGCCGGGGACGCGCTGGTGCTGAAGTCGGTCATCCACGACTGGGCGGATGCCGAGTCGATCGCGATCCTGCGCAACTGCCGTGCCGCGTTGCCCGCCGACGGCCGGGTGCTGCTCGTCGAGCAGTTGCTCGACCTCTCGCCGGATCCGGTGCGCACGGCGTTCTCCGACCTGAACATGCTGATCATGACGGGCGGCCGGGAGCGGACGACGGACGAGTACCGCGCGCTGCTCGCGGCAGCCGGCCTGGATCTCGTCGGCACCGTCGCCACCGCGAGTACGACGTTCGTGATCGAGGCGGCCGCGCGCTGATCCGGAACCGAACCGGACCTCTTCCGGCACTTTCCCGGACTCCCGGCGCGATCTGCCGGAAACTGTCGGCGGGGTTCGGCACTATCTGTGACATGACGGGTGCGACGGTGTTGCTGATCCTGCTCTTCCTCGTGGTGGGGCTGCTGCTGGGTGCCGTGTTCGGCGTGTTGTGGGTGCGCGGCCGGGACGGCGCGGCGCTGGCGCGGATCACCGCCGAGCGCGACGCCGCCGAGGACCGGGTCGTCGAGCTGACCCAGGAGCGGACCAGCGTCGGGCAGCAGATGGGCGGGCAGGCCGTGGTCAAGGAAGCGCTCGACCGCCTGCACGCGCAGCTGAATCAGCTCGAGCAGGGCCGCGCCGCGTGGCAGAGCCAGCTGCACCAGCAGGTCAACGAGGTGCGGATGAGCGGCGAGGCGCTGCGCCGCGAGACGGCGTCGCTGTCCACCGCGTTGCGCAAGCCGCAGGTCCGCGGCCGGTGGGGCGAGCTGCATCTGCGCCGGACCGTCGAGCTCGCCGGGATGGTCGCCCACTGCGACTTCACCGAGCAGACGACGACGTTCGGCGAGGACGGCGTGCTGCGGCCGGATCTCGTCGTCAGGCTTGCCGAGGGCAAGAATCTGGTCGTCGACTCGAAGGTGCCGCTGGCCGCGTTCCTGGACGCGAGCGAGTCCGACGACGCGGCGTTCCGCGAGGACCGGCTGCGGGCGCACGCGCGGCATCTGCGGACGCACGTGGACCAGTTGTCCTCGAAGGCGTACTGGACGCGCCTGTCGCCGTCGCCGGAGTTCGTCATCCTGTTCGTGCCGGGTGAGTCGTTCCTGTCCGCGGCGCTCGACATCGAGCCGGCCCTGCTCGAGTATGCCGCTGAGCGCCGGGTCATCCTCGCGACGCCGACGACGCTGATCGCGACCCTGCGCGCGGCGGCGTACGCGTGGAACCAGTCGGCGCTGACCGAGTCCGCCCAGCAGGTCTTCGAGCTCGGCCGGGAGCTGTACGAGCGGCTCGGCACGATGGGCGATCACCTCGGGCGGGTCGGCCGCTCGCTCACGTCCGCGGTCGAGGCCTACAACGGGACGGTCGGCTCGTTCGAGCGGCGGGTGTTCATCACCGCGCGCAAGCTCCGCGACCTGCATGTCACCGAGGCCGAGCTGACCGCGATGGAGTCGATCGAGGCGTCCGTGCGGCCGCTGACCGCGCCGGAGTTCGTGGCGCTCGACGAGTCGCCGACGACCCGGCGGTGGCCACCGACCCAGGCCGGCTGACCGATTCCGGACGGCGATCGTCCGGAACGTGGATTACCGTGCACGCCATGGACGACGCATCCCAGCCCGAGGCCCGCACCGGCACAGGCATCGGCACCGGCACAGGCATCGGCACCGGCATCGGCACCGGCACCGGCACCGGCACCGAACCTCTCACCGAGCCGGCGAGCGAGCCGCTGACGGAACCGCCGACCGAGCCGCTGACCGAGCCGCCGGTCGCCGGGAGTGAGACGGACACGTTGCTCGGGGCGCTCGAGCGCAATCGCCGGACGTTCGCGTGGAAGTGCGGCGGGCTGGACGCGGCCGGCCTCAACAAGCAGCACCCGCCGTCGACCGTGACACTCGGCGGGCTCCTCAAGCACCTGGCGCTCGTCGAGGACGAGTACTTCACCGGCCGGCTCCTCGGCAAGGAACTCGGCGGCCCGTGGGACACGGTCGACTGGGACGCGACGCCGGACTGGGAGTGGAGCAGCGCGGCCGACGACTCCCCCGAGCAACTGATGGGGCTGTGGGAGGCGGCCGTTGCCCGCTCCCGCGCCGCCGTCACCGAGGTTCTCGCGGTCGGCGGCGTGGACCAGCTGGCCAACTGGACGGGCCGCGGCGGCGCCTCGCCGAGCCTGCGCTACATCCTCGTCGACCTGATCGAGGAGTACGCCCGCCACACCGGCCACGCCGACCTGATCCGCGAATCCATCGACGGCCTCACCGGCGAGGGAATCCCGCAGTCTTGAGCGGATCTGCAGGCCATCACAATCGCTCCCACTCGGCGCATCTGAGCGCGGCACCCCCGCCCACCCGGCGATTGTGATGGCCCGGCGATCCGCGCCCACCCTGTCGGAAAGCCGACAGTAGCGAGCTGTTGACAGTCAGTGGCCTCCTCGCGGAACGATGAGAGCGCTCTCTCAGGCGACGTGAGGAGAAGGACATGCGCTTCAGGACCAGAGTGTTGGGTGTCGTCGCGGCCGCGGTGGCCGTGGCCGGCGTGGTGTCGGCGGTGCCGGACCGGTCGGCCGACGCGGCGGTGCCGGCGACGATCCCGCTGACGATCACGAACAACTCGGGCCGCGGCGACCCGGTCTACATCTACAACCTGGGCACGAACCTGGCCACCGGCCAGCAGGGCTGGGCCGACGCGTCCGGCGCCTTCCACGCCTGGCCGGCCGGCGGCAACCCGCCGACCCCGGCGCCGGACGCCTCGATCCAGGGCCCGGCCAACGGCCGGTCGACGACGATCCAGATGCCGAAGTTCTCCGGCCGCGTCTACTTCTCGTACGGCCAGAAACTCGTCTTCAAGCTCACCACCGGCGGCCTCGTCCAGCCCGCCGTCCAGAACCCGAGCGACCCGAACCGGAACATCCTGTTCCACTGGTCGGAGTACACGCTCAACGACGGCGGCCTGTGGATCAACAGCACCCAGGTGGACATGGTCTCCGCCCCGTACGCCGTCAGCGTGAAGGGCGCCGACGGGACCACGAAGACCACCGGCCACCTCAAGCCCGGCGGCTACAACGCCGTCTACAACGCTCTCCGCAACACCGCGGGCGGTTGGGGCGGCCTGCTCCAGACGGCACCCGACGGCTCGGTCCTCCGCGCCCTCTCCCCGCTGTACGGCGTCGAGACCGGGGCACTGCCGGCGAACACGATGGACGACTACATCAACCGCGTCTGGTCGAAGTACAGCTCGGAGACGCTGACGGTCACGCCGTTCGGCGACCAGCCCACCACGAAGTACTTCGGCCGCGTGTCCGGTGGCGTCATGAACTTCACGAACAGCTCCGGCGCCGTCGTCACGTCGTTCCAGAAGCCCGACTCGGCCAGTGTGTTCGGCTGCTTCAAGTTGCTCGACGCACCGAACGACCAGGTCCGCGGCCCGATCTCCCGCACCCTGTGCGCTGGCTACAACCGCTCCACGCTGCTGACGAACCCGAACCAGCCGGACCCGAGCAACGCGAACTTCTACCAGGACGCGGTCACCAACCAGTACTCGAAGATCATCCACTCCCAGATGGCCGACGGGCACGCGTACGGGTTCGCCTTCGACGACGTCGGCAACCACGAGGCGCTCGTCCACGACGGGAACCCACAGCAGGCCGGCCTGATCCTCGATCCGTTCGACTGAGGGGCTTGACGTCCGCCTCGGTTAGTGGCAACTTACCGTTCGTGGGAACTTACGGATCGCTCGAAGCCGCCGGACCGGTGCTGGACGCGCTCGGCGACCCGACGCGCCGGGTGATCCTCGAGACGCTGCGCACCGGCGGGCCGTGCTCGGTCGGCGTACTGGCCGAGCGCGTGCCCGTCAGCCGGCCCGCGATCTCGCAGCACCTGAAGGTGCTCGGCGCGGTCGGTCTGGTGCAGCACGAGTCGCGCGGGACCCGGAACATCTACCGGGTCCACCAGGCGGGTCTGGACGAGCTGCGCAGCTGGCTCGACCAGTTCTGGGGCGACGCGCTGCAGGCGTACGCCGACCACGTGCAGCGGACGGTCAAGCAGACCGAGGAGGAACGGAAATGACTGTGGAACAAGACATCTCACCACTGGTGAAGACCGTCGTCGTGCCGGTCGGCGTGGACCGGGCGTTCGAGGCGTTCACCGCGGAGACGTCGGCGTGGTGGCCGCTGTTCAGCCACTCGGTCGGCGCGGCCGCGGCGAACGAGGTCCGGCTGGAGGGCGCCGTCGGCGGGCGCATCGTCGAGTACGGCGCCGACGGCGAGATCGCGACCTGGGGCACGCTGTCGGACTGGGATCCGCCGGCGTCGCTGAGCTTCAGCTGGCACCCGGGGCAGGATCCGTCAGAAGCCGGACAGGTCACCGTGACCTTCGAGGCGACCGCGGACGGCACGCAGGTCCAGCTCGTCCACTCCGGTTGGGAGCGCCGCGGGGACGGCGGCCGGGCCCGCCTCAGCTACGACACCGGCTGGGACTACGTACTGGGCAAGTACGTCGAGCACGCTCGATAGTGGGGGAATGGCGAATCCTCCGCTCGACGCGCGCGCCCTGGAAGCCTCGCTGCGGCCGCATGGCGAATCCGTCATGCTGCCGCGGGCGGCGTACGTCGATCCGGAGGTGCTCGCCTGGGAGCGCCGGCACTTCTTCGCCGGCACCTGGACCTGCCTCGGCCGCGTCGACGAACTGTCGGACGGCGCGACGTACCGCGAGGTGACTGTCGGCGACATCGCGACGGTCGTCACGTTCGGGGACGTGCCGCGGGCCTTCGCCAACGTGTGCAGGCATCGCGGGCACGAACTGCTGCAGCGCGCGGAGTCCGGCAGCCGGCCCGCACTGGTGTGCCCGTACCACGGGTGGTCGTACGAGCTCGACGGATCCGTGAAGGCCGCACCGCGGATGGGCGACGCCTTCCCTACCGAACCGTACGGCCTGGTCGAGCTGCCGGCCGAGGTGTGGCAGGGGTGGCTGTTCGTGAACGCGACCGGCACGGCGGCGTCGCTCGCGGACCATCTCGGCGGGATCAGCGACCTCGTCGCGCCGTACGCGCCGGAATCCCTGGTACTGAAGGCGCGGCACGCCTACGACGTGGCGGCGAACTGGAAGACGATCGTGGAGAACTACCACGAGTGCTACCACTGCCCGCTGATCCATCCCGAGCTGTGCAAGGTGTCGCCGCCGACCTCGGGCGACAACTGGAACCTGCCCGGCGCCTGGGTCGGCGGACTGATGGACCTGCGGCCGGACGCCGAGACGATGTCGCTCGACGGCCGGTCGCTCGGCGTGCCGCTCGACGGCGTGAACCCGCGCCAGGTCAACTACCTCGGGCTGTTCCCGAACCTGCTGATCTCGCTGCATCCCGACTACGTGATGACCCATCGGCTCGAGCCGCGAACGCCGGGCCTGACCGCCATCGAGTGCTCGTGGTACTTCCGGCCCGAGGTCACCGATCCGTCGTACGCCGTGGAGTTCTGGGACATCACGAACCGCGAGGACTGGGCCGCCTGCGAGTCGGTCCAGCGCGGCGCGGAGTCCCCGCACTTCCGGCCCGGACCGCTGGCGCCCGCGGAGGACGCCGTCTACCAATGGGTGACGATGCTCGCCCGCGGGTACCTGGGCAAGTCTCTCAGTAGCCCAGCGTGAAGCGGTGCTGGTTGTGGGCCGGGCTCTCGGCCTCGTCGACCAGGGCGACCGCGTAGTCCTCGGCGGAGATGTGGTCGCCGACCGGCTCGTCCTGGCCGAGCCGGAAGACGCCGGTGCGCTCGCCCGGAGCGATCACGAACGCCGGCGAGAGCATGGTCCAGTTCACATCGCTCGCGCGCAGGTTCTCGAGCGCCTGCGAGACGGTCAGCGACTCGCCCTTGTACTCGGCCGGGAAGTCCGGCCCGTCCACCACCCGGTTGCCGCCGACAACCAGGCTGCCGGCGCCGCCGACCACGAGCAGCCGGGTCGCCGTCCCCCGCACCGCGGCGATCAGGTTGTCGACCGCGTCCAGGTAGTCCTGGTGGTCGCCACCGGTCCGGCTCGGCCCGATCGCCGCGACCAGCACGTCCGAGTCCGCCGCCAGTTCCTTGGCCGCGGCCACGTCGTTCGCGCTCCCCTGGACCGCCCGGACGCCGTCCGGCAGTTCGCCGCCCGACCGCGTGACGCCGGCCACCTCGTGGCCCCGGCTCACCGCCTCGGCCGCCACCCGGCTACCGACCATTCCACTCGCGCCGAACACCGCGATCTTCATCTCTGCTCCTTGTCCGTTGATCTGGGATCGACGGTATCTATTGGTAACTGGCTACTTCAACGTGCTATAAGTACCTTGTGGTAATCAAAGGCGACGCGTTCGACCCGAACTGCCCGACCCGCGCGATCCTGGACCGGATCGGCGACAAGTGGACGGTGCTGGTCGTGCTGAGCCTGCGCGCCGGGCCACTGCGCTTCACCGAGCTCCGCGACGGCATCGGCCGGGTCGCGCCGAAGGTCCTCACCCAGACCCTGCGCCGGATGGAGCGCGACGGCCTGATCACCCGCGAGGTCTACCCGGAGATCCCGCCGCGGGTGGTCTACACGCTGACCTCGATGGGCGCATCCCTGACCGCGCCGATCGCCGCGGTCACGGACTGGGCCGAGACCCACATGCCGGCCATCACCAAGGCCCAGCAGCGCTACGACGAAACCGCCTGAGATCATCCAGCTCACCACTCAACCTTTCCTTCGGGTCGTGCCATCTCAAGGCTGACCGAGTTGAGTGAGATGGGGGTTGGAATGGATCCAGGACGCGACCACGAATTCGCCGAGTTCGTGGACGGGCGGTTCACCGCGCTGCAGAGGTTCGGATACCTGCTGACCGGTGAATGGCACCTGGCCGAGGATCTGGTGCAGACCGCGCTGACCAAGGTGTGGTTCCACCGGAACTCGTTGCGCAGCGGCAGCGCTCTGGAGAGCTACACCCGGACCGTGATGGTGAACACCAGCACGCAGTGGTGGCGCCGGAAGTGGCGCGGCGAGACACCGACCGAGCAGTTGCCGGAACCGCAGGCCCGCGAGCAGTACGGCTCGGTCGACGACCGGGACCTGTTGCTGCGGGCACTCGCCGGACTCCCCCGCCGGACCCGCGCCACGCTGGTCCTGCGGTACTTCGAGGACCTGCCGGAGGCCGAGATCGCGCAGATCATGGGCTGCTCGGTCGGCACCGTGAAGTCCAACGTCTCGCGCGGACTGGCCAAACTCCGCGAACACCACCTGGTGGCCGCCGTTTCCGCTCCGGCCCAGAAGGAGGGCTGACGCATGACCGATGATCTCAAGCACCAGTTCGAACGCCTCGTCGCCGACCCGCCACCGCCCAGCGCGGTGCCCAGCGAGTCCGTGTTCGCCCGGGTCCGGACGGCGCGCCGCCGTCGTACCGCCGGTGTCGTGACCCTGGCCGCGGCCGCGGTCGTCGCCGTCGCCGTTGCCGCGGGCAACCTCACCGACATCAACAGCAGCCCGCCGGTGACCAACACCCCGAGCGCACCGGTGACGGTCGTCACCGGTCCACCGACCAGCACACCGACGAGCACCCCGTCGAACACGCAGACCAGCACCCTGCCCGCCGCGCCGGGCACCAGCGCGACGAAACCGGCGACGCCGGGTGTGACCGGGGCCGCGCGAACGACGACCACCACGCCACCTGCCGCCGGCCACACCTCGAACACACCGGACGCCCCGACGCTCGGAGTGCACGTCACGCTGAAGCCGACGGTTCAGGGGCGGACCCTGACCATGAAGGTGACCGTGTCCGGAACCGAGTTGGTGCCGACGGATCTCATCAACCACCGACCGCTCTCGACCTCGCAGACCACCTTCCTCGACCTTCTCGGTGGGACGCAGTACTTCTTCGGCGACGGCGGCCAGAGCGGCTCCGACGCCGGCGCGGTGGACTGCCTGAGCGGCACGAAGCCTACGACCGGACGGCAGACCTACACACTGCAGGACGGGTCGACGCCGCCCAGCACCCACACGTACACGAAGGCAGGCACCTACACGTTCAAGTACACGGTCCGGTACTGCGGCACCAACGGCTGGGTGCCGGTGACGAAATCCACCAAGGTCACCATCAAGTAGGTCAGATGGTCCAGGCGTGGTCGGAGGTGCCGGTGGTGGGGAGGCCGGCTGCCTTCAGGTCGGTGCGGAGGTCGCGCGGGAGGGCGAACGTCAGGCTCTCCTCCGCGGTCGTGACCTCCTGGACGTCGGCGTACCCGCGCTCGGCCAGCCAGCGCAGGACGTCGCGGACCAGCACCTCCGGCACGCTCGCCCCGCTGCTCACCCCGACGGAGTCGACGCCGTCCAGCCAGGCCTCGTCGATCTCGTCGGCGAAGTCGACCAGGTAGCCGGCCTTCGCGCCGTGCTCGACCGCGACCTCGACCAGGCGCACCGAGTTCGACGAGTTCCGGGAGCCGACCACGAGCATCAGGTCGGCCTCCGGGGCCAGCTTCTTGACCGCGGCCTGGCGGTTCTGGGTGGCGTAGCAGATGTCGTCGCTCGGCGGGTCCTGCAGGTGCGGGAACCGCTCGCGCAGGCGGCGCACCGTCTCCATCGTCTCGTCCACGGACAGCGTGGTCTGGGACAGCCAGACGACCTTCTCGGGGTCACGGACGGTGACGTTCGGCACGTCGTCCGGGCCGTCGACCAGGTGCACGTGGTCGGGCGCCTCGCCGGAGGTGCCGATGACCTCCTCGTGGCCCTCGTGGCCGATCAGCAGGATGTCGTAGTCGGTCGCGGCGAACCGCTTCGCCTCGTGGTGCACCTTGGTGACCAGCGGGCAGGTCGCGTCGATCGTCTTCAGTTGCCGCGCGGCCGCCTCCTCGTGCACGACCGGGGCGACGCCGTGGGCGGAGAAGATCACCGTCTCGCCCTCGGGCACCTCGGCGGTCTCGTCGACGAAGATCGCGCCGCGCTTCTGCAGCGTCTGCACGACGTACTTGTTGTGCACGATCTCCTTACGCACGTACACGGGCGGCCCGTACAGGTCGAGGGCCTTCTCCACGGCCACCACGGCCCGGTCGACGCCCGCGCAGTACCCGCGGGGCGCCGCAAGCAGCACCCGCTTGGTCTTGGTCGCGGTCGTCGTACCGGTGTCGTCAGGCTGGGAAGTCACGGTCCCCATGGTACGGGCCGCCGTGAACGGGTCCGGATGCACGCCGGACCTGCGCCGGGGAGCCGTCCGCCCTGTCCGGACGGCTCCTCCGTGGGAGGTGTTACCAGTGCGTCAAGAATGCCCCGGAAATCCTTTACTCGCAAAGGATTTTCCAGCCGCCCACGCCCGCAGCACCCCGAAATCGGCCGCCGCCAGCCCGACCCGCGCGTCGACCTGCCGGATCAGCTGGTGGGGGCCGTCGAAATCCAGTAGGAGGAGTGGGCGCATTACTCAACGTTAGGGAATGTCGGTGCGGGGTCGTAGGGTCTGGGGGTGGCATTGGAGACCTCGCCGGAAGCGCCCGCGGCCGTGCGTACGATCGCGAACGGGATCGCGAGCTGGATCAACCAGCTCGGTGCCGTGTGGGTCGAGGGGCAGTTGACGGACGTCTCGATCGGTCGCGGGACGACGACGGTGTTCGGCACGCTGCGGGACACCGACGCGGACATCTCCCTGCGTTTCACCTGCAACCGGCGGGTCTTCGAGACCGTCGACGTCCGGGACGGTTCGCGGGTGCTGGTGCACGCCAAGCCGAACTTCTTCGCCCGGCGCGGCACGCTCGCCCTCGCGGTCAGCGAGATCCGCCACGTCGGCATCGGCGAGCTGCTGGCCCGGATCGAGCGGCTGAAGCAACTGCTCGGCGCCGAGGGCCTCTTCGAGCCGTACCGGAAGAAGAAGCTGCCGTTCCTGCCGCACACGATCGGCCTGATCTGCGGGCGGGACTCGGCGGCCGAGCGCGACGTCCTGGAGAACGCGAAGCGGCGCTGGCCGGCGGTCGCGTTCCGGATCGAGTACGCGTCGGTGCAGGGCCCGTCGGCGGCCGGCGAGGTGATGACCGCGCTGCGGAAGCTGGACGCGGACGAGTCGGTCGAGGTGATCGTGATCGCCCGCGGCGGCGGCTCCCTCGAAGACCTGCTGCCGTTCTCCGACGAAGGCCTGATCCGCGCGGTCTCCAAGACCGCCACGCCGGTGGTGAGCGCGATCGGGCACGAGCCGGACTCACCGCTGCTCGACCTGGTCGCGGACCTCCGCGCGTCGACGCCGACCGACGCGGCCAAGCGCATCGTCCCGGACGTGCGGGAAGAACTCGACGGCGTGCGGCAGCTGCGCGAGCGCGGCCTGCGGGCGATCCGGTCCTGGCTGGACCGCGAGGCGCACGCGCTGGCGGCGATCCGCTCGCGGCCGGCGCTCGCCGCGCCCGTCACGGACCTGCAGCGGCGGTCCGACGAGATCGCGGCGCTGGTGGAACGCAACCGGCGGACGCTCACGCATCGGCTGGACCGGGCCGGCGACGACATCGCGCACCGGCTGGCGAGTGTGCGGGCGCTGTCCCCGAAGGCGACGCTCGAGCGTGGGTATTCGGTGCTCCAGCTCGCCGACGGGACCGCCGTACGGGAAGTGGCGCAGGTGGCGCCGGGTGACCTGCTGCAGGCGCGGGTCAGTGACGGCCGCTTCGCGGTCGAAGTCAAGACGGAGGAAGACAAGTGAGCGGCGACCGACCCGAGATGACCTACGAGCAGGCCCGCGAGGAACTCGTCGACGTGGTCCGCAAGCTCGAAGCCGGCGGCACCAGCCTGGAGGAGTCACTGGCCCTGTGGGAACGCGGCGAGGAACTGGCCGGCACCTGCCAGCGCTGGCTCGACGGCGCCCGCGAACGCCTCACCAAGGCCCAGGCCGCCCACGAAGAGAAAACGAACTGACCCGCCACAAACCCCCGACCGGGTGGGCAGGAAGGTCCCACCGGGGGCCGAGTGAACAGGTGGACGCGGTGGGCGGTGGAGAGTTGACCACTCGGGTGGCTCGGCAGGCCGACTTGATCGGGGCCGCTGAGGCTCGGGTGGCCAGTTGGCGGGGCGCGTTCGGCGGACTCGTGCCACAGGACTTTCTGGATGCGATGGATCCCGTGGCGATCGCCGGGTCCTGGGCGGAGAGCATTGCTGCCGGGCGATCGCGGATTCACGTGGCGGTGCTGGGCGAGCTCGTGATCGGGTACGCCGGGGTCGGGCCCGAGCGGGATCAGGCCGCCCCACCGGCCACGGGCGAGCTGTATGCGCTCTTCGTCCATCCCTCCCGCTGGGACACGGGCGCCGGCAGAGCTCTCACCGACGCCGCCTGCGCGGACCTCCGCGCCGCGGGCTGCACCACCGTCCAGCTGTGGGTGCTCGAGGCAAACACCCGCGCCCGCCGCTTCTACTCGCGCTACGGCTTCACCGAGACCGCCGACCGGACGCACTCCTCGCTGAACGACCTGCCCGAGATCAGGCTGAGAGCAAGTTTGTAGCCACCGCCCGAAGGCCGGCCTTCATCCGGTCGAGGTCGTATCCCTGCTCACGAAGCGCGTGGTGCAGATCGGCCGCCAGCGGCGCGAGTACGACGTGCGCCGTGTAGTCCGCGTCCAGGTCCGGGCGGGCGGACTCGATCAGGTGGGACAGGTGGCGGTGCCACAGGTGGTACGACCCGATCCGGTACCGCGCGCCGTCCGAGGCGTTCTCGCTGTCCATGAACAGGGCGACGTGCCGGTCGAGCAGCTCCAGGTACGCGTCGAGGAAGGCCGTCACCCGCAGAACCGGTGACGTCCCCGGCCCCAGCGGCGGCGGGCCGCTGATGATCTTCGCCTGCAGCTCCTGCTCGCGCTCGTCGAGCAGCGCGACCGCCAGACCCGCGCGATCGCCGAACCGCCGGAACACGGTTCCCTTCCCCACGCCCGCCTCGGCGGCGATCGCGTCCAGCGAGACGTTCTTCACCCCGCGCTCGGTGAACAGCCGCTCGGCGGCCTCCAGCACGCGCAGCCGGTTGCGGCGCGCGTCGGCCCGTTCCGGCCGTGGCTCACCCACGACCGGAAGATTCCGTTGTGAAGCGGACTGCGGTCCGGTACTGTCGTTCATAAGACGGACTGTAGTCCGCTAAAGACTCTGGAGGAAGCAGACATGAGCAACACGCACGCTCGGATCGCGATCGCCTACCACTCGGGGCGCGGGCACACCGCGAAGCAGGCCGAGGCGGTCGCCGCGGGCGCCGCGTCGGTTCCGGGCACCACGACCGACCTCGTGCCGCTGGACGAGCTGACCGAGCAGGTGTGGGAGCGGCTGACCGCCGCGGACGCGATCGTCTTCGGCGCCCCGACGTACATGGGGAGCCCGAGCTGGGTGTTCAAGAAGTTCGCCGAGGAGAGCGTGCGGGTCTGGGCGGCCGACCTCGCCTGGCGGGACAAGATCGCGGCCGGGTTCACCAACTCCAAGGCGATGTCCGGCGACAAGCTCAACAGCCTGGTCGACCTGTCTGTGTTCGCCGCGCAGCACGGGATGATCTGGGTCGGCCTGGACATCTACCCGGGCTGGGCGGAGAGCACCGCGAGCATCGAGGACCTCAATCGGCTCGGCAGCTGGCTGGGCGCGATGGCGCAGTCCGACGCCGACCTGTCCGCGGAGAAGGCACCGCCCGCGACCGACCTGCGGACGGCGGCCGCGCTCGGCGCCCGGGTCGCGACGGTGACGCACCGGCACCTGAGGGGAGCACTGGCGGCCTGATGGCATGGCTCATCCTGCTCGCCGCGGCGGCGTTCGAGATCGCGTTCGCGCTCAGCCTCAAACCGAGCGAGGGCTTCAGCCGGCTGTGGCCGACGCTCGGCGTGCTCGTGTTCGGCGTGATCTCGGTCGCCCTGCTGGCCAAGACGCTCGACCGTCTCCCGGTCGGCACGGCGTACGCGATCTGGACCGGCATCGGCTCCGTCGGCGTGGTGACGCTGGGCATCGTCGTCTTCCACGAGCCGGTCACCCCGACCCGCCTGGCCTGCATCGCCCTGATCGTCGTCGGCATCGTCGGCCTCCGCCTCGCCGGCGCCGAGTAGGCGGACCTGCACCACTCACCAACCCCTTCGCGGGACCGGTTCGCGGCGGGTTCTGAGCGGGCGGGCCGCCGCATCGGCGCGGTTGATGAGTGGTGGCGGTCCGGGCCGGGTCAGCTGGGGGCGCGGCGCCGGCGGCGCGTCGAAGGTGCGATGGGCAGCGGGTGGGTGTCGAAGGGGAGTTCCTCGGGTACGGCGGCGCCGTCGAGGAGCTCGCGGTACGACGCCCAGGTGCTGGCGCGGGGCGGGATGTTGCCGATGGCATCGACCCTGGTGACCGGGTGGGTGCCGGCCTCGATCGGCTCCCACAGGTCGGCGTCGCTGCGCAGGCCGCGGAGTTCGCCGAAGAGTTCGCGGCCGAACCAGCACGGGTAGCTCTCGCCGTCGTCGTACCGGCAGACGCCGATCGGGGTGGACGCCTCGGCGACCAGCGACCAGACGGTGGCCGAGGTGATGCCGGGCTGGTCACCGGCGAGGACGACGATCCCGTCGGCCCGCCGGTCGACCGCGTCGAGGGCCGGCACGATCGACGCACTGCCGGTGTCGGAGTGCGGGGACTCGACCACCCGCACTCCGTCGAGGTCGACCCGGTCGTGGATCTGCTCGGAGGCACTGCCGAGCGTCACGACCAACTGGTCGAACCCGCACCCCCGCGCGCCGTCGAGCGCGGCGCCGAACAACGTGCCGCCGCGATAGGCCAGCAACTGCCAGGGCGCACCGAGATGCGGCGCACTGCCGGCCCCCAGCAACAGCCCGGTGACGAACATCGGCGGGTCAACTCCCCGCTCGGGACGGCGCGACCATGGAACGGCCCTTTCTGCTGTCCCCGAGCATGCTGACCGGACTTCGATCGAACCGCCTGCCGACGGCACGTGTCAACGTGCGTCCGGAAAGTGGTCGGAAATGCCCGGAAAATGGGCATTCCGCGGGCGGCAGCGAATCAGCGCAGTGCCGAAGCGAACGCTTCCAGGGCCGGATAGCCGGCATTTCCGGCGACGATGGTGGTCACCCCGGAACCCACCAGGATCAAGGCGTTCTCGCCCTTGCGGTCCAGCAGGACCTTGCGTTGCCAGGTCACGCCGGCGACCGTCGCGGTCCCGTCGTCCGACGTCCGGCCGAGCTTCTCGGCGACGAATTTCCCGCCGGTGACATTGGACTGCTCGAGCCCGACGTATTTCTTCTCGTTCGTCACGGTCCCGAGGTGCCAGGTGATCGGCGCCTGTTGCGGGGTGCGGAATTCCACGCTGGTCGCGGTCCATCCGGACGGCATCGGATCCGGCCCGCGCACCCAGGCGGCGGCCTTGCGCGCATCCTCCAGCTGGGCGGAGTACTCGACCGCGGTGGGCTGCGCCTCCTTCTTCGGCCGCCACGTGACGGTGATCAGGAACGCGACCACGGCCAGGCAGATCACCAGCGCGAACACCATGTTCCCGACGGTCTGCGACTTGCGCTTGTCCCGCCGGTACGCCTGCCGGTACTCGTTCGCCTCGGCCTGGATCTGCGCCTTCTCCCGCGCCTTCTCCCGCGCCCTCTCCAGCGCTTCAGCCTCGTCGGACGCACCCTGACCTGTCGAACTCATGCCCACAGTGTCTCGCGGACCGCAATCCGGCCGAACACCGGTCAGACCCGTTGGCTACGATCCGTTGGCATGAGCGACCCGACCACACCACCGGCCCATCTGGAGGTCGAGGCGCACGCGCCCGACCGGAACCTCGCCCTGGAACTGGTCCGGGTCACCGAGGCCGCCGCGATGGCGGCCGGTCGCTGGGTCGGCCGCGGCGACAAGAACGGCGCCGACGGCGCGGCGGTGAACGCGATGCGTACGCTGATCGGCACTGTCGGTATGAACGGCGTCGTGGTGATCGGCGAGGGCGAGAAGGACAACGCCCCGATGCTCTACAACGGCGAGCAGGTCGGCTCCGGCGAAGGCTCCGAGTGCGACGTGGCGGTGGACCCGGTCGACGGCACCACGCTGGTCGCGAAGGGCATGGCCAACGGCATCGCGGTGATGGCCGTCTCGCCGCGGAACTCGATGTACGACCCGTCCGCGGTCTTCTACATGGAGAAGCTCGTCGTCGGCCCGGAGGCGGCCGAGGTGGTCGACATCCGGCTGCCGGTCGCGGAGAACATCCGCCGGGTCGCGAAGGCGAAGGGCAGCACGGTCGACGACGTCACCGTGGTCCTGCTGGACAGGCCGCGACACGAGCAGCTCGCGACCCAGATCCGGGCCACCGGAGCGCGGATCAAGTTCATCTCCGACGGCGACGTGGCCGGCGCGGTCGAGGCGGCGCGGCCGGACACCGGTCTGGACATGCTGCTCGGCATCGGCGGTACGCCGGAGGGCATCATCGCGGCCTGCGCGATGAAGTGCCTGGGCGGGAAGATCCAGGGCAAGCTCTGGCCGCGCGACGACGCCGAGCGGCAGAAGGCGCTCGACGCCGGGCACGACCTGGACCGGGTGCTCGACACCGACGACCTGGTCAGCGGCGACGACTGCTTCTTCGTCGCGACCGGGATCACCGACGGCGAGCTGCTCCGCGGCGTCCGGTACGGCCGGTCCACCGCGCGCACCCACTCGCTCGTGATGCGCTCGCGCAGCGGCACGATCCGCAGCATCGAGAGCGTCCACCAGCTGGAGAAGCTGCGCGCCTACTCCGCCATCGACTTCGAGCACGCCCGATGAGCACACCCGTCCTCGTCATCGGCGAGGCTCTCGTGGACATCGTCGGGACCGCCGGGAAGTTCCGCAACGGCAACGGCAAGCCGAAGGCGATCCCCGGCGGGTTCGCCGCGAACGTCGCCGTCGGGCTCGCGCGGATGGGCGTCCCGACCGAGCTCGTGGCCCGCTTCGGCACCGATCCGTACGGCGACCTGCTCGGCGCGCACCTGTTCGGGAACGGGGTCCAGCTCGCCCCGGGCACGGTCGATCCCGGCTTCCGGACCAGCACCGCGACCGCGACGCTGGACGCCGACGGCGTAGCGACCTACAAGTTCGACATGACCTGGGACCCGCCGGCGCTGTCGCTGACCCGGGGCTGCCCGGCGATCCACACCGGGTCGATCGCGATGATGCTCGAGCCCGGGGCGACCGCGATCCGGGAGTTCCTGAAGTCGGTCGCGGACCAGCCCGTGACCGTCACGCTCGACCCGAACGCACGGCCGGCGATCACCCCCGACCCGGTGCCGGCCTGGGCCGCCGTCCGGGAGCTCGCCGCCCAATCGGACCTGGTCAAGCTCAGCGACGAGGACTGCGCGTTCTTCCGGCCCGGTGTCTCGCTCGACGACATCGCGGCGGAGCTGCTGACGGCCGAGCGGACGCAGTGCGTGGTGATCACCCGCGGCGGGAGCGGCGCGCTCGGCGTCGGTCGCGGCCTGCGGGTCGAGGTTCCCGCGCCGCCGATCGAGGTGGTCGACACCGTGGGCGCCGGCGACTCGTTGATGGCGGCACTGATCACCGGGCTGCTCGCGCGCGGGCTGCTCGGCGAGCGACGGCTGGCCGGGATGACCGCCGAGGAACTGCGGGACGTGGTGGACTACGCGGTGAAGGCGGCGGCGATCACCTGCACCCGGCACGGCGCCGACCCGCCGACCGCGGCCGAGCACACGGAGAAGTGGGGTTCCTGAGCGTGTCCGCCGAAGCGTGGACCTCCGAGCTGGAGTCCAACGGCAGTGTGGATTTCCGGCCGCGCCGCGGCCGGCTGGCGGTGCGGCTGGCCGGGTTCGGCCTGCTGATGGTGCTGTCGGCGTGGACGAACATCGACCATCTGCGCGCGGACGGCGTCTCGGGCGCCCTCGGCGTCCTGCGGCTGACCGCGCTCGCCGCGTTCGTCTACGGCACCGGCCTGACCGCGTGGCAGCTGATCACGAACCGCCCGGTCATCACGGTCGACGCCGAGGGCATCACCCGCGGCCGGATCCTGCGGTGGTCGGGGATCACCAGCATCGACGAGCCCGCCGGCTGGCCGCTGGCGCGCGCGGTCCAGGTCAACCCGGCCGACCGCCGGACCCGGCCGATCTCGATCCCGCAGGACAACGTCGAGGACCTGGACGCGCTCACCCCGTGGCTGCGGTCGCTGCACGAGCGGCATCTAGCGGATTGAACTCCGCACGGCGCTGAGGTGTTCGCGTGAGCGGGCCGCGGCGAGGTCGGGATCCTTGGCGCGGATCGCGTCGGCGATCGCCTCGTGCGCGGCCTGGTCGTGCCGGTGCCGGTGCTCCTCGTCGAGTTTGAGCATGTCGATCATCGCCCGCCGGATCCGCGGCACGAACGTGTCGAAGAGCTCGGTGAGCACGGCGTTGTGCGCGGCCGTCACGACCGCGCGATGGAACGCGAGGTCGGCCTCGATGTACCAGTCGTCGGGCGCCTTCACGGCCGCCCGTTGCCGGTCGGCGAGCGTGTAGCGGAAGTTCTTCAGGTCGGCCGGGGTCCGCCGGGACGCCGCCAGCCGGGCGCCCTCGGTCTCGATCGCGAGCCGGCCCTCCAGCACGTCGGTGATGTCTGCCTTCCGCAGCACCTTGTCCCAGTCCTCGGCGGCCTGCAGCGCGATCACGAACACGCCCGCGCCCTGGCGGCTCTCCAGCACCCGCCGGCCGGCCAGCTCCCGCACCGCCTCGCGGATCGTCGACCGGCCGACACCGAGCTGCGCGGCCAGCGTGGTCTCACCGGGGAGCTTGGCCCCGAGCGCCCACTCACCACTCCCGATCCGCCGCAACAACTCCTCGGCGGCCTGCTCCGCGAGCGGATGACGACGAATCATGACCAGCATTGTAGGGCTGATCAGGTTGTCAGCTTGTCTGAGGAGTTGGTACGGTGCTCGGCATGCGCACGCTCCCGGGTCTCCTCCTTCTTGGCCGCCACGGCGGGAGCTGATCGACCGGCGCTCCTCCCGTGGAGTGCAGTCGTCCGCCGGTCCTCCCCCGCAGCCCCGGAAGGACCTTCACCATGAATCGTCAGCAGCCCTCCCCCATGCCCAGCCATCGCTACCGCGACGTGTTCGCCAGGGTCCCGGTCGCGCCGGTCGACCGCAGCTGGCCGGACCACCGGATCACCACGGCGCCGCTGTGGGTCCCGGTCGATCTCCGGGACGGCAACCAGGCCCTGGCCGACCCGATGGACCCGGAGCGCAAGCGCCGGTTCTTCGAGCTGATGGTTGCCATCGGCTACAAAGAGATCGAGGTCGGCTACCCGTCCGCCTCGCAGACCGATTTCGACTTCGTCCGGCTGCTGGCGGAGTCCGGCCTGGTGCCCGACGACGTCACGATCGTCGTGTTCACCCCGGCGCGCCCGGACCTGATCGCGAGGACGGTCGAGTCGGTCGCCGGGATGCGCGGCGACGTCGTCGTCCACATGTACGCCGCGACCGCGCCGGTGTGGCGGGACGTCGTACTGCGCAAGTCGCGTGACGAGCTGGCCTCGATGATCTACGCCGGATCCGAGGAGATCCTGCGGCTGGCCGGGGACTCGGTGCGGTTCCAGTTCTCGCCCGAGGTCTACAACCTGACCGAGCCGGACTACGTGCTCGAGCTGGCGGACCACCTCACCAAACAGTGGGACGCGACAGCCGACCGGCCGGTGATCGTGAACCTGCCCGCGACGGTCGAGGTCGCGACGCCGAACGTCTACGCCGACCAGATCGAGTACATGCACCAGAACCTGCCACGCCGCGACGGCGTCATCCTGTCGGTGCATCCGCACAACGACCGCGGGACCGGGATCGCCTGCGCGGAGCTGGCAGTGCTCGCAGGGGCGCAGCGCGTCGAGGGCTGTGTCTTCGGCAACGGTGAGCGCACCGGCAACGTGGACATCGCGACGCTCGCGCTCAACCTGCACGCGCAGGGTGTGGACCCGATGATCGACTTCTCCGACATCGACGGCATCCGCGAGGTGGTGGAGTACTGCACCCGGATGCCGATCCATCCGCGGCACCCGTACGCCGGGGACCTCGTCTACACCGCCTTCTCGGGCACGCACCAGGACGCGATCCGGAAGGGGTTCGCCGTCCAGGGACCGGGAGCGTGGGAGGTGCCGTACCTGCCGATCGATCCGGCCGACGTCGGGCGCGGGTACGAGGCCGTCGTCCGGGTGAACAGCCAGTCCGGCAAGGGCGGGATCGCGCATGTGCTGGAGTCTGTGTACGGCATCCGGCTGTCGCCCGAGCAGGAGCGGGAGTTCGCGCAGCACGTGCAACGGCACACGGACGCGACCGGACGGGAAGCGAGTGCGGAGGAGCTGAAGGCGTTGTACGAGGAGGTTTACGGGTGCTCGAACTGAAGGACGTCGACTTCGTCCGGGACGGCAAGCTGTTGCTGTCCAGGGTGTCGCTGACCGCGGGCGAGGGTGAGCGGTGGGCGTTGCTCGGGCCGAACGGCGCGGGCAAGAGCACGCTGCTCGGGTTGTGCGGCGCGGTCACACATCCGACCCGCGGCACGGTCGAGATCCTCGGCCGCCGGCTCGGGACGGTCGACATCCGTACCCTGCGCGAATCCATCGGGCACGTGAATCCGCGGCACGCGCTGCGATCGCCGCTGAGCATCCGGGACGTCGTACTGACCGGGCTCACCGGCACGATCGAGCGGATGCCGCGGTGGGAGCCGACCCCCGCGCAGGAGGATCGCGCGCTGGAACTCATCGACCTGCTGGGGATCGGCGCGCTGGCCGGCTCGTCGTGGACCACACTGTCGCAGGGCGAGCGCGGCCGTGCCCTGATCGCCCGCGCGCTGATCTCGGATCCGCGGCTGCTCCTCCTGGACGAGCCGTCGACCGGCCTCGACGTCGCCGCGCGCGAGCAACTGCTGGAGACCCTCGACCAGATCCACCTCAGCCACCCGCACCTGGCGTGGGTCCTGGTCACCCATCACCTCGAGGAGCTCCCGACCTGTACGACGCACGCCGCGCTGCTCCGCGACGGCCGGGTCCTGTCCGCCGGGCCCGCTGACGACGTACTGACGACGGACCTGATCACGCAGACGTTCGACCACCCGATCGAGATCAACCGGCACGGCGGCCGCTGGACCGCGACCGCCCGACGAGGTACCCGGCACCACTGAGCAGCCCGAGCGCGACGCAGATGCCGGCAAGCCACAGCCAGAACACTGTGTCCTCCCGCGCCGACTCGACCGCCCAGACAGCACGGGCCTTCGCCGGCTCGGCGACGACGTACTCGACGGGTACGACGTCGCCGAGCCGGAAGAAGTGATCGCCGGCATCCCGGTCCGTCTCGAAGGTGTGGTCGGCACCGGCGACGGCGTACCGGATGTCCACCGTGCCTGAGCTCTTGTCCAACCACCCCGGCTCATTGACGACCACCACGGTCCCGTCGGCGATCGCGGTCGGCCCGTCCGCCGGCCTGGCCGCGCTCCGGGCGTGCAGGCCCAAGGCCCCGAACGGCACCGCGACCAGCAGGAAGAACAACACCAGACTGCCTGGCACGAGCGGCGCCCCGCGCCGCCGCCATCCGTAGGCAGCCGCGGCGTGCCGCCCGGCCGGCTTCTCGCCGGTCGCCGTCTCGGACGGACTGACGCCTCGGACCCAGAGGACACCGACGACGACCACCATCAGCACGAGATACGCGACCACCACGCCCAGGCCGATCATCCCGCCGACGAACGCCGCATCGTCCACCGGCCGGCCGGTCACGAGTGCGACGAGGGCACCGACACCGGCGCCGAGCGCGGCGACCAGCGCCATGACCAGCACGGCTCCGATGCCGAACAGCGACGAGCCGGAGTCGGCCAGCGCGTACGCCGCCGCCGGACCACGAACGAACGCCCAGGTCAGCGCTCCGCGAAGTCGCCGCATGCGCCAAGTGTGGTGCATTAGAGTTGGTTCTGCTCCGGGGGTGGAGTTGTGAGGGCGGGGGCGAGATGAGCGTGATGGGTGAGCGCCTGCCGGAGGCGTGGATGGTCGAGTGGCACCGGAACGGCCGGGTCGAGTTCCCGCTGCGCCGCTGGTCGTTCTCGATCTTCCCGGGCCTGTACCTGGCTGCGTTCGGGCTCTTCACGGCGAGCCGGCTGCCGGACATGCTCGACGACGAGGGCTGGCGGTACTTGGCCTACCTGTTGATCGTGGGGTACGTCGGTATCGCGGCGATGATCGCCTGGCAGCTCGTCACCCAGCGCCCGGCCGTCGTCGTCGACCACCGGGGCATCCACGTCGGACGCCGGCGGTTCATGGCGTGGAGCGAGGTCGGGTCCATCGGCTTCGTGGCCGGCCCGAAACTGGCGCGGCAGCTGCCGGTGCAGCCGAAGAACGTCTGGGCGAAGAACCTCGTCCTCACCCAGCAGCACGTCAACGACCTGTCAGCGTTCCGCCTGTGGCTCGGCGAACTGCTGGAGGAGCAGCGCCCGACTCCCTGAGCGGCGCCGGTCAGGTCAGGCCGAGGCGCTTGCTCAGGCGCGGGCCGCGCTTGATCTTGATCTCGCCGAGGATCGCGGTGCCGCGGATGTGGAAGCGCTTCGGCGCGGCCGGCTGACTGTTCGGGTCCGGGACGGCCTTGAGTCCGGCTTCCTGCTCGGACACGGAGCCGAGGATCGGGTTGCTGTCCAGCAGGACGATCGCGTTCTGCGGGACGCGGATCTTCACGTCGGCGAGGATCGACTTCACGTCGATGTGGACCTCGTCGAACGGGATCTGCGCCTCGGTGTAGTCGAGGGTGACGTCGCCGAGCACCGCGTTGATCTCCTGGCGCTGCGGGACCAGCCAGCTCCCGGTCCGCTTGGACTCGGACATGAACACGTTGATGACCGGCCCGGACTCCACCAGCGCACCGCCGTACTGCGGGGTGGTGGCCGGCACGGTCTGCGCGCGCGGCCCGTTCGGCAGGTCGGCGGTCAGCTCGACGAGCTCGCCGTACGTCTTGGAGGCGTACAGCGTCTCGAGGCGGTCCTCGAGCTCGGTGTAGGACAGCCGGCCCTCGCCCGCGGCGTCGCGGAGGATGTCGGCGACCTCCTCCCGCTCGAGATCGGACACCCGCCGCCGCAGCACCGGATCGTCACCGGCCTGCGCGGGCACGACATCCTGCGGTCGGTTCTCCTGGGGAACGTCATCCTGAGCCACGCCAGAACCATACGCGCGCCCACCCCCGCCCGTGGACCCGTTTCGTCCCCGATTCACCCCTGACCCGGCCCCTGATGCCGGGCGGTAGCCTTTGGGCGTCCAGTCCAGTCTGTGTGGAGGTATGCCCGGTGTCTGCCGACTTCAACTACTCCGATCTGCTGCCGTTGGGTGCCGACAAGACGGAGTACCGGCTGCTGACGACGGAGGGTGTCAGCACGTTCACCGCAGGCGACCGGACGTTCCTGCAGGTGCAGCCGGAGGTGCTACAGGCGCTGACCGCGGAGGCGATGCACGACATCTCGCACTACCTGCGGACCGCGCATCTCGCGCAGCTGCGGCGGATCATCGACGACCCGGAGGCGTCCGGGAACGACCGGTTCGTGGCGCTCGACCTGCTGAAGAACGCGAACATCTCGGCCGGCGGCGTGCTGCCGATGTGCCAGGACACCGGCACCGCGATCGTGATGGGCAAGAAGTCCGAGGGCGTGCTCACCGGTGCGGTCGACGAGGAGTGGATCAGCCGCGGCGTGTACGACGCCTACACCAAGCTGAACCTGCGCTACTCGCAGATGGCCCCGCTGACGATGTGGGACGAGAAGAACACCGGCTCGAACCTGCCGGCCCAGATCGAGCTGTACTCGACACCGGCCGGCTCCGGCGACCCGGCGTACAAGTTCCTGTTCATGGCCAAGGGCGGCGGCTCGGCGAACAAGTCCTTCCTCTACCAGGAGACGAAGGCGGTGCTGAACCCGGCGCGGATGATGGAGTTCCTGGACGAGAAGATCCGCTCGCTGGGTACGGCGGCCTGCCCGCCGTACCACCTGGCCGTCGTGGTCGGCGGCACCTCGGCCGAGTACGCGCTGAAGACCGCGAAGTACGCCTCCGCGCACTACCTGGACACGCTGCCGACGAGCGGATCGCCGCTCGGGCACGGCTTCCGGGACGTGGAGCTGGAGGAGGAGGTCTTCAAGCTCACCCAGGAGTTCGGGATCGGCGCGCAGTTCGGCGGGAAGTACTTCTGCCACGACGTCCGCGTGATCCGGCTGCCGCGGCACGGCGCGTCCTGCCCGGTCGCGATCGCGGTGTCCTGCTCCGCGGACCGGCAGGCGCTGGCCAAGATCACGCCGGAGGGCGTCTTCCTCGAGCAGCTGGAGCGGGAGCCGGCCCGGTTCCTGCCGGACACGACCGACGAGCACCTCGACGACTCCGAGGTCGTGCGGATCGACCTGAACCGGCCGATGAGCGAGATCCGCGCCGAGCTGTCCAAGCTGCCGGTGAAGACCCGGCTGTCGCTGTCCGGCCCGCTCGTGGTGGCGCGCGACATCGCGCACGCGAAGATCAAGGAGCGGCTGGACGCCGGCGAGCCGATGCCGCAGTACCTGCGCGACCACGCCGTGTACTACGCGGGCCCGGCGAAGACCCCCGAGGGCTACGCGTCCGGCTCCTTCGGGCCGACGACCGCGGGCCGGATGGACGCCTACGTCGACCAGTTCCAGGCGGCCGGCGGCTCGTTCGTCATGCTTGCCAAGGGCAACCGGTCGGCGAAGGTGACGGCGGCCTGCAAGGAGCACGGCGGGTTCTACCTGGGCTCGATCGGCGGTCCGGCGGCGCGGCTGGCGCAGGACTGCATCAAGTCCGTCGACGTGATCGAGTACCCGGAGCTCGGGATGGAGGCGATCTGGAAGATCCAGGTCGAGGACTTCCCCGCGTTCATCGTGGTCGACGACAAGGGCAACGACTTCTTCACCGACACCCGCAAGCCGGTCCCGCTGACGGTCCGTCCGCGCAGCTGAGCAGTCGACCTGCTGAGCAGTCGACCTGCTGAGCCGTTGACCTGGTGAGCCGATCGCCCCACCCTCGGAACCGGGGGTGGTCGCGATGGGGCGGCGGATGCTGCGGATGGGGAACCGGATCGGCGTGTGGATGTACCGGACGCTGGACGGGCGGCTGGCGAGCGGGAGCAAGGACGTGCACGTCCTGATGCTCACCACGCCCGGACGGCGGACCGGCGTACCGCGGTCGACCTGTGTGCGGTACCTGGAGACCGCGGACGGGCTCGTGGTGTGGGGCACCGGGTCCGGCTCGCGGCAGGACCCGGACTGGTTCCGGAACCTGCGCGCGGCGGACAGCACCGAGGTCCAGATCGGCAAGGAGCACCGGCGGATGCGCGCGCGGGAACTCACCGGCCCGGAGCGGAGCACGGTGTGGACCGACGTCATCCTCCGCGAGGACCCGCGGATCGGCAGGTTCGCGACGAAAGCCCGGCGGACGATCCCCGTCGCCGTGCTGCGACCTGCTCCGGACTGACCCCCCTTCAGCCGGCTTTGGTCTCGATCTCCTCCGGGAGCTTCATCAGCAGGGCTCTGGCCGCTTTGACCAGGTCCGCCTCGTTGTGTCCGAATGCCTGCAGGTAGCACCCAAGGGCCGAGCGCAGCATCTGAAGCTCGTCGGCCTGCAGCTCGATGGTGTACATACTTCCAAGCTAAGACCAAACCCGCAGGTTACAACCGCTCGTGACCCACCTGTTGTCAGCGGCTGTGCAGTTCCTCCGCGATCAGTGTCGGCTGGTGGGACGTCGGTGCGACCGGCAGCCGCCAGGCCGGCGGCGCCGACCAGGACTCCCAGCCGTCGGAGAACGGCGCCGTCCAGGCCTCGATGTCGCGGATCGCCGTGTGCGCGTCGGCGACGATCCGCTCCGCCTCGGCCGCGGTGAACCGCCCGGCGCTGACCGCGCCCTCGAGCTCGTCCTCGTCCTTCCACTCGATCGTGCGGTCCGGGTTGATCCACAGGTCAAGCACATGATCGACCGTGCTGGTCCGGCGGGCCGCCCAGTCGCGGACGTGGTCGCGCTCGAGGTTCACGTACCACCCGTGGAAGGTGCCGTCGGCGCCCCAGAAGTACCAGACCGACCACGGCTTGCCGGGCGGGGACACCTTGAGGATCCCGGTCCCGCGCCAGACGTCGAGCTTCAGCACCCGCTCGGCGGTGAACATCGCGACCGGACCGGCGTGCCGGATCTCGCGCCCGTCGACGAGGACCGCCTTGAGCAGCGGCGTGCCGGGCGCGAGCCAGGCGACCAGGCCGTCGGCGTCGTCACGCACGACGGTCATCGGCCGCACGTTCGGCTTGTCGGCGTGCGCCCCGGGGCCCTCGTACACCCACTCGATCGTCGTGCCCGGCTCCCAGAACCTCACGACTGCGCCGGCCGGGTCATGGACAGGACGTCGAGGGCCGCGTCCAGCTGCTCCTCGGTGAGGTCGCCCTTCTCGACGTGCCCGTTCTCGAGCACGACCTCACGGATCGTCTTGCCTTGTTTCAAGGCGCTCTTCGCGACCGCGGCGGCGTTCTCGTAGCCGATGTAGCGGTTCAGCGGGGTCACGATCGACGGTGACGACTCGGCCAGCGCGCGGGCGTGCCCGACGTTCGCCGTGATGCCGTCGACGCAGCGGTCGGCGAGCAGGCGGGAGCTGTTCGCCAGCAGGGTGATCGACTCGAGCAGGTTGCGGGCGATCACCGGAAGCATCACGTTCAGCTCGAAGTTGCCGCCGGCACCTGCCACGGTGATCGTCGTGTCGTTGCCGATCACCTGCGCGGCGACCATCAGCGTCGCCTCGCAGATCACCGGATTCACCTTGCCGGGCATGATGCTCGACCCGGGCTGCAGGTCCGGCAACGCGATCTCGCCGAGACCGGCGCGCGGCCCGGAGCCCATCCAGCGCAGGTCGTTGCAGATCTTCGTCAGGCTGACCGCGACCGTCTTCAGCTGCCCGGACAGCTCGACCAGCCCGTCGCGCGCGCCCTGCGCCTCGAAGTGGTCCTCGGCCTCGGTCAGCTCCAGCCCTGTCCGGTGGTTCAGCTCGGTGATGACCGCGGCGGCGAAGCCGGGTGGCGTGTTGATCCCGGTGCCGACCGCCGTCCCGCCCAGCGGCAGCTCGGCGACCCGCGGCAGCGTGGCCCGCACCCGCGCGGCGCCACGGCGGATCTGCTGTGCATACCCGTCGAACTCCTGGCCGAGCGTCACCGGCGTCGCGTCCATCAGGTGCGTCCGGCCGGACTTCACGACCTCGGCGAACTCGGATCCCTTGCGGGACAGGGAATCCGCGAGGTGCTCAAGCGCCGGCAGCAGCTCCTGGACGACGCCCGCCGTGGCCGCGACGTGGATCGCCGACGGGAAGGTGTCGTTGCTCGACTGCGAGGCGTTGACGTGGTCGTTCGGGTGCACGTCGGCGCCGAGTGAGCGGGTGGCGAGGGTGGCCAGGACCTCGTTGACGTTCATGTTCGTCGAGGTGCCCGAACCGGTCTGGAAGACGTCGATCGGGAACTCCGCGTCGAACTCGCCCGCGGTCACCCGGTCCGCGGCGGCCACGATCGCGGCCGACCGGTCGGCGTCCAGCACCCCGAGCGACGCGTTCACGACCGCCGCCGACGCCTTGATCTGCGCCAGCGCGTGCACGAGCTCCGGCGCCAGCGGCCGCCCGGAGATCGGGAAGTTCTCCACCGCGCGCTGCGTCTGCGCCCGCCACAACGCGTCGCGCGGCACCTTCACCTCGCCCATCGTGTCGTGCTCGATCCGGAATTCCGCGTCATCACCCATACCTGCAGAGTACGTCGCTCACCGTTGCCGGAACGCCCTGACGGACAACCTGTGGACAACCCCACAACGGCTACGAGCTGCCTTGATAGACGTAGTACAGCTCGTCGCGGCCCTGGAGGGTGACCGGGACGGGTTTGACGTCGCAGGAGCCGAAGACGGCGGTGACGGCGGCCTCCAGGGCGGGCGACTCGGACGAGGACCAGACGGTGAGGACGCCGCCGGCGCGGAGCCTGGCCCGGCACGTGGTCAGGAATCCGGACGTGTAGATGGTCGAGTTCTCGTTGTAGACAAGGAAGTCCGGGCCGTTGTCGACGTCCAGCAGGATCGCGTCGACGGACGCGTCGGGGAGGTCGGCGACGACAGCCCGGACGTCCCCGACCACGACCGCGACCCGCGGGTCGTCGAGGACCGACGGGACCAGGCCGGAGCGCATCCACGCCACCAGGTCCGGCTCGATCTCCGCGACGACCACCTGACCGAGCCGGTCGTCGGTGAGCAGCGCGCGGACCGTGTAGCCGAGCCCGAGTCCCCCGACCAGCACCCGGTCCGGATGCCGCACCGCCTCCAGCGCGGCCGACGCGAGCAGCTCCTCGCTCGACGTCTCCCGGTCGTCCATCACGAACACGCCGTTGACCCGCAGCTCCAGCGCCCCGTCGTCCTCCCGGCGCCGGAGCACCAGCTCTCCGCGCTCGCTGTGACCCCGTGCGATCTCTGCCACGTCACCCGCCGCCGTTCGACTTGATGTGCATGATGTCGTTGCTTCGAACCGCCGCGCCGATCACTCGACGAGCCCCGCGTCGTGGGCGAGCAAGGCGAGCTGGACACGGTTGGTGAGCTGCAGCTTGGCCAGCGCGTTCGTCAGGTGCGTCTTCACGGTGGCGATCCCGACCTCCAGCGTCGCCGCCGCCTCCGCATTGCTGCTCCCCCGCGCCACAGCCAGGACGACGTCCCGCTCCCGCTCCGTCAGTTGCGACAGAGCTTGACGAGCCGACGTCCGGCGTACGTCGTGGTCGACCGCGCCGACGTGATCCATCAACTGCCGGGTGGACTGCGGCGACAGCACCGACTCGCCGGCCGCCACCTTCACCACGGCAGCGACGATCTCAGCGGGTGCCGCGTCCTTCAGCAAATAGCCGGACGCCCCGGCACGCAGAGCGCGCAGCAGGTCCTCGTCCGACCCGAAGGTGGTCAGGATGACGACTTCCGGCGCGGCCTCCCCACACCGGATCTCCGCGGTGGCCGCCACCCCGTCCAGAACCGGCATCCCGATGTCCATCAGTACGACGTCGGGCCGCAGCTCACGCACCGCGTCGACCGCCTGCTGCCCGTCACCCGCCGCACCGACCAGGTGCAGCTCCGGCGTACCGGAGAGCATGCTGGACAATCCGGCCAGGACCAGTGGGTCGTCGTCGACCAGCAGCAGCCTGACAGGCTCATTCACGCCGGCCATCGTAGGCCTTCCACGGCAGCCAGGCCGCCAGGCGGAACTCGCCGTCCGCGGTCGGTCCGTGCTCGAGCCGTCCACCCGCCAGCGACGCGCGCTCCCTCAGCCCGATCAGCCCCACCCGGGATCCAGGACCGGCCGCTACACGGGCAAGCTTGTTCAGCAGCTCTATCGACAGGCCCTCGCCCGGCCCACCGCCCAGCACGACCCGGACGGTCTCCTGCGGCGCGTGCTTGCGCGCATTGGTCAGCCCCTCCTGGACGATGCGGTACGCATGCCGTGCGATGGAGTCCGGCACCGCAGTGAGGTCAACGCCCTCCACGAACTCGATCCGGCTCCCGGCAGCCAGTGACTCCGCTATCAGCTCGCCGATGCTCCCCCGTTGTTCCTCACCGCTGTGCTGCGACCGCAGGACCCCGACGATCTCGCGCAGGTCGTCCACGCAATCACGGGCGCTGGAGCGGATCACCCCCGCCGCGCGGGACAGTTCGTCGGCCGGCATGTCCGGTCTGAACTCCAGCGCACCCGCATGCATGCTCAGCAACGACAGCCGATGTCCGAGCGCGTCGTGCATCTCCCGCGCGATCCGCTCACGCTCCAGACGCTGTCCCTGCTCGACGCGTAGCTGCTGCTCCGACTCGGCCCTGACCGCACGCTCGGTCAGCGACTCCATCAGCTGGCGTCTGGTCCGCACCACGATTCCCCACGCGACCAGTGCCAGACAGGCAAGCGCAGTGAGGGTGACCGCGATCCAGTACGCGTTCGGCGTGTCAGCCAGCGGATACAGCCAGAACTGCAGCATGCACGACGCCATCGCCACTGCGCCCAGCGAGAGGCTCACAGCCGGCCGACGGTGTACGGCGACGTTGAAGAGGGCCAGGCCGCCGGCCGCACCGAGTGACGGCACCAGGGTGGACGCGAGGATCATTACCGCTGCCAGTCCGGTCGGACAGCGGCGCCGCAGCAGCAACGAGAGCGCTCCAGCGACGCACAGAGCCACACTTAGCCACTCCGGCAACGGTCCGATCCGCGGCGGTGGGTTCACATCGCCGACCGCGATCAGGCCGAGCAGTACGGCGATCAGCACGCAGGCGATGTCCACCACCCGGTCGCGCGGCGTCAGTCGCCCGTAGCCTGGCGCCGCGCGCGATCCCGGTGCGATCAGCGCGGCGAGGATCCCCGTGTCCACCCGCCTGACGGTAGCGCGTCCACGGTGCGGTGCACCGTGCGACCGCGCGACTTTCGGTGGAGACGCGCGTCAACCGTTCGGCCGCGAACGACGTACGGCCGGCTGATTCGCGAGCGGCCCGGTCCGGCCAGGATGGACCCATGATTCTTGCCGAAAGCACCTATCCGTCGTGAGGAAGTTCTTCTTGCGGCTCGCGGTGGTCGTCGTCGCGCTGGTGCTCGTGTTCGTCGGGTGTTCGGTGGTCTGGACGTGGCAGGACGACCGGAAGGCCCAGATGACGACCGACGGGCCGTACGAGGCCACTGTCGAGTCGCTGAACACGCATCCGCTGCCCAAGTGGTTCGCGGATGCCAAGTTCGGGGTCATGATCCACTGGGGCCTCTACTCGGTCCCGGGGTTCGCGCCGAAGGGCACGACGTTCAGCAAGCTGCTCGAGATGCAGTACGGGCACGCGATGACCCACAACCCGTACGCCGAGGACTACGCGAACGCGATGAAGGACCCGGGCTCGCCGACCGCGCGGTTCCACCGCGAGCACTACGGCAACGCGCCGTACAGCGACTTCACGAAGCAGTTCGACGCAGGGCTCGCGCAGTGGGACGCGGACCGCTGGGCGGCGCAGTTCAAGGCGGCCGGGGCGTCGTACGTCGTGGTGACGGCCAAGTACGCCGACGGGTATTCCTTGTGGCCGACCCAGGTCCGCAACCCGCACGCACCGGACTTCCATGCCCAGCGCGATCTGATGGGTGAGCTGTCCACGGCGGTGCGCAAGCAGGGCCTCAAGTTCGGCGTCTACTACTCGGGCGGCGTCGACTGGACGTTCCAGCGCAAGACCGTGAAGACGTTGGGCGACTATGCCTATCTGCACTACGGCGAGGACTACCGCAAGTACGCCGTGGCGCAGGTGCGTGAGCTCATCGATCGCTACAAGCCGGACATCCTCTGGAACGACATCGCCTGGCCGACCGGCTCCAAGCGGCTCTACGCACTGCTCGCGGACTACTACAACACCGTGCCGGAAGGAGTCGTCGACGACCGGTGGAGTACGGCGTCGTTCGGCCGGCAGTTGATGAGCCCGAAGCCGATGCGCTGGGGCTTCGACCAGCTGATGAAGGGCGTGTTCAAGCTGCCCGGTGCGGCGGACAGCATCAACACGCAGAAGCCTGCGCCGCACAGTGACTTCCGCACGCCGGAGTACGCCGACTTCGACACGATCCAGGACAAGTTCTGGCAGCAGGACCGCGGTATCGGCGGCTCGTTCGGCTACAACCGCGAGGAGACCGGCGAGGACTACACCGCGTCCACGGAGCTGATCGCAGCACTCGCCAAAGGCGCGGCCAACAACGGTTCGCTGCTGCTGAACGTCGGACCGAGCGGCGGGGCGGGCGAGATCGTCCCGGAGCAGTCGAGCCGGCTCTCCGACATCGGGGCCTGGCTGAAGATCAACCGCGAGGCGCTCGACGGGACACGGCCGTGGACACGGTCGTCGACAACCACCACCGCCGGCGACCAGGTGGTGTTCACCCAGAAGGGCAAGGCCGTGTACGCCGTCGTGCTCGGCCGGCCGCGCGGCGACATCGTCCTCAAGGACGTCGCGCTCACCGGAGCCGTGCGACGTCTCGGGGCAGGTCCGGTGGCCATGACGACCACCGCGGACACGGTGCTGAAGGCGGCCGGCGACGGGACCTACGCGCCGGCCTTCAGGATCGGGTGATCAGTACCAGCCGCTGTTCTGGGAGTGGTTCCAGGCCTTGCACGGCGAGCCGTAGGTCGCCTCGATGTAGTCCAGGCCCCACTTGATCTGGGTGACCGGGTTGGTCCGCCAGTCCTTGCCGTAGGCCGCCATCCGGTTGCCCGGCAGCGCCTGCGGGATGCCGTACGCCGTCGACGTCGGGTTGTCGGCGTTGACCTTCCAGCGGGATTCCTTGTTCCAGAGCTTCTCGAGGCAGCTGAACTGGCTCTGGCTCCAGCCGTGGTCGGGGAGGAGGTTCATCGCGACCTCCTTCGGCGTGCCCTCGTACTTCTTCCGCTCGGCGTCCCGGCTGGCCCGCTCCTCGGCGGCGTCCCGGCTCGCCGCCTTGAGTGCCTGATAGCGCCGCAAAGCCGCGTTCTTGGCCTTCGACTTCTGGTCGGCCGCATCCTGCAGCGCGGTGCGCTGCTGCTCGATGGCCTCGACCTGGTTCCGCATCCGGACCGCCTCGGCGGCGAGCTCGGCGGCCGACTTCTCCTTGGCCGACGGCGTGGCCGCGGACGGCATCGCCTTACCACTGTTCAACACGGCCATCTCGGCCCGCCCGGACACCTTCTCCGACGCACTGCTGCTCCCAGGAGAGCTGAAGAGGTCGACACCGGCGACAACGGAGACCACGGCGATTCCGGTCACTGCGAGAACCGCGACGGAGCGCTTCGCTTTCATCTGTCCTTCCGAGAAAACCCGACCCCCGTCGGCTGCAACGAGAACATACTCTGGCGTAAACCGTCCGTGATCACAAGCAGGTCACGAACGAACGGTGCGGCCGCCGCGTGGCGACCGCACCGTTCTTACTCTCGCTTTACAGAAAGCTATTACCTAAGAAACGTAACGCTCCTTACAGAGGCCTTCCCCGCCGAGGTCACAGCTGCAGATCGTCCAGCATCTCGGTCACCAGCGCCGCGATCGGCGACCGCTCCGAGCGGGTCAGCGTGACGTGCGCGAACAGCGGATGACCCTTGAGCTGCTCGACCACCGCGACCACGCCGTCGTGCCGGCCGACCCGCAGGTTGTCCCGCTGGGCCACGTCGTGGGTGAGCACCACCCGCGAGTTGGCGCCGACCCGGGACAGCACCGTGAGCAGCACGTTGCGCTCCAGCGACTGTGCCTCGTCGACGATCACGAACGCGTCGTGCAGCGACCGGCCCCGGATGTGGGTCAGCGGCAGCACCTCGAGCATGCCGCGATCGATCACCTCGTCGATCACGTCGCTGCTGGTCAGCGCGCCGAGGGTGTCGTACACGGCCTGCGCCCACGGCTGCATCTTCTCCGACTCGCTGCCCGGCAGGTACCCGAGCTCCTGGCCGCCGACCGCGAACAGCGGCCGGAAGACGACCACCTTCTTGTGCTGGCGGCGCTCCATCACCGACTCCAGGCCGGCGCACAGCGCGAGCGCGGACTTACCGGTCCCGGCACGGCCGCCGAGCGAGATGATCCCGACGTCCGGGTCCAGCAACAGGTCCAGCGCGACCCGCTGCTCGGCGGACCGGCCGCGGATCCCGAACGCCTCGCGGTCGCCGCGGACCAGCCGGATCCGCTTGTCCGGCATCACCCGGCCGAGCGCGCTGCCCCGGTCGGACAGCATCACCAGCCCGGTGTGGGTCGGGAACTCGCCGGCCGCGGGCAGCTCGACCGAACCGTTCTCGTACAGGTCGTCCACGACGTGCGTCTCGACCTCGAGCTCCGCCATCCCGGTCCAGCCGGACTCCAGGGTCAGCTCGGCGCGGTACTCCTCGGCGAGCAGGCCGCACGCCGAGGCCTTGACCCGCATCGGCAGGTCCTTCGAGACCAGCGTGACGTCCTTGCCCTCGGCCATGAAGTTGCAGGCCACGGCCAGGATCCGGCTGTCGTTGTCGCCGAGCCGGAAACCGGCCGGCAGCGTCTCCGGGTCGGTGTGGTTCAGTTCGACCCGGAGGGTTCCACCCTTCTCCCCCACTGGCAGGGGCGCGTCCAGACGTCCGTGCAGGATCCGGAGCTCGTCGAGCAGTCGCAGCGCCGTACGGGCGAAGTAGCCGAGTTCCGGGTGATGGCGTTTGGCCTCCAATTCGGTGACGACGACCACCGGGACGACGACCTCGTGCTCGTCGAACCGCAGCATCGCGTGCGGGTCCGAGAGGAGCACCGAGGTGTCCAGCACGAACGTGCGCTGGGCCGGTGTGGATGAGGTACTTGACGCCTTGGCATTGATGGCCATGTCGCACGTCCTCTTCTGGCCGTGACGTGCACCCTCGCCCCGGCCGACCAGTGGTTAGGTGGACCGGGTGCTGCCCTCGGGGTCTGGTGCAGACCCCGTCCGCCGTGCCGCACTCGCACCGACGGGAATCAGTGAGATCGAGACCTGACGTCTCGGGTACTCCGTTCGGCCCCTCATGGGGCTACCGGCTGGCGAACGATTCTCAAGCTGATCGGGCCTCCCGGACAGCCGGCTTCCCCTCCGACCGTCATTGTCAGGGTAGGAGCCTCCTGCAAACGGCGCAGCCCGACACGCCCGGCCACGGGGTTAACACGGTGTTACGCCTTTCCCCCTCACGCGGGGGATCCGCCTCACTCCGCCGGGTGATCCGGTCCGGCGCCCGCGCGACGAGGCTCGGAGCATGACTCGGAGCATGACGAAGAACTGGCCGACGTGGACCGGCTACGCCACCGCACTCTGGTCCCTCGTGTACGGCGTACTCGGGCTGTACTGGACCTTCGGCGGTGCCGGCTACCCGTTCGCCCGGGTCTCCGAGGACCGGTCCACGGCGTCGGTCCTGGAAGGTACGCCGGTGCACGTCGTCGCACCCGTGATGGCGGCGATCGGCCTCGGCGGCGCCGTCCTCGCGCTCGTGATGACGCACACCAGGCCGCGCGGGTCGGTCCTGCAGGCGGTCGCCGCGGTCCTCGCGGTCGGCCTCGCACTCGCCGTGCCCGACTACACGCTGGTCGCGGTGGTCGCCATGGCGCCGGCACTGATCGTGTTCGCGTTCACCGGCGTACCAGGGCCGCAGGAGGGCGTCGGCGACATCCTGTACTGGCACCGGGTGAACCTGATCATCCTGTTCGTCGGCGGCCTGCTCTGGGCCGCGACCGCGCTCGCCTACCACCGGCGCAGCCGGGACGCGTGTGTCTCCTGCGGCCGGGGCGTCGCGGAACCCGCCTGGCAGCGACCGGAGGCCGCGCTCCGGTGGGGCCGGTGGGCGGTCGCGGTCGCGGTGCTGGCGAACCTTCCGTACGAGCTCACCCGGATCGCCTGGTACGCCGGGTGGCCGCTCGGCATCACCGACGAGTTCCACCGGATGATGGCCGACACGCCCGGGATGCTCGAGATGGGCCTCGGCCTGGCGGTGCTGGGCCTGGGCGGCGGCGTCCTCACGCACGGCCTGGTGCACCGGTGGGGCGAGGTGTACCCGCGGTGGATCTGGTTCAAGGCGGGTCAGCGCGTCCCACCGCTGCTCGCGATCGTCCCCGCCTCGATCGTGTCGATCGTCCTGATCCCGGCCGGCCTGATGAACCTCCAGGCCCCGCTCGGCGGCGGCATGTGGGGCGCCAACGGCCCCGGCATCCTGTGGATCCTCTGGGGCGCGGCGCTGGGCTTGGCGACGTACGCCTACTACCTGCGGCGGCGGACGGCGTGCACGCGCTGCGGACGCGGTGCTACGTCCCGAAGCGGCGCTCTCGCTGCGCGTAGCTCCGGATCGCCCGCAGGAAGTCGACGTGGCGGAAGTCCGGCCAGAGCGCCTCGCAGAAGTAGAACTCGCTCAGCGCGCTCTGCCAGAGCAGGAACCCGCCCAGCCGCTGCTCACCCGACGTCCGGATGACCAGGTCCGGGTCCGGCTGGCCCTTGGTGTAGAGGTGCCGGGCGATGTGCTCGACGTCGACGCGGTCCGCGAGTTCCTCGATCGAGATGCCCTTCGCGGCCTCCTCGAGCAGCAGCGAGCGGACGGCGTCGGCGAGCTCGCGCCGGCCGCCGTACCCGACCGCGACGTTGACCAGCATGCCCTGGTTGTCCTGCGTGGCCGTCTCGGCCGCCTTCAGCGCCTCCGCGGTCGTCCCCGGCAGCAGGTCGAGCGCGCCGACCGGGTGGATCCGCCAGCGGCCGATCGCGGTCAGCTCCTCGACGGTCTGCTCGATGATCCGCAGCAGCGGCTCGAGCTCCTCGGCCGGACGGGTCAGGTTGTCGGTGGACAGCATCCACACCGTGACGACCTTGACGCCGACGTCGTCGCACCACTCCAGGAACTCCGAGATCTTGTTCGCCCCGGCCTCGTGGCCGCGCGACACCGGATCACCGACCTGGCGGGCCCAGCGCCGGTTGCCGTCGATGATGACGCCGATGTGCCGCGGGATCCGGTCCGGTGACAGGGACCGGCGGACCCGACGCTCGTACAGGCCGTAGATCGCGCCGCGCAGCTTCTGCTTGCCAGGTGTCCGCATGGGCAGGGTGCTCTCCTCAAAGACTCTCGGTCACGAGGCTAGCCCAGAAACGCCGCCGGTGAGAGGCCCCGGAGCGGCTCACGGAAAGCTGGCAGAAAGCTCGCGGAAAGGTCGAACTTTTCGGCCGGTTCGTGCATCGTAAACGCGGGCGTGCTGCATCACCCGGGTGACTTCGCCTACATTTCATTCTTCCGACCGATGCAACCTACGGTTCCGTAGGTTACGGTTGCGTAGGTATGAACCGCCCGGACTCCCCTCGAAAGGACGGCGATGACCGCTACCAGCGCCCAGCCCCAGGACCTCGGGCACCGGCTCTCCGGCCGGCTCGGACCGCTCAAGCCCAAACTTCGTGGATGGTTGCACGCCGGCACCTTTCCGTTCGCCACCGCCGCCGGCATCGTGCTGATCTGCCTGGCGCCGCACGCGAACGCGCGCTGGGCGGCCGCGGTCTATACCGCCGGATCGATGCTGCTGTTCGGCATCTCGGCGCTGTACCACCGGTTCTACTGGGGCCCGACCGGTGAGGCGATCCTGCGCCGGCTCGACCACAGCAACATCTTCCTGCTGATCGCCGGCACCTATACCCCGCTCGGCATGGTGCTGCTGCACGGCAAGGACCGGGTGCTGATGCTCAGCCTGGTCTGGGGCGGCGCGGTGCTCGGCATCCTGTTCCGGATCTTCTGGCTCAGCGCGCCGCGGTGGATCTACACCCCCATCTACCTGGCCCTGGGCTGGGTCGCGATCTTCTGGATGGGCGCGATCTACCACACCGGCGGCGCGGCGGTCGTCACCCTGATCGCGGTCGGCGGCGGCCTGTACTCGATCGGCGCCGTCGTCTACGGCACCAAGCGCCCGAACCCGTCGCCGCGCTGGTTCGGCTTCCACGAGATCTTCCACGCCTTCACCGTGGCCGCCTTCATCTGCCACTACATCGCCGTCAGCATCGCCACGTACCACGCGGGCTGACAGACCGCGGTCAGCTCTGGTCCGCTCCCAGTTCCCGCAGGGTCTCGCGGAGGGCGGTGTAACGCGTGGGGCCCAGTTGGTGGGACCAGGTCTGTTCCACGCGAGCGATGGCGGCTCGGCTGAAGGCGACCGCTTCGTCGCCGAGGGACGTCCGGCGGACCAGCCGGACGCGGCGGTCCTCGCGGAGCCGTTCGGACGTGGTGTAGCCGAGTTTCTGCAGGTAGTCGACGTGCTGGCCGAGGCCCTGTTTCGTCATCGTCGCGACCTCGGCCAGGTCGGTGATCCGGGCGCCCTCGGGCGGGATCAGCTCGAGCAGCCGGTAGTGCGAGACCCGCAGCCCCGGGAACTGCTCCTCCGAGGTCGCGAGGATCTCCGCCCGGATGCGCCGCAGCGCCTGTCCGAGCAGTCCGGCCACGTGGTCGACGCGGGGATCGTCGTTGACGGAGGTCATAAAGCCACTTTACTATGCCGATAGTAAGGTGACTTTACTTCCTTGGGGGGAACATGATCACCGAACTCGCACCGTTGGGCCGGGACGCGTTGGGGGCGCAGGACCTGGCCGCGCTCGTGCGGACGATCACCGGGGATCCGGCGGCCGTCCCGGGCGCGGTCCGGGTCGAGCCTGTCGACTACCCGATCGGCACGCCGAGCACCGACTCCCTGCACCGCGTCTTCGGGACGACGGCCGGCGGCGTCGACTGGTCCTGCTTCGTGAAGAAGGTCCAGTCGGTCCGGCACTCCCCGATCATCGAGTTCGTGCCGGTCGAGTACCGGCAGAGCTTCATCGACTACATGCCCTGGCAGCTGGAGATCGCCGTCCACCGCAGCGGCGTCGGCGACCTGATGCCCGACGGGATGCGGCTCCCGAAGGCCTACCGCATCGACCTGTACGACGACGACCGCGGCACGTTGTGGATGGAGAACATCGTCCAGGAATGGGGACCGTGGCCGATCGAGCGGTTCGAGCGGGCGGCGTACCTGCTGGGCCGGCTGTCCGCGCGCCGCCAGCCGCACCTCGTCGAACCGCTGCTCGACAGGGACGTCTCCAGCACGCCTGGCTCGGCGCTGCGCTACTACGCCAACGGCCGGGTCATGACGTCCGCGCTGCCCGCTCTCGCCGACCCGCGGTGCTGGCGGCACCCGATGCTCGCGGCGGCGGTGTGCAACCTCCACGAGCACGCCCTGCGGGACGATCTGCTCGCACTGGGCGAGCGCGTCCCCGCGGTGCTCGACGCGCTCGACGCGTTGCCGCAGTGCTACCAGCACGGCGACGCCAGCCCGCAGAACCTGCTGGTGCCCCGCGACAGCCCGGACGAGTTCGTGGCGATCGACTGGGGCTTCGACTGCCCGCAGGCGGCCGGGTTCGACCTCGGACAGTTGCTGATCGGCCTCGCGCACGCGGGAGAGCTGGCACCGGAGGCGCTGCCCGCAGTCCACACGGTGATCCTGAAGGCGTTCCGGGAAGGGCTGCAGGAAGACGGGATGGAGGTGGACGAGGACCAGGTCCTGTACGGGTACCTCGGCTCGCTGCTCATCCGGGCCGCGTTCACCGCGCTGCCGCTGGAGATGTTCGGTACGGCGGGCGCGTCGCTGGAGCTGTTCGAGCAGCGGGTGCTGCTGACCCGCGCGCTGGTCGACCTGGTGTCGCCGGTGGTCTGAACATTTCAGTCGTGTCACAGCTGCAACGAACGGGCCGGCAACCTGTATCCATAGTGCGTGACGAACCTGAGCAGATACGCAGCAATGGCCGTGTGCACGACTGTCGCCGGACTCGTGCTGACCGGGTGCGGCAGCGAGTCCGGCTCGTCGGGCTCGCCCGAGACCACGACCCCGCCGCCGACCATGCCCACGGTGACGCAGTCGACGCCGGTCGGCACCGGCCTGCCGCTCACCGTGTCCCGGACCGGCGGGTTCGCCGGCTTCGACGACCACGTGCAGATCGGCGCCGACGGTGTCGCGACGGTCAGCAAGCGCGGTAAGGAAACGATCCGGTGCAAGCTCGACCCGAGCCTGCTGACGAGCCTCACCACGGCCGCTCAGCAGGTCGACTGGGCGAGCCTGGCCGTGACCAAGCCGGCCACCCGGCACCCCGACGACATGATCGTCGCGGTGACGGCGAACGGGAAGACGGCCCGGATCGAGGACCCGAACCTCAAGCCGCTGGCGGCCCCGGTGAACCAGGTGCTCACCGAAGCCGCCATTCCGCCGGGCAAACTCTGCAAGCAGCTCTAGGCGGTCAGGGCCACGTCGTCGATCACGAAGCTCGTCTGCAGCGAGGAATCCTCCTGGCCGACGAACTTCACCGTGACCGTCCTGCCCTTGTACTGCGTGACATCCAGCGTTTTCTGCACGTACGACGACGTCTTGTTCAGGTTCGAGTACGTCGCCAGCGTCGTCGTCGTGGATCCGTCGACGATCTGGACCTTCACGGTGTCGTAGACGGTCGACGAGGTCGTCTCCGCGGTGTCGATCCGGATCCACAACGACAGCGACGCCGCCGTCGCCGCGGCCGGGATGGCGACCGACTGGCCGAGGTTCTCGGTGCTGCTCCGGCCGTTCCCCTGCAGCCACGCCTTGTACGACCCGGTGTGGGCCGGACGTGACGAGCTGTTCGTGATCACGCCGGTGTTCCCGGTCCAGTTCACCGCACCGGACTCGAAGCCCGGGTTCAGCAGCAGGTTGCCGCCGGTCGGGGGCGGCCCGCCGGTGTAGTCCTTCTGCGCGTAGTTCCAGATCATGTGGCCGATGGCATCGATCTGGCGGTCGAGCGACGTCAGGTTCAGGTTGTTGATGGTGTCGCAGGACCGGTGGTAGCACGGGTCGAACGCCTGCCCCGCGGTACCGCCCCACTTCGACGCCTGGGCGGACGTCTTGGTGTCTTCGGCGCCGGAGAAGGTCCCGGCCGTGGGAATCCCCAACGACCGGAAGGCGGCGTGGTCGGAGCGGCCCTGGACGTCGATGAACTCGGTCTGCACGCTCTTCGAGGTGAAGTACGCGACCAGGTCGTCACGAGCACCGTTGCCGGCCGGGTTGTCGTCGTACACGAAGTACCCCGGGTTCGGCGACGCGATCATGTCGAAGTTCAGGTACAGCTCGATCTTGTCGCGTTCGGCGGAGGGCAGGTTGTTGACGTAGTACTTCGAGCCGAGCAGACCGAGCTCCTCGGCGCCCCAGAACCCGAATCGCAAGCGATTCTTGGGGGTCTGGCCGCCGGCAGCGTAGGCGAGGGCGGTTTCGAGTACGCCGGCGCTACCTGAGCCGTTGTCGTTGATCCCCGGACCGGAACTGACGCTGTCCAGGTGTGAGCCGGCCATCACCACGTGGTTCGCGTCGCCGTGCGGCCACTCCGCGATCACGTTGTACGACGTACCGGCTGAAGTGCTGAACGACTGCAGGGTGGTGGTGTACCCCGCCGCGTCCAGCTTGGCCTTCACGTAGTCGGCGGAGGCCTTGTAGCCGGCCCGGCCGGTGTAGCGGTTACCACCGTTGCTGGTGGCAATGGACTGCAACTGGTCCAGGTGCGCCTTGGTGTTGGTGACCGAGATGTCGGGCGACTCGGCCGCGACCGCGCTGTTGCCGGTAGCAAGCGCTACTCCGGCGACGAGCGCTACTACGCCGAGCCCTGGGACGAGGGACTTGCGCATGATGGAACTCCTTCGGGCAAAGGAAATCCGGGGCGTGCGGGCCTTGGGCGGAGGGCCGCGCACGCCCCGGACGATTCACCGCGAGCTCAGCTCGCGGTCAGGGAGGTGTCGTCGATGACGAAGCTGGTCTGCAGCGAGGAGTCCTCGGTGCCGACGAACTTCACCGAAACGGTCTTCCCCTTGTACTGCGTCACGTTGAGCGTCTTCTGGACGTACGACGTGTTCTTGTTCAGGTTCGAGTACGTCGCCAGCGTGGTCGTGGTCGAACCGTCGACGATCTGCACCTTGGCGGTGTCGTACACCGTCGAGGTGGTGGTCTCCGCGGTGTCGATGCGGATCCAGAACGACAGCGTCGCGCTGGTCGCCGACGCCGGGATCGCGACCGACTGGGCCTCGTTCTCGGCCGCGGCGCGGCCGTTGCCGCCGAGCCACAGCTTCCAGGTGCCGGTCCGCGCCGGGCGGCCCGAGTCGTTGGTGATCGGGCCCGAGGTGCCGGTCCAGTTCACCGCGCCGGACTCGAAGCCCGGGTTCAGCAGCAGGTTGTCACCGGTCGGCGGCTCCGGGTCGCCACCGCCCGAGCAGGCGGCCGCACCGGCCGGGACCGAGATCCCGTTGAACGCGGCCTCGATGCCCTTGCACTGCGCCGAGTCCGCGCCGTACAGCTCCTTCGCGGAGTTGATCGCACCCTCGCGGGCGTCCTTGTAGGTGCTGCCCGAGCTCAGCTTGGTGCTCAGCGTCCGGTACCAGACCTTGGCGGCCACGTCGCGGCCGACACCGGTGACCGTGGCGCCGTTGCAGGCGGTGCTGCTGTGCGTCACGCCGCCGATGACCTTGCTGCCGGTGCCCTCGGAGGCCAGGTAGAACCAGTGGTTCAGCGGGCCGGACGAGTAGTGCGGGTCCAGGCCGCCGGTGCTGGTCGACCAGCAGTCCACGCTCCGGCCGTCCTTCGACGGCTTGTCCATGTAGCGCAGCGGCGTGCCGTTGCCGTTGATGTTGATCTTCTCGCCGATCAGGTAGTCACCCGGGTCGGACGAGTTGTTCGCGGAGAACTCCACCGCCGTGCCGAAGATGTCGGAGGTGGCCTCGTTCAGGCCGCCCGCGTCGCCGGAGTAGTTCAGGTTGGCGGTCGCCTCGGTGACACCGTGGCTCATCTCGTGACCGGCGACGTCGATCGCGGTCAGCGGGTGGGTGTTGCCCGAACCGTCGCCGTACGTCATCTGCGTGCCGTCCCAGAACGCGTTCACGTACGCGTTGCCGTAGTGCACGCGGGACCGGGCGCCCTGGCCGTTGTTGAAGATGCCGTTCCGGCCGTGGACGTTCTTGTAGTAGTCCCAGGTCAGCTGGGCTCCGTAGTGCGCGTCCACACCGGCGGTCTGGCGGTTCGACGCGGCGCCGGTACCCCAGGTGTCGTCGGCGTCGGTGAAGGTCGTGCCGTTACCGGAGGTCGCGCCGTTGAGGTCCGTGGTGTAGTTGCCGCCGCGGGTCGGGTCGCTCATCGTGTAGCTGCCCGACGTACCGATGCTGACGGTGCCGGAGTACATCGAGTTGCCGGTACCGGTCTTGACCTCGTCGTCCTGGTCCAGCACCGCGCCGGACTTGGCGTCGATGAACGAGTGCAGCACCGACGGGGTCTGGTCGGGCTTCACGCCGGTGGTGATCACCTCGTACGCGAGGACGGGCTTCGTCGGCGTCACGAAGACCACCAACTGGCCCTTGTTGCCCGTGGCCTTGAACTTCGCCGCCTGTGCGCCCTTGGACAGCGCCGCCGACTGGGACAGTGTCGGCTTGGTGGCGACGGCGACAGCCTTGGCGCCGCGGTTGTACGTGACCTGCCCGATCGACTCGCCCTTGCGCTTGACGATCAGGTCACCGCCGACGACCTTGAGGCCGTTGAAGGTGCGGTCGTAGCGGACGTACTCGGTGCCGTCCGCGTCCTTGATCACGTCGCGGACCTTGAGCTGCTCGCCGGTGCCGAGGCCGAGAGCGGCGGCCGTCCGCGCGGTCAGCGCCTGCTCGGCCTGGACGGCGGCCGGCTGGTTGAAGCCGGATGCCGGGAGCGGAGCCGTCCGGTCGGCGGCACCCGCGGTCGAAGCGGTGAACGTCGTGGCAAGACCCGCTGCCGCGACAATGGCCACCGCCCCTGCTGATGTCAGTCGTTTCAAGACAACATCTCCTCACGGTGTGGTCGCTGTTTGGGCGCAGCGACCGAATTCAGTTGGGGACGCGCCGGATGCTGACGCAACAGTGCCACTGCCTCATTTGTGACACTTCGTGTCGATGCATGCGAGTTCTGTTACATCCGACTTGAGGACAGACTGTTGCCGTCCGTACGCCGTGAGTCAAGGGATTCGGCCGAAACCGCAGGGAAAACCCGCACCCGGGACGGGCTCAGTCCGCGGGGCGCAACTCCCGCCGAAGGTGTTCCGGCAACGTCACAGGCAACCGGCAGGTGAATTTCTGACACACATACGCCGCCGCCACTCCACCGATCAGCCCCCGCCCCGCCATCAACGGCACCTCGGCACCAGGCGCCCCTGACGCGATCGCCGTCCCCCAGGGCGCATCAGCAAACGCAACCCGCAACAACTCCCACCCGGCCGGCTCAGCGGCACTTGCGGTGGTGACGATTGCTATCTCCAGGGGGGCGCCGGCGATTGTGTCGGCGATTGCCAGTGCGCGGCCGGCAAAGCGAGGGGCCCGGGCGGCGATCGTGGCTGAGGCGTTCAGGGCCTGTTGGGCTGCGGCCTCGTAGCGTTCGGAGCCGGTGAGGCTTGCGAGGGTGGTGAAGGCCTCGGCTGCGAGGCTTACTCCGGACGGTGTGGCGTTGTCTGTGGCGTCCTGCGGGCGCCATACCAACTGCTCAGCATCGGCGGCCGTGTCAAAGTAGGCGCCGTCAGCAACGAACTGCTCCAGAACCCTGTCCAGCAAGCCCTCCGCGACCCGGAACCACCCGTCGTCCCCCGTCGCCCCCAGCAACGTCAAGCACCCCTGCGCGAACGCCGCGTAGTCCTCGAGTACGCCGTCCGCACTCCCCCGCACCCCGTCCCGCGACGTCCGGTACAACCGCCCGCCCTCGACATGCACATCCCGGATCAACCGCGCCGCGCCAACCGCCCCCTCGACGTACTGCGGCCTGTCGAACACGACCCCGGCCCGGGCGAGCGCCGTGACCGCCAACCCGTTCCACGCCGCCACCACCTTGTCGTCCCGCCCCGGATACGTACGAGCGCTCCGCGCCCGAGCGAGTACCGAGCGGACACGCCCCCACCGCTCCACGTCGTCCGGATCCTGCCGCAGCTGGAGCACCGACGTACCGTGCTCGAAGGTCCCCGTCACGTCACACAGGGAGATCACCCAGTCGGCCTCGTCCCCGAGCACCTGGCGAAGCTCGTCCGGCGTCCAGACGTAGTACTTCCCCTCCTCGCCCTCGGTGTCGGCGTCGAGCGCGGACGCGAACCCACCTTCCGGCGTCCGCAGCTCGGCCAGCAGGAAGTCGGCCGTCTCCTCGGCAACCCGCCGCGCCAACGGATCCCCGCTGAGCGTCCACCAGTGCGTGTAGACATCGAGCAGCAGCGCGTTGTCGTACAGCATCTTCTCGAAGTGCGGCACGATCCACTGCCCGTCGACGGAGTACCGCGCGAAGCCGCCGGCCAGCTGGTCGTACATCCCGCCGCGCGCCATCCGGTCACAGGTGTGCGCGACCATCGCGAGCGCGTCCTCGTCACCGGTCCGGCGATGATGCCGGAGCAGGAAGTCGAGCACCATCGACGGCGGGAACTTCGGCGCCCGCCCGAACCCCGCGTCGACCGGGTCGAAATCGGTCTTCAGCAACTCAACCGCCCGGTCCAGGTCGAAGGCCTCCTCGCCGGCGGGCTGCTGGGCGCCGAGCTGTTCGACGACTCGCTTCCCGATCCCGTCGAGCTGCTCGCGCCGGTTCTGCCAGGCGTCGGTGATTGCCTCCAGCACCTGCCGGAACGATGCCATCCCGCCGCGGGAGTCCTTCGGGAAGTACGTACCGCAGAAGAACGGCTCGCCCGCCGGCGTCAGGAACACCGACATCGGCCAGCCGCCCTGCCCGGTCATCGCCACGGTCGCCGACATGTAGATCGCGTCGACGTCCGGCCGCTCCTCGCGATCGACCTTCACGCTGACGAAGTGCGCGCCCAGGTACGCCGCGGTCTCCGCGTCCTCGAACGACTCGTGCGCCATCACATGGCACCAGTGACACGCGGAGTACCCCACCGACAAGAAGATCGGCACGTCCCGCTCACGGGCCTCGGCGAACGCGCGCTCCGACCACTCCCGCCACGCCACCGGATTGTCCGCGTGCTGCCGCAGGTACGGACTGGTCGACCGCCCGAGTTCGTTCGCCATACTCCCCACCGTAGGCGTCCGGGGTTGAATGGGATCGTGCCCGTCCACCCTTTGCTCGCCAGCCGCTTCAGCCCGCTGATGTTCGATCCTGCCCGGACCGTCACCGAGGAGGACGTCGAGCTGCTGCTCGACGCGGCCCGCTGGGCGCCGTCCGCGGGCAATTCCCAGCCCTGGGCGTACTTCGTGGCGCGCCGCGACGAGCCCGAGCACCAGCGCGTCGTCCGGCATCTCGCCCGCAGCTCGGCCCGCTGGGCGCCGAGCGCGTCGCTGCTGATCGTGACGATGGCCCACCGCTACGTCGAGGACACCGAGTGGGCGTACTCCGACTTCGCGGACTACGACCTCGGGCAGTCGGTCGCGCATCTCACCCTGCAGGCCCACGCGATGGATCTCGCCTGCCGCCAGTTCCGCGCCTTCGACCTCGAGGCGCTCACCGCCGACCTCAATCCCGGCCCCGGCTGGCACATCATCTCGATGATCGCGGTCGGCCGCCCCGCCGAGGACCGCCCGGCCGATCGGGAGCGCCGCACCACCACTGAACTGCGGACGGCTCCCTGGGACTAGGCCGTCTGCGAGAGCGCGACCGACAGGCCGAGGGTGAGGGCCATCACGAGGAGTTCGACGCCGACCACGCGCCAGAACGGGCCGCCGGACTCCAGCAGGTCGACGTCGGAGCGCGCACGGTGGACCGCCGAGAGGACGACCAGGAGCACGAACGCGGCCACCTTGGCGATCAGCAGGGCGCCGTACGCGTCGTCGGTGAGGGCGTCGACGACCGAGCCCCAGCCACCGCCCTTCGCGGCCAGCCGGCCGGCGGCGCTGATCAGGCCGCTCACCAGGACGGCGATCGCCGAGACGAACGCGACCTGGCCGTACCGCTCCAGGACGAGCGGCAGTCCGGACCGGCTGGCCCGCCCGTACCGGACCAGGCCCGCGAGCCCGCCGACCCAGGTCGTCGCCGCGATCACGTGAATCACCAGCGCCGCGCCGGCGAGGACGACGTACGACTCGTTCCTCGGGTACGCCGTGACCGCGGTCGGGACCAGCGCGCCGATCGCGACCAGGACACCGAGTCCGGCGGCCGAGGACGTCTGCACCCGGCGGATACCGATCGCCAGCGCGAGGACGAGGATGCCGGTGATCAGCAGCGCCTTCACCTCGGGGACGCCGAGCGCGTCGTCGAGGCGGAGCCGGAGCAGCAGCACCGGCGTGTTCAGCAGCAGCGACGCGGTCACGATCGCGCCGGTGAACGCACACGCCGCCCAGATGATCGCCGCGTTGCTCGCGTCCCGGACCGCGCGCCGGCCCTGCACGCCGAGGGGCCCGCCCTCGATGCGCAGCAGTACGACGGCGGCCAGCAGCGCACCGGCGCAGCCGACCGTGGCCAGCGTGGAGATCATCCGTAGCAGCGGCAGCAGCCAGGCGACGAAGACGTCCGGACCGCCGATCCCGCCGACATCACGAGGCTCGCTGTCGGCGGCGTACAACGCCGCCACCAACGCCACCGAGGCGACGAGGACAGCACCCACCCCACCCGCGACCAGACGTCCGGGCATGCGATGCCGGGCGGCGCGGGTCGCGGTCACCGGGTGGACCGGTCGTGGGCACCATTCAGCACGCGGCTCACTATAGGGTCAGCCAGAGGTGGGCTGCCCAGTCCGACACCATCTCGTGACCAGGGTGTTTCCTGGCCCTCAGGAATCAGTTACCGAGTCAGTGCTCTGAGTGTTCCTTGGGGTCACTCGGAGTCGGGGTCTGGGCCGTAGTCTTCGGCGCCGCATCGGTAGCCGGGGACGGCGAGGGGTCCGGAGTCGCTGGGTCGCCGGACGGTGCTGGGTCGTCCGCACCATCGCGATCGAAGTCGATCCGCTTCAGCTGCTTGCCCATGTTGCGCCACAGCAGCACCGTGGCGGCACCGAGCGCCAGCACGATCAGCAGCGCGACCCACCCCGGCTTCACCACGTTGGGGTCGATCTCGGCCGTCTGAAGGGAGATCATCGCTGTTACCACGCCACCATTCTCTCATTGTCCGCGCCGCCCGTCAGTGCAGCCCCGCGAACAGATCGTCCTCGGGCAGCTCCGACTCGACCAGACTCCGCGCGAGCTCGTAGTCCTCGGTCGGCCAGGCCGCCTGGTGCACCTCCAGCGGTACGGCGAACCAGGCGCCGTCCGGGTCGATCTGCGTGGCGTGTGCGAGCAGCGCCCGGTCGCGCACCTCGAAGTACTGCGCGCACTCGACCCGGGTGGTGATCCGGCGCTCGTTCTCCGGGTCCGGCTTCCAGTCCTTCAGCCGCTCGGCGTACGGCGACTCCAGGCCGCGCGCGACCATCCCGTCGTGCAGCGCCTTCATCCGCTCGTAGTGGAACGTGTGGTGGTAGTACAGCTTGAGCGGCTGCCACGGCTCGCCCAGCTCCGGGTACGCGTCCTTGTCGCCGGCGGCCTCGAAGGCGGCCACGGTGATCTGGTGGCACATGACGTGGTCCGGGTGCGGGTAGCCGCCGTTCTCGTCGTACGTCGTGACGACCTGCGGGCGGAACTCGCGGATCAGCTTCACCAGCGGCGCGGCGGCGTCCTCGACCTTCTGCGCCGCGAAACAGCCCTCGGGCAGCGGCGGCAGCGGGTCACCCTCGGGGAACCCGGAGTCCACCCAGCCCAGCCACTCCTGCCGGATGCCGAGGATCTCGCGCGCCGCGTCCATCTCCTTGCGGCGGATCTCGGTGATGTTCGCGAGCACCTCGGGGCGGTCCATCTTCGGATTCAGGATCGATCCGCGTTCCCCGCCGGTACACGTGGCGACCATCACTTCCACGCCGTCGGCGACGTACCGTGCGGTCGACGCGGCTCCCTTGCTCGACTCGTCGTCCGGGTGGGCGTGCACATGCAACAACCGAAGATCTCCACTCACAAGACACAATGGTCCTCCAACACCTGCGAAAACCCACGACCGACCCCCTGGACACCCCGTGACCGAGTCTTCTGCCACCAGTCCGCCCTCCGACCTGAACGCGCGCTACGGACGGGGCGGACGGTCCCGGCGACCGCTGCTGATCGCCGTCGTGGGCGTGGTGGCACTGGCCGGACTGGCCTGGCTGGTCTGGGTCGCCTGGGTCCAGTCGAACCCGCCGGTGACGTCGCAGCTCCAGGGCTTCGAGATCGTCTCGCCGACCAGCGTGAAGGCCACCGTGAAGGTCGACCGCGGCGAATCGGTCGAGGCGAACTGCCGGCTGCAGGCGAAAGCGGCCGACTTCTCCATCGTCGGCGAGGTAACCCTGACGGTCCCCGCGGACGCACCCCGTCACCAGGTCCTCCCGGTGACGCTGACAACGCAACGCTCCGCAACCTCGGTAGTCCTCGTCGGCTGCACCACCGCCGACCAGCACCGCCCCCGCTAAGCCGCGCCGCCGGCCTTCTTGAGCGCGGCGATCAGCGCCGTCTCGCCGACTTTCAGGTGCTTGCGCAGTACTTGTTCGCGCACGGCGGGAGTGTCGGGTCCGCGCGCCAGCTCGGCGTACAGCGCGTTGACGGCCGCTTGCCCGTACGTGGTCACCAGGTGGTCGACGATGATCCAGCTGACGCCGTAGCTGTCCTCGTCGTAGTCGCCGTGGAAGACGCCGTCGATCGGGAGCACGACCAGCGCCGGGATCTTCTCGCGCAGCAACGCGCGGCGCTCGCTGTCGATCTCCCGCCGGTACCCGCTCTGCGCGGCGAGCCGGTTCTCGACGTACGTGGCGAATCCTTCGACCAGCCAGATCGGCGCCCGGTCGCCCAGCGGCTCCATCGCCGCGTGGGTGAACTCGTGGGCGAACAGCAGGCGGCCGGCCTTGGTGCGTTGGTCGGGGTGGACCACCACCCGGCTCCCGGTGACCTTGAATTCGCTGGCCTCCGGATTCGCCGGCGCGAAGTTCCTGGCGGCGACGGCGGCGGCCGGATGACCGCCGGACTGCCACTCCGGGTCCATCGAGCGCCGGTCGGCCATCGCGACCACCAGGATGCCCGCCTGGATCCGCCGGGTCGTCGAGCGCACGACCGGCATCGCCAGCTGCGCCTCGCGCGCGAGCCGTTCACCGTTGCGGTGTTCGCCGGCCGGGACGACGACGAGTACACCGGGCCGGCGCGCCACGTCGACCGCGCCGAGATCCCAGGGCTCGCGATACGCGCTGAGGTCCGCCTCGGCCGCGAGGTCGTCGTCGTCGACCAGCAGCCAGCGGCCGCCGCGCTCGGCGAAGGTGTAGCCGAGTGAGGTCGCCCGCGGGGCCGAGTCGATACCGGCGATCTGGACGAGCATGAGGACGCGGACCGCGAACGCGTTCGGTCCGTGCTGTGCCTGTACCTCCGGGGCCCAGTTGGTGTCGATCCGGTAGCTGAGCCCTGACAGGCCGAGCTTTCGCAGATTGGCGAACACCTGCTGGTCGCGTTGCCGCAGCTGCGAGTTCGCCGGGTCGACGTTCTGGAGGTACTGCGGCAGCTTGCCGGTCAGCACAGCCGACGCCCGGGCCTTCAGGACGGCGTCCGCGCCGGCCTGGATCCCCTCTTCGGCCGGCGGTCCGGACACGGTGTGCGAGGGAGTCGCCGCCGACGGGCCAGAACCGCCGGACGAGTTCCCCCGGCCGACGACCGCCCAGGTGACACCGGCCGCTGTGACCGCGAGGACGGTGACGCCCGCGATCATCCATCGCCGGCGCGGGCCGCGGCCGGCCCGCTCGCCGTCCGTTGTCACCTGCACCACGTCTGCCCCCTCGCGCCCGCTGTCGCCCTCCGGGAGACTAGGAAAGGACTGGTCAGGGGTCAATCGCGTGCCGTGGCAACCGATTGCCGCGAATCGGTCGCCGGATCGGCGGACGTCCGTCCAGCAAACGTTTTCCAAGCGTCTGTGACTTGTGAGAGACCCTGCGTGATCTGCGGTCTCTTGCTACGCTCATTTGATTGGTCGCCGTCGACGACGGCGGCCAGCAGTATTTCCTGCCCATCCCAACCGACACAAGGAGCAGCCCGTGACGCAGAAGATCGACGAAGACAGCGTTGTCTGGCTGACGCAGGACGGTTACGACCAGCTGAAGTCGGAGCTCGAGCACCTGAAGGGCCCCGCCCGTGCCGAGATCACGCAGCGGATCAGCGAGGCCAGGGACGAGGGCGACCTCAAGGAGAACGGCGGTTACCACGCCGCCAAGGACGAGCAGGGCAAGATCGAGGCGCGGATCCGGCAACTGGAGGACATGCTCCGCCGGGCCCGGGTCGGCGAGACCCCGAAGGCCGGCGGGAAGATCGAGCCGGGTATGAAGGTGTCGATCAAGTTCGCCGGTGACGACGACGTCGAGACGTTCCTGCTCGGCTCCCGTGAGCTGCTCGCCCTGGACGCGTCGGTGGACATCGACGTCTACTCGCCGCAGTCTCCTCTCGGCGCCGCGATCCTCGGCAAGAAGAAGGGCGACAAGGCCACCTACGAGGCCCCGAACGGCAAGGACGTGACCGTCGAGATCGTCGCCGCGGAACCCTTCACCGGCTGACCCACCAAAAGCTTCCAGCGCCCCGGTGGATCACCCACCGGGGCGCTTGCTTTTGCGGGACGGATCAGCGGCCGGTCGCGCTGCGGTACTTACGGACCGCGAGCGGCGCGAAGACGGCGATGATCGCCGTGCACCAGATCAGCGACAGCCAGACCGGGTGCCGGGCCGGGAAACTGTCCGGGCTGGCGAACGGCGACGGGTTGCCGAACAGGTGCCGGCAGGCCGCGACGATCGACGAGATCGGGTTCCACTCGGCGATCGGCTGCAGCGCGCTCGGCAGCTGCGGCGTCGGCACGAACGCGTTCGACAGGAAGGTCAGCGGGAACAGCCAGATCAGTCCGGCCGACGACGCCACCTCGGGGCCGCCGACGGACAGCCCGATCAGCGCGCCCACCCACAGCATCGCGAACGCGAACAGCAGCAGGATGCCGAACGCCGCCAGTGCCTGCCCGAACCCGTTGTGCCACCGCCAGCCGACCAGCAGGCCGCACAGCACCATGATCAGCATCACGAACGTGTTGAACACCAGGTCGCCGGCCACCCGGCCGGCGATCACCCCGGACCTTGCCATCGGCAACGACCTGAACCGGTCGATGAGGCCCTTCGACATGTCGTCGGCCAGCCCGACGCTCGCCGACGCGACCGCGAAGGCCATCGTCTGCGCGAAGATCCCGGCCATCAGGAACTCCCGGTACGCCTGCGGCCCGGGGAAGCCCGGGATCGGGATCGCGTTGCCGAACACGTACGCGAACAGCAGCACGAACATGATCGGCTGGATGGTCGCGTAGATCAGCATGTCCGGGGTCCGCGGGATCCGCTTCAGGCTCCGCCAGGCGAGGATCCTGGCATCCGACAACGCCCGGCCGATCGGGTTCACCCGGGCCGGCAGCTCGACACTCACAGCGACTCCTTCTGCCCGGCCTCGTGCCCGGTCAGGGTGAGGAACACGTCGTCCAGCGTCGGGCGGCGCAGCCCGACGTCGGCGATCCGGATCGCCGCCGCGTCGAGGGTCCGGATCACGTCGACCAGCGCGCTCGAGCCGCCCGGCGCCGGCACCGTGATCCGGCGGGTGTGCTCCTCGATCGTCGTCGAGTCCGGATCCACGATGCCGAGCGCGCCGGTCAGCAGCTCCAGCGCCCGCACGGTCTCGCCCGGGTCGTGGACGACGACCTCGATCCGCTCGCCGCCGACCTTCGCCTTGAGCTCGTCCGCCGTCCCGCGGGCGATCACCGCGCCGTGGTCGACGACCGCGATGCTGTCGGCCAGCTCGTCGGCCTCTTCCAGGTACTGCGTGGTGAGCAGGATCGTCACGCCCTCCCGGACCCGGTCGCGGATGATCTGCCACAGATCCAGCCGCGAGCGCGGGTCCAGACCCGTGGTCGGCTCGTCGAGGAACAGCACCTTCGGGTGCGCGATCAGCGAACCGGCCAGGTCGAGCCGGCGCCGCATACCGCCCGAGTACGTCTTCAGGATCCGGTCCGCGGCGTCGGTGAGGTCGAATGTCGCCAACAGCTCCTCGGCCCGCTCCTTCGCCTGCCGGCTGCCCAGCCGGTACAGCCGGCCGAACATCCACAGGTTCTCCCGGCCGGTGAGCAGCTCGTCGACCGCGGCGTACTGCCCCGAGAGCCCGACCAGCGACCGGACCGTGTCCGCCTCGGCCACCACGTCGTGGCCGAGCACGCGGGCGGAGCCGGCGTCCGGCTTCATCAGCGTGGTGAGCACGCGGACCGTGGTGGTCTTGCCCGCCCCGTTCGGCCCGAGGAGGCCGAGCACTGTCCCTTCCGGCACGTCGAGGTCGATCCCGTCGAGCGCCTTGACCGTGGCCTTTCGGCCTTTGAACGTCTTCACGAGGCCGGTTGCCTCGATTGCAGCCATCCGCACGTCCCCCTTCTGGATGTGACGCAGGCCACCATCCTGCCGGAGAACGCCGACAATTTCACTCCCAAGTTATATTGAGCCTGCTCGACTCAACTTTGTTGACAGTTGAGTCGACACGGCTCAGGTTTGGCTTTACGGTCGCGGAATGGGCATCCTCCGCCACCCCGATTTCCGCCGCCTGTGGGCCGCCGACCTGCTCAGTCAGCTCGGGTCCCGCCTGAGCATGGGCGCGATCCCGCTGCTCGCCGTCCTCACCCTGAACGCCTCGACGCTCCAGGTGTCGCTGCTGCGGACCTGCGAGACGGCCGCGTGGCTCGTCCTCGGCCTGTTCGCGGGGGCCTGGGCCGACCGGATCCGCTGCCGCCCGGTCCTGGTGTACGCCGACCTGCTCCGGGCGCTGCTGTTCGCGTCGATCCCGGTCGCCTGGTGGTTCGGCGTACTCACCCTCACGCAGGTGTACGTCGTCCTCGTGCCGGCCGGGATCCTCGCGGTCCTGTTCGACGTCGCGCACAACTCGTACCTGCCGCGCCTGCTCGAGCGGGACCGCCTGCTGCCGGGCAACGCCAAGCTGGCCGCGAACCACTCGGTCGCAGCCGTCATCGGCGCCGGTGCGAGCGGTCTGCTCGTCCAGTGGCTCGGGGCCGCGCTGACGATCGGCCTGGACGCACTGACCTTCCTCTGGTCAGCGCTCTGGCTGCGAAGCATCCGTACGCCGGAGGCCGAGCCCGTGAAGCCCGAGCGGCCGAACCTGCGCCGCGAGATCGGCGACGGCATGCGCTACGTCTTCCGGCATCCGCTGCTGCGGCCGCTCGCGCTGAACACGATGGTGACCATGCTCTTCCAGGCCGCCGCCGGTGCGATCATGGTCGTCTACCTGGTGCGCGGCGTCCACCTGCAGCCGGCGACCATCGGCGTCCTCAGCATGATCGGCCTGGTCGGCGCGATCGTCGCTTCGGCCGTCACCGAGAAGCTCAGCGCCCGGTACGGCGATGCGCGCATGCTGCTGCTGTCGTCGACCGGGATCGGCGTCGCGTTCACGGTGCAGGCGCTGACCGCCCCGGGCTGGATGGTGAGCTGGTTCGTGGCCGGGACGCTGCTGGCCGGCTTCTGCATCATCGTGAGCTACATCCTGCAGGTCAGTACGCAGCAGCGGCTCTGCCCGCCGGACCTGCAAGGCCGGGTCAGCGCCACGATGAGCTTCGTCAGCTGGGGCGCCGCACCGCTCGGCAGCCTGTTGGGTGGCGCGCTCGGTACGGCGTTCGGCCTGCACACCACCCTATGGATAGCAGGCCTAGGCACCCTCGCCGGCAACGCCGTGCTCTACCTCTCCCCCCTCCGCACCCGCCGAACCATCCCAGCCGAACACGCCACCCCTGGGGCTGCCCACTGAGCCGGAGGGTTGCCCCCTGGAATCCCCAGGGGGCAACCCTCCAACTGCGCGGGCAACCCTCCCGAACCGTGGGGCGGAGCGGGCTGGGGGTGGTGTGGGTCAGTCGGAGGCGATTTGGGCGGTGCCTACCAGGACCTCTACGTCGAGGGCGGCGCGGCCGCGGCCGATCTCCACGTCCTTGGACTGGCCGGAGACCGCGCCGGTCCAGGTGACGCGGCCGAGCTGGGCCTCGGTGTGGACGTGGACGTCGGAGCCCCGGCGGAGCGCGACCTGCGCCGTACCGGACTCGACGCGGACACGGGAGCGGCCCTTGGTGATCTGGGCGTCCAGGCTCGCGGAGCCGGCCTGCACGAGGACGTCGATCGGGCCGTCGACGTCGGAGACCTTGGCCGTACCGGCGGTGACGCGGACGCGGCTCAGACCGGGCAGGCGCTCGGCGTTGACGCTGCCGCCGGTGACCTCGACCTCGACCTGGAGCTGCGGGTTCACCCGGATCGACAGCTCCTTGGCGAGGCCGTTGACGTGCGCCTTCAGGTCGGTCGGGTTGCGCAGCATGCTGAAGCCGTCGATCGAGACGCCCATGTCGCCCTCGCTGCTGATCGCGAGGGTGTCCCCGTCGCGTTTGATCACGTGCGGCCCGTCGACGGCGACGCCGTTCACGGCCGGCTCGCCGATCAGCCGCACCCGCCGCCCGATCGCCCGCACGGTCACCCGCTGCACACCCGACGGGATCGGCACGTTGCTGTGCTCCTCCTCGACCGGCTCAGCCTCCTCCACAGCCGGCTCCACAACCGCCTCGGCCGCAGGCTCGGCGGCGGGCTCGGGAGCAGGTTCGGCAACGGGTTCAGCAGCAGGTTCGGCGGCGGGTTCGGCGGCGGGTGAGTCGACGGCGTCCGCCCAGACCTCCGGGGACGCGAGGTCCTCGGCGTCCGGCCAGTCGGTCGAGTTCCGGCGCGGGGCGTCCTGGGTCCCCTCCTCGGCAACCGGCTCCTTGGCGCCCGGCCCATCAGCGGTCGAGGTGTCACCGGCGTCGGCGGCCGGCTTGATGGCGGCGATCAGGGTGGTGGCCTCCTCGGTGGACAGGTGGCCCTTCGCGACGCGGTCGAGGATGGCCTTGACCTTCTCGTCGTAGCTCTGGTTGCTCATGCCCCCAGTCCAGCACCCCGCCGGGTCGAAACCAATCGGGGAATCCCCCGAAAAGCAGTGGTGCGAACCCCCGAAGGTAGTCCGCACCACTGCGTCTCTATTACCGCAACAGCCCAGGGAGGGGCTGGTTGTTGTCAGGCGGCCGGAGTCATCTCCTCCGACGCCAGTTCGTCCTGTACGGCGGCCAGCTCGGCCGCCTCCTGCTCCTCCGCGGACCGGCGGGCGCGCAGCCCGCGCAGGCCGGTCAGTGCGATGACCAGGCCGAGCGCCGCGATGCCCGTCACGACACCGAGGCCGGACTTGTACGCGGACAGGATCCCGGTCGGTGCGGTGACGCCGACGGTCTGGCCGCTGATCACCGCGGTCACGATCGCGAGGACGACCGCGCCGCCCACCTGGTTGGAGGTGTTGAACAGCCCGGAGGCCAGCCCCTGCTCGTGGTCCGGGACCCCGGACACGGCCTGGATGTTCAGCGACGGGAACCCGATCGCGAACCCGAGACCCAGCAGCATGATGGTCGGGAACACCTCGGAGAAGTACGCCGACTCCGGACCGATCCGCAGCGAGAGCGCGTACCCGGCGACGAACAGCGCCATCGCGACGATGATCATCTTCTCGGTGCCGACCCGGTCGACGATCTTGCCGACGTTCGGCGACAGCGTGGCCACCAGCAGGCCGGCCGGGAGGAACCCGAGCGCGGTCTCGAACGACGACCAGCCCAGCAGGTTCTGCAGGTACAGGGTGCCGATCAACTGGAAGGCGACGTACGAACCGAAGACGGTCAGGATGGCCAGGTTCGCCCGCCGCAGCGAGGCGTTGCGCAGGATGCCGAGCCGGACCAGCGGGTGCTTGGTGCGCTGCTCGATCGCGACGAAGCCGGCCAGCAGCACGGCCGCGAGCACGAACAGCCCGATGGTCTGCACCGACGCCCAGCCGGCGTGCTCGGCGCCGACCACCGCGTAGACCAGCGACAGCATGCCCGCGGTGACGGTGACGGCCCCCGGCACGTCGTACCCGCCGGCGGCGTCGTCGCGCGGGCTGTTCGGGATCAGCTTGATGCCGAACAGCAGCACGATCAGGGCGACCGGGCCGGGCATCAGGAAAGTCCAGCGCCAGCCGACCTCGGTCAGCGCGCCGCCGAGGATCAGGCCCATCGAGAAGCCGCTGGCCGCGCAGGTGGTGAAGATACTGAGGGCGCGGTTGCGATCCGGGCCCTCGTGGAAGGTCGTGGTGATGATGGAGAGCGCGGCCGGGGCGGTGAACGCCGCCGCGACGCCCTTCACGAACCGCGCCGCGATGAGCAGTTCGGGGTTGCTCGCCAGTGAGCTCAGCATCGAGACGACGGCGAAGACGGCCAGCGCGATCAGGAACACGCGGCGCCGGCCGAGCAGGTCGGCCGTCCGGCCGCCGAGCAGCAGCAGGCCGCCGTACCCGAGCACATAGCCGGTCACGACCCACTGCAGGGAGGCGAGGGAGACGCCCAGGTCGGCGCCGATGGACGGCAGGGACATGCCGACCATGGACACGTCCAGGCCGTCGAGGAAGATCACGCCGCAGACCACCAGAAGTGCGCCCCAGAGGCGCGCGTCCCAGGTCATGCGGGCCGGTGATGTGGTGTGCGTTGTTTCGGTCACGAGGAGAGACTATTGCATGCATGTGCATCTAATGTCTAGGCATTAAATGCGTTTGCATAGATTGCGCGTGCATGCTATGGTCGGCTCCATGACCGCTACGAAGGTCAGTGGTGGGACTGGTGAAACCACCGCCGATGTGCGCGAATGGCGCGAGCTGCTGGCCCGCCACGCGGACCTGACCTGCGCCCTCGATCGGGCCCTGCAGGCCGGCCACGCCCTCGGCATGAGTGAGTACGAGGTGCTCGAGCGGCTCGCGGAGCTGCCGGAGCACTCCGCGAAGGTGGCGACGATCGCCAAGTCCGTGCACCTCAGCCAGAGCGCGCTCTCGCGCGTGATCGGCCGCCTGGAGGTCGCCGGCCTGGTCGAGCGGCACATGTGCCCCGAGGACCGCCGCGCCGTCAACGTCCGGCTGACCGACGAGGGCCTGCGTCGCCAGACCGAGGCACAGCCGACCCAGCGCCAGGTGCTCGCCCAGCGGCTGCACGCGCCGCTGGTGAAGACCTGTGAGCCGGTCCCTTCAGCGGACGTCAGCTAACCGAAAAGCAGTTGCTGCGGTACATACGCTTCAGGACGTGGAAGCCACCGCTGTCGTCGTGCGTCCGTCCGACCAGGCTGTTCTCATGCTCCCGTCGGGACTCCCCCGGGTCCCGCAGCCGGACGACTTCTGGTTCCCGGACGTCGAGCCGGTGCTGCAGGCGTTGCGGGCCGAGCACGGCATCGAGGCCGTCGTCCTCGCGTGTCTGTCCGAGGACCCTCTCACGTACCTGATGCTGTTGTCCGGCGAGCCGCCGGCCGGCGCCCGCTGGGTCCACGACCATCCCGTCGGCTCGCCGGACCTGCCCGACTGGACACAGCCGGAGTGGTACGGCGAGGCACCGCGGTGGATCGCCGAGCGCGTGAAAGCGACCGGCCCGTGGGTGCAGGTGAAGTCGTGGGGCCTCTCGAACGTGTTGCGCATCCCCACCACCGACGGCGACGTGTACTTCAAGGCGCTCTCGCAGGCCTCGACCGAGCCGGAGGCGTTGCCGTTCCTGTTCGCGAACGAGCCGCAGTTCCTGCAGCGAGCGTCCACCGACCGGCCCGGCGCGGTCCCGGCGCCGATCGCCGTCGACGAGCAGCGCGCCTGGATGCTGCTGCCCGACCTCGGGTCACCGTTGGCCGGCGAAAGCGACCTCGCGCTGTGGATCGATGCCGTACGCAACCATGCGCGGCTGCAGCGCAGCTACGCGGCGGAGCCCGAACGGCTGCTGGAGTACAGCTGTGCCGACCGGCGGCTCGCCGTCCTCGACGCGGAGCTGGACCGGCTGCTCGCACCGAACGCACTGACCGAACGCCTCGATCCGACCGAGCGGGCGCTGCTGCCGGACCGCGCGAAACAGTTGCGTGAGGCAATCGCCGAGCTGGCGGCGATCGGCGTACCGGAGACGTTGCTGCACGGCGACCTGCACCCGCGGAACCTGGCGGTGCGCGACGGGCAGGTGCTCGCGTTCGACTGGACCGACGCGGCGCTGGCGCATCCGTTCCTCGACCTGGTCACGTTCGTGGAGAAGGCGTCACCGCTGTCGAGCGACCCGCAGGTGCGTGACGCGTACCTGGCCGAGTGGGAGGAGTACGCCGCGCCCGCCGACCTGCGTCGCGCGCTGACGCTGGCCGGGGAACTCGGCACGCTCTACCAGACGATTACCTATCTCCACCTCGTCGACCACCTCAACGGCCCGAGCAAGGAGTCGATGCACCGCGGCGGCTCGTTCTGGCTCGAGAAGCTACTAGCGGTGCAGAACGACTAGCTGGTTGCGAAGACCGCGGCGCACCGGCGGGTCGAGGTAGCGATCCCAGTCCGGGTGGCGTTCGCCGCGGAGCTTCGCGTAGTGGGCGAGGGCTTCGGACAGGACCGACTCGCGGAGGTACCCGCGGGCCAGCGGCTGCTTGCCGCGCCCGTTCGGACGCGGCCGGTTCTCGTACGCCGCGTTCGCGGTGAAGATCCCGAGCCCGTAGAAGACCGTGAGCAGGTCGGTGAGCGACTCGTGGTCGGGCCGGCGCACGAGTGAGATCCGGCCGCTGCCGAGCAGAAGCTCATGCCCGGCCTCGTGGGCGTACGTCGCGACCAGCGCGACCGGATCGGCCGCCAGCGCGGGTGCGAGCAGGATCTGGTTCTGGCCGTTCGTCCGGATCCAGCGTCCGGACTGCTCCTTCACCACCAGACCGTTCGCCGGTCGCCGTACGCCGTTCAGCTCGAAGCTGAGCCCGCACTGTCCGGGGCGCAGGTCCATCCACGCGTCGACGCGGCCGCACAGCTCGGTCGCCGCGGCCAGGCTCCCGTCGTACCCGTCTGGGATCAGGTCAGCCGGCAGGGCGATGGGACGGAGCAGCACGTCGCGGCCGAACTCGGCCACCAGCCAGTCCATCGAGGTACGGATCCAGCGCCGGCTGCCGCCCGGCAACCGCTCGCGCGGCGCCTTCAGCTGGGACCGCAGCTGCTGACTTCGCCGGATCATGCCGATCGGATTCCTCACCCGCCGGATCATGCCTGTACGACGCCGCAGCGAAACCTCCTGGTTCCGCTGTGTCACTGCGCGTGGACGTCAGGGCAGCGGCGCGCCCTCCTGGATCGACGCGATCTCGGCGTCCTTCACCAGCGTCGCGAGGCGCGCGAAGGTGCGGAGGCGGACGGGCCGGTCGACCTCGGTGGGCATCGCCGGCAGGATCGACTCCGGCCACAACAGGTGCCGGCGGAAGGTGTACGCCGCCAGCGCGTCGGAGGCGCCGCGCTCGCCGAGATAGCCGAGCGTCTGCAGCGCCGAACGCCGGCCGGGGACCCGCTCGACCGCCTGGTTGGCCAGGAAGATCCCGAATCCGTGGAACACCGCGAACAGGTCCGTCAGCGCCTCGGCGTCCGGGCGGCCGCGGTCGATCAGGTGATAACCCCAGAGCACCTCGTGGCCGAGTTCGTGCGCGGTGGCCGCGACCACGGCGGCCGGGTCGGCCAAGGTGTTCGCCGACAGCATCACCGCGGTGCCCCGGTGCCCACCGCCGCGCAGGTCCAGCCAGGCCGCGCGCGATCCGCTGCCGGCCGGCGCCGACCAGACCGCGTCGGCGCGCCGGCGGAGTTCGGCCCGGCGGACCGGGTCGGTCTCCGCGAGGATCGCCGTACAGCGCTTCACCTCGGCGTGCAGCTCGCGCTCGGCGAGCACGCCGATCTCGGCCGCGAATCCTTCGGCGGCCAGCGCGTCCACCTCGGCCGGCGTCATCGTTGCCTGCAGCCCCGATACCGCGACGAGCTCCCGGCCCTGCTCGGCCCGCAGCCGGCGTACGGCGGCGCTGCGGGCGGCGGCACGGACCTGCTCCATCCGGAAGCTGAACCGGATCCGGTCGTCGGGGACCTCCATCCAGGCGCAGACCTTGAGGCAGAGCTCGCGCGCCGCGTACTCCGACCCGTCGTACCCGGCCGGCACGAACTCGCTGGGCACGACCGGCCGCCGGCGGAGCGGCTCGACGCCGAACCGGCCGATCAGCCAGTCCAGCGAGTTCTCGATCCACTGCTCCGGCCCACCGGGCAGCAGGACCTTCGGTCCGTACAGCAGCTCTCGGTGTCGTTGCCGGCGCCGCCACGCACCGATCAGATTCATACCGAGACTGACGCGGCCGCACGCGGCCCCGTTCCATCGAGAGTGTTGCGGCCGGATCACCAACCCACCACGGTCGGCGGGCCGCCGATCAGTTCCTCCAGGCGAGCGACGAAGCGAGCGCGCGGCTCGAGATCGAGCGCGTGATGCCACTCCGGGAGGAGCGGTCCGTCGCGGACCAGCCGGTGCTGCCGGAAGCGGTACGCGGCGAGCGCTTCGGCGACGGCGTTCTCGCCGAGATACCCGAAGGTCTCCACGGTCGGTGTGTCGAGTGTCTTCTCGTCGAGCGCCGCGTTGGCGTGCGCGATCCCGAACCCGTGCAGGACGGCGTACAGGTCGGTCAGCGGTTCGCGCAGCGGGCCGGCGCCGCCCGGTACGTCGGAGGACAGCAGGACCTGGTGGCCGAGCTCGTGCGACGCTGCGGCGATCAGCACGGTCGGGTCGGCGAGGATGCCGGAGCCGAGCATCACCGCGGTGTGGCCGGGCAGCAGCTCGACACCCGGCAGGCAGTAGGTCAGGTCGGTCCAGCGGCCGGCGGCCGCGGCCTCGCCGGCGGCGGTTCCGGGGTCCGGGCGGCCGGGTCGCTGCTCGAGCCCGGCCCGGCGTACGGGGTCCGGCTCCGCCGCGATCTCCCGGCAACGGACCAGCTCGGTGAGGAAGTCGAGGAACGCGAACCGCTGGATCTCCGGCAGCAGGCCATCGCTGTCGTCGTGGACGCCGCACTCGACCAGGAGCTCCTCGAACCGGTCATCGGTCGCGGGACCGGCCATCCGCGAGTACTTCCGTACGGCGGCTACGTCCTCCACGGCCGCACCGCGGAACGCCGGGAGGGACTGCGCGACATACGCGGCGACGAGAGTGGCTGCGAGCAACTGTCCCGCCTCGACGACCTGCTCCAGCTGGAAGCTGAACCGGATCCGCGCCGACGGGATCCCCATCCGCTCGCTCACCTTCACGCACACCTCACGCGCGGCCTCGGCCGACCCGTCGTACCCGGCCGGCACGAACTCCCCCGGCACCACGGCCGGCCGGCGCAGCGCGTCGGTCCCGAAGTGATCGACGAGCAGCCGCAACGCCTCGTCGACCCACCGCCGCGCCCCGCCCGGCAGCTCGACCTTCGGAGCGCGCACGAGATCCCGGAAGGACATGTCCATGCGAACTCCGACGGCGCCAAGGCATACCGCGGTTCCGCGCGCTTTGAGGAAGTAGCCTCGGGCGCCGTAAGCACACATCGAGCAGACGCGTCGATCGCCGTCGTTCCTCGACCACGCCTACGTCCACCAGCATGCCGTGAACACAATCGCGGCCCAGCGCGTAGCCCGCCTCGAGTCAACAGCGGTCAGCGGACTCCATTCCGCGCCAGTCATCGGTGCCCCGATCAAGCCCCTAGGTGCGACGCCTCCATCGCCGGCCCGTGGACTTCCTGGCGGCCGAAGCATCGGCTCGCACACCACGCTTGGCGCCAGTCAGGTCCGCGAGCAACCCACCGCCAACCACGTACTCTTCGTACGGACGGACGTTGCCGAGTTCTCGACGAATGACTTTCTTGTCGATGCTCGGCGAGACGGTCCACGATCCCAGGTCCCCACTGAATTTCATCCAGTCCCCCCAACCTCCACCAGCCGAACAAGGAACTTCCCAGCTTAGACGTTCCGCTGCTTCGACAACATAGCACTGTAGATCGCTGATCGACGGAACCATCCGTAGCAGATCCAGAAGCAATTCAGACCGGCCGCGCCGACGAGTAAGGCCCAGACCCCATGGGCTCCGAGCAGAGAATACGACTCGTCGGTCCAGGAGCGGCTACCTACCGCGCGGAGATAGACTGACGCTGCCGCCAACGATGTGATGAAGCTTGCCAATGAGCTGATTCGACTGGCCGTGGTTCCACCAAACGGCACTTTGCCGCGTTCCAAACCGATCCAAGCCGAACTGACCACCGGCAAGGACAACATGATCGCCGTGACATCGCCAGGGATGTTCGTGGCACCGGACGACGCAACACGGCCGGCAATGAATATCAAGCAGAACGCGGCAATTGCTGTCACGCCAGCCGCGCCGAAGGAGCCAGGGGGGCGTTCGAAGAACGCGAGCCTCAACTTCCAGGTCAGCGCATCCACGGTAGCATCACGTAGATATAAATGACTGTACCGCTGCCCCAGCCTGGGGCGCATTCGCATATAAGACGACAATGTCGGAACATAATGCTGCAGTTCCTGCCTGGCGAGATAAGTGTTCGGCGGGCCGAGGAATTCCAGGTGATAGCTTGGGGTCAGATGCGCCTTTTCTATCGGCAGCATAAAATGGTTCGGCCGAACACCGAACCATCGCCGGAAGCGGTCGAATAGCCAAGCGATCCAGTCGTCCACAAACTCTGGCGCATGGAGCGGAAGCAGGCGTCGCTCCGTCGTGGACAATACTTCCCACTGTTCATCCTCGCGCACGTCACTGACAGGCACCTTTACGACGATCGCATAGTGGACAATGAGGATGTTGGCCATGGCCCTCATCAACTCTCGTGGTCTCGTCCGCACCAGGCGGCCATCGTCCATCTCTCTGAACAACTTGTCGACAAGATCGCCGGAGTCGTCGACTGGCGCCCGCCCCGCAACGAGGGTCATCAACTCCTTCTCGATGCCCAAGTAGCGCTTCAACGCTCGCTTTCCATCGATGTTCGCGAGATGACGGAAGATCACGCTGACTAATTCAAGATAGTCACCGTACGAGAGCGTTGCCCGTCCGGCACCCTCGCCCGACTCAACTTGGAGATCATCAAATAGCCGACCCTTCTTCACCACCATGAAGGGGACGAAGAAAGTTCCTTCCCGAACCCCGGCCCGCGGGAGGCGTAATGTATAGACCGTCCGAAACTGCGTCGCTCGGGCCAACGGCGAGACTGTCTCCCGAATTCGAGAATTCAGGTTCTTCGGGAACAAGATTCCCTGAATGAAGACGGTGGCCTGGTAAGCGTCGACCGTCGATGGACGCCACGACCAGGTGACGCTCGTCCGGACGTCAACCCTGCGGTTACGCTTCAGGTCCCGGTGTGCGAGAACAGCCGCCACGACGGCGAAGACAAGCGCTACCGAGCCGAACGAGATCGCCCGCGCGCCGTGCCCCCGCGCCAGGTTGGCGAGTGCAGCGCACGAGGCGATGAACGCAACCCCAAGCAGACCCGAGTGAATCAGGCTGTGCCTTTTGCGAAAGAACCTCGTGACCGACCGGGGCCGGCTCGCGTCGGGAGGGAAGGTACCGTCGCCCTCACTCATCTCAAATCAATCGTTTGCATCCGACTCCCCCATCAACACAACCGATCCAGAGGGAACATCGGAAATCGCCCACTGCCGTTACATCCTGCAGTCAATCAAACACTTATCACTTGAGCAGGAGTTTGCCGAGGCGGCGGGAAGCGACGTACATGCCGAGGGCGCCCATGGCGGCCAGGTAGAGGGCGTGGACGAGCAGGAACCAGTCGACGGTGCCGGTGCAGAAGGCGCGCGTCAGGACGACGCCCTGGTAGAGCGGGGTGATCTCGACCAGCCAGCGGATCGCCTCGGGGTAGGTCTCGACCGGGTAGAAGGTGGCCGAGAACAGGAACATCGGCATGATCGCCAGTTGCACGAACTCGAAGTCCTGCCAGCTGCGCATGAACGTCGTCAGCGCCATCCCCGCACCGGCGAACGCGAACCCGATCAGCACCGAGGCGGGCAGCGCGAGCAGCGCCCACCACGACGAGACCAGCCCCATCAGCAGCATCACCACGATGAACATGGCCGAGTAGATCGCACCGCGCAGCAGCGCCCAGGTGACCTCGCCGGTGGCCACGTCCCACGGCCGCAGCGGTGTGGCCAGCATCGAGTCGTAGAGCTTGGCGTACTTCATCCGGAAGAAGATGTTGTACGTCGAGTCGAAGATCGCGCCGTTCATCGCGGAGCTGGCCAGCATCGCCGGCGCGACGAACGCGGCGTACGCGATCTTCGTGCCGTCGGACAACGTGAAGTCGCCGACCAGGTGGGCGACACCGATACCGATCGAGAGCAGGTAGAACACCGGCTCGAAGAAGCCGGACAGGAACACCACCCAGGACCGCCGGTAGAGCAGGAAGTTCCGCTCGACGATGTGCCGGCCGCCGCCGAGCCGGACCGGAACCGGCAGCACGCGGGCCGCGATGGTCGCCATCAGCCGATCAGCCTTCTCGTGAAGCCGCGGACGGCGAGCCAGGTGCCGACGACGAACCACGCCAGCAGGTAGGTGACGTTGAGCAGCGCGAGCCAGGGGTCGACCGTGCCGAGGCTGAGGCTGCGGCACAGGTCGACCGCGTGCCACAGCGGGCTGACGTAGGCCAGCCACTCGATCCAGTCCGGCAGCTGCGAGACCGGGAAGAACGCCCCCGAGAACAGGAACGCCGGCACCACGCCGAACCGGAACACCATCGCGAACCCGGAGTCGTTGTCGAGCATCGTCGCGTACGCCGCGATCGGGCTCGCGACCGCCATCCCGACCAGCAGCGCGACCGGCAGACCGAGCACCCCGAGCGGCGACTTCAACCCGCCGAACAGCGTGATGATCACCAGGAACACCGCGCACGAGGTGAACACCCGGAACGCGATGAACCCCAGCTGGCCGTAGACCACGTCGGCCGGCCGCAGCGGCGTCGCGATCATCGAGTGGTAGAACTTCTGCCACTTCAGCCCGCTCATCACCGGATACGTCGCCTCGCCGACCGCGATCTGCAGCGCGGTGGCGGCCAGCAGCCCCGGCGCGATGAACTGCAGGTAGCTGACGCCGCCGAGCGCACCGGTCCCGTTGCTGTCCACGAACGAGCCGAGCCCGATCCCCATCGCGGCCAGGTAGAGCATCGGCAGCAGGAAGCTGCTGATCATCGTGCCCTTCCAGGTCCGCTTGTAGACGGTCAGCCAGTAGTCGAACATCCGGCGACCGTTCTCCACCGCGAGCGCCATGTCAGTCCACCAGCGTCCGGCCGGTCAGGCGCAGGAACACGTCCTCGAGCGTGGAACGGCGGACCAGCACCGCGGCCGGCTCCAGGCCGCGCTCGTGGACCTGGGCGACCGCGCGCTCGCCGTCGTCGGTGTAGAGCAACAGGCGGTCCGGCAGCACCTCGATGCGCTGGGCGAGGTCCTCGACCTTGCCGGCCAGGGCGTCGTGGTCGGCGAGCATCACGTCCGGCCCGAACCGCAGCTCGGTCACCTCACGCGTCGAGTAGTCGCGGATCAGGTCGGCCGGGGATCCCTCGGCAGCGATCAGGCCGCCGTCCATCACCACCAGCCGGTCGCACAACTGCTCGGCCTCGTCCATGTAGTGGGTGGTGATGATCAGCGTGACGCCGGCTTGTTTGAGCCGGAACAGCTTGTCCCACAACAGATGCCGGGCCTGCGGGTCGAGGCCGGTGGTCGGCTCGTCGAGCAGCAGCAGGTCGGGCTTGCTGACCAGCGAACGCGCGATCGTCAGCCGGCGCTTCATCCCGCCGGACAGCTCGTCGACCTTGACCTTCGCCTTGTCGGTCAGCGCCACGAACTCGAGCAGCTCGTCGGCGCGGCTGCGGCACTCGGCCCGGCTGAGCCCGAAGTACCGCCCGTAGATGGTCAGGTTCTCCCGGACGGAGAGCTCGGTGTCGAGGGTGTCGTCCTGCGGGCACACCCCGAGCCGCGCGCGGATCGCCGGGCCGTCGGCGGCCGGGTCCAGGCCGAGGATCCGCAGCGTGCCGCCGCTGGTCGGCGAGACCGCGCCGATCATCCGCATCGTCGACGACTTGCCCGCGCCGTTCGGCCCGAGGAAGCCGAAGGCCTCGCCCCGCCACACGTCCAGGTCGATGCCCCGCACGGCCTCGAAGTCGCCGTACGACTTCCGCAGGCCGCGGACGTGCACCAAGGACTCCCGCTGCTCGCTCACCTGACCGACACTAGACGGACCGTCGGACAGTTTCCTCCTCGTTTCGCCGGTACCCGAGCCGCTTCACCGCGTACGCCCGCACGCCGGCCGCCAGCCACTCGGGCAGATCCTTGTCCACCATCTCGACGACGGCCCGCTGATCCGCGTTCTCCACCAGCAGATCCCCGAGCCCGTAGTACGACGTGGGCGTCGCGGGCCAGAGCTCGAGCACGCCCTGGTAATGCTGCTCGATCAGCTCCAGCGCTTCGTCCGTGTCCGGGCCGACGCCGCGGTCCCTGGCGGCGGCCATGCGCAGCAGCAAGCGGCGGCCCTCGTCCCCCATCCGCTCGTAGTCCTCCCGCGTCCACGCTTCGGTCTCCCGCACCGCCTTCTCGAATCCGGCCGCGGCTTCTTCGCCGTACCGCTCCGCCAGGTCGTCCCGGAGCCGGGAGCGCGCCTCCGACAGGCCGGCGAAGAACTCGTCGTCGGCCACCGAGTCGTCCCCGGACAGCGCCACGACGGTCCGCTCGATCGCGCCGAGCATCGCGTCCAGCCGCTTCCGCTCCCGCAGCAGCTCCTCCCGATGCCCTTGCAGCGCGGCCACCTCGTCGTCCTGCTCGTCCAGGATCCGCGCGATCCCCGGCAGCGGTACGCCGAGTTCGCGGAGCAGCAGGATCCGTTGCAGGCGGAGCAGTTCGGGCCGGCCGTAGTACCGGTAGCCGTTCGCGGCGACACGGCCGGGCGGCAGCAGGCCGATGGTGTCGTAGTGCCGCAACGTCCGCACCGAGACACCGGCGAGCTTGGCCACCTCGCTGACCGTGCGCTCCACGACACCTCCGGAAAAGGGATTGGAGTATGACGTTACGTCAGCCTTTAGCGTCCCCGGCATGGCATTCACGATCCTGCACACCCGACTGGCCGACCGAGGCGCGGCGCTGCCCGCGGACTGCCTGCGGGTCGCGCACGGTCGCATCACGGCGATCGGCGGCCCGGAGATCGCTCAGCCCGGCGACACTCTTGTCGACGGCTCCGGCGCGACCTTGCTCCCAGGGCTGATCGACTCGCACGTCCATCTGGCGCCGGGGTGCGTCCAGCTCGCGGCGACGTACGGCGTGACCACCCAGCTCGACCAGTTCAGCATGCCGGACGTCGTCGTTGGCGAGACCCCGCGGACGTCGGTCTTCACGTCCGGCATCGGCGCGACCGCACCCGGAGGGCATCCGACGATCGCGTTCCCGCCCATCCCGTACGTCACCGGCCCGGAGGACGCGAAGCAGTTCGTCGCGGACCGGATCGCCGACGGCGCCGACCACCTGAAGCTGATCTACGACGACGGCTCCGGCGCGATGCTGAACATTCCGACGCTCGAGTCGCGCACCGTCCAGGCACTGACCGAGGAAGCGCATGCCCATGGCCTCACGGTGGTGGCGCATGTGTCGACGGCGGCCGGTGCGGTCACGGTGGCCGAGTGCGGCGTCGACGTACTCGCGCACGTGCCGTCCGACCTCATGACCCCAGCACAGATCGAAGCTGTCGCCGGTGTAGCCGTCATTGCGACGCTGGGGGTTGCTGTCGATGGGTTCAACGGCCCGTCCGGGCACTTGCCGCTGCTGGACGAACCAGAGCTGATGGCGAGGATGCCCGCGCGCTGGCGGCGAGTGCTGGACCACCAGTCCCGTCGCTGGATGCCCCCGGAACCACCGGACGGCACGGCGGCCCGCGCCAACACCCTGGCGCTGCACCGGGTCGGCGTACGCGTGCTGGCCGGGACTGACGCGCCTAACCCCGGCCTGGTGTTCGGAGCCTCGCTACATCGGGAGCTGGTTCATCTTGTGCGTGCTGGGCTCACACCGGCGGAAGCTGTCGTAGCCGCGACCAGTGCGCCAGCTGACGTGTTCGGTTTCGCGTACCGGGGACGGCTGACGGTCGGCGCGCGTGCTGACCTGCTGCTGGTCGACGGGGACCCGCTGACCGACATCACAGCCACACAGCGGATCCGTCAGACCTGGGTCGAAGGCGAGCCCATCGTGTACTCCGACGCGCGCGAACTGGCGGGCATCCGCTTCCTGGGCGAAACAACGGCCCGGATCGTGGCAGCGCTGAAAGAGATGTGGCCCGGCTTCCCGTCGCCGGAGGACGTGGTGCGCGAGGACGGCGAGGTGCTGGGCCGCGTGGTGCCGGTAACCGGGGGCTGGTTGCCGACGACGGTCTTCGGCGGAGCCCTCGGCCCGGCGTGTAGCCGCGACGACGCGGTCGAGACAGTCGAGCACGAGGGTCTGGCCAGCCTGACCGAGACCTGGTGGGCGCGGACCGACGGGCCTTGGCAGGAGGCCGTACTGACGGAGGTGCAGCCGGAGCGGGTCCGGCTGCGCTGGAGGGACCCGCTGCTCGACCAGGCGCCGTCAGGTCAGTGGTACGACCTGACGGACATCGACCTGTCCCGTCAGCCTCTGCCTACATAAGGCATCCCGGCTGCCATCACGGTCAGCGTCGGCACGGCGACCGACGTCGGCAGCTCCGCGATCCGCACCACGAAGTCGGCCACGATCTTCGGGTCGAACGTCGGCTCGACCGCGATCGAACCGTCCGGCTGCAGCACACCCTGCTCCATCCGGGCGGTCATCGCGGTCGCGGCGTTCCCGATGTCGATCTGGCACGCCGTGATCCCGTGCGCGCGGCCCTCCAGCTCGAGGCTCTTGGTCAGACCGCTGACGGCGTGCTTCGTCGCGGTGTACGCGATCCCCTGCGGCCGCGGCACGTGCGCCGAGATCGACCCGTTGTTGATGATCCGCCCGCCCTTCGGGTCCTGCCGCAGCATCACGTCGTACGCCGCCTGCGCACACAGGAACGACCCGGTCAGGTTGGTGTCCACCACCCGTCGCCAGTCCTCCTCGGCGACGTCCTGCACCGCCGCGGCCGGCGACCCGATCCCCGCGTTGTTCACCAGCACGTCGACCCGCGCCAGCCCGCCGAAGAACTCCCGCACCGCGGCGCCGTCGGCCACGTCCAGTACGGCGTACCGCACGGAACCGTTGGCCGCGTCTGCGGTCTCCTTCAGCTTCTCCTCGGTCCGCCCGGTCACCCAGACCTCGAACCCCGCGCCGGCCAGCGCGAGCGCCATCTCCCGGCCGAGCCCTGACCCACCACCGGTAACCACCGCGATCCGCGTCATGCCGTCACCCTTCTGCGTCGTCCGACTGCCGTCCAGGATGGCAGCAATGCCGCGGCAACCGCGGTGAGGACCAAAACCTCCAGCCAGACGCCCGCACCGAGCGGAGGCACCAGCTCCTCTGTCAGGTTCCAGGCGGCATGCAGCAGGATCGCCGCCGGTACCCCGCCCCGCAGGCGCTCGCTCACGAACAACATCACGAGCGTCAGCGGGAAGAGCTCCAGGAAGAACGTCAGGCCTTCCTGCGTGAACAGCCCGTCGTCGTGCTGCCCCGTACCGTTCAGGAAGTACAGCGGCAGGTGCCACACACCCCAGGCCGTGCCGAGGATCCCGACCGTCCCGAGCGGTCCGAAGTACGCACGTAACCGCGGCTGCACGTACCCGCGCCACCCGAACTCCTCCGACACCGGCCCCGCCAGGAATGTGTACGCCGTCGCACCGAGGATTCCTCCAGCGCCCGCGACGACGGACGCGGCGTGATCCGGCAACGCCGGGAGGTTGCCGGTCAACGCCGTCGCTGCCAGCGGCGGCAGCGCGCCGAGTACGACGGCGGCGACCGGCCACACCAATGACCGGCGAACGACGCGGCGCCGCTCCCGGTGCACCAGCCACATCACCAGCCCGGCCAGCGACGGCCCCGCGGCCGCCAGCGCGAAGACGAGCATGCCCACGCCCTCGTCCAGATCGGCTCCGAGCACGCCGAGGACTCCCCACGGCACCCAGGTCAGAACCAGACAGATAACCCCGAACTCCACCAGCCGCCGTTTGATCACCGCCACAGCCTCGCCGCGGCCCGACGGTCGTACGAGGGTGCTGGACCGACCCTCGCCGGGGATGCCAGCACTACCCCGCGTCACACAATGCCTGCCCACACCGTCGCATTACTGTCCACGACCCGACTTTCGGCTGCACATCGTGACCGAATGATGACTGAGGGCAAATGAGTGGCGACTCATTCAGAGATGATGGAAAGTCATTTGCGTGTATCACGCAAGCATGTATATGCTTGCAGCATGCAAGTAAACGACGCGTACATCCCGGAGACCCCCATCGAGGGCGTCATGCACGCGTTCACCCGGATCGGGCGCCGGCTGAAGGCCAAGCAGCCCGGCGACACCATCGACCACAGCGCTCACGTCGTGCTGTTCGCGCTGCGCTGCAACGGCGCCCTGCGACTGTCCGACCTCGCCGCGCGGCTGGAGCTCGACGCTTCCACCACGAGCCGGCACGTCCGGTCCCTGGAGCAGCTCGGCCTCGTCCGCCGCTCCCCCGACCCCGACGACGGCCGTGCGTTCCGCGTCGAGCTGACCGAGCAGGGCGTCGAGCAATGGGAGGCCAGCGCCCGGCACCGGATGGAGCTGCTGAGCGCTGCCATGGAGGGCTGGTCCGAGGAGGACGTGCAGACCTTCGAGCGGCTGATGACCCGCTTCGCGGACGGCGTCGCCGCCCTCACCGAGGCACCCACCAGCGCCGCCTGGGCCGACAAGGGCTGGGCCGCGGTCGCGCCGCGACTGCCCCGGTCAGGCCCGGCAGAGCGCCGTACCGAACAAGACTCCGCGGCCGGCCGCAACCCTGCCCCCCGCGAGAACACCGACAACAACCTGGAGAGCACCAGATGAGCACCACAGAGCCCGCCACCGCCGGCGGTGCTGCACCGACCGACGGTGGTCCCAACTACCTGTCCCACAAGCAGATCCTGGTGGTCCTCGGCGGACTGATGGCCGGTATGTTCCTGGCCGCCCTGGACCAGAGCATCGTGGGCACCGCGCTGCCGCGGATCGTCAGCGAGTTCAACAGCCTCGACAAGCTGTCCTGGGTGGTCACGGCGTACCTGCTGACCTCGACCGCCTCGACGCCGCTGTGGGGCAAGGTTTCCGACCTGTACGGCCGCCGCCCGCTGTTCATCGCGGCGATCGTCACCTTCCTGGCCGGCTCCGTGCTGGCCGCGATGTCGCAGAACATCGAGATGCTGATCGGCTTCCGCGCCGTCCAGGGTCTGGGTGCCGGCGGCCTGATGTCCCTCGCGTTCGCCACCATCGGCGACGTGATCCCGCCGCGCGAGCGCGGTAAGTACATGGGGTACTTCGGCGCCGTCTTCGGCCTGTCCTCGGTGGCCGGCCCGCTGCTCGGCGGCCTGCTCACCGACGGCCCCGGCTGGCGGTGGATCTTCTGGATCAACCTGCCGATCGGTCTCGTTGCCCTCGGCATCGTCGCGGCCGTGCTGAAGCTGCCGCACACGAAGCGCTCGCACAAGATCGACTACCTCGGCGCCTCCACCGTCGCCGCGGCGGTGACCTCGCTGCTGCTGGCCGTCTCCTGGAGCGGCCCGAACAACGGCTGGGGCACCGGCACCACGATCGCGCTGCTGGTCGCGTCCGTCGTACTCGCCGTCGCGTTCGTCCTGATCGAGCTGCGGGTGGCCGAGCCGATCATCCCGATGGACCTGTTCAAGGGCCGGATCTTCTCCGGGTACGCCGGGTTCGCGTTCCTGCTCGGCTTCGCGATGTTCGGTGCGCTGATCTTCCTGCCGCTGTACCTGCAGGCGGTCAAGGACCTGTCGCCGACCCGCTCCGGCCTGGCGCTGCTGCCGATGATCGTCGGTATCTTCTCCGCCTCGATCCCGAGCGGTCAGCTGATGAGCAAGACCGGTCGCTACAAGATCTACCCGGTCATCTCCGCGGTCATGGTCGGCGCCGCGATGGTGCTGCTGTCCACGCTGAGCCTGGACACGCCGTACTGGCAGCTGGCGATCTACATGTTCGTGATGGGCGCCGGTCTGGGCCTGTCGATGCAGATCACCGTCACCGCCGCGCAGAACAGCGTGCCCCGGCAGCACATGGGCTCCGCGACCTCGACGATGACCTTCTTCCGCTCGATGGGTGGCGCGATCGGCACCGCGGTCTACGGCGCCGTCCTGACCAGCCGGCTGAAGGACCACCTGGCCGACATCATTCCGAACGCCACGCAGTCGATGGTCGACGGACTGGCCAAGGCGGCCAACAGCGTCCAGGCGCTGCACGGGCTGAAGGAGCCGCTGAAGGGCTTCGCGCTGCACGGTCTGGTCGACGCGATGGACGACGTGTTCCTGGTCTCGCTGCCGTTCCTGGCGATCGCACTGGTCCTCGCGGTCATCACCCCGGAGCAGCGGCTGGCCGGCCGCAACGACGGCCCGAAGCCCGAGGGCGAGGAGTCGCTGGAGTCCTCGGCAGCCGCCGCCATGCACTGATACGGCACTTGATCCGGCACTGATCCGGGACCCCGCCGCTTGACCGAACCGATACCGAACGGCGGTTGACCTACCCGACAGCCGCCCTGGGAAGCTTCCCAGGGCGGCTGTTCTCGTTCTGTGCACGAACCGGACGTCCGCCTGACCCCTCCGGGGACTTAGTTTCGACACGTACCGCAACCGACAGGGACTGCCGCACGGATGAAGACACTTGACCGGCCGCTGGACGACGACGACCGCGCGATGGCCGACATCGGCGAGGTCCGCGACTGGCGACGCCTCGGCGGCCCGCACGCGGGCCAGACCGGACCGCTGCCGGTGCGCCGCCTGATCCGCCGGGTGAAGTCGGCGACGAACTGGAAGCCGTGGCCGATCAACCGCAGGACGGTGATCGACGACCAGCTCGACGGCTGGGGTTTCCTGACCCGCCGCAACACCGAGCTCGCGGTGTACGACGACCAGGTGCTGCCGCACAGCCCGTTCAGCGGCTGGGTCGCGTTCGCGCTCGAGCCGGCCGACGTCGACGCCGCGTCCGCCGGGCTCGACGAGCACTGGCCGGCGAAATTCGAGCTCGCCTGCCGGCACTGGGGACAGCCTTCGTACGTCGGAGTCGAGAGCAAGACCGGTTTCGAGGACGACTGGGCCCCCGGCGCCGGCACCGGCCGCCGCCACCTGGCGGTCTGGACGCCCCCGGGCGCCGAGATCCACCTGTACAGCAACAAGCCGACGCCGAAGTCGACGTCGGTCGGCATCAACTACGTGGTGTACCTCAACGAGGAGGGCTCATGACAGCACTCGACGAGCGCCGGGCCGCCCGGACCGCACTCCGCGACCGGATGGCGCACGGCGACGTGGCGCCGCCCACCGGAGCGCAGAGCAGCGTGTCACAGGACGCCCTGACCGAGAACGCACGCCAGGTCGCGGCGATGACCGCGAACGGCCCGTCAGGCCTGTCCCCCGACCTCACCAAGAGCGTCCAGGCCGCGACCCTCCCCCGCATCGCCCCGGGCCAGGCACGCACCGGCGAGGTGTCCGGCACCCGCACCGAGTCCAGCACCTTCGAGACCCGCAAACCCGACCGCGGCGGACCGGCCCGCTGACAGCGGATCAGACCGCTTTCCAGGGCGCTGTCGGCCCTCAGATCCTGACCCCGCTACCGCCGTACGGTTGCCGCCGACGGCTCGAGTACTGACGGAAGGAACAAAGCCCGGAATGAAAACCCAGGACAGGCCCCTCGACGAAGACGCCGCCGCGATCGCCGACTTCGCCGAGATCGCCGACTGGCGACCGATCGCCGGACCGGACAACGACGAGACCGGCCCCGAGGTGGTCAAGGCGATCGTCCAGCGGGTCACGTCGGTCACCGACTGGCAGCCCTGGCCGCTGCTGCCAGGACAGCAGATCGACGACGTGCTCGCCTCGTGGGGATTCACCACCAAGCGCGGCAGCACCATCGTGGTCTTTCCCGGGCTCGCGTTCGCGGACGCCCGCAACAGCGGCTGGTCGGCCTACGAGATCAGCCCCGACGACATCCCGGCGGCCGAGGCCGGGCTCGACCAGGCCTGGCCGGCGATGCTCGACCTGGCCCGCAAGCACCTCGGCGAACCGGACTACGTGGGCGACGACAGCCGCCCGCACTTCCTCGACGAGTGGCGTCCCGGTGCGGGCGTCGACAAGCGGCACCTGGCCGTCTGGGTCCGCCCGGGCGCGCAGTTCCACCTGTTCAGCAGCAAGCCGACGCGGGACCCGCTGACCGAAGCGGTGGGCGTCACTTACGCGGTCTACATCGACTAGGAGTCCGAGATATGTCGCAGCCCACCGAAGGCCCGCAGCCGCAACGCACCTGGACCGAGACCCTGGACTGGCTGGCCAACCAGCCCCAGCAGAACTTCGAGAACCTCGGCCGCCTCGCCGCGCTGGAGAAGGAGCAGTTCGACCGCCTCATCAAGCAGGCCCAGAAGGTGCCGTTCAAGGACAAGGTCAACGACAAGGTCCTGAGCGCCACCGTTCGGGTCCAGGCGGTCTTCGACCGGGAGACGCAGCGCCTCAGCGACATGGCCGAGCGCCTGCAGAGCCAGGCCGGTCAGTACCTGAACGCCGGTCGTGAATGGGCCGACCAGCAGATCCAGGCCGGTCGCCAATGGGGCGGTCAGCAGATCCAGGCCGGGCGTGAGGGTTTGCAGGCCGGGAAGGAGTGGGCCGGCCAGCAGGCCCAGGCCGGTCGTGAATGGGCCGGTCAGCAGATCGACCGGGCGGCCGCGTTCGGCGGCCAGCAGATCGACCGCGCCGCCGCGTTCCGCGACCGGCAGTTCGACCGCGCCGCGGAGTTCGGCCAGCAGGCCGCCGGTGCCTACCAGGCCGGTGTCGAAGCGACCGGCCGCGGCCTCCAGGCCGGCCGCGAGTGGGGCGGCCAGCAGATCGACCGGGCGGCCGCGTTCGGTGGTCGGCAGATCGACCGGGCCACTGAGCTCGGCGGACGGGCGATGGACGCCGGACGCGATCTCCGTGACCGGGCGGGACGCTGGCTGCAGGCCCAGAAGGGCCGTGTGACCAGGGCTTCCGAAGGCGCCCGCGCAACCATCGCCATGGCACGGTTCGACGGGAACATGCCGGGTGTGACAACGCAGGATCTGGCGCACCTGAGTCAGCAGCACAGCCGGATCATGACCGGCGGCACGTTGGAAGCCCGGCTGGCAGCCGCACAGGACGTGGCGCAGCGGCTCCAGTCCCAGATGGACGCCCAGACCGCGGCCCACGCCCTCGGTGGCCTGGCACCGGCCGGGCAGGCCGTCAACCAGGGGCAGGGCACCCAGACCCCGGCGACCGAGCAGGCCGCCACCACAACCCTGCAGAAGAACGCCGACAACAAGGGCATCGGCAAGGGCTGACAGCCCCCGAAGCTGAAACAGACGCCGTCGAGCCTGGCTCGGCGGCGTCTTCGGTTGTCCGCACGGCAGACTGGCCCCATGAATCCGCTGCAGACCCGGATGGCCACCGTCGGCCTGCGAGCCCTCGCCGACCGCGGCTTCGTCCTCGCCGGCGGCTACGCCCTCCAGGCCCACGGCTTCGGCCACCGCGAGTCCGACGACATCGACCTGTTCACCGACGACCTCGACCCCACCCATTTCGCCGGGTCCGTCGCCGAGCTGGTCGATGCCTATCGGGCCGCCGGGATGGAGGTGGAGGTCGTGCGCCGGGCGCCGGTGTTCGCCCGGCTGGTGGTCGAGTCGGCTGCCAAGGCCGACCTGGGAGTGGATCACCGGCAGCAGCCGCCGGTGCCGATGGAGATCGGGGACGTACTCTCCGAGGCGGACGCCGTCGGGAGCAAGGTCGGCGCCGTCTACTCCCGGCTCGAGCCCCGCGACTTCATCGACCTGCAGTTCGTCCTGGACAGCGGCAGGTTCGACCAGGACACCCTGCTCGAACTCGCCGACCATCGCGAGGCGAACCCGTTGGACCGGCAGATCTTCGCGGGCCAGCTGTGCGCCGGCGCCCGTCTCCCCGACGCCGGCTTCCGGCGGTACGGCGCGACCGCCGAGCAGATCACACGCATCAGGTCCACCGCGAACACCTGGGCCGCGACGCTCGCCGACCGCCTGGTGGACGGTTCATCTGGGACGATGCCCTCATGAGTGACAAGCACGAGGCGCAGCCGGGCGACACCTACGCGTCGATGATCCCGTACGTCGTGCCCGCGTCGCTGGACCTGCTCCAGGGACCGACCGCCGGTGTCGTCGAGCTGCCCACGCGGCTCGACTGGGGACCGGACAACCGGTACGACCTGGCGAACATCGACGAGGCGACCGCCCTGTACAACAAGGTGATCAGCGAGGCGTCGACCGAGGACGACCTGACGCAGCACCTCAACCGCGACGTACTGGTGGCCCTGTGGCCGCGGCTTCGGCTCCCGCGCCGCTGCGCCGACCTGTGGAACCAGGCCTTCCCGCAGCTCGCCGCGGGCAACGGAACCAGAGGATGAAGCCGGAACACGAACGCGCCACCCGGATCGCACTGGACTCGCTCCGCGACAAGGGGTTCGCGCTGGCCGGTGGCAACGCCCTCTCGCACCACGGCATCGGCAACCGCCGGTCCGACGACGTCGACCTGTTCACGAACCAGATGAACCAGGATGTCGGCGAGACCGTCGACGCTGCCCGGCAGGCGTTCGAGGAGCAGGGCTACAGCACGGAGATGATCCGCCAGGGCCCGCACCACGCCAGCATGCAGGTCGCGAAGGGCGAGGAGACGGCACACATCGACTTCGGCAAGGACTTTCGCGCCAAGCCGCCGGTCGAGTCCGCGGTCGGCCCGGTGATCTCGGTCGAGGACGCGGTCGGCTCGAAAGCCGCCTCGATCTACACCCGCGGCGAGGCGAAGGATTTCGTGGACGTCGACGCCGCGATGCAGGCCGGGTACTCGACCGATCATCTGCTCCAGCTGGCCGATGCCCGGGAGGCGTCGCCGATGGACCGGCCGATGTTCGCGAGTCTGCTCGACGACGCCCAGCGGATCCCGGACGCGGAGTACGCCAAGTACGGCCTCACCCCGGAGCAGACCGCCGGACTGAAGGACCGGATGGGCGCCTGGGCGAACCAGATCCGCACCCGCGAGGCGAACCCCGACATCGACAAGTCGGTCGGCCTGCTGAACTCCGGCCAGGCGATGCCCGGTGAGGCACAGGCCGCGGGCTCGAGCGGCGCGGCCGGACGCACCGGGCATTCCCTCAGCCAGGAACGGTCGAAGGGCGAGCGGGGTAGTTAGCCGGCGAGCGGGGTAGGTGGTCGCCGGCCGGGGTGGTCAGTCGGCGGCCGTAGTGGTCAGTCGGCGGCGGGAGATTCGCCGGTGGTTGACTGCTGGTTGCGGCGTCTGGGGAGAGGTCTGGGAGGTTCGGGGTCGACGTCGTTGCCGGCCAGGTGGTTGACGATGGTGTTGAGGACGGCTGCGGTGGGGACGGCGACCAGGGCGCCGACGATACCGGCGATGACGACGCCGGTGGCGATCGCGAGGATGACCGCCAGCGGATGGACGCTGACCGCGCGGCCGAGCAGGAACGGCTGCAGCACGTGCGCCTCGAGTTGCTGGACGCCGATCACGACCGCGAGCATGATGATCGCGATGATGGGGCCCTTGGCAACCAACGCGACGAGGACCGCGACGATGCCGCTGACCAGGGCGCCGACCACCGGGATGAACGCGCCGACGAACACCAGGATGCCGATCGCGCTCACCAGCGGCAGGCCGAGGATCGCGGCGCCGAGCGAGATCCCGATCGCGTCGACCGCGGCGACGATCACGGTGGCCCGGACGAACGCGGTCAGCGACACCCACGCCTTCCGGCCGGACGAGTCGGCCTTGTCCCGGGCCCGGCGCGGGAACAGCCGGACCAGCCACGACCAGATCTGCTCGCCCTGGTAGAGGAAGAAGAACAGGCAGAACAGTGAGATGAACAGGCCGGCCACCACATGCGTCGCCGTCGTACCGACCGCGGCCGCCTGCTGGCCGAGCGCGCCGCCGGACGTGATCTGCTCCCGGACCTGCTTGAACAGGTTGGTGATGTCCGCGTCGGTCAGGCCGAAGTTGATCCGGGCCATGTCGCGGATCTTCTGCACACCTTCGCCGACCTGGTTCGACAGGTCCTCGAACTGGCCGGCGATCTGCGTCCCGACCAGGGTCAGCAGGCCCGCGACCACGATGATCGTCGCGATCACCGTGAGACCGGCCGCGGGACCACGCGGCAGCCGCAGCTTCTGCAGGCCGGTCGTGACGGGCACCAGGAGCGCGGTGAGCAGGACGCCGACGGTCACCGGTACGACGACCTCGGACAGGTACCGCATCCCGTAGCCGATCACGCCGACCGCCGCCACGATCACCAGGAACCGCCAGGCCCAGGCGCTGGCGATCTCCATCGCCGGCGTCACGCCGTGATCGACTCTCTTCCCGGACGCCGGACGCTCGGCAGGTTCGGGGTCGACGCCGGCCGACTCCATCACCTGGTTGTCCGCCACCGGACTCGGCTCGTCGCGGTCCTCGCTCCGGTCCCGCCCCGTCTCGCTCATCCCACCTCCGCAGGCCTTGATGATGACGAGACTAGTGCCCGGTGCGGCTCGATCCATGAATGTGGGCGGCCAGGCCCTCGGCGGCCTTCGGGTTGTCGTCGGCGAGCAGGCCGACCGCCGCGAGCACGTAGTCCTTGTCGACGCACACCTCGGCGCGTTCCGGGACGAGCCAGCCCTCCGCCTGCGCGTTGGTCCCGATCGCGCCGAGGATCCGCGCCGCGGCCTCCGGCGGGTTGTGCCGCAGCACGCCCCCGGACCCGACCAGCAGGTCCACCTCGCGCAGGTCCTTCCCGGAGCGCTCGATCACCCGTCCGCCCGGCCCGAACACGATCCGCTGCCGTCCCGCGTGCCGGCGCAGCGCGACCGTCGCGGCGACGCTCGCCAGCGCCTCGTCGTACGACGCCTCCCGCTCGTCGCCCGGAAGGTACGACGGGTCCGCGCGCCGGCGCTCGGCCGCTGCCTGCAGCTCGCCGACGTCCGTGACCAGCCCTGCCTCGAGGCCGGCCGCGACCACCGGTACGGCGCTCCAGCGCATGCCGAGATCACCCTCGACGGTCCGGGTCACGGGATGCGTCGCGACCACCTCGCGGCCGAGGTTCGCGTCCTCGGGGTCGAGCTCGATGACCGAGTGCACGTCGGTGGTCGCGCCGCCGATGTCCACCACCGCCACGTCCCCGTGCAGCGCGGCGAGCACCTCGACACCGCGCAGGACGACGTCCGGCGTCGCGGCGCGGACCATCCGGGCGAACGACGGGTCCCGCGACAGGTTCTTGCCGCCGATCACGTGCTCGAGGAACATCTCCCGGATCGCGGCGCGGGCACTGTCCGGCGCGAACACGCCGATCTCCGGTACGACGTTTTCCGCCAGCACGTGCGGCACGGCCGCCGCGGTCAGCGTTTCCGTGATTTCCGCCTGGGCTTCGATGTTGCCTGCGACAACGACCGGTTTCCGCCAGTGGTACCTCGCGAGCGTCTCGGCGGCCTTGAGCAGCACGGCCGAGTTGCCGCCGTCGGTGCCGCCGAGCAGCAGCACGACGTCCGGCCGCTCCTTGCGCAGCTCCTTCTGGGTCGTCGCGGTCAGCCCGCCGCTGACGACCGCCACGACGCGCCCGCCGCTGGACAGCGCGACCCGCTTGCCGGCCTCCGCGGTGACGAGCTCCTCGTTGCCCACGACACCGATCCGCAGTCCGCCGCCCGCACTCGAACAGGCCAGCACCTCGGCGTCCCGGACACCCCGGTCCGCCGCCTCCAGGACGGCACGGCACGCGTGCCAGCCGTCCATGACGTCGGTGTCGATCGTCGTGCGGTGCTCGGCCCGGGCGACGAGCTCGCCCGAGCCGGAATCCACCGCGACCGCCTTCGTGAAGGTCGACCCGAAGTCGACCGCCACTACGAGCGTCACGCCATCGCGCGATCGAGGTCGAGCAGCAGGTCGTCGATCGTCTCGATGCCGACGCTCAGCCGGATCAGGTCCGCCGGGACCTCCAGCGGGGTGCCGGCGACCGACGCGTGCGTCATCTTGCCGGGGTGCTCGATGAGGGACTCGACGCCGCCGAGCGACTCCCCGAGCGTGAAGACCTCGGCCTTGTTGCAGATGTCCAGCGCCTGCGCCTCGCCGCCGCTGACGCGGAAGCTGACGATCCCGCCGAACCGCTTCATCTGCTTGGCCGCGGTCTCGTGGCCGGCGTGCCCGTCGAGGCCCGGGTACAGCACCTGGGTGACGGACTGGTGCCGCTGCAGGAACTCGACCACCCGCTCGGCGTTGTCGCTGTGCCGGTCCATCCGGACGCCCAGCGTCTTGATGCCGCGCAGCACGAGCCACGCGTCGAACGGCCCCGCGACGGCGCCGATCGCGTTCTGGTGGAAGGCGATCTTGTCCGCCAACTCGGCGTCCCGCACGATCAGCGCGCCGCCGACCACGTCGGAGTGCCCGCCCATGTACTTCGTCGTCGAGTGCACGACCACGTCCGCGCCGAGCTCCAGCGGCTGCTGCAGGTACGGCGAGGCGAAGGTGTTGTCGACGACCAGCAGCGCGCCCGCGTCGTGCGCGATCTGGGCGACGATCGCGATGTCGGCGACGTTCAGCAGCGGGTTCGTCGGGGTCTCCAGCCAGACGACCTTCGTCCTCCCTGGCTGGATCGCGGCCCGGATCGCCTCCGGGTGGGTGACCGCGGCGGGCGTCATCTCGACACCCCAGTTGCTCAGCACGCGGGAGAACAGCCGGAACGTGCCGCCGTACGCGTCGTCGGGGAACACCACGTGGTCACCCGGCGCGCACACCGACCGGATCAGCGTGTCCTCGGCGGCCAGACCGCTGGCGAACGCGAAACCGCGGGTGCCGGCCTCGATCGCGGCCAGACACTCCTCGAGCGCCGTCCGGGTCGGGTTCGCCGAGCGGGAGTACTCGTACCCGTTGCGCAGCCCGCCGACGCCGTCCTGCTTGTAGGTGCTGGTCGCGTAGATCGGCGGCACGACCGCACCGGTGGTCGGGTCGGGCTCGTTCCCGGCGTGGATGGCGAGCGTCTCGAAGCCGTAGTGGTGTTCCTTGTTCACCGGACCAGCGTACGGCCTGGTCTGCTGTGCTCCGGCAGGCCGTCCCGGCCAGGGACGATCCGTGGGATCCAGGTTGTCCACAGGCGCGTCGGACCGGCTGGCGAATGACCCATTGGGCCGCCTACGGTTGCGCACAGAAGTTCTACGCAGAGTTGCGGTCAGGGAACCGGGCAGGAAGGACGTCGGGGCCGGATGAAGACGCAGGACAGGCCGCTCGACCAGGACGACCTGGCGATGGCGGATCTCGCCGAGGTTCCGGACTGGACCGTGATCGCGGGTCCGGACGGCGACGAGGCCGGGCCGGAGGTCGTGCGCGCCCTGGTGCACCGGGTGATGGGACAGACCGCCTGGGAGCCGTGGCCGCTGCAGGCCGGCGAGGTGATCGGCGCCGACATGGTCTCCTGGGGATTCACCACCCGCCGCGGCACCACGATGATCGTGTTCGACGGCCTGGCGTTCCCCGACTGCCCCGACAGCGGCTGGTCGGCGTACGAGATCGGTCCGGACGACATCGCCGCCGCCGAGTCCGGGCTGGACACGCACTGGCCGGACCACCTCGCCCTCGCCACCAAGCACTGGGGGCAGCCCGACTACGTGGGCGACGAGAGCAGCCCGACGTTCGCGGACGAGTGGGAGCCCGGCGCCGGCACCGGCCGCCGGCACCTGGCCGTCTGGCTGCGCCCCGGCGCCCAGATCCACCTCTACAGCACCAAGCCCAGCAAGGACCCGCTGACGACCTCGGTCGGCGTCAACTACGCCGTGTACATCGACTAGGAGACCCGATGAGTGAGCCCACGCAGGAAGGCACCGGCGTTCGCGCCAGGTATTCCCGTTGGCGCGCCACGTCGCGGGGTCGCAAGACGCTGAAGGCGGCGTACGCGCAGGCGGCCCGCGACGTGAAGCGGATGGACCCGGCGGTCCGCGAGCGGATCGGTCGCGCCAACATGACGCAGTCCGACCTGCAGCAACTGGCGAGCCTCCACGTCGAGGCACAGATGCGCCCGGATCGGTATGCCGGTGTCTCCGAGCGGCTCGGCCAGCGGGCCGGCGACCGGCTGGCGCAGGCGGGCCCCGCTCCCCGACAACCCCGCGTCTCCAGGACCAGGAATCCGGTCCGCAGGATCGCCCGGCGGTACTCCCGCTGGGGACGGAACGAACGCCGGGGGACGAAGGCGCTCAAGGCCGCGTTGACGCAGGCGGCGAAGGACATCAAACGGACCGATCCGTCCGTGCTGCAGGCCATCGGCCGCTCGACGCTGAACAGCGCGGACCTCGCGGCGCTGGCGTCGAGCCGGATGGACGAGGTGTTCCGGCCGGAGGGCCGCTTCCAGGGGGTGCCCGGGCAGCAGAACGGCGCCGGGCGGCAGGGGCAGGGCATCCAGTCCCGGGATGCGGTCCGGCAGGAGCCTCAGCAGTCCGAGCAGATGACCCAGCGGATCGCGGCGCTGCAGCAGTCGATCCTCGAGAGCCAGCAGCAGATGCTCACGCTGATGGAGGAGAACAACCGCCTCCAGGCCGAGATGCGTCACCTGCTCGAGGCCCGCGTCCAGCAGCTCCAGCAGGAGAACGCCGCCACGAACCCGGCCCTGGAGCCCGGCCGGGACCAGCAGCGCGAAGGCGCCAATCAACTCGAAGCAGGCACCGGCCAGGAGCCGGGCGAGCGCGCCGAAGGCGAAGCCGAGGTCGGCGAGACCGCTGAACCCCGCGCGACAGGCGAAGCCGAGATCAGCGAGACCGCTGAACCCCGGACGACAGGCGAAGCCGAGATCAGCGAGACCGCTGAACCCCGGACGACAGGCGAAGCCGAGATCAGCGAGACCGCCGAGCCCCGCGCGACAGGCGAAGCCGAGGTCGGCGAGACCGCCGAGCCCCGCGCCACCGGTGAGGCGGAGGTCGGCGAGCGCCGGGCGACGGGTGAGGTCGAGGTCGGGGACGACAACGGGCCGCAGGTCGGTGAGGGCGGAGAGCCGCGGACGCCTCAGGCCGGCCCGGAGGTCGACGGCGCGGAAGCGCGGAACCCCGCCGAGGACTGGACCGTCTCGTCCGAAACCCAGGGCGAGTCCGCCAGGTCCGCAGAGGCACAAGAAGGCCGGCAGCCCACCGGCGAACTGGACGCACCCGCAGCCGGCCCGCAGGACCCGGCAAGCACTCCAGCACCAGCCGTCGCCGCCCAGCAACCCGGCACCGACCAGCAACTGTCCGCGCAGGGACCACAAGAGCCCGCCGCCGGAGAGGCGCCGAGGAGAACGCCGTCGACCCGCCGGGAACTCGTGGCAGACACACCCGGGCCCGTCACCATCGATGCCGAGCTGATGCGATCTGCCGGCAAGGTCACGGTCAGGGTCGATCCGAACTGCACGCAAGCGAGGCTGGAGATCTCGACCGCCGACACCGAAGGGCCTTCGGCCGAGGCGGTGCAGCGCGCGACGCTCGGGCAGAGCCCCGACGGCGTACTCTCCGCGAAGGTTGCCGGCCCCTCGAACGGCGCTGTGATCACCACTGGGAACAACAGCATCCAGATCGCCGGATACAGCGGTTCGATCGTGGTGAACGGCAGGCAGATCAACGGCAACGGCTCCGACCTCACGGCGACCCCGGCCCCGTCGCCGATCGAGGTGACCGCCGTCGTGCCGCCCGGCAGTGCGCTGAGCGCACGCACCCAGAGCGCCGACATCGAGGCGAGAGGCCTCGACACCGTCGAGGCGCGGACCCAGTCCGGTGATGTGAACGTGGACGCCGCGAGGACCGTCAGTGCGGACACCCAGTCCGGGGACGTGTCCGTCGGCCGGGTCCAGGACCTCGACGCGAGGTCACAGAGCGGGGACGTGTCGGTCGGCCGCGCGGACGGCGAGGTGCGCGCGAAGACACAGAGCGGGAACGTGTCGGTGGACCAGTTCGCCGGCGGGACAGCACGCGCGAACTCCATGTCCGGCAACGCCCGGATCCACGTTGTCGATCCGGCCGCGAACGGGCCCCGGATCGTCCGCGCCGATTCGATGTCCGGCAACGCGACCATCAGCACCTCGAGCGAAGGGGTCGCGCAGAACCTGAACGCCGACGCCACGTCGATGACCGGCCGCGCCAGCGCGCCGCCGCGTGCGTCCACCGCACCGCTGCACCAGTCCGGCCAGTCGGGCCAGTCGGGCCAGGGCGCCAGACCGGACCACCAGATGCCGGGCCGGCAGTCGCCTACGGTCCGCGGCCCTGCCTCCGAACGGTGACACTGCCGCGGACCACAGGGGTCGTCAGAAGTCGGTCAGCGTCAGCTGCGTTTCCACTGGAGTGCCTTCGGTGAGGTTCTCCGCGGTGCGGATCGGTTTCTTGACGGGGAGGACGTAGGCGCCGGTCTTGCTCGGGAAGACCGACGTCTGCCACGTGCTCGCACCGACCGTCACCGTGACCCGGACCGACCCGAAGCCCTTCCGGCGGCCCGCGGTGAGCGCCGCGATGTCGTCGCTGATCTCCTCGGGAACGGTGACGAAGTACCAGCTGCCCTCGCCCGGGTACTGCCACAGCGGCACCGTGAACTGATAGCTCGGCGCCGTCATTCGGCGACCGGCGTGCCGCGGCGGGCGAGGATGGCCGAGGCGGCGTCCAGCAGGATGGCCCGGATCTCGGCGTCCGAGACGCCCAGGTCCAGCTCGGCCGACATCGCGGCGCCGATGGTCTCGACCGCGGCGGCGGCGCGCAGCCGGTCGGCGGGCGTCGGGTCGGGGCCGGCGAGCCAGAGCTGGAAGCGCCGCGACTGCGCGATCAGGATGTCCAGGTCGTCCCCGAAGGCGGCGAGGACGGCGGCGATGTCGCGCATCAGCGTCGGCCCGGTGGAGCGGTGCGCGATGACCACGTCGACGTACGCCGCGAGCAGTTCGCGCTCGTTCTCCGGTGACCACGGGAGGTCCTCGACCTTCCGCAGGACGGCGAACACGTCGTCGAGGAACGTCCCGACGATCGCGCGCAGGAGCTCCTGTTTCGACGAGTAGTGGTAGTACAACGACGCCTTGGTGATGCCGACCTGCTCGGCGATCTCCCGCAGGCTGGTCTTGTCGTACCCCTGGCTGGAGAACAGGTCGACCGCGGCGCGGTGGATCGCCGCCTTGGTGTCGCGGGAACTGGTCGCGTGCTGCACGTCACCACCCTCTCACCTTCACCCGCCTACCGGGCGGCAGGTAGTCTACCTACCGACCGGCAGGTAGACAGCATCTCAGAACAAGCTGTGAGAGGGGTCTCGGGGTGTTCACCAGACTCGGACGCTTCGTCGTCCAGAACCCGTGGAAGGTGATCGCCGCGTGGGTGGTCGCGGCGGTGGCCGTGATCGCGTTCGCGCCGACACTCGCGGACGTCACCACCAAGGACCAGGCGGCACTGCTGCCCGACAAGTACGAGTCGGTCCAGGCGCAGAAGCTGGCCGCCGACGCGTTCGGCCAGACCAACGACGCGACCGCCAGCATCGTCGTCAAACGCGGCACCGGCGGCGAACTGACCGCGGCCGACCAGGCCAAGGTCACCGAACTGGCGACCAGGATCACCGCCGCGAAGATCGACCGGGTGACCGCCGCGATCACCGGCCCGCAGGCGGTCTCGCCGAACAAGCAGGTGCAGATCGTCAGCATCGGCCTGAAGGGCGCACCGGACGACCAGGCGGTGCTCGACGCCGTCCAGAAGGTCCGGGACGTGACCGGGTCCACGCTCACCGGCGCCGACCTCGAGTACGGCGTGACCGGCGACGCGGCGCTGATGCTCGACAACCAGGACGCGTTCGAGAACGCGTTCATCGTGGTCGGGATCGCGACCGTCGTCCTGATCATCGGCCTGCTGCTGGTGATCTATCGCAGCCCGGTCGCGGCGTTCCTGCCGATCCTCACGGTCGGCCTGGTGTCCGCGATCGCGCCCGGCCTGATCGCGCTGGTCGCGAAGGCGACCGACCTGCAGGTCACCCAGGACCTGCAGACGATCCTGACCGTCGTGCTGTACGGCGTCGGCACCGACTACATCTTGTTCCTGCTGTTCCGCTACCGCGAACGCCTCCGGGCCGGCGAGCAGCCGAAGGAAGCGCTGGTGAACGCGGTCGCCCGGGTCGCCGAGGTGATCGTGTCGGCGGCGGGCGCGATCGTCGTCGCGTTCAGCGCGCTGCTGCTGGCGGTGTTCGGCGGGTTCAAGAGCCTCGGCCCGGGGCTCGCGATCGCGGTCGCGGTGATGGCGTTCGCGGCGATCACGCTGATCCCGGCGGTGGTCTCGCTGCTCGGCCCGAAGGTGTTCTGGCCGTCGAAGTCGTGGCAGAAGACGCCGAAGGGCGCGACGTTCAAGCGGCTCGGCACCTTCACCGCCCGCCGCCCGGGCGTGGTCGCGGCGATCTCCGGCGGCGTGATGGTCGTGCTCGCGCTCGGCTCGCTCGGGATGAAGGTCGACTACGACGCGTTCAGCCAGCTGCCGGATGGCACCGAGTCGGCGCGCGCGATCAAGGACCTGCAGGCGGGCTTCCCGGCCGGGGCGCTGAACCCGACCACGGTGTACGTGCGCAGCACCGACGGCAAGCCGCTCGACCCGGCCGCGCTCACGGCGTACGCCGGGAAGCTCGCGAAGGTCGAAGGTGTCGGCGGGGTCCTGCCGGCCGCGGCGGACGGCAGCCCGGCGTTGCTGAGCAAGGACAAGACCGTTGCCCAGATCAACGTCGTCCTCGACGGCGCGCCGTACGCGAACTCGTCGCTGGACCTGGTCGACGGCAAGCTGCGGGACACCGCGCACGCCGAGGCGCCGGCCGGGACGGCCACGCTGCTCGGTGGCGTGACGGCCGGCTACACCGACATCCGGGACGCCAACAGCCGGGACCTCTCGGTGATCTTCCCGGTCGCGGGCGGGCTGATCGCGGTCATCCTCGCGCTGTTGCTGCGGTCGCTGATCGCGCCGCTGGTGCTGATGCTCGCGGTGGTGCTGAGCTTCTTCAGCTCGATCGGCGCGACCGTGTTCGTCTTCCAGGGCGCGGCGGGCCACGCGGGCGTGACGTTCTCGCTGCCGATCATGCTGTACCTGTTCGTCGTTGCCATCGGCACCGACTACAACATCCTGATGATCGCCCGGTTGCGGGAGGAGGCCGAGCGCGGGACGGATCCACGGACCGCGGCCGACCGCGCGATCGAGCACGGCGGCCCGTCGGTGGCGGCGGCCGGACTGATCCTGGCCGGCACGTTCTCGTCGCTGATGCTGGCCGGGATGGCGCTGCTCACCGAGATGGGATTCTCGGTCGCGGCCGGCATCGTGATCTCGGCGTTCGTGATGTCGAGCTTCCTGGTCCCGAGCGTGATCGCCCTGCTCGGCCCCCGCGCCTGGTGGCCGCGCCGCCTGAAGACCCGCGCCGCCGTGGACGAACGCGAACTCGAGCCGATCGGCTGACAGAGCCCGCAGGCTGAGGGGTCCTGCGAGAAGAGACGGGTCCCGGACCAGGTGGTCCGGGACCCGTCAGATTTCAGGCGAGTTGCTCGAGCAGCCAGCGGTCGAACTCGATGGCGGCCCGGATCCAGCTGACCACCTCCTGGACGAAGTGGTCCAGCTCGACCCCGACCCCGATCAGCATCTGGCTCTCACCGATCAGCGAGACGTCGCCGGCGTCGCCGGTGTGCGTGTAGACCTTCGGCCAGAGCGTCGTCCGGTGCCAGTCGTCAATCGTCTCCAGCAGTCCCGGCTTGTCGTCGAGGCCGTACCGGCGGTCGTAGAACGTCCGCACCGACAGCACCCGCTGATCACCCTCGCCGCGGAACATGAAGTACGTCCGGAAGGTTTCCCACGGCGCCGCGAGATCGCCTTCCTCGTCGACGACGTGCTTGATCTCCATCTGGTCCAGCAGTTGTTTGATGAAGTCCTGGTCCGGAACGACGAGCGACACCACCTCATCGTACGGTCGGCCCGGGGTCTACTCGTGCTTCAGGCGGACGGTGAAGATCGGCAGCAGGACGTGGACGAGCGGGCCGATCGAGAGGGCGTAGACGACCGTGCCGACGCCGATCGAGCCGCCGAGGAGGAAGCCGGTGGCGAGGACGGTCAGCTCGAGCGAGGTGCGGACCAGGCGCACGCTCAGGCCGGTACGGCGGACCAGGCCGGTCATCAGGCCGTCGCGCGGGCCGGGGCCGAACTGGGCGCCGATGTAGAGGGCGCCGGCCAGGGCGTTGAGGACGACGCCGGACAGCATGAACACGATCCGCAGCCAGAGCGCGTCCGGGCGGTCGACCGTGGCCAGGGTCAGGTCGGTGACCAGGCCGATCACGATCGCGTTGCTGATCGTGCCGAGACCGGGCCACTGCCGCAGCGGGATCCAGGCGAGCAGGACGACGAAGCTGATCGCGATCACCACGGTCCCGAAGCTCAGCGGGACGTGCTTGGTGATGCCGGAGTGGAACACGTCCCACGGGTCCAGCCCGAGGTTGCCCTGGATCATCAGGCCCATCGAGGCGCCGTACAGGGCCAGGCCGACGTACAGCTGGACCAGGCGGCGCGGGAGGTGGCCTGCCTTCAGCTGCTGGATCGGGTTGATGGGCGCGAGCTGGCGCGGCGGGGCATCGGAGGTGGCGGTCACGATGTCCAGTGTCCGGAGTAAGTGGCCTGGTGTTCGATAGCCAATTGCGCGATAGTGGACTGCATGCACGCGCGCTATCTCCCCGCCAGCACGTTGACCGGCCTGCTCGGCGAGTGGGCCGACGGGACCGGCCCGGCGTACCGGGTCCTGGCCGAGCGGCTCCGGCTGCTGATCGCGGACGGGCGCATCATGCCCGGGTCGCGGCTGCCGAGCGAACGGGAGCTGACCGAGGCGCTGGGCGTGAGCCGTACCACGGTGGCGTCCGCCTATCGGGAGCTCCGCGACAGCGGGTACCTGACCAGCCGGCGCGGTTCGGGCAGCGTGACCGCACTGCCGTCGAAGGTCGAGCCGGAGCTCGGGCGGCACCACGCGCCGGGGATCGACACCGAGGGGCTGTACGACTTCACCTGCGCGGCGCCGGCCGCCGTACCGGGGATCAGTACGGCGGTCGCGTCCGCGGCTCTCGAGCTGCCGCTCCAGCTGGCGACGCCGGGGTACCACCCGCAAGGCCTGCCCGTGCTGCGGTCCGAGATCGCGGCGGCGTACTGCGAGCGCGGCCTGCCGACGACCGCGGACCAGATCGTCGTCACCGCCGGTGCGCTCGCCGCGACGTCGATCGCGGTGCGGGCGCTCACCCAGATCGGCGACCGGGTCCTCACCGAGAGCCCGACACACCCGAACTCGGTGGACGCGATCCGGCGCAGCGGTTGCCGCGTGGTCGCGGTACCGATGTCGCCGGGCGGCTGGGACCTGCCTTTGCTGGAGGCAACCATCCGGCAGACGGCGCCGCGGGCGGCGTGGCTGGTGGTCGACTTCCAGAACCCGACCGGTTTCCTGATGCCGGCCGCGGACCGGCAGCGGCTGGCGCGGGCGTTCGCGCGGTCGCGGACGACGGTGATCGTGGACGAGACGCTGTTCGAGCTGGCGCTGGACGGGCAGGAGATGCCGCCGCCGTTCGCGTCGTACGACCCGGACGGCGTGATCACGGTCGGGTCGGTGAGCAAGTCGTTCTGGGGCGGGCTGCGGATCGGGTGGATGCGGGTGCCGGAGGCGCTGGTCGCGCGGGTGCTGGACGCGCGCGCGTCGATGGACCTCGGTGCGCCGGTGCTGGAGCAGCTGGTCGTCGCGGATCTCCTGCGGCACCGCTCGACGCTGCTGCCGGAGCGCCGGGCGACGTTGGCGCGGCGGCGGGACGCGCTGGCCGCGGCGGTCACCGCCGAGCTCCCCTCGTGGAAGTTCCGGTTGCCCGGCGGCGGGCTGTCGTTGTGGTGCGAGCTGCCCGAGCCGGTCGGGTCGAGCCTGGTCGGGGTCGCCCAGCGCAACGGCGCGCTGCTGGTGGCCGGGTCCCGGTTCTCCCCCGACGGCGGCCTCGAGTCCTTCATCCGCCTCCCGTTCACGCTCGACGAGGACTTGCTCCGCGAGGGCGTGGAGCGGGTGGCCGCCTCGTTCGACTCCCTGACCACCGCCCCGGCCCGCCGGACCGGGGTGATGATCGCCTGAGGCGGACGCCCATCACTCACCAACCTCCCGCCCGGGCGTCGCGACACGCTCAGCTTCGGTGTCCGGACGGCCTCCGACACCGGTTGATGAGTGATGCAGGTCCGCCCCGGCACGTCATCGCGCCGTAAGGGGTGCGGGGAAGGTTCGCCTTACCGCGGGCGTTGGGAGACTATGAGAGTCACTCTGCGAGAGGCGTGAGAATGTCGTTCTTCACCCGCAACACCGCCATGGTCGAGCCGCAGGCCGCACTGCCCGGCCGGTCCACACCTGGCTTCGCTGTACCGGACGAGAACATCGTCCTGCACACGCCGCAGACCGCCGCCGCGCCCGAGGGGTTCGAGGAGGTCTGGTTCGGCACCGGATGCTTCTGGGGCACCGAGGAGATCTTCTGGCAGCAGCCGGGCGTGTACACCACCGCCGTCGGGTACGCGGGCGGTTACACCCCGAACCCGACGTACGAGGAGGTCTGCACCGGCCGCACGGGCCAGACGGAGGCCGTCCGGGTCGTCTACGACCCGACCAAGACCACCTTCACCGACCTGCTGAAGGTGTTCTGGGAGACCCACGACCCGACACAGGGCATGCGGCAGGGCAACGACCTCGGTTCGCAGTACCGCTCGGCGATCTACTACACCACCGACGCCCAGCGCGCCGAGGCCGAGCGCACCCGCGACCTCTACGCCCCGGTCATCAAGCCCCTCGGCTACGGCGACATCACCACCGAGATCGCCCCCGCGCAGACCTTCTACTACGCGGAGGGCTACCACCAGCAGTACCTGCACAAGAACCCGAACGGCTACCGCTGCCACAGCAACACCGGCGCGCGGTTCCCGGCTGACGCCTAGGTAGTACGACAGGGGAGCGTCCTGATGGTCGCTCCCCTGTCGCTTGCCTCTGCGGCGCACGCGCCGTGGAGCGTCATCTCTCGGAGAGTCGCCCGTTCAAGCTCTGGGCGAGGGAGGGCCAGAATCGCTGTGCCCACTCGAGCCAGCTGTCATCTCCGGGCGGCGGGGAGGGCAGGAACGAACCGGAGAGCTCGTCTGCGTCAGGCACCTCGAACTGCTCTCTCCAGGGGTCGAGCTCCACCTCGGCCATCGGGAATGTCTGCTCTGGCGTGTGTTTCCAGCGGTTCTGAATCCGGCTCCACTGCACCTCGCGCTCCACAGGCAGGTACACGATCTCACATACTGCTCCCACTGAAGCGGCCATCCAGCGCAGGGCGGAGCGCTCGTCACGCGACCAGAGTCCGAAGTCAAGAACGACACTCACCCGCAGGCGCAGGACGTCGATGGCCAGTGCGACCAGTCGGCCCTCCAGCAGCCACCGTTTGCCGCCGGGCTCCTGGTGACGGTCTTCTTGGCCGAAGAGGGTGAGCGCCCAGTCGTCGGGGGTGAGCTGCAGGGCTCCGCGCTCCGCCGCCAACTCCCGCGCTCGAACGGTCTTCCCGGACCCGGGAAGACCCACCATCAGGAACAGCGTGGGTACCTGCCCGGCCTGTGTGTCTCTCACAGTCGCGTGCATGTGGTCTATGGTGCGCGGCGGGCGAGGTGGACGTGGATCTGGGCGTCGAGTTCCACTGTTTCGGGAAGGGCCTCAAGGGTTCGCCGGAAGACCTCGTCGCGGTCGGCGGGGTCCAGCATCACGTATGCAGAGACGGTCGAGAGTTGTCCGACGTAGTCCTCGGCGCTGATCGTCAGAGGGCGTTCGATGATCGTCTGCCGGACATCGGTGAACCATTCGGTCTGCTGCAGCTCCGTGCCGGGCCATTGCATCGGGCGGTCCGCGGGGGTGCCGTCGGGCGACGGGACACCGTCGTCGTGGAGGTACGGCGCGCGGGCTGCGCGGGCGGCCTCCTTCAGGTCCGGATCGGCCAGCTGGATCGGCACACCGAACGAGGTGAACACGCCACCCGGCCGGACGAGTGCCGCCATCCGGTCCCACCGGCCTTCAGGATTCGTCCAATGCAGCGCGGCAGCCGAGTACACCAGGTCGTACGCCGAGTCCAGCGGCAGGTCCTCGAACGCGGCCTGCACCACGGTGACGCTCGCCGGCACGTGCTTGCGCAGCTCCACGAGCATGGCCGCGTCAGGATCTGTCGCCGTGACCGCGATCCCGCCCTGCGCGAACAGGCGAGTCGCCTTACCGGTTCCGGCACCGATCTCGAGCGCGGTCCGCATCGGTCCACCCGCGTACTCGGCCACCAACTCGAGAAGCTCCACCGGGTATCCGGGCCGAAACCGCTCGTACGCCTCCGCCACCGCCCCAAAACTCAACCCACGCGCACCCATCCCGGCATCCTGACACCCTCAAGGCCCACGGCGCTCGCCATTTTCTACGTGGAGGCGGCCCCCGCCATAAGGTTGGCCGATGCGCATCTTCCGCCGGTCGGTGGACCCCACCGAGGACGTCCTCCGACGGCTCTCCAGACAGCTGCGGTGGTTCCGGCCGTCGGTCGACGACGCTCCGACGCCGAACCAGCAGCTCGAGCATCTTGCCCGGCATCGGCTGTGTCCGGCGATCGAGCGGGGCGACGCGGCTCCCGTGATGACCGCGCTCGCCATCACCGAAGAGGCGCTGGCGAGACCCGATCTCGATGATGCGCTCCACGACGCGCTCACGCTGGGGCTGGTCGAGGTGTTGAGCGACTGGTGCTCCTGGCCGGAGACGCCGCCGGAGGTGGTTGCGACGATCGAGGCGGGGATGGGCCCGCTGACCCGCGCGCGCTGGAGCTCCGTCCGGGAGCAGGGCGCCGCCGTTGCCGCCTGGATCCGTGGCGGAAATGCACCCGAGCGAACCGGCGTGACGGTGGCGGAGTACCGCGCGATCGAGAACGCCGAGCTCCGATTCCTGGTCCGGTCCAGCCGGCAGTACGTCGACGAGACGATGACCGTGGGCACCGCCGACCGTGTGCGGTTCGAGATGGCCACGGGTCAGGGCGTGTAGCCGTCGTACCGCGTTCAGCCGGGGGACTTGTCGGCGTCGAGTTGCTGGGCGAGGTATTGCTGTACGCCGATCCGGTCGATGGCGTCGAGTTGGGACTCGAACCAGTCGACGTGGTTTTCCTCGTCGCGGACCATTTCCTCGAAGACGGCGGCGGTGCCGTGGTCGCCGAGGTCGTGGCATTCCTGGGCGGACGCGTTGAACTGGGCGACCGCCGACAGCTCGCCCTCCAGGCCGAGGCGGAGCATCTCCTGGGCGTCCTCGCCGACCGTCACCGCGCCGAGCTTCTGCAGGTTCGGGTGACCGTCGAACAACAGGATGCGGTTGATCAGCGCGTCGGCGTCCTTCATCTCGTCGATGGAGAGGTCGTAGAACGCCTTGCCGAGCCGGCCGAAGCCCCAGTTGTCGAGCATCCGGGCTTCGAGGAAGTACCCGTTGATGACGGTCAGTTCAAGGGTCAGCGCCGCGTTGAGGAGTTCGACGACGCGTGGGTTAACCGGTTGCACCTGCCACCTCCGTGAACGGAGTTGCCGAGACCGACCTCCCATGCTGGCACAACAGGCGCTTCACAGAGAAGACGCAGCCCCCACAGTTCCGTCCCGCCCCGGTCGCTCCGCACACCTGGGCGAGCGTCCGGGCCCCGGCGTCGATGCTCTCGACGACGTCCCGGTCGCTGACGACCTCACAGTGGCAGACGATCACAGAGGTGAGGCTACCCTAACCCTGACCTCCGGGCACCCGCCTGTCCACGAATGAGACGCCCCTCACGCACGCGCCGGCCGGTGCCCCGGTAGCAAGGCTACCGGGGCACTGTCGGTCAGCCGGCGCGGTAGAGGGAGCCGCCGCCGGAGATGGCGATGGCTGCTCGTTTGCCGCCGACGTTGAGGTTGACGATGAAGGTCGTACCCGACTGCCGGACCGAGTACGTGACCGTCCCGCTCGCGCGCACCGGAACCACGAACGACAGGATCGACGCCGTCTTCCCGGACCGGGCCAGCATCAGTGTCGGCGCCGACTTCCGGACGAAGCTGCTCGGGTAGGTCCAGCCCTGGATCGGGCTGGTTTGGGCCTGCTTGACCAGGATCGCGCCCGGCGGCAGCGCCTGCTTGAACGGCACCTGGAACAGGATCGTCTTCGTGCTGTCACCGGGCGCCATCGCGGTCGCGGTCGTCCGCGAGTACACACTCGCCCGCTGATCCGCCGGCAGGTGCCATAGCGTCTGGAACGCCTGCGCGGTCCGCGCCGACGCACTGTCCCAGGTGACCAGCAGATCCGGATCCTTCAGCACCAGCACCCGCCGTACCCGGCTGATCCCGCTCCCCGGCGCGTCGGCGAACACGTACGACTCCGACGTGGTCTTCACCGAGTACGCGGTCAGCCGCGTGGTCGGGTTCGTGTACGTCGACAGCGGCGTGGTCATCACGCTGTGCGCGGTCGGACCGACGGCCCACGTCCGGTACGCGCCGGCGTTGTACGCCGCGTACCCGCCCTCGATGATGATGTCGCGACCCCGTGCGGTGTAGGTGATCCCGGTGTGGTCGAAGTGCCCGTGGAACGCCCGCGGCGGGCCGTACCTGATGCTGTACGCCGACTCGCCGGTGAACCCGCGCGCCGGATCGGTACCCCAGCCGGTCCGCCCGAAGACGTAGCCGGCCGAGTACACCCCGACCCGCCACGGCGGCGCGGTGCCCTTCGTCCCCAGCGAACCGGCGTACTCCATCGGCGTACCGCTCCACGGGTACGTCGCCTGCAGCTCGGTGTCGCCGATCTGGGGCAGTTTGCCGAGCGAGTTCGTGGCCAGCGTCAACCACTTCGCCAGCAGTGCTCGCCGGGTCGTGATGGTGGTCCCCGGACTCACCCCGCCGTTCTGCAGCACCGCAGCCGCCCTGCCCCACAAGGAGTAGTTGAACGAGGCATACCCGGTCGACTGCTCGTTGGTGGAACCTTGCGCGTCGATCGACGTCGTGATGCCCGCCGCGAGCCGTTTGACGGCGAGGTTCTTGTAGTCGCTGCGATTGAGGGTGACACCAACGCCGAAGAGCGCGATGCTCTCGTCCGTGCCGTGATTCCAGGCACCGCTCCAGTAGTTGGTCAGGAACCGCGCGTGACTGAGCAGCGCCGCATCCACCCACGCGTACCGGGCCGGGACCGCGGTCACCTTCAGCCCCGACAGGATCGCCTGCCGCAGGCAGATCAGCACGTTCGTACGGTGCATGGTCGACTCCCACGCGCCGACGTTCGCCTTCCACGAGTACGGGTTGTCGCGATACCAGTCGTACGCGATCGTGTTCACCCTCGTGAGCGCCGTCAGATCACCCTTCCCCGCGGCGATGATTCCTTGGCCGAGCCAACGGAGTGAGTGGAACCACATGTACCAGCTGGCGTTCTTGTACGGGTTCAGCGACCAGTTGATGTTGCCGCCACCGTTACCGACCTTGTACGCCGCGTACGGCCCCCAGGCGAACTTGTCGGCGTACAGATTCGCCAACGGATTCGTCTTCTCGATCCCGCTGAACCCCGGACACGCGTAGAACGGCGCCGCAAGGCTCTGCACCGCCGCGGTGCCGATGTCCGTGGCCGGCGCGGCCGTCGCGGGTACGACGTTGCTCGCGCCCGGCACGAACTGTGAACCACCCGGGTCCTCCGGCCCCGGGACGATCTGGATGCCGGGGCTCTCCCCCGGCGCACGGGTTTCTCCTGATGCCGTTCCTGCCCCCAGCAAGAGAACAGCGATTCCTACGGCCGCGAGGGCCGTTCCCCTGAATCGCATGAAGTTGTGCCTCTCCCCCACCGTCTCCGGGCACCGGCGACGGCTCCCGACCGAACCGGCACGCGCGCAGCGCACCCGACCTCGGGCAGCCCGCGGAGTCCGCGGGGGCGGTCAGCTCACCGAGGTTTGAATCTCCCCTATCTGCCTTGATGCGAGCGGACCGCCGAAGGTTGCGAACACGACAGAGCGCCAGGACCCCGGAGGAGTCCTGGCGCTCGGCTTGTTCGTTGGGTCAGCCCATGGTCTTCTGGCCGTCGATCGCTTCCCTGACGATGTCGGCGTGGCCGGCGTGCTGGGCGGTCTCGGCCGCGATGTGCAGGAACACGCGGCGGACGCTCCAGAAGACGCCCGGCGGCTGCCACGGCGCCGCGGGCAGTTCGTAGCCGGCGTCCAGGTCGAGGGTGCGGACGAGCTCGTCGGTGGCGGCGGCGACCTTCTCGTACTCCGCGAGGACGCCGGCCAGCGTCTCGCTCTCGGTCAGGCGGAACTGGTCCTGCCAGGTTGCCATCATCTCCGGCGTGTACTCGGTCGGGGTGGCCTCCGCCTTGCCCTGCGCGAACTCGGCCCAGTGCTGCTCGGTCGCGCTCACGTGCTTGATCAGGCCGCCGACCGTCAGCTCGCTGATCGTGCTCCGGGTCCGCGCCTGGTCGTCGGTCAGACCTTGCGCGGTGTGCCGCAGGAAGTACCGGTGCTTCCCGAGAAAGTCCAGGATGTCGCCCCGCTCGTTTGTCGTCATGGCAAGAACTGTAAAGGCCATAGCGGTCAGCTCCTGTCCGCTACCGGAATCCGTGGTCGGTTCGTGGTTTGTGCGTGGTCCGGGCGTGGTCGAACGAGATACCGCTTCTCCCGGTGGGCATTGGCGACTAGCGTTTCGCGGGGGCGGCGACAGGGCCGGCCCCGTTGCCGAGCAAGGGGGTTCACCGTGGGAACGATCACGACCAGCGACGGTACGGAGATCTTCTACAAGGACTGGGGGACGGGGCAGCCGATCGTGTTCAGTCATGGGTGGCCGCTGTCGGCCGACGACTGGGACGCCCAGCTGCTGTTCTTCCTGTCGAAGGGGTACCGCGTCGTCGCGCACGACCGTCGTGGGCACGGCCGGTCGACGCAGACCGGTGACGGGCACGACATGGACCACTACGCCGACGACCTGAAGGCGGTCGTCGACCACCTCGACCTGCGCGACTGCATCCACGTCGGCCACTCGACCGGCGGCGGCGAGGTGACGCACTACCTGGCCCGGCACGGCGAGGGCCGGGCCGCCAAGGCCGCGCTGCTGTGCGCGGTCCCGCCGTTGATGGTGCAGACCGACGCGAACCCGGAGGGGCTGCCCAAGGCGGTCTTCGACGACCTCCAGGCCCAACTCGCGGCCAACCGGTCGGCGTTCTACCGCGCACTGCCGGAAGGGCCGTTCTACGGCTACAACCGGCCGGGGGCCGTGCCGAACGAGGCAGTCATCGCGAACTGGTGGCGCCAGGGCATGATGGGTGGCGCCAAGGCGCACTACGACGGCATCGTCGCGTTCTCCCAGACCGACTTCACCGAGGACCTGAAGAAGATCACCCTCCCGGTCCTGGTGGTGCACAGCGAGGACGACCAGATCGTCCCGTACGCCGACTCCGGCCCGAAGTCGGCCGCGCTGCTCAAGAACGGGGTCCTCAAGACCTACAAGGACCTCCCGCACGGTCTGCCGACCACGCACGCCGACGTGGTCAACGCCGACCTCCTCGAGTTCTTCCAGTCGTAGTTCACCCTCCTGGCTTCGTCACGCATCAGCGCGCCCTCCCGGCGACAGTCGCCTGACGAAAGGCATCACCGATGCAGCACCGCAGAACACGTTTTCTGGCTGTCCTGGGGGCCGTCCTCGCTGTCCTGATCGCGGCCGTGACACCGGCCGCGGCGTCGGACTCGGGCGGCCCGCGACCGACCGTCGTACTGGTCCACGGCGCGTGGGCCGACGGGTCCAGCTGGTCGAAGGTCACCAGCCGCCTGCTCGACGACGGGTACACCGTCCGCGTACCACCGAACCCGTTGCGCAACCTCACCACCGACGCCGCGACGATCCGCGACTTCCTGTCCACCCTGTCCGGCCCGATCGTCCTGGTCGGGCACTCGTACGGCGGTGCCGTCATCACCAACGCCGCCACCGGCAACCCGAACGTCAAGGCCCTTGTGTACGTGGACGCGTTCGCACCCGCCGAGGGCGAGGTCGTGTTCCCGCTGGCCGGTGCCGACTCGGCCCTCGCCGTCCCGCCGGAAAACGTTTTCGACTTCGTCCCCTACCCCGGCGCACCGGCCGGTGACGTCGACCTGTACCTCAAGCACGACACGTTCCTGACGTCGTTCGCGTCCGGCGTTCCGCGCCGGCAGGCCGAGAACCTTTACCCGTCCCAGCGCCCACTCACGCTCAGCGCCGGCTTCACCCCGTCCGGACCGCCCGCGTGGGCCACGATCCCGTCCTGGTACGTGCTCGGCACCAAGGACCTGATCATCACCCCGACCGCCCAGAACGCGATGGCCACCCGGGCACACTCCACCATCACCCGGATCCCGACCGGCCACCTCGGCCTGATCACCGAGCCCGACGCGATCACCAGGGTCATCAAGACCGCCGTCCGCGCCACCCGCTGACCGTCGATGACGGCTTGCGCACGACGCTGCGCAAGCCGTCATCACCCGGCCCGAACTGTTGTCTGCCCCGGGCCCAGGTGCTAGGTCGGAAACGTCCATGCGGGCCGGGAAACCGTCCCGGACCGATGGTCGTCCCCGGGGAGGGATCATGGGCAGACCACGCCTCATCATCGCTTCCGTTGCTGCCTTCGCAGCCGCGCTGTGTGGAGCCGCCGTCGCTGCGTACGCGGCACCGGCCACGCAGGTCACCGTCGGGAGCCCGCCGACGCCGTTCTCGCAGAACAAGCAGAACGAGCCCGCCGTCGCGATCGACGCGCACGACCCGGCGGTGATGGTCGCCGGCGCGAACGAGGAGATCGACATGGAGTCGTGCGCGGCGGGTGACCCGAGCACCTGCCCGTTCACCGACGGTGTCGGTGTCTCCGGTGTGTACTTCTCGTTCAACAGCGGGCAGAGCTGGACGCAGCCGACGTACTCCGGCTGGACCGCCAGGCATTGCCTCGGCCCGGCGGCCTGCGTTCCGCGCGTCGGCCCCATCGGCACGCTGCCGCACTACTTCGAGGCCGGGCTGGTCTCCGACGGCGACCCGGCCGTCGCCTTCGGTCCACGACCGGGCCCGAACGGCACCTTCTCCTGGGCCAACGGGTCCCGGCTGTACTACGCCAACCTGACCTCGAACTTCTCCGCCGACCGCAAGCTCGAGACCTTCCGGGGTGTCGAGGCGATCGCGGTGTCGGCCGCCGACGACGTCCGCGCCGCCGCGGCCGGCAACGCCGGTGCCTGGACCTCGCCGGTGATCATCTCCAGGCAGTCGTCGACGACCTTCTCCGACAAGGAGCAGATCTACGCCGACAACGCCGCGAGCAGCCGGTTCTTCGGGCACGTCTACGTGTGCTGGGCCAGCTTCCGCAGCAACAGCCAGGGGCAGGCGCTGCCGATCCCGCTGACCGTGGCGCGATCGGCCGACGGTGGCCGCTCCTGGATCACGAAGCAGGTCGGGCCCGCGGCGAGCAACGGCGTCAACCAGCAGGCCGACGGCTGCGTCGTCCGCACCGACAGCACCGGCAACGTCTACGTCTTCGGCGTCGGCGCGCGCGGCGGCACGAACTGGCAGCTGATGTACAAGTCGACCGACGGCGGCGCGCACTGGACGGGTCCGACGCTGGTCGCGCCCGTGGTGAAGCCCGGCGTGTTCGACCCGGTCGAGGGTCGCCCGGTGATGGACGGCATCGCCGGCGCCCGCGTCGACCTGGCCGGCGGCCCGAACGTCGACATCGCGAACGGCCGTCCCACCGGCGCCGGCGCGACCGACGAGCTCTTCATGACCTGGTCCGACGGCCGGGCGGGTCTGAACAACGAGCAGCTGATGCTGACCTGGTCGCCGCGCGGCGGCACGTCCTGGGTGCCACCGGCTCCGCTCGCCCTGACAGCCGGCGACCGCCCGGTGTACACCGCGCCCGCGGTGTCGCCCGACGGCACAGACCTGTACATCGTGCACAACTCGTTCACGACGCCGTACCGCACCAACACGACGGATCCACGCGGTCTGGTCGGCGAGGTCCGGCACGCGAACGTGGCCGGCGGCGTACCGTCCGGGTGGACCACGCTCGAACGGACACCGGGCGGTGACCCACGAGGCAGCAGTGCGAACGCGCTGATCTCGGAGTTCCTCGGCGACTATGTGTACGCGGCCGCGACCAACGACCGCGCCGTCGCGGTCTGGAACGACGCCGGCAACGCGGGCGTCTGCCCGGCGATCAACGCCTACCGGGCATCGCTGTACACGGCGAGCCCAGTACCGGCGCCGGACGTGCTCGGCGCCTGCCCCGCCACCTTCGGCAACACCGACATCCTCGGAGGCAGCTACCCGGATCCGACACCGTGAGTTGACAGCGCAGGGCGCCGTCCGTGCGGCGGCGCCCTCGCCGTAAACCGTTTGCGCGCCCCAGGCGCTGCCACCAGGCTGACCTCATGACCGACTTGGAGATCCGGCCGTTGCGCGACGGCGACCCCGAGCTGATCTCCGGGGCGATGAGCGCGATCGGCTGGAACAAGCCCTTGTCGCAGTACCAGCGGTACCAGGCCGAGCAGCGTGCGGGGACGCGCGACATCCTCGTCGCCACCGTCGACGGCGAGTACGCCGGCTACGTCACGGTCCGCTGGGAGTCGCCGTACGAACCGTTCGGCGGGATCCCGGAGATCCAGGACTTCAACGTGCTGCCGAGTCTGCGGCGCCGCGGCATCGGGAGCGCGCTGATGGACGCGGCCGAGGCGCTGGTCGCGGAGCGGTCGCCGGTGGTCGGGATCGGCGTCGGGCTGTACCCGGACTACGGGCAGGCGCAGCGGATGTACGTCCGCCGCGGCTACCTCCCGGACGGCCGCGGCCTGATCTACGGCGGCCGCCAGGTGGCGCCGATGGAGATGATCCGCAACGACGACGACGCGACGCTGATGTTCACCAAACAACTGCGGTAGCGTCGATGGGGTGCGTGCGATCGAGTACTCCGTGACCGGTGAGCCCGATGTCCTGACCCTCGTGGACAGGCCGCTGACGGAGGTGGGTCCCGGCGAGGTCCGGGTGCGGATCCACCGCTCGGGCGTCAATCCCACCGACTGGAAGTCCCGCCGCGGCACCGAGGCCGGTACGGCGGTGCACCCCGCGCAGGTGCCGAACCAGGACGGCGCCGGTGTCGTCGACGCCGTCGGCCAGGGTGTCGACGTGGCGCTCACCGGGCGCCGCGTCTGGCTCTGGGAGGCCGCGTACCAGCGGCCGGCGGGCGGTACGGCGCAGGAGTACGCCGTGGTCCCGGTGCGGCACGTGATGCCGCTGCCCGACGACGCGTCGTACGACCTGGGCGCCGCGCTCGGCGTACCGTTCCTGACCGCGCATCGCTGCCTGACCGTGACCGAGGACGGCCCCGACCGCCTCGGGCCGGGCAAGCTCGCCGGGCGGACCGTGCTGGTGGCCGGCGGCGCCGGGGCGGTCGGCAACGCCGCGATCCAGCTGGCGCGGTGGTCCGACGCGACGGTGATCACCACTGTGAGCAGCCCGGAGAAGGGCAACCTCGCCGGGCTCGCGGGCGCCGACCACGTCATCGACTACAAGCAGCAGGACGTGGTCGCGGAGGTACGGGCGATCGCGCCCGGCGGCGTGAACACGATCGTCGAGGTGTCCCCCGCGGCGAACGCGGCCGTGGACGCCGCGGTGATCGCCCCGCACGGCTCGGTCGCGGTGTACGCGACCGACGGCGGCCCGTCGATGGAGCTCCCGGTGCGCGCGTCGATGGTGCCCAACGCCCGCTGGCAGTTCGTCCTGCTCTACACGGCACCCGAGTCCTGGCGCCCCCGCGGCCTCGCCGACGTCACCGCCGCCGTCGAAGCCGGCGCGATCCGTATCGGCCCGGAAGCGGGTCTCCCGCTGCACCACTATCCACTCGAGCGCGCCGCGGACGCCCACGCCGCCGTGGAGGACAGCATCGTCGGCAAGGTCCTGATCGACGTCGTCCCGGACTGACCAGCAGGCAGGCAGCGGAGGACCGGTCCGCCTACGCTGTGGCGAGGAACGCCAGGCGTTGTTGCAGGGCGGCTGCGCAGCGGCAGGCCGGGTCGTCGGTGCAGAGCAGTGCGGCAGAGTCGTTCTCCACGAGTTGGCGGGTTGCGGCGAGCACCGCCTGCTTCGGGATCCGGCGAACCCGGGCCTGACCGATCCGGACTTCCTTCGTCGCGGAGCGCAGGGTCGGCTCGATGGCGTCGAACTCGCGGCTGTCGCCCGGGATGTTCGGGTACTCGACCCACAGACCGTCGGCGGATTTCGCATAGCGGTAGAAGCAGGAGCGGCCGAGGTACTGCTCGGCGAGGTGGATCGTGGTGTTCGAGGTGTGGGTGACGCCGAGCAGCAGGACGTCGCCGTCGAGGGCCTCGATCGGGCCGAGCGGCCAGTCGGGGCGCTGCGCTCCGAGGAGTCGCTCGGCCGCGGGCCCGGCGGCTTGGTAGGAAAACAGCGGATGTCCGGTTCGGAAAGGTGAGCACGTCTGGCGGAACGTTTCCGGAATCTTTCCGAGCCAACTGTCGATCGGGAGGTCGTCCCGGAAACTGGTTGCCTGCGACAACTTCTCGTCGAAGTCCGGCCAGCTCTCCGCGTTCCAGTAGGCGTTGTGCGGGCGGACCAGTCCGGGTGGCGCCGGGATCGCGGTGAGATCCCAACTGCCGGCCGGCATCAGCACGGTCCCGCAGACCTCGGTCAGCGCCGCACAGACCGCCTCCGCGCCACCGTCGACGTACCCGAAGGAACTGAGCGACGAGTGCACGATCACCTCGCCCGTCCGCTCCAGGCCCAACTGCCGCAGCCCGTCGACGAGCTCCGCTCGGGTCACTGCTTCCGTCGCACGCATCCCGGCACTATCCCATCCACGGCCCCGGCTCCGCCTGGCAATTTCACGAACAGTTGCGTGGATCGGCGGCCAGGTGGACCGTCGGTGGTGGGGGTGGTTGCCATGCTGCTGGTGGTCGGTGGCACCGGGGACCTGGGCGGACAAGTCGTTCGGGGACTGGTCGACCGCGGGGTGAACGTGCGGTGCCCGGCGCGTTCCGGGACCACGGAAATTCGCGGGGCCGAGGTGGTCGTGGGGGATCTGACCGATCCCGCAAGCCTGCGGAAAGCGTGTGCGGGCGTGGCAACGGTGGTCGCGACGGCAACGGCCATCGGGCGGCTGCTGGCCGGTGTTCGCGGCCCGTCGATCCGGGAGACCGACGAGCTCGGCATGCTGGCGCTGGTCGATGCCGCCGAGGAGGCCGGCGTACGGCGGTTCGTCTATGTCTCGTATGCCGGGGTGGACGCGGGACTCGGCGTGCCGATCGAGCGGGCCAAGCTCGCCGTCGAGGCCCGGTTGCGGCGTTCGGCCCTGCAACGTGTCGTCGTCCGGCCGGACGCGTTCCAGGAGATCCACCTCGGTCCGCTCGGGCGCTTCGATCTCGCCAACGGCAAGGTCGCGGTGATCGGCAACGGCAACGCCAAGCACCGCTGGGTGAGCACAGCGGACGTCGCCGCCCTGGTCGTCGCCGTCACGGTCGAGGCCGACCCGCCCGAACTGATCGAGTTCGGCGGACCGGAGGCGCTGAGCCGGAACGAGGCGATCAGATTCGCCGAGGACCTCCTGCACCGCAAGCTCAAGGTGCAACGGATGCCCGCATCCGTGGCTCGGCTGGCGAGCAGACTCCTCAACCGCCGAAACGAAGCCGTCGCCTCGGTCCTCGGCATCAGCCTGCTGCTCTCCCTGGAGGACGTGCCCTGGACCGACGAGCCCCTGCGCAGCAGAGGAATCAGCCCTCGCCCGACCACCGCCTTCCTCCGCGCCCAGGTCGCCAACCGCTAGCTCAGCTCGTCGCCGTGCCGATGGAACACCTTCCACGCACCGCCCTCGCGGCGGAGTCGCCGCTCACGCCTGCGGAGACCACCTCGTGGGTGTACGACGCGCAGTCCGAGAATCCCTGCTCGAGCAGGCCGAAAGACGGCGTCCGCCTCGGCCGCCGTCGTCCCCGGATGCGCCAGGGATCGGACTCCCGCCCGACCGGGAAGGGGACGAAGGACACCGGGGAGCCACGCGGTCACACGGCTGGCGTGATGCGGTCCCGGAGGCGGGCCTTGCGATCGTCGTCCAGCCAGCTGGCCTCGAGGGCGTCCAGGGAGATGGTGACCATGTCGTGCCACGAGTAGCCGAAGGCGGCGGCGACGGCGTCGTACTCGGCGCTGAGGTCGAGGTCGATGAGTGCCGGGTCGTCGGTGTTCACGGTAGCGAGCAGGCCGGCGGCCCGCATCTGCGGATAGCTGTGGTCCTCGAGCCGGGGGAACGCGTTCGCGATCCGGATGTTCGAGGTCGGGCACACCGTGAGCGGGACCCGGGTCGCTGCGAGACGGCGGACCAGCTCGGGATCCTCCATGACCGACAAGCCGTGGTCGATCCGCTCGACTCCCAGGACGTCGACGCAGGTGGCGATCGCCGAGGCGGGCGAGTTCTCCCCCTGGTGCGCGGTCAGCCTGAACCCGCCGGCGCGAGCAGCCTGGTACGCAGGCAGGTACGACGCCGGATCGATGCCCAGCTCCGTCGAATCCATCCCGACGCCGAGCACCCGCTCGATCCCACGGGCGCCCGACCGGCGCAGCCCGGCGAGCCGCTCGACGAGCTCCAGACCGGCCGCCGGCCCGAAGGCACGATCCATGTCGGCGATCAGGTGGCACAGCGCGCCGGTCTCCTTCTCGGCCGCGGCGAGCCCCTCGTCCAGTCCGGTGACGATCGACGCCAGGTCCTGCCCGTCGGCCAGGTGCCGCGCGGGCGTGAAGAACGCCTCGCGGTAGACGACACCGTGCCGCGCGCCGTCCACCACGGACTCGTAGGCCAACCGCGCCCAGTCCTCCGGCCGGACGAGCGTCGACTGCACCAACCAGAACACCCGCAGGAAGCCGTCGAGGGAGTCGTAGCGGTACAACTCCGCGGGCTCGGACACCGGCAGCGGTACGCCGTTGCGCCGGGCAAGCTCCACCACGGTCGCCGGCCGCATCGTGCCCTCGAGGTGGCAGTGCAACTCCACCTTCGGCAGCGCGTCGAACGTCGTCATACCTGCGATGATGGCGGCAACCTAGGACGCCTGGAAGAGCCCCGTCTCGCAATAAGAGGCGTGCAGCCGAAGCACTGTCTCGGTCGGCGGGTGCAGCGGTCCGGGTGGAGTCGCGAAGAACCCGGCCTCGAGGACCTCGTTCTGACCAGGCCGCAACGTGCCGGTCCAGTGGCGGGCCTCGAAGCAGAGGGCGAAGCACTGAACCGCATCGCCGTTCGGATAGGTCAGCGTGTGGACGTCGGCACGGGACAGGCTGGCGAACGGCACCAGGTCCTCCTCGGCGACGACCAGCCCTGTCTCCTCCGAGAACTCGCGGGCCGCCGTACGGCGGAAGCTGTCGCCCGGCTCCGCGCCGCCCGCCGGAAGCTCCCACAGGCCGGTGTCGCGGCTTCGCTGGAACAGGATGCGGTCGTCCGCGTCGATCGCGAGGACCTGTGCGCCGGGCAGCAACAGCAGGCGGGAGCCGACGTCGCGGCGGAGCGCGGCAAGGTAGGAATCCACGGATGAGAGGGTAGGGCCCGTGGACTGGGTACGGCGGCGGGCGGGATCCCTGCTCGGGGTGGGGTTGATCGGCGGGCTGGTGTGGACGACGGTCGTCACGTTGTCGATGCCGAACTGGTACGACCCGGGTGAGGACTGCGCGCGCAAGGTCGGCGCGGTCGACGCGGTGCCGCGGACCAGCTGGTTCCCGCCGTCGGCGAGCTGCGTGTCCGGCGACGACGTCCGTCAGTACATGTCGACGACCCGCTCGGTGGTCCTGTCCGTGGTCGGCGTACTCCTGCTGGTCCTGATCGCGACCGGCCTGATCCTGACCGTACGGCGGCTCAGCGGAGACCCCGGCCCGACCAGGACCGGCGGCGACGACCTCAAACGCCGCCGCCGGTCGCACCTGGTGTTCGGCGCGCTGGACATTGCGGTCGCGTTCGCGTTCGTCACGTTCCTGAACGCGGCCGCGATCGTCTTCGGGAGTCTTCCGGGCGCCGTCCTCTTCCTCGTCACCGCACTCGTCGGCCTGAGCGCGGTCGGTGCGCTGCTCGACCGGCACATGGGCCCGCTGCCGAGCACCGCGCTCGCCTCCCGCCGCCGGGGAACGGTCGCCGGCCTCACGACGATCGGCGTCGTGTTCGCCGCGACCGCCGTCACCGGCCAGCTCCCGTTCTTCCGGTTCTGGGCGGTCCCCCTCGCCGGGATCGCGTACGCCGTGATCGCGGCCGTGCAGTGGTCGCGCTCAGCAGCCACGCCCTAGCAGGGCCACCCCGGCTCGATGTTCTGGTTGAGGTGGAAGACGTTCTCGGGGTCGTACTCGCACTTCACCCGCGCCAGCCGCCGGTAGTTGTCCTCGCCGAAGCCCGCGATCACACGGCTCTGCCCTTCGTTGCCGATGAAGTTCAGGTACACGTAGCCGGTCGCCCACTCCTGCAGATCCGCGCACAGGTCGCGGGCCCACCGGATCCCGCGCGCGTCGTCGGCCGCGTCCTCCCACAGGCCGAACGGGTGCACGACCCACGCCGCCTTGCGGTGCGGCAGCGGCCAGGTGTCCGCGGCCCGCAGCACCTGACCGCCCCACGGCGCGATCAGCTGCTGTGACGGCGAGGGGCTCGGCATGTCGCTCACCCGGTCGCAGAACGCGTCAACCGCGGGGTCCGGGAGGGCAGACAGGTGCTCGGCCGACCAGTAGTTCCGGAACCCCGGCGGATCGTCGAGCGCCGACTGCAACACGTCGTACGGCAGCTCCGCGACCATCACGCCCTCCGGGGCCAGCGCGAACATCGGCGCGAACACCTCGCGGGCCTCGGCCTCGGTGCCGGCGTAGACCGCTCCGACCCCGACCACGAGCTTGCCCTGCAGATGCGCCGGCACGAACTCTTCGGGCGGCCCGGTCAGGTAGAGCGCCGCGCCGCCGAGCTCGTCCGGCGCGCCGCCCTCGATGAGGTCCCGGTACGCGCGCAGCACCTGCGGACCGGCCTCGGCCGGCCACAGCAGCAACCCCAATGTGGCCGTTGGCAACGACTGGAGCCGGAAGGTCAGCGACGTGGCGACGCCGAAGTTCCCGCCGCCGCCGTGCAGGGCCCAGAACAGCTCGGCGTTCTTGGTCTCGTCCGCGATCACCAGCCGGCCGTCGGCGGTCACGAGCTCGACCGAGACCAGCGCGTCGCAGGCCAGGCCCCATTTGCGCTCGAACCAGCCGGACCCGCCGCCCAGCGTGAGCCCGGCGACACCGGTCGTGGACGCCCGGCCGCCGGTCGTGGCCAGCCCGTACGGCGTACACGCCCGGTCGAAGTCACCCCAGGTCGCGCCGCCGCCGACCCGGGCGATCCGCGCCTCCGGGTCGACCTGGACGCTGTTCATCCGGCGCAGGTCGACGACCAGGCCGCCCTCGGTGACCGCCGTCCCGGCCACGCCGTGACCGCCGCCGCGGACCGCGATCTCCAGCTCCCGGTCGAGGCCGTACCGCAGCGCCGCCTGGACGTCGGCCGCCGACTCGCACTGCGCGATCATCGCCGGTCGTTTGTCGATCATCCCGTTGAAGACGGACCGAGCCCCGTCGTACGCCGGGTCGCCGTCCTGCAGCACCACTCCCCCGAACCCGTGAGGCCGAGCGTGCTCGATCGTTTCGGACATGGTGGGACTCCCCCTTGCTCACTCCCCCAGGTGATCCACCGATCGTGCATCGCGGCCCGGGCGGGGTCAACGCCCGGCCGGTTACCGCGCCCTCACGCGAACGCGTGTCCACCAAGGGCTTTCGGGCGATCACGCCCCGAGACGGTCTGGGATCACCCGCTGTCCATCGGTAGGGTCGAGGGGTGACTGATGCGGCGGTGATCGGTGGTGTGGGTCAGGTCCTGACCGAGGACGAGGTGACGGCGTTCGTCGGCGAGGCACTGGCCGGCGCCGGCCTGGCCGGGCGGAGCGTCTGCGTGATCGTCCCGGACGCCACCCGCAGTTGCCCGCTCCCGCTGCTCCTGAAGGCGGTCACCCAGGCCCTGCAGGACAGCCAGGTCACGATCTTGGTTGCCCTCGGCACCCACGCGGAGATGACGCCGGACGAGCTGCGCGCGCATCTCGGCGGTGACTACCCGAACGTGATCAACCACGAGTGGTGGAAGCCGGAGACGTTCGCCGACCTCGGCACGATCGGCCCCGACCGGGTCGGGGAGATCTCCGGCGAGATGCTCCGCGACGAGGTCCCGGTCAGGCTCAACCGCGCGGTCGTCGAGCACGACGTCGCGCTGGTCGTCGGGCCGGTGTTCCCGCACGAGGTGGTCGGGTTCTCCGGCGGCAACAAGTACTTCTTCCCCGGCGTCGCGGGTCAGGAGGTGATCGACTTCTCGCACTGGCTCGGCGCGCTGATCACCAGCGCGAACATCATCGGCACGCCGGGTGTCACGCCCGTCCGCGCGCTGATCGACGAGGCCGCCGCGCTCATCCCGGCCGCGAAGCTCGCGCTGTCGGTGGTCGCCCAGTCCGGCACCGACGCGCTGCACGCGGTCGCGTTCGGCGACACCGTCTCGTCCTGGCGCGCGGCCGCCGCGATCTCCGCCCAGACCCACGTCCGCTACCTCGACCACCCGGTGCGGCGGGTGGTCTCGGTGATGCCGCCGAAGTACGCCGACATCTGGACCGCGGCGAAGGGCTTCTACAAGGTCGAGCCGATCGTCGCCGACGGGGGCGAGGTGATCCTGTACGCGCCGCACGTCACCCAGCTGGCCGCGATGCACCCCGAGATCGAGGAGATCGGCTACCACTGCCGCGACTACTTCCTCGGCCAGTGGGACAAGTTCCGCGACCTGCACTGGGGCGTCCTCGCACACTCGACCCACCTGCGCGGCGCCGGCACCTGGGACCCGGTCAACGGCGAGCACCTCCGCGTCCGGGTCACGCTCGCCACCGGGATCCCCGAGGACGTCGTCCGCCGGGCCAACCTCGGCTACCTGGACCCGGCCGCCGTCGACCTCGCCGCGTGGGAGGCCGACCCGGACACGTTCGTCGTCCCGAACGCCGGCGAGACGCTCTACCGCCTCAAGGTCTAGCCTCGCGAGGTGACTCGCCGGTAACCTGACCGGCTATGTCGGACGTTGTCATCATCGGGTCCGGGTTCGCCGGGCTGTGCATGGGAATCAAGCTCAAGCAGGCCGGGTGCGAGGACTTCGTCATCCTGGAGAAGGCCGGCGACCTCGGCGGCACCTGGCGGGACAACACGTATCCGGGCTGCGCGTGCGACATCCCGTCGTACCTGTACTCGTTCTCGTTCGAGCAGAACCCGCGCTGGACGCGGATGTTCGCGCCCTGGGACGAGATCCTCGCCTACCTGCGGCACTGCGCCGGCAAGTACGGCATCGCCGACAAGATCCGGTACGGCGCCGAGGTCACCGAGGCGGCCTTCGACGAGGGGACCGGCCGCTGGACCGTCACGGTCAACGGCGACGAGACCATCGAGACCCAGGCGCTGGTCACCGGCGTCGGCAGCCTGCACAAGCCCAGGCGCCCGGACCTCCCGGGCCTCGACTCCTTCGCCGGTACGACGTTCCACTCGGCGCAGTGGGACCACTCGGTGGACCTGCACGGGCGGAACGTCGCGGTGATCGGCACCGGCGCGTCGGCGATCCAGTTCGTGCCGGAGATCGCCCCGCAGGTCGCCCACCTGGACGTGTACCAGCGGACGGCACCGTGGATCACCGGGAAGCCGGACCGCGCGATCGGCGTCTGGGAACGCAAGCTGCACGAGCGGTTCCCGGCCGGCCAGCGGACCATCCGCAATGCCATCTACTGGGGTCTCGAGGGCCGCGGCGCCGGCTTCGCCGGGAACCCGAAGCTGATGAAGGGCCTCGAGCTGCAGGCCAAACGGCACCTGCACAAGCAGGTCACCGACCCGGAGCTGCGGGCGAAGCTGACCCCGGACTACCAGATCGGCTGCAAGCGGATCCTGATCTCGAACGACTACTACCCGGCCCTGGCCCGGCCGAACGTCGACCTGATCACCGACTCGATCACACGGGTCACCCCGACCGGCGTGGTCACCGCCGACGGCATCGAGCGGGCCTGCGACACGATCGTGCTCGGCACCGGCTTCGACGTCTCGGCCAACCTGACCCGGATGCCGATCCTCGGCAAGGACGGCGTCGACCTGGCCGAGCACTGGAAGCGCGACGGCATCGGCGCGCACCTCGGTATCACCGTCGCCGGATACCCGAACCTGTTCCTGCTGGTCGGCCCGAACACGCTCCTCGGCCACTCGTCGATGGTGTTCATGATCGAGGCCCAGGTCCGGTACGTGATGCAGGCGCTGCACCTGCTGCGGCGACGTAACGCGACGTACGTCGAGGTCCGCGAGGAGGTCCAGGACCGCTTCGTCGACTCGATGCAGCGTGAGCTCGGCGACACCGTCTGGCAGTCGGGCTGCACCAGCTGGTACCTGGACGGTGCCGGACGGAACTCGACCATCTGGCCCGAGTGGACCTTCGCGTACTGGCGACGGACGCGGCGGCTCGATCCGGCCGACTTCGCGGTCGTCCATTAGGTTCTGTGCCCTTAGGGGTGGCCCGGACTCCTGGAGTAGGAGTCCGGGTGACCCGGCGTACGACCTTGGGATGAGCCGAAGACCGGCCGGGAGACCGATGTCTACCGGGCGCCGCTGAAGGACTCTTGAGACATGGACATCCTTCAGATCGCCGGAGCGGCAGTCATCGTGATCGGCATCGTGATCACGGCGCTGATCGCCATCATCCCGTCCGTCGTGGACCGTTGAGGTCAGTCGGCCGACAGATGGACCAGTAGGTCCTGCCGGGTCAGCACGCCCACCGGCTTTCCGTCGTCCAGAACCATCAGGGCGTCCCTACCCTCGAGCAGCTCGACCGCCCTGGCGACCGGTTCACCGGCGCCGAGCGACGGCAGGGCCGGGTCCATGTGCTGCTCGACGATGTCGGCCAGCCGCGCCTTGCCGGAGTACAGGGCGTCCATCAGCGTTCGCTCCGACACCGCGCCGGCCACCTCGGCCGCCATCACCGGCGGCTCCGCCCGGACGACGGGCATCTGCGAGACGCCGTACTCCCGCAGGATCCCGATCGCCTCGGCGACCGTCTCGTGCGGGTGCGTGTGCACCAGCGGCGGCAAGCTGCCGTCCTTGCCGGCCAGCACGTCGCCGAGGGTGGTGCCCTGCCGGGTGTGCGCGAGGAAGCCGTACTGCGCCAGCCAGTCGTCGTTGAACACCTTCGTCAGGTAGCCGCGGCCGCCGTCCGGCAGCAGGACCACGATGACGGCGTCGGGGTCGTCGAGCTCGTGCGCGAGCCGGATCGCGGCCGCGGCGGCCATCCCGGCCGAGCCGCCGACCAGCATGGCCTCCTCACGGGCCAGCCGCCGGGTGAGCGCGAACGAGTCCGCGTCCGAGACCTCGATGACGCGGTCGCAGATGTCGCGGTCGTACGTCTCCGGCCAGAAGTCCTCACCGACGCCCTCGACCAGATACGGCCGGCCGGTGCCGCCGGAGTACACCGAGCCCTCCGGGTCGGCGCCGATGATCTGCACCCGGCCGCCGGAGACCTCCTTCAGGTACTTCCCGGTGCCGGAGATCGTGCCGCCGGTGCCGACGCCCGCGACGAAGTGCGTGATCCTGCCCTCGGTCTGCTCCCAGAGCTCCGGGCCGGTGGTCTCGTAGTGCGAGCGCGGGTTGTTCTGGTTCGCGTACTGGTTCGGCTTCCAGGCGCCCTCGATCTCGCGGACCAGGCGGTCGGAGACGTTGTAGTACGAGTCCGGGTGCTCCGGCGCCACCGCGGTCGGGCAGACCACGACCTCGGCGCCGTACGCCTTGAGCACGTTGCGCTTGTCCTCGCTGACCTTGTCCGGGCAGACGAAGACGCACTTGTAGCCCTTCTGCTGGGCGACCATCGCCAGGCCGACACCGGTGTTGCCGGACGTCGGCTCCACGATCGTGCCGCCGGGCTTGAGCTCGCCGGAGGCCTCCGCGGCCTCGATCATCCGGACCGCGATCCGGTCCTTCACCGAGCCGCCGGGGTTGAAGTACTCGACCTTGGCGAGCACGAGGGACTTGGCACCGTCTGTGGTCTTGGACAGCCTCACCAGCGGGGTGTTGCCGACGAGGTCCAGGAGAGAGTCTGCGTAGCGCACATCTTTACTGTAGTGATATGGACGCCATTGCCCTATTTTCACTTGCATCGACGTAACAGCGTGTAATCCTTGTACTTATGAGTAGAGCCAGGGCAGCCAAGAAGCTGGCCCAGGCCGCAGCTTTCGGGGGCGGGGGACTCGGACTCATCGGTGCCACGTTGTACGGCGTACTGACCGCTGAGGCCGAGTATGCGAAGCGCGTGATCGGACCGATGCGCTACTACCCGACTCCGGGCGACGGTCTGTACGGCCGGTATCCGGGACATCCGATCACGTTCGCCATGCTCGGCGACTCGAGTGCCGCGGGGTACGGCACCGACTCGCCGGACGAGACACCCGGGGTGCTGCTCGCCTCCGGGCTGGCGGAGCTGGCCGAACGGCCGGTCCGCCTCGTCGACGTCTCCAAGACCGGCGCGAAGTCGACCGACCTCGCGGCCCAGGTCGACGCCGCGCTGCAGGCCGGTCCGCACGTCGCGGTGATCCTGATCGGCGCGAACGACGTGAAGGCCAAGATGCCGCCGTCGACGTCGGTCCGGCTGCTGTCGGCCGCCGTCCGCCGGTTGCGCGCCGCGAACTGCGAGGTGGTGGTGGGCACCTGCCCCGACCTCGGGGTGATCCGCACGATCCAGCCGCCGCTGCGCTGGGTCGCCCGGTCCTGGAGCCATCGGCTGGCCGCCGCGCAGACCATCGCGGTCGTCGAGGCCGGCGGCCGGTCCGTGTCGCTCGGCACACTGCTCGGCGAGGTGTTCCGCACCAACCCGTCGATGTGGGGCCGGGACAACTTCCACCCGTCGGCGACCGGGTACGCCGCCGCGTCGGCCGCGCTGCTGCCGTCGGTGGCGGCCGCGATGGGCGTCGGGACCGAGTCGTTCGTGCACCCGGAGCCGTTCCGCGGCGAGGCGATCCTGCCGATCGCGGAGGCCGCCGTCCGGGCCGCACGCCAGGCCGGTACCGAGGTCGCGGCGACCGAGGTCGGCGGCCGCTCCCGCGGTCCCCGGGGCCGCTGGGCCGCCCTCCGCCACCGCCGCCGCCACCCCAAGGCCGAGGTCGACCGGATCGACGAAACGACCGACGCTGTGCCGGTTGGTCAGTAGTTGCTGGAGTTGTGCGTCCGCTGAGCGGGGACTTTCATGTCGGGAGTCTTGCCTCCGGGCAGCCACGTGGTGCACAGTCGATAACTACGCGGTACCCCGATGACGGGAGGCGAAGATGGGCTTGAACCACTCCGAGGAGACGCATCGGCGTTTGGTGGAGGCCGTGCCCAGATGCACCGGACGCGCAATGACCGAGTGGTTCCAGCTGATGAACGACGGACCGTCGTTCCTGCGCTTCGACGACAGAGTGAGATGGCTTGCCGGCGAGTACACACTCGCGCACGGGCACGCTACCGCCATCGTCCACGAGTACGACCTGGTCAAGGCGCACCGGCGAATGGGCTGAGCCGCAAAGGAGAAGAATTCGAAGACCTGCCCTTTCAGGTGGAAGGGCGGGTCTTCGGCGTTCTGACGACCACCTCGTTGCCCTCCGGATCCGCCACCAGGTAAGGCTTCTCGGACAGGATCCGCCCTCCCGCGGCCATCGCCGCCTCGACCGTCCGCTCCGGATCCGGCACCGCCAGCTCGAAGCGGATCCGGTTGCGCTGCTCCCGCGGCTCCTCCAGCTGCTGGAAGAACAGCACCGGGTTCAGCCGCCGCGGATCGTAGATGTCCGTGACGTGCGGCCGGGGATCCTCCTCGTAGCCGAGCAACGTCACCCAGAACGCTCTGAGGGCCGGTACGTCGGCCGCGTCGATCCCGAACTGCACGAACCGCAGCCGCGCCGGGTCCGCGCTGAGCCCCAGATCCTTCGCCGCGGTCTCGATCCGCTGGGCGAGCGCGACGAACTCCGGGCTCTCCTCCCACTGGTCCTTGCCGCTGTCGAACGCGACGCCTTCCCGCCGTACGTCGATCATCAGCGGAACGCCGGCGGCATCGGCCAGCTCGGCCGCGGCGGTCACGAGCGGGGCCGGCGAGGACGTCGGGTAGAACGTCATCGCGCCGAACAGCGCCAGCCAGTCGGTCGTCCCCGGCAGCGTCTCCCCCGGCACCAGGTCGACCTCGTTGCCCTCGTCGTCGGGCAGCATCACGCCGAACGCCCCGGACGGTTCGCGCCCGGTCACCTCGCGCGCCCGGTCCACCGCATCCGCCGCCCGGACCACGTCGACATGGATCCGGTTCCGGAGCGGCCGGGGCTCGGTCAAGCGCCGTACGGCGAACGCCGGGTCGCGGCGCAACGGGTCCTCGAGGCCGGCCGGGTAGCCCAGCACGGTCTGCCAGAACGGTTGCACCGCGGCGGGATCCGCTGCCTCGATCACCACGTCGAGGGTCTCCAGGCCGGCCGGATTCGCCACCAGGCCGAGCTCTTGCGCCGCCTCGGCAGTCCCGTCGGACGGCTGCACCCGCAGCCCACCTGCCCGCAGGTCGATGTCGGGCATCCCGCCCGGCAGGTCCGCCAGCCGAGCGACGAGTGCGGCGCCTGCGGTGTGCGAGGGAGCGTCGTACCAGGTCATCCACCCACCGTAGAGCGGGAACCGGACGAACTGCGTCCGGAAAAGCCGGAAGGGCCGGCCCACCTGGACCGGCCCTTCCGTTGTTCAGTACCCGCTTGTTCAGTACCCGGGGTCAGTCGCCACCGCGGAGGATGGCGAGGATCCGCAGGATGTTCCAGTACAGCCAGACCAGGGTGACGGTCAGGCCGAACGCGGCCCGCCAGGCCTCGCTCTGCGGAGCGCCGTGGCGGACACCCTGCTCGACCATGTCGAAGTCGAGGATCAGGTTGAACACCGCCAGGCCGGCGCCGAGCGCGGCGAACAGCAGACCCATCGGGCCCATCCCGCTGATCCCGGTGCTGACCCCGAACAGGCTCAGCACGAAGTTGACCAGCAGCACGCCGGCGAAGCCCGCCGTACCGATGATGACCATCTTCGTGAACTTCGGCGTCACCTTGATCGCGAAGTACTTGTACGTCGCCAGCGTCAGACCGGCCGTCACCATCGTGGCCAGCACGGCCTGCACGATGATGCTGGAATCACCGACCCAGCCGGCGATGAACTTGCTGCCGATCCCGAGGAACACACCCTCGGCCACGGCGTACGCCATCAGCAGCGCCGGGTTCACCTTGCGGGCGAACGACAGCACCATGGCGAGCGCGAACCCGACCAGCGCACCGGCCAGGAACGCCGGCGTCACCACCGAGTCCGGAATCGCGTACCAGGCGAACGCGGCAGCCGCCACGACCACGCCCAGGGTGATCGCCGTCTTCACGATCACGTCGTCCAGCGTCATGGGGCGGCTCGCGGCCGGAGCCCCCTGGTACTGCTGCGGCGGCATACCCGATCCGCCGTAACCGTAGGGTGCCGGCTGACCGTACGGAGCGGCCCCCGGATAGGCCTGGCCCTGGCCAGGCGCGAACGCACTCGACCGGTTCAGCACCGGGTTACTGCTCTGCATCTCTTCCTCCTGATGACCCACATCCGGGGCCGTATCGAGATACTACGGTCCCACCCTTAACAACATCTGAGAATCCGCCAACCATTCCGCACCGAAAAAAGCCGGAAATATTCATTATCTTCCGATGTATTCGCTGCCGATCAAAGCGGTCGTGCGGCGTCGTACCTGGGGGTGCAGGTACGACGCCGGACCGGCGGCCACCCGGGACGTCGTGCTCCCGCAGGCCGGTCAGAGGTGGGGACGGGTTGGTTCGTGGGTGGCGAGGGCGGCGCCTACCTGGTCGGCTAGGGCTACGGCTACCAGGCGTTGCTCGAGGTCGGGGCGGGTGACGCGGGTGGCGGCGGTGAGGAGGAAGCGGCCGCGGGTCTCGCCGGCGTGCTGGACGGTGAGCTCGATCTCGGCGTTCGTCGGCAGGCCGTCGCGTTCGACCTTGAGGACGTGTGTCCCGCGCGTCACGGAGCCGTCCGGGTTCAGCCGCGGCGCCCGGGTCTGCTTGTCTCCGGCAACGAACTTCGCGCCGTCGATCCCCAGTACGGCGGTCAGCTCGGCCCGCACCTGCTCGATCAGGTCGTCGGTGGACCCGCCGGCCGCGACCGCCTGCGAGACCGTGATCACCCCGTCCAGGTAGCCGCGCCGCCGGGCCGCCTTCGCTTGTTGCTCACGGCCCCAGATCGCGATCTGCGTGACCGCGATCCCGATCAACAGCAGCAGGACGGCCTGCTCCACGTCGTTGCTGCTGTTGATCGTGAAGCTGTCGTACGGCACCGTCAGGAAGAAGTCGAACCACACCGCGCTCGACACCGCCGCCAGCACACCGGCGAGCCGGATCCCGAAGACCGCGACCGCGACGATCACGACCACCAGCACCAGCGCCGCGTTCGCGTTGTCGAAGTGTTCCCGGAACGGGACCAGTAACGCACAGACCGCCGGGGGCACCAGCAGCGAGGCCGTCAGGACCGGAGCGCGGTAGTTCTCCACAGCTCTATTGACCCTCGCCGCCCTCTCAGGTTCAACAGTTCTCACAAAGGTCTGACACCGAAAACCCTGTGCTCGATCATCGGGGGTGCACCTAGGTTGAGGTGCATGTATCGGATCCGGCCGGCAACAGACGAGGACGCCGGGCTGCTGGCCGCGGTGGCGTTCGCGGCGACGAGCGGCCAGGGGCGGATGCCTGCCGAGGTGGACGAGGCGGCGTGGCGGGCCGAGTTCGAGGGGTGGAGCCGGGACTCGGTGGCCGACCCCACCACCGATCTCGCCGTCGTCGAGGTCGACGGGCGCGGCGCCGGCCGCCTGCGCGTCAGCCGTACGCCGGAGTCCGTCGAGCTGAACGGCATCCAGCTGCACCCGGACGTACAGAACCGCGGTGTCGGTACGGCGATCATCGCCGCGCTCCAGTCGGAGGCCGCGCGTCGCGGCGTACCGCTGCGGCTGCACGTCGAGCGGGACAACCCGAACGCCCGGCGGCTGTACGACCGTCTCGGCTTCGTCAGGACCGGCGGCGACGACAAGGAGGACGTCATGGAGTGGACCAAGGCCGCGGAGCAGAACGGCCTGTGGAACGCGGACGTCGCCGGGCGGTACGACACCCCCGGCACCGGCATGTTCGCGACCGACGTCCTCGGACCGACCGTCGAGCGACTGGCCGGACTCGCCGCCGGCGGCCGGGCACTGGAGTTCGCGATCGGCACGGGGCGGGTCGCCGTACCGCTGTCGGAGTACGGCGTGCCGGTGAGCGGGATCGAGCTGTCGGACGCGATGCTCGACCAGCTGCGGACGAAGGCCGACGCGGACACCATTCCGGTGGTTTCCGGCGACATGGCCACGGCCCGCGTGCCGGGCGAGTTCACTCTCGTGTACCTGGTCTACAACACGATCGCGAACCTGCTCACCCAGGAGGAGCAGGTCGAGTGTTTCCGGAACGCCGCCCGGCACCTGTCCCCCGGCGGCCGGTTCGTGATCGAGCTCTGGGTTCCCGAGCTCCGCCGCCTCCCACCCGGCACGCCCGCGACCGTCGGCGTCGCCGACCCCGGCTACGTCCTGCTGGACACGTACGACGTACTGAAACAGCACGTCGTCTCCCACCACTTCCACTTCGGCGAAGGCACTGAGGCGCAGCTCTTCCGCACCCCACACCGCTACATCTGGCCCGCCGAGCTCGACCTGATGGCCCAACTGGCCGGCTTCACCCTGGAGTCCCGCCACGCCGACTGGTCCGGCACCCCGTTCACCGCCGACTCCCCCTCCCACGTCTCCGTCTACCGCCTGCCTCTCGAATAGCGGATGCTGGGACCCGTGACCACCGACCCGTTGTTCACCCGTCTCGCCCCGGTCCTGAACGTGTCGGATCTGGGTGCCGAGCGCGCGTTCTACGAGCGGCTCGGACTCCCGGTGATCTACGAAGGTCCGGAGTACCCCGACTTCATCGCTTTCGGGACCGACACCGTGCACTTCGGCATCCAGCAGGCGCACGGGCCGAACGATCCGCCGAGCGTGCTCACCTGGCAGATCGCCGTGTTCGACGTGGACGCAGCCGCGGACCGTTGCCGCGAAGCCGGGCTTGAGTTCGAACTCGAGCAGAACACGCCCGCCGCGAACTGGACCTACCGGCGGCTGCTGCTCCGGACGCCCAGCGGATACCGGCTCGCGCTGGAAGGTCCTACGGAGTAGACGCCGTTCCGGTTCGGCGCTGGTGGGCACAGGCCTCGAAGCCCCACCATGAGGAGATGGCAGATCCCTCGGGTGGGGGATGTTCGATGGGTGAGATCACTCGCGAGAGGGTTTGTGAAATCTTTCACGAGCGTTTAGCGTTGAAGTGAACATGAAGTCGGAGAACCACTCAGGGAGAGTGAACCGCATGACAGCCCAGGTGCCGCACATCCTCGTCGTCGGAGGCGGTTACGTCGGGATGTACACCGCGTACGGTCTGCGCCGCGCCGCCCGCAAGGGCCGGATCCGGGTGACCGTCGTCGACCCGCGCTCGGTCATGACGTACCAGCCGTTCCTGCCGGAGGCCGCGGCCGGCTCGGTGGAGCCGCGGCACGTCGTGGTGCCGCTGCGCAAGACCCTCAAGGGCTGCCGGGTCGTGACCGGCCGCGTCACCGGGATCGACCACGCCCACAAGGTCGCCAAGGTGATGCCCGAGGAGGGCCCGGAGTACGAGCTCGCCTACGACCAGATCGTGGTCGCGCTCGGCTCGATCGCCCGCACACTGCCGATCCCCGGCCTCGCCGAGGAGGCCACCGGGTTCAAGAACGTCGAAGAGGCCATCGCGTTGCGCAACAAGGTCCTGGACCGGCTCGACGTCGCCTCGTCGCAGCCCGACCCGGCGCTGCGCAAGTCCGCGCTGACCTTCGTCTTCATCGGCGGCGGGTACGCCGGCGTGGAGGCGTTCGCCGAGCTCGAGGACATGGCCCGCTACGCCACCCGCTACTACGACAACATCAAGCCCGAGGACATGCGCTGGGTGCTGGTCGAGGCGACCAACCGGATCCTGCCCGAGGTGGGCCCGGACCTCGGCAAGTACACCGTGGACCAGCTCCGCAAGCGGAACATGGACATCCGGCTGGAGACCCGGCTGGAGTCCTGCGAGAAGGGCCACGTGATCCTCAGCGACGGCGAGGAGTTCGACGCCGACACGATCGTCTGGACCGCCGGAGTGAAGGCCAACCCGGCGCTCGCCGCGACCGACTTCCCGCTGGACGAGAAGGGCCGGATCAAGACCCTGGCGAACCTGCGGATCGAGGGCGTCGACGACGCCTGGACCGCCGGCGACAACGCCGCCGTCCCGGACCTGACCAGTGAGACCGGTGCGTACTGCGCCCCGAACGCGCAGCACGCCGTCCGCCAGGCCGACCGGCTGGCCGCGAACATCCTGCGGGTCGTCGACGGGCAGCCGCCGCAGGACTACAAGCACAAGTACGTCGGCTCGGTCGCGAGCCTCGGCCTGCACAAGGGCGTCGCGCAGCTGTACGGCGTGAAGGTGAAGGGCTGGCTGGCCTGGTTCCTGCATCGGACGTACCACGTGTCCCGCGTGCCTACCCTGAACCGGAAGGCCCGCGTCATCCTCGACTGGACCCTGGCGCTGTTCTTCCGCCGCGAGGTCACCAGCCTCGGCAGCCTGCAGACGCCGAACGAGGAGTTCCGCCGCGCGACCCAGTCATGAGCGGTCGTAAGCAGTCGTAACACCACCTGATCGGCCGGGGCCTCCAACTCGCCGGAGGCCCCGGCCTTCTGTCACCCTGGACACCACGAGTGTCTGGAGGGGGACATGAGTACTTCGGAGCGGACGGCCTGGGTGCCACCGCACTGGGTGAAGTGGCTGGCGTGGAAGATCCATCGCGGGATCTACAACCTGAGCGGCGGCCGATTGGGCTTGTCGCTGCCGCGGGAGGGGCGCTACGGCACGATGCGCCTGACGGTCACCGGCCGGCGCACCGGTGAGCCGCGCAGCGTGATCCTCGGGTACTACGAGGACGGCGAGAATCTCGTCACGCTGGCGATGAACGGCTGGGAGGAACCGGAGCCTGCCTGGTGGCTCAACCTGCAGGCGCACCCGGACGCCGAGGTCGTGGTCGCCGACGGGACGCGGTCGGTGCACGGACGGGCGGCCGAGGGCGCGGAGCGGGATCGCTTGTGGGACCGCTGGCGGGAGATCGACAAGAAGCTCGACGCGTGGGCGGCGCGGCGTTCCAAGCCGACGGCCGTTGTGGTGCTCGAACCGCGCTAGTCGTGCAGCAGGCCGGCGTCGTGGACCAGGAGTGCGATCTGGACGCGGTTGTTCAGGTCGAGTTTGGTCAGGATGCGCGAGACGTGCGTCTTCACCGTGGGCACGCTGAGGTAGAGAGTCGCGCTGATCTCGGCGTTCGACTTGCCCTCCCCGACGGCGACAGCGATCTCGCGTTCGCGGTCGTTCAGATCCGCGAGCCGGGTGACAGCCTTGGCCTTGCGGTCGTTCTGGCCCGCGTCGGCGACGCGGGTGATCAGGCGTTTCGTGACCGCCGGTGAGAGCACGGGCTGGCCGGCCGCGATCCGGCGTACCGACTCGACGATCTCCGCCGGCGGAGTGTCCTTCAGGATGAACCCGGCCGCGCCCGCGCGGAGCGCGCGCAGTACGTGCTCGTCGGCATCGAACGTGGTGAGGATGACGACCTCGGGCGCGCCCGAGCGCCGCCGTACCGTCTCGGTCGCGGTCAGGCCGTCCGTCCCGGGCATCCGGATGTCCATCAGGACCACGTCCGGCGCGAGCCTGTCGATCAGCCCCTGCACGCCGGACCCGTCGCCGGCCTCCCCGACCACCCGGATGTCCTCGGCGCCGCCCAGCATCAGCTTCAGCCCGGCCCGCAGCAACGGATCGTCGTCGACGATGAGAACCCGAATGGTCATGCGGGCCACGGTAGCCAGGCGAAGAGCCGGAAGTCGCCTTCGGGGGTGCGGCCGTGCTCGACGCGGCCCTCGACCAGGGCGGCGCGTTCGCTGAGGCCCTTCAACCCTTGGCCGTCCCCGCGCCGGCGGTTCGGTGCCGGGTTGCGCAGCTCGACGGACAATCCGTTGCCCGGGGCACCGGTCACGCTGATCGTCACGGGTTCGCCCGGCGCGTGCTTGACCGCGTTCGTGAGGCCTTCCTGGACGATCCGGTACGCCGTACGCCCGACGTGCTCCGGCAGCGCGCCCGGCGCCTCGAGCGTCATCTCGACCGGAATCCCCGCCGCGCGGGAGCCTTCCACCAGCGCGGGCAGGTCGGCGAACGCGGGATGTGGGAGCTCGCCGACCGGGGCCCGGAGTACGCCGATGACCTCGCGGAGATCCTGCAGCGCCTGATGCGCGCTGGCCCGGATGATCTCGGCCGCGCCGGCGACCTCCTCCGTGGACGCGTCCGGACGGTACGCCAGCGCGCCGGCGTGGACGCTCAACAGCGACAGCCGATGCCCGAGTACGTCGTGCATCTCGCGGGCGATCTCCTCGCGGGCCCTGAGCTGGGCCTGCTCGGCCTGCAGCGTCGCCACGGTCTCGGCGCGATCCGCCCGGTCTCGCAGCGTCTGCATGAGCTGTCGCCGCGACCGGATGTAGAAGCCCCAGCCGGCCATGGCGGCGTACAGGGTGATGCCGATGATGAGCTGGGTCTTCCAGTCCTCCTTGTGCCGCACCTGGAGATAGCTGAGCGTGGCGACGCAATTCACCGCGAAGACCCAGATCGAGGTCCGCCACGGCTTGTGGACGGCGACGGTCATGGTCAGCACCAGCACCGGCCCGGCCGCGGTGTCGGAGTACACCGAGACCGCGGCCGCGAGAAGCGCCAACGGTACGGTCCAACGGCGCCTGAACCACAGGGCGAGGCACAGCACCATGCCCGACCAGAAGTCGATCGCGAGCAGCGTCGGCGACACCGGGTCGGACTCACCCTCGCTGTAGGCGAGCAGCCCGATCAGGACCGCCAGCACGAACGACACGCTGTCCACGACCCAGTTACGGGCGGTACGACGCGGCTCGCTCATGTGATGAATGTAGCGGTGGGTAAGCGATCTCCGGGGCGTTCGCGGGTGTCCGGATACCGAAGTCGGTGCGGTTCGGTACTTAGGTCGGCGGTAGGTTGCCGGGCATGAGTCAGCTCGCAGTCACCGTCATCGGCCCGGACCGCCCGGGAATCATCGCCGACGTCACCGAGGCCCTCGCCGGTACCGGCGTCAACCTCGAGGACTCCACGATGACGCTGCTGCGCGGGCATTTCGCGATGATGATCGTCTGCGCCGGCCCGTTCGACGAGGTGAAGACGGCGCTCGAGCCGCTGCGCGGCGAGCTGGTCATCACGGTCCGCAAGGTCGGCCCCGAGCACGAACACGCGCCGATCGGTGCGCCGTACATGCTGAGCGTGCACGGCGCGGACCGGCCGGGGATCGTGGCCGCCGTGACGCGGATGATCGCGTCCGCCGGAGGCACCATCACCGACCTGGCGACCCGGCTGAGCGGCGGGCTGTACGTCCTGACCGCCGAGGTCGAGCTGCCGCCGACCGCCGAGCTGACCATGCTGAGCCGCGCACTCGAGATCACCGCCGAGGAACTCGGGGTGGGCGTCACGCTGCGCCCGGCCGAGAGCGACGAGCTGTGATCACCGACTGGTCTCCTGCCCGCTTGGACGTCGCAGGCAACGTTCTGGAGGTCGTCCGGGCGCCGCACCCGGTGCTGGCGACGGAAGGCGCTCTTGTCGACCCGCTCGATCCGGAGATGATCCAGCTCGCCGCGGACCTCGTCGCGACCATGCGGGTTTCCCCCGGCTGCGTCGGCCTGGCAGCGCCGCAGGTCGGCGTCGCGGCGCAGATGTTCTCGCTCGACGTCACCGATCACCCGAAGACCCGCACCTGCCATGGCGTCTTCGTCCTGTGCAACGCCGTCGTCGTCGAAGCCTCCCGCAACGAGAAGGCCCGCGAAGGCTGCATGTCCGTCCCCGACTTCACCGGCGACGTCAAACGCGCGACCCGGCTCACCGTCACCGGAACCCTCCCCGGCACGACCGAACAGCTCACGATCACCACCGACGCCTTCGAAGCCCGCGCCCTCCAGCACGAGATCGACCACTGCAACGGCAAGCTCTTCCTCGACCGGGTAGCCGGCGCCCACGCCGTGTACCCCCGAAAGGTCTACCAGTAACGAGTACTCTCATCCCGAGCCTCCGGCCCGGGTGGCGGAACGGCAGACGCAGCGAGCTTAAACCTCGCGGCCCTCACAGGCATACGGGTTCGAATCCCGTCCCGGGCACTGGTACGGCGCACCTCCCACGCGGAGCTGGCTGGTCGAGCCCACGCGTCCTGCGCGAGCGCTTGCTTCGTCGCTCCGCTCCTCAGCGCACCCACTCCGGCCGCTCCCACCCACCCCCGGCTCAGCGCCGGACCTTCTCTCTTGCCGACTACCGCCGGCGAGCTGCGGGCTCCCGCCCGCGAACTTCCGGGCTACCGCCCGGGACCACGCGCTACCGCGCGACGCGACTGCCCCCGGCGCGCGGCACGTGATGAGTGAGCGGACCCGTCCGGCGATCTGCGGCCCCAGTCCCCCGCAGCGGATCTGAAACGGACGCGCGCCGCTCGGGCACCCGCGCAGACAGCCAGCCGCCCGGGTAAACACTGTGATCCGCCGGCAGACCTGCGACGGATGTCCGCCAACTGATTCGCGACAGGCCAAAGGGCCGCCGCCAATGCACGGCATGCCGATCACGACGCAGGTCTCCTGACTACCTGGCATCAGCAAAGCTGGTGCGATGAGCGAGTCCGAAGGGGCAGGATTGGCCGCATGCCGGACCTTGCCCGAGACGAAGCCACTGCCATGCTGGCAGACGCCGTCAGTCTTTGGCGCCTCAGTCCTGGCACCGCCAATGAGGTGATCGATGCCGCCGCACAGTGTCTTGTAGCCGATGTTGACTCGCCGACACTTCGAGAGCTCGCCGGAGCCTCGCCGCGGGACTCGCCGTTCGTTCTGAAGCCGCTGATCGAAGGCACACTCCACGAGTTGGGGATGCTGGACATGTTGTCGGTCGACGCTCAACGAGGAGCCCTTGGTGCCGTGCTCCGCCGCTTCGAACGCAACGAGTTCAGTGCCCGTGAAGTCGTCCGTTGGGCACACTCCAACGTCGGCCACGACGGCGACGCGCGGTGCCAGGTGTTCGTCGATCTCGACGACATGTACGGCTGTGTGGACTACTCCGAGTTCGGCACCGAAGATCTCGACCGCTGGACGGCCGAGGAGGCCAAAGCGTTCCTGGAAGGGCGGCCTTCACCCGGCCGAACGACGGTCTGGCGGACGCCCCCGAGTCCCACCGCAGTGATCTGCTCACCAATGCGATGGCGTCGCCGGTTCGAAGTTCGCATCTCGCCTAGTGGGCGAACCCTTTCGCCGAGGAGTTGGAATGAGCTGTGGGGCAGCCTTCCGGAACTCGGTGTGCCGTGGCGCAACGTTTCCTTCGAGTCAAACCGTGTGAGAGACCAGGTGCTCAAAGCCTGGGGCAAGCCCCCGGGCGCACCTGCCAGTTGACGCACGCTCATACGGGCACCGGTCTCGACTCTCGCACATCATCTGGCGGACGACTGTGCGCATGTATCGACGGACGACAGGTTGTGGGCCGATATGTGATCCGCCAACAGATCCGCGACACATCTCCGCCAACCGATGTGCGACAAGCTAGACCTCGGTCCACGTGTCGGAGCAACGCACGGATCTGCCGAAAATGCGGGTGAGCACCGAAGGGTCGCGCGACGGCAAAGCGACGTGCCAAGGTGGGCTCATGTCCCAGTACGACGGACCACCGATTCGGAGAGTCTACGAGCCCTCCGGGGACGAGATCCGGGCATGGGCTTACAGCGGCGCCAAGTGGCCTGAGCAGGACTGGGACATCTTCATGGCCGAGCCCGAGAATCTCGAGGCGCTCGTTCAGCTAGTTGGGGATTCCGCATGCCCATCACGCCGGGACCTGCTCGGAAGCCTGTATTGCACCATCGGTCATTCCGACCATTCAGACTCGCGAATCGCCGCGGCCATCGAAATAGCCGGCCAATCGAATGACCCATGGCTATTTACCTGGGCGCGCCGGTCGAAGCGTGTCATCGACCACCCCGACGAGTTCGACCGCGATGACTGGTGCGGGTGGGACAGCATGGCATCGAAACCAGTCGACTAGCGATCGCTCGGATCTGCCGCAATCCGCACGCTCATGCCGAAGAGTGGGCGCATCGAGCGGCCGACGGTTTTACTGCGCGCGGAGCGGGTCTGAGCGCCCAAGCGTCAACGATTCACTGTCCCCAGTCAGTAGGTACTGGCCTGGGTTCATGTGGATGTGCGCGCCGGCAGGTGCGTCGGGATCTGCAAGAGCGAGACACCACCGGGCTAGATCACGCAGACCAGCGGGATTCGCCTCGATCTTCACACCGTCGGAACCGAGGCGGACGACGATATCCCCGCCCTCCTCAGTGAGGACGACAACTCCGCGGGATGCGTCGTAGTCCGCCACTTCAATCGAGTACTTCGCCATCCCTCGATGATGGCATCCCGGACGCACTCCTCTGCCGCAATCGCAGGCTCACGTCGATGTGCGGTCGATGGCTGACCGCTCTTTGAATCACGAGCGTGGCGAATCGATACCGGGCACTGCCGAACGACCTGCCTTGGCCGCTACTCCGGCTTGCGCCCGAACACTCGCTTGGCGACGGAGCCGGTGCCGATAGCGGCGAACAGGGCGACAAAGACCACCGAGGGAATGCTACTGAAACTCGAATCGACACCGTGGAAGGTCGCCTCGCCTCCATACACGCCGACGAACAGCACGGCCACCCACATCGCGACGATCGCCAGCGTGGCCCACATCTCGCGAACAAGGATCCGTGCAGCCCAGCCTCCATCACGGGAGGGAACTGAAGACTGATCTTGCATGGTTGCTGTCATGGCTGCCTCCTAAAGGTCCACTCCTAGTCGATCCGGTGGCTAAACCCGCCGGTAGAGCCGGAGGTCAGGCATCGCGGAGGCAGGAGAGCCCAAGCGCCTACGCCCAGAGACAACGAGGCTTCGCGGCTGTCGCGCTGTCGCGCCAAGATCCGCGGCCGCGATCCGCGCTTTCGACTGTCGCAGATCACCCGGCGGACAAGTGTCGCGTATCAGCCGACGGAGGAGAGGTCGGGGGCCGATAGTCGTGTGCCACGTTTCTCTACGTCTTTAAGACGGGCCCTTCAGGGCCCGAAAGGGACTGGGCGGTGGCGGGTCTGGCTGGCTGGGGATGGTCGGGATTAGTGAGCTGTGTGGCGTGAGTGGGCCGCGTCTCATGGGACCGGGACGACGAGGCCGGGCCAGATTCGGGTGGTGCGTTCGGTTAGGTAGTCGTGTGCCTGTTGGCCGGTCGCGGTCTTCGGGTTGATCGACGGCACGTGGCCGGTGTTCAGCGTGTCCATCTCGATCAAGGCACCTAGGAGGACCTGGCCCAGTGGGGGCAGCGGCTTGTCTGCTGGCGTGATGGGGTCGAGGAGCGGGGGTACGGCGCGTGCTGTGACCTCCGGCCAGTCCTCTTGGGGGCGCGGGGTGTCACGCGTGAGGATCGGGGCGATGTCGGCGGCGGCTGCATCGCGCCCGGTGAGGGGTGGCCCGAGGGAGAAGCGCTCTCTGAGTGTCCGGATCAGGGACGTGTTGCGGTACTCCTGGGTCACGACGGTCTTCGGATCGATGTAGGCGGAGACGGCCAGTGTCGGGATGCGGACGCCGGAGCGATCGAAGCGGAATCCCATCTCCCCAGCGGGAGCGGCCGGGTCGGGCGGCGGAGCGCTCGGGGGCGGGACGTGGTCGTAGTTGCCGCCATGCTCGTCGAATGCGACCAGGAACAGCGTATTGGCGAAGTTCGACCCGTCCTTCGTGGAGGAGGTGCGGATGGCGGAGTAGATACGAGCGAGCAGTTCCTCCCCGCCCAGGATCGACGACGGGGGATCGGCGGAGAGCCCGGGGAAGAGCGCGTTGTAGGCCGGGTGGTAGTCGTTGTGCGCGTGCAACAGATTCGGTTCGATGAACGAGTAGGTGGGCAACGTGCCACGTTCGGCGTCGTCGAAGAAGTCGTCGAGGGTCGAGAACTGGGTCGCGAACCGCGTGTGGAGCCGGGGCCGGTGGATCATCCCGGTGATCGACAACGGCATGCCCGGGTCCACGTAGACCCGCCACGACAGCCCCGCGGCGTCGAGTCGCTCGAAGATCGTCTCGGCGTCGTTGTTCTTCGGGAAACTGTCCAACGCTGGGGCCGCGCCTGGCCGGGCGGCGGCGTTCACCACCAGACCGGAGGAGGTCGCTGCGTGGTAGAAGGACCGGTTCGTGAATGTCTGCGAAGGCACCTCGCAGAACCAGTGATCGAAGGTTGCGAAGCCCCTGGCGATCGTTGAGATGACCGGCACCTGTTCGGGGGTGTAGCCGGACATGATCTGCGCGTACTCGTCGTACTCCGGAAGCCGGCCCATCTCGCTGCGGAACGCGTTCACGTAGTCGAGGACGAAGCCGTCCATCGTCGGCACCCGCGCCGGGTCGTCCGGGGCGTTGTACGGCGGCTGCATCGCCTCGTAGGACAGAAATCGGTTCTCGTTCGGGGACACCGTCCCGAACAACTGGGCGTTCGTGTGGGGGTGCTCCTCGCCCGCGTCGGGATTCGGCACGTCCATGGACGTCGCCACGTGATACGGCACCACGCCACGCTCGGCGCCCGGGGCGTAGCTCGGGATCGGGTTCGAGAGGTCCTTGCCGAGCACGCCCTCGAAGGAGTCCACCTCACCCGGCGCATACAAACGGCCCAGCAGGTTGTCGAAGGACCGGTTCTCGAACATCACCGACACAACATGATCGAACTTCGGACCATCTCCAGCTCCGGCCACCGTTCCTCCTGCCCACGCTCCAGGACCAGGTGGCTGACGAGCACCGAGACCCCCTCGCTGCACTCCCTGCCCAGAGCCACTCCGGTCGCTCGTGTCAGGGACGCTAATCCGCTGCTCGGCCCCCGCAATCACCCCAAGCGGACGACTTCGATCGCTACCGCGCGCGACAACCCCCGAGCTGCCGGCCAACGCGCCTACCGATGTGCGTTGGCCGGTCTAGGCGGCGGGTGCTCTAGGTGCAGGCCTCTTTCGCGAACTGCGCATACGGCTGCACTCTCTCCTCGTGCCGTTGACTGGCCTCGACGAAGGTTTGGGTGAGGACCTGGCCGGGGCTCAACGTCGACAGACGTTCGAGGGTGAACTCGACGTGCCCGGTGTACCAGGAGTTGTCGCGGGTCCAGCCGTAGGCGACGTACTGAACAGCTGGCCGGAGTGCCTCGCCCGGGCCGTCCCTGCGCCATACTGCGGACGGCTTTGCAGTGTTCAGAGCGGCTTGCGCCGCGTTGGCGGGTGTCACCGGCGAGACAGCGTCCCAGTCCGCTACCGAGACCGAGGAGTCGTCGCTCGCCGGGTCACTAGCTGTCCGATCGCGGTAGATCGTTGCCCCATCGATGTGATCGTTGCAGAGCGCGAAGACGACGACCGGACGGCCCTGCCCGTCAACGCTGATACCGGTCGAGCCGGCGGGCGCGACAGTCTCACACCCGGTAAGCACAGCGACCAGGCCCAAGCCGAGGAGTCCATACACCCAGCTCACCCGCCAAGCCCGTCCCGCGCCAGATGTGGTCACGAGGCAAAACTTCGCACAGCCTGGCTGGCTCCGGCGACGACGTGGCCGAACTGCAACCTCTGTAGCTAACGGTCCGACGGCGTCGCTCGACTGGGTTTGCGGGCACGGGTGAGTACGACGCTGAGGGTGTCGAAGCCGAGGTCTGCGTAGAACGCGCGGGCGTCCTGGTTGTCGGCGTACGCCGTGACCGAGACCGCAACAGCGCCGTGCTCGCCCTCGGCCCACGCTGCGAACCGCTCCACGAGCTCGCCGGCCACGCCGTGCCGGCGGGCGCGTTCCTCGACGAACAGACTGCGCAGGTAGCCGGTCACCACGCCACGGCGTACCTCACTCGACTCGCTCACCCAGCCGACCAGATGCCCGCACACTCCCGATGCGTCGGCGGCGACCAGCACCAGCGCCTTCTCTTTGCCCAGCAACGCCGCGAAGTCGGCGGCCCCGCGTCGCCGCGGCCATGTGGTGTCGACAAGAGGTTCGTGCTCGCCCGCGTCCGCAGCGAACAACTGTGATTCGAGCCCGACGAGGTCCTCGATGTCGGCCTGGGTCGCCAGGCGGATCCGGGTTGTCATCGCGCCAGGAAACCACGTCTGCGCCGAACCGCGTGCCTTTGTGGTTGGCAGCTCTGTATCGAAGACGCATCATGCTGCTGCTAGGACGACAGACGAAGTAGCTCCTGAACCAACAGCACAGCGCTCATGCCTGATGCAGCAACCATGATGCAGGCCCACGCGATCCGCGTGCGGCGGGCGGCGCGGACTGTGGTGTGGATGGTATTGAACTCTCGGCGGCGGTCGAGGTCGGCTGAGGGGTTGGGTTGGTGGGCCCAGGTCGTGGGGTCTGTGATCAGTCGGGCCAGGTGTGCGAGGTCGTCTGGAGTCAGGACGGCCGGCTGACGCTTCAGGAGCTTGACCAGGCGGCGGGCGTCGACGACTGCCACGGTGGTCGGTGGGTTTCTGATGGTCAGTTTCTGTGCGTTGACTACGGCTATTACTGGCGTCACTGGCACCGGTCGGCCGAGGGCCTTGGTGAGGAGGTTGGCGGTTCGGCGGCATTCGAATTCGGCGTTGCGGATGTGGTGCTGACGGGTGCCCGAGATCATGAGGGCGCGGTCCGCGACCCAGACTTTCTGGTTGGCGTGGTGCTTCGTGTTGATGGTGAAGACTCCTGCCGGGCCGACGACCACATGGTCGATGTCCGCTCCCCGGCGGCCGATCGGGACCGCGTGCAGGACAGTCCAGCCCGGGCCCAGCTTCGACAGCAAGCGGCCGACTTCCCGCTCGCCGAGGGCTCCTTGGTACCAGTGGTTGCCGTCGTTGCTCAGCGGGCGTACCCCGAAGAGGCGTGCCAACCGACCGCGCGATCGGAATGAACCTGGCTGAGTGCACAAGGCGTGGATCACCGCGTGGCCCGGCGGGCGGTCTTGTAGCGCGACCAGGCGGCTGGTCTCGTTCGGTTTCGTGTCTGACGTCATCTCGTTCCCCCGATCCCCGTTGTACGAGGTATCCGCGGAAGGGCGGGACGCGTTACAGGTCAGAGTTTGGTGAGAACGCCGCCGATGATGACCCAGACGAAGAGGCCGATGTTGAGGAGGAGGGCGAGCCAGGCGATGGATTTGCCTCGTTGGCCGGACCATCGGATTTGGCGGAGGGCGGTGATGGAGAGGTAGATGGAGACCGGGGAGCAGAACGGGACGGTGAGGAGGGCGGCTACTGCCTGGCGGCTCACGCCTGGGCGTCGGGGCCGGTATGACGTGGCGGTGAACGGGTCGTTGTACGGCGGGGCGGTGTAGGGCTCGCGGTACGGCGGAGCGGTGGGCTCGCGGTACGGCGGGGCGGTGTACGGGTCCTGACGTGGCTGGCGCGGGGGCGTGTACGTGGTGCCAGGGCCGGAGGACCAGTCGAAAGGGTCCTCCTCGGGTTCGGCGGCACGGGGTGCTTGCGACGGCGCGGTCGGCTTCTTCGGGTTCAGAAGGAGGGCGTAGTCGGCGCGCCGCCCAGGGTCGGAGAGGATCTCGTACGCGCGGTTCAGCTTGGCTTGTTGGGAGGCGTCGCCGCCGACGTCGGTGTGGTGACTGCGGGACAGGCGGCGGTAGCTGCGTTTGATCTCTTCGGGGCCGGCGTCGCGGGTGACGCCGAGCAGCTTCCAGGGGTCGGCTCCGTCGAGGTCCCGGAAGTCGCGCCGGGAACTCATCGAGCGACGTCCGCCTGGTAGCAGGTGAGGCGCCAGGACGCCTGGTGCGGGTCGGCGCCGCTGGGCAGCGTGCGGTGGCCGGACGCGAACGTGACGGTCCGCTCGCCCGCCAGATACATCCACAGGTCGAGGTCTTCGTCGTTGCCGTAGTAGTAATACCGGTAGTGCTGGACGGCCTGCGACCCGAGGAACGGCGTCTGCAGCCGCTGCTGCGCCTCCAGCGGCAAGTTGCCGAGCGTGCCCCGCATGTCCTGCGTGAGCTCCAACTGCGGCGCCGGAGACGCCGGCTCGTCCCGGCCACGCGACACGAGTGAACGCAGACCACCGCGCGGCCTTGTCGGCTGTTGCTGTACGACGGCGTGCTTGATGCTCGACGGTACGAACGGGTCGATCCGCACGCTCTGCGTCCGCTGCCCCTGGCTGTTGACGCGCGGTGTGGTCACGGCCAGACCGTTCGGGCCGAGGACGACGGCGTACGGCCGGTCACGCTCGCGCTCGTGCAGGTCGGCCCACCACTCGATCGCGGGTCCTACCTTGCGCTCGAGGTATGCCTTGACGTCGTCGTGGATCTCCGCCCACCAGTGGAACCGGTCCGGGCTGGGAACGAAGCCCAGCGGCCCTGCCTCGTGCGCGGCAGGCATCCGCGGCGCGGCCGGCGCGCGCTCCACGCCGCCACCCGCGGGCCGCTGCTCGGCCGGGCGTCCCCGAGAGTGCTCGGGCAGGTTGTCACGCGTCATAGCGGCAGCGGCGTGGGGCGGCATGCATAGTCGGCAGCTTCCATGACGTTGCGTATCCAGGTCAACTCTGCTGACCGAGGCCTGAGAGGGTTTTCGCGCGGAGCAGGACGCCGTCGAGCATCTCTTCGGTGAGCTTGCCGGTGAACGTGTTCTGCTGGCTGGGATGGAAGCAACCGAGAACGCTGACTTCGCCTTGTGGTGTGGGGATCCGGTACTCGACCGCGTGACCGAATTTCGGCCGCGGCCGCGGTACGTCGGCCCCGAGCGCGACCAGTGCGGCCAGCAGCGCGTCGTACGCGAACTTGCCGAGGCAGACGATCGCCCTGGTACTCGGGAGGACGAGCTCGAGCTCCTGCCGGTACCACGGAGCGCAGGTGTCGCGCTCGGCCGGCGTGGGCTTGTTGGCGGGCGGGGCGCAGCGGACCGCGGCGATCATCCGCGCGCCGACCAGGTGCAGCCCGTCGCCCGCGTGTTCGCTCGTCGCCTGGTTGGCCAGGCCGACGCGATGCAGGCTCGCGAACAGCCAGTCGCCCGAGCGGTCGCCGGTGAAGACGCGGCCGGTCCGGTTCCCGCCGTTCGCCGCCGGGGCCAGGCCGACGATCAGGATCCGCGGCTCGGCGACGCCCCAGCCGGCGATCGGCCGCCCCCAGTACGGCTGGTCCGCGAACGACTTCCGCTTGCCGACCGCAACGTCTTCGCGCCACTCGACCAGCCGCGGGCACGCCCGGCAGACCGAGACCCGGGCCTCGAGCTCCGCCAAGTCGCCGGTCTCCGCGAGCTCCCGGACCGCCGCCGCGTCGCCGGCCACCGGAGTCCGCCGTACGGCGGGATCCTCGGGCCAGCCGGTCCCCGGCGGGACCGGACTGTCGAACAGCTGCCCGGTCAACGGATGCGGAAGCTTCATCGACACAGCGTAAGCGGCGACCGGATCCGGCCACGGTCAGGTCTTGACCCAGGATTAGATCGATCTCATTCTGACTTAGATCGATCTAAGTGAGGAGTGACCATGGCAAGCGGAACCCAGCTGCAGACCGCCCGGGCGGACCGTGTCCCGGTCCGCAGGACCGTCCTGGCCTGTATGGCCGACTACATCGACGCGGGCTCGATCGTGGCCGCGTCGTCCGGGCTGGCGCTCTGGTCCGCCGAGTTCGGGATGAGCAAGTCGACGGTCGGCCTGCTCGGCGCGCTCGGGACGAACGCCGCGTCGTACGCCGTCGGCGCGCTGATCGGCGGCCGCCTCGGCGACCTGTTCGGCCGCAAGCGGATCTACCAGTACGACCTGCTGATCTACGTGCTCGGCGGCCTGCTGGTGATGGCCGCGTTCAACAGCGCCACGCTCTTCATCGGCCTGATCATCATGGGGCTCGCCGTCGGCGCCGACGTACCGACGTCCTGGGCACTGGTCGGCGAGATCGCCCCGCAACGGGCGCGCGGGCGGGCGATCGGCCTGACATCGCTGTTCTGGAGCCTCGGCCCGGTCGTGAGCCTGCTGCTCGCGTTCGCGCTCGCCGATTTCGGCCTGCTCGGGATCCGGATCGTGTTCGGCCAACTCGTCGTCGTCGCGCTCGTGACCTGGTTCCTGCGGCGGCGGATGGGCGAGTCCGAGATCTGGGTCGACGCGCAGGCCGACCGGGCGCAGGTGTCCGCGGCCCAGCTACGGGCGCTGCTACGGCCCGAGCTCGCGAAGCCGCTGGTCTTCGTCTTCGGCGTGCACACGCTCGGCAGCGTCGCGGCGGGCACGTTCGGGTTCTTCCTGCCGTACATCCTCAAGACCGTCGGCGCCAAGGGTCAGGCGGCGAGCGTCGGCCTGAACGCGTTGAACTTCACGCTCGTCGGGCTCGGCGTCGCGTTCCTGTTCATGCCGCTGGTCGACCGGGTGAACCGCCGCCTGCTGTACGGCGTGGCCGGCTTCTTCTCGGTCGTGGCGGCGCTGTTGCTGATCATCTTCCCGGTCACGAACTCGGTCGCGATCGTCGCCTTCATCGTGATCAACGCGCTCGCGTCCTCGTGCGGTCAGGAGCAGCTGTACCGGGTGTGGTGCCAGGAGTTGTTCCCGACCATGCTGCGGTCGACCGCGCAGGGCGTGATCATCTTCGCCCAGAAGATGCTGCTGGCCGGCTGGAGCCTGGTGGTCCCGCTGATCGTGGCCCGCAGCTTCACCGCGTTCGCCTGGATCCTCGCGATCGCGACGTTCCTCAGCGTCCTGATCGGGACCGTGTACATGCCGCGCCGGCCGCAGTCCCTGGCGGCGGTCCGATGAGCAGACCGAACATCTGGCTCATCCTCTGCGATCAGCTGCGTGCCGATGCCCTCGGCTGCTACGGCAACCCGATCGTCGAGACGCCGAACATAGACCGGCTCGCCGCCGACGGGACGCTGTTCACATCGGCGTACACGCCCTCCCCGGTCTGCGTGCCGGCCCGCGCCTCGCTGATCTCGGGACGCGAACCGCACGTCAACGACTGCTACGACAACGGATCGCCGATGCCGGACGGCCCGACGTTGATGAGCGAGTTGACGGCCGCGGGCTATCGCACGCACGGCGTCGGCAAGATGCACTTCACACCGGACGGCGACGCGCTGCGCGGGTTCCAGACCCGCGACAGCGAGGAGGAGTTCGGTACGGCGGAGTCCGACGACTACCTCGCCTGGGTCAAGGAAAACGGTTTCGGCCACGTCGAGTACCCGCACGGACTGCGCGACGAGATGTACTACGTCCCGCAGCTCTCGCAACTGCCCGCCGAGCTGCACCCCACGACCTGGGTCGCGGACCGGTCGATCGAGTTCCTCCGGAATCAGGACGATCCGTTCTTCCTCTGGTCCAGCTTCATCGCACCGCACCCGCCGTTCACTCCCCCGGCGCCGTGGCACCAGCGATACCCGGCGTCGCTGATGCCCGACCCGCATCTCCCGCCGTCGGGTGACGGGCTGCTGACGGCGTACAACCGGCTGCAGAACCGGTACAAGTACCGCGACGGCGGGCGTGATCGGCGCCTGTGGCAACTGATTCGCTCGTACTACTACGCCTCCGTGACGTACGTCGACCACCAGATCGGCCGCGTGGTCGAGGAACTGAAAGGCCGCGGCCAGTTCGACAACACGGTGATCATGCTGACCGCGGACCACGGCGAGTTCCTCGGCGACTACGGCTGTTTCGGAAAGCGGTCGTTCCTCGACGCGGCGGCGCGGGTGCCGATGATCTGCAGCGGCCCCGGCTTCGAGCCGGCCCGGGTCGACGCGCCGGCGAGCCTGGTCGACGTACTGCCGACCGCGCTGACCAGTGCGGGGGTGACGGTTCCGGCGACGGACGGCGTACCGCTGCAGGAGGCCCGGTCGGAGCGGGTCGTGTTCGGCCAGTTCCAGCAGGCCGAGCTCGGGCTGTACGCCGTGATCACGCGGGAGTGGAAGTACATCTGGTCGGCGCCGGACGGCAAGGAGTACCTCGTCGACCGGCGCCGGGACCCGGGCGAGACGACCAACCATGCGTACAACGTGCGGCTGCGGGACGTGCTGCTCGAGTTGCGCGGCCAGGCGGCCAAGCACTTCCCGGACCTCGCCGAGACCGACTTCGACACGCTGGGCGCCAACCGGCCGCTGATCGTCGGCGCGACGCCGGGCGAGGGCGGCGGTGCCGGGTTACTGGCGCTCGACCGGGATGCGGACGCTGCGACAATCGTCGTTCAGTGGGACTGACGACCGAGGACGGGAGCGAGCCGGATGGCGAACGAGACGCGACGCCGCGTACGGATGCTCGACGTGGCGAACTCGCTCGGCGTCTCACGCGCCACGGTCTCGCTGGTGATGCGCGGCAGCCCGCTGGTCTCGGCGACCACGCGGGAGTCGGTGCTCGCCGAGGCCGATCGGCTCGGGTACGTCTACAACCAGGCCGCGGCCAGCCTGCGGACGCAGCGCAACGACGTGGTCGGGCTGGTGATGCCGGACATCGTGAACCCGCTGGTCGCCGAGGTCTCGCTCGGCGCGCAGGAGGTGCTCACCGAGCTCGGGTACTTCGCCGCGATCGTGAACACGTCCGAGAACGTCGAGACGCAGCAGCGGCTGTTCCGCACGCTGGTCCAGCAGCGGGTCGCCGGGGTGATCATCATCCCGGCGCTGCGGACCGGGGCCGACGAGGTCGCGGAGATGTCGCGCAGCCAGGTGCCGCTCGTCGTGCTGACGCGGGCGTTCCCGGACTTCGGCGTACCGTTCGTCGGCACCGACGACGCGGTCATCGGCGGGATGGGGGCCGAGCATCTGACCGGTACCCACGGCTGCCGGGAGCTCGCGTACTTCGGCGGCAACCTCCTCGCCACACCCCGGGTCGCCCGGGAGCAGGCCTTCCGTGAGGCCGCCACCGGGGCCGGGGCGACGTGCGACGAGGTGTGGTCGGAGCCGTTCGACGCCGGGATGGTCGACGCGTACCAGCGCGCGTCCGTGTTGCTGGAGCAGGGACCGCCGCCGCGCGGGATCCTGTGCCACAGCGACCAGGTGGCGTACGGGTTGCTGAAAGCCCTGCAGAACAAGGGTTACACGCCGAAGGACTGCGCGGTGGTCGGCATCGACGACCTCCTCCAGTCCCAGCTGTGGACGCCGTCGGTGAGCAGCATCGCCGTCCAGCCCAGTGAGATCGGCCGCGTCTGCGCCCGCATCCTCCTCACCGAGATCGGCACACCTACCGACGGCGCCATCACCCCACCCGAACCGGTCCTCCATCCCCGAACCTCCTGCGGCTGCGGCTGACGGATCAGGCCGCGGCTTCCTGGAGGACTTCGGGTTCGGGGGTCGCCTGGGTGCGGCGGTGGCTCGGGATGGCCAAGGCCAGTACGACGGCTGCGGCTGCGAAGGCGGACAGGAGGAGGAAGGTGTTGGTGAAGCCGGATTCGGCGGGGAGGCCGGACGGCTGGAGGTGGCCGGTGATGATGGAGCTGGCCAGGGCCGTGCCGATGGAGCCGCCGATGGTGCGGATGTTGGCGTTCATGCCGGTGGCCGCGCCGGTCTGCTCGCGGGGCACGTTCTGCACGATCAGGCTGGTCATCGCCGCGTAGGCGAGGCCGAGCCCGACCCCGAACAGCGCGGTCGAGACCGCCACCTGCCACTGCGCGTGGTGGAACTCGGCGAACATCAGCGCCGCGACCAGGCTCAACGCCGACCCGGAAACGACCTGCGCCTTGGCACTGAACCGCGCCGCCAGCGGGCCGCTCAACGATCCGGTGATCGCCATCGTGACCAGCATCGGCAGCATCAGCAGCCCGGCCTTCGTCACGCTCGCGCCGAAGCCGAACCCGGCCGCCTTGGGGATCTGCAGGAACTGCGGCACGAACGCGTACACCGCGAACATCGCCGCCCCGAACAGCAGCGCCACCAGGTTCGTCGTCCAGACCGCCGGGCGGCGCATCATCCGCATGTCGATCAGCGGGTTCCGGGAGCGCAGCTCGACCACGATCCAGCCGGCGAACAGTACGACGGCCAGCCCGAAGAGCCCCGTCGTACGCAACGAAGCCCAGCCCCACGACCGGCCGGTGCTCAACGGGAGCAGCAGCGCGATCAGCCAGCCGGACAGGAACGCCGCGGCCAGCCAGTCGATCCGGCCGGGGACACGGTTCGGCGACTCCGGGACGTAGCGCCGGACCGTCAGTGTCGAGACCGCGACGACCGCCATCGGGATCCAGAACAGCCAGCGCCAGCCGAGCGCCTCCACGATCGGGCCGGCCAGCACGATGCCGAGGCCGCCGCCGGCCGCGATGATCGCCGACACCACGCCGACCACGGACGGCACCCGCTCGGCCGGGAACTCGTCCCGGATGATCCCGAACGACAGTGGGAACACGGCGCCGCCGACGCCCTGGAAGATCCGGGCGGCGATCAGGACGCCGATGTTCGGCGCGAGCGCGGCGATCAGGCAGCCGATCGCGAGCGCGATCAGTGCCACGAACAAAGTGCGCTCCTTGCCGACCATGTCACCGATCCGGCCGAGCAGCGGGGTCGCCACCGAGACCGAGAGCAGGAGCGCGGTGAACACCCAGGTGACCGTGCCGGGGGTGGTGTGCAGGTCGTGCTGGATGACGGGCAGCGCCGGGCTCACCAGCGACTGCAACATCGAGAACGAGGCGACGACCGTGGCGAGCACCGCCAGGGTCACGCGGGGGTTTCCAGACCTGATGACAGGCATGCAGAAGTCCTTCGAAAGGGATGAGATCGCGCCACGACGGGGCGCAGAGTTCCCCGGCCTGGTAAAGTCGAGGTATGCCTCCACTATAGCGGAGGGTTGCCTCCGCTATCAACTGGCTAAGGTGATCGAATGGCGAGCGAGCAGAACAGGCCGGTGTTGCAGGTCGACGTCCGGCGGCCGCAGCGGGCGGACGCCCGGCGGAACTTCGACGCCCTGCTGGCCGCTGCCCGGGACGCGTTCGCGAGCAAGGGCGTCGGCGCGTCGCTGGAGGACATCGCCCGGCAGGCCGGCGTCGGCATCGGCACCCTCTACCGGAACTTCCCGGCCCGTCAGGACCTGCTGAACGCGGTGTACTTCGGCGAGATCGAGGAGCTGTGCATCGCGGCGGAGGACGCGGCGGACCTTCCGCCGTGGGAGGCGCTCACCACCTGGCTGCACCGCTTCGTCGGGTACGCCGCGACCAAGCGCGCGATCTGGGAGTCGCTGAACCGGGAGGCCGACAGCTTCAAGGCCGCCCGTGAGGCGATGTACGCCGCCGGCGCGCCGCTGTTCGAGCGCGCCCAGGAGGCCGGTGAGGCCCGCAAGGACGTGTCGTTCGACGACCTGCTCCGGATGGTCAGCGGCCTGACCGCCGCCGGCTTCGTCGACCAGGCCCAGCGCGACCGCGTCCTGACCATCGCCCTGGACGGCGTCCGCGCGCGTTAACCGAGCGAGAGGGCGACGCCGTCGAGGATGTCGTGCTCGGACACGGTGAGACTGTCGACGGGGAGACGGTCGACGAGGCGCTGGAGGATGAGCGCGCCGGCTCCGATGACGTCGACCCTGCCCGGATGGATGGAGTGCACGGCCGCGCGGGCCGCTCGCGTCGAGGTGGTCAGCCAGGTCGTCGTGTCACGGAGCCGGGCCGCGGTGAGGCGGGCGTGGTGGACGGCGTCGCGGTCGTACTCCGGCAGGTTCAGGGCGACGGCCGCGACGGTGGTCGCCGTACCTGCGACCGCGATCAGGGAGCGGGCGTCGGCGAGCGGGACCTTGGCGGTGTCCAGCAGGGCGTCGACGTCGGCGGTGATCGCGGCGAGCTCGGCCGCGGACGTCGGGTCGGTGCTGACATGGCGCTCGGTGAGGCGGACGGAGCCGATGTCGAGGGATTCGGCGGCGATCACGCCGGTGGCGTCGCCGAGGACGAGCTCGGTCGAGCCGCCGCCGATGTCGGCCACCAGGTACGGCGCGGGCAGGTCGAGGGACGTGGTGGCGCCGCGGAAGCTCAGCTCGGCTTCTTCCTTCCCCGAGATGATATCCGGCCGTACGCCGAGGCGCTCCTCGATACCGGTGAGGAAGGCGTCGCGGTTGCTGACGTCCCGGGCGGCGGAGGTGGCCACGAAACGGACTCTGGCAACGGCCGCGGACCGGATGACCGCCGCGAAGTCCTCGGTGGCCGCGAAGACCCGCTCCAGGGCTTCCGGGGCGAACGCGCCGGTCGCGTCGACCCCCTGCCCGAGCCGGACGATCGTCATCCGCCGGTCGAGCTCGACGAGCCGCCCGTCGACCAGGTCGCCGATCAGCAGCCGGATCGAGTTGGTCCCACAATCCACCGCGGCAACCCGCACCCCGCTGTTGTCAGACACACGGACCTCGGCGGCCCCAGTCTTCGAGAGCGGCGAGGGCCTCGTCGCCCAGGGGGTTGACGCCGGGGCCTGCCGCGAGTGAGTGGCCGACCAGGACGTGCAGGCACTTGACCCGGTTCGGCATGCCGCCGGCGGTGATGCCGGCGATCTCCTCGACGTGCTCGATCGACTCGCGGTGCGCGAGGTACGACTCGTGCGCCGCCCGGTAGCGCGCCGCCAGGTCCTCGTCCTCGGCGAGCCGGTCGGTCATCTCCTTCATCATGCCGGACGACTCGAGCGTGCCGATCGCGGACGCGAGCCGCGGGCAGGTCACGTAGTACGTCGTGGGGAACGGCGTACCGTCCGGCAGTCGCGGCTCGGTCTCGACCACGTCGGGGAGACCGCAGGTGCAGCGGTGCGCGATCGACCGGATCCCGCGTGCCGTCCTGCCGAGCTGCTTGCTGACCGCTTCCTCGTCACCGGGGCTGACGGTCACCTGGTCACCTCGGGCGACGGGGTGAGAATCGTCGACGGCTTCGGCGTGGCGGGGGTCGGCGTGGCCGGCGCCGGCGGTGTGCCCGCGCCCTCGACACTCCCCCACAGCTTCGTGTACCAGGTCGGCTTCTGCGCGTCCGTCGTACCGTCCGAGGGCGCGGACGGCTCCGGTGGGGCACCGACCGGCTTACCGTCCGCGCCGATGACTCGGTACCCGACCTCGCCGGGCATAACCCAGCCGAGCCGTTGCCGTGCCTGTGCCTTCACATACGCGTCGTCGCCCCAGCGCGCGATCTCGTCGTTCAGCTCGGCGACCCGCTTCTCCCGGTCCCGGATCTCCTGCTGCAGCGCGGTGACCTGCTGGTGCTGGTCGAACCAGACCCGCAGGCTCTGCGCGTAGGACACGATCAACGCCCCCAGCACCAACAGGACGACGGCCGCGCGCCCGGTCAGGTTGCGCGACCCGCGGGTCCGGGCGGGCTCCGCCGCGGTCCCCGCCGTACGGCGTTTGGGCTGGTCGCCCCGCCGGGCCGGTGGGCGCGACTGGGTCCGGCTCGACGGACGCGAGCCGGGTCGTGCACCGGAATCCCGACGGGACGGCATACGTGTTCCTCCGATTCCCCCGAAATCAGCCCTGGAAGCGCGGGAAGGCCGAGCGACCGGCGTACGTCGCCGCGTCGTCGAGCTCCTCCTCGATCCGGAGCAGCTGGTTGTACTTGGCGGTGCGGTCGGACCGGGCCGGCGCGCCGGACTTGATCTGGCCGCAGTTGGTGGCGACCGCGAGGTCGGCGATCGTGGTGTCCTCGGTCTCGCCGGAGCGGTGGCTCATCATGCAGGTGAAGCCGTTGCGGTGGGCCAGGTCGACGGCATCCAGGGTCTCGGTCAGCGAGCCGATCTGGTTCACCTTGACCAGCAGGCTGTTCGCGGACTTCTCGGTGATGCCGCGCTGCAGGCGCTCGACGTTGGTGACGAACAGGTCGTCGCCGACCAGCTGGATCTTGCTGCCGAGCTCACCGGTGATGGCCTTCCAGCCGTCCCAGTCCTCCTCGTTCAGCGGGTCCTCGATCGAGACGATCGGGTACGACGCGACCAGGTCGGCGTAGTAGGCGATCATCTCGTCGGCGGACTTCTTGCCGCCCTCGAACGCGTACACGCCGTCGGTGAAGAACTCGCTCGCGGCCACGTCCATCGCCAGCGCGATGTCCTTGCCGAGCTGCAGGCCGGTCTTCTCGACCGCGACCGCGATCAGGTCCAGCGCGGCCCGGTTGCTGTCCAGGCTCGGGGCGAAACCGCCCTCGTCGCCGAGGCCCGTGGACAGGCCGCGATCCTTCAGCACCGCCTTCAGCGCGTGGTAGACGCTCGCGCCCTGCATCAGCGCCTCGCCGTACGTCGCGGCGCCGATCGGGGCGATCATGAACTCCTGCACGTCGACGTTGCTGTCCGCGTGCGCGCCGCCGTTGAGGATGTTCATCATCGGCACCGGCAGGACGTGCGCGTTCGGGCCGCCGACGTAGCGGAACAGCGGCAGGCCGGAGCTGTCCGCCGCCGCCTTCGCGACCGCCAGGCTGACGCCGAGGATGGCGTTCGCGCCCAGCTTGGCCTTGTTCGGGGTGCCGTCCAGGTCGAGGAGCGCGTGGTCGATCAGGCGCTGCTCGTGGACGTCGTACCCGACGATCTCCTTGTCGATGTCCTCGAGGATCGCGGTGACGGCCTTCTGCACGCCCTTGCCGCCGTAGCGGTCCTTGTCGCCGTCGCGCAGCTCGACAGCCTCGAACTGGCCGGTGGACGCGCCCGACGGGACGGCCGCGCGGGCGATGGTGTCGTCGTCGAGCAGAACCTCGACCTCGACAGTGGGGTTGCCGCGCGAGTCGAGGATCTCGCGCGCGCCGACGGCCTCGATGGTGGCCACATTGACTCCCAAGTTCTCGATGACGAATCGCTGCTGAGCCTAGTCCCCAGACCAGCAGGCTCAGTGGACCGCGTCGACCCTAACAATCGCATCAGGAGGTACCTCGCGCGTCAGTAACACTCCGTTGGGGGCCTGATAGACCGTGAGATTCCCGCAATCCACGCCCAGCAAGACTTCCACGCGCGTCCGCCGCCCGACAGGACTGTCCTTCGAGGGCGCGAGATGGACGTGCGTACGCCGCCCGGCGTGCAATCCTTCGCTGCGGATCGCGTCCAGAGCCGCCCGATTCGTGCCGTGCCACAGCAGATCCGTCGGGTGAACCCGTTCCCAACTGTTCTCCAACGCTTCACGTGTCACCGGCATCCCGGCGAGCGAATGCCCCTGACACGCCCGGATCCGCTCCCCGTCGACCTGCAACCGCTGCTTGTCGTTCTCCCGCACCGCGACGTCCAGCCGTTCGCGCGACAGCCCGAGAACCCGCAGGACGTCGGTGATCGCCGCCCAGCCGTCCGCACTCATCGTGAGGCCGTTCTCACCCGCCGTATGGCGCAGCAGCCGGGAGATCGCTCTGCTGTCGCGGCTCATGTCAGGAAAGTACTAGTGGCCGAAGGAGCGGCGGGCGTCGGCCAGGCCCTTGTGGTTGTCTTCGGGGCCGGAGATACCGGTCAGGAGGTTGTTGGTGATGCGCCACGCGAAGTAGCCGGCCTGGACCGCGTAGCGGACGCGCAGGAAGGTGTTGAGGCCACGCTCGACCTCGTCGGTCAGGTCAGGGCGCCGGCGGAGGTACGCCGGTACGACGGGCTCATCGTTGTACATGCGGGCCGACGCGACGTCGTACAGGATCGGGCCCCGCATCGCGCTCCCCCAGTCGATCAGCGCGACCTGCCCGTCCGGCTGCCGCACGAACGCCTCGGCCGCCGGGTCGCCGTGCAGCCAGGACCAGGACAGCGGGCCGAGCGCAACGGCGTCGGCGATCGCCCCCTCCACCGCCGGACGGATCCAGGGCTCGAGGTCCAGACACTCCTCGAACGGCAGCAGCAACCGCAGCCATTCCGCGGTGTCACCGCGATCGACGGCAGCGGCCGCATGCACACGCCCGAGCAGGTCACCGATCGCCGCGTGATCCGCCGCGGTCAACTCCACGCCGTCGATGAACTCCAGTACGGCGACCTGCCGCCCGTCGACGTGCTCGACATACCGGCCGTGCTTGCTGCGCCGCGGACGCCCGGTCCGGATCCCGGCGTCATCGAGCCGCGCCGCCAACTCCAACCCTGGCTCGAACGCCGAGTCGTCCGCCGGGACAGCCTTCAACACCACCCACCACGCCGCACCCACAGCCAGCCAGGCCGCCGAGTTCATCCCGCCCGTCAGGACCTGCAGCCGCGCAGGCTTCAGATCCCACCGCTCCCGCAGCACCTCACCCGCATCCACCCACGCAACCCTGCCAGCCGGGGGTGACGCCGTGCATCCGATTTCCGGGCCGTTAGACCCGCGAAGGTGATCAGTCGCCGTTCTCGGTGGCGCGAATGGTGGAGGTCAGGGTCTGTACGGCGGTGCGGAGGGCCTGTTCGGCGTCGATGCCGGTGGCTCGGGCGTCGCGGACCAGGTCCAGGAGCTGGTTGCCGATGCGTTCGGTGTCGTCGGCGGGCTCGGGGCGGTCGGGCTCGGTCGGGAGGACCTTCGCGGCGCGGCCGAGGACCTTGTCGGCCAGGGCCAGGGCGGGGAGGGCGAGCGGGATGCCTTCGAGGACCGAGGAGCGCTGCTTCTCGGCGGCCTTGATGGTCTCCCAGTTGGCTTCGACCGCGGCGGCGTCGGCGGCGTCGACCGTGCCGAAGACGTGCGGGTGGCGGCGGATCAGCTTCTCGACGATCCCGCCGGCGACGTCGTCGATCGAGAACCCCTCGTCGGCGGAGTCCTCCGCGATCCGGGAGTGGAACGCGACCTGCAGCAGCAGATCGCCCAGCTCCTCCTGCAGATGCGAGAGGTCGCCGGTGTCGATCGCCTCGAGCGTCTCGTACGTCTCCTCGAGCAGGTACTTCGCGAGGCTCTCGTGGGTCTGCTCCTGGTCCCACGGGCAGTTCCGCCGCAGCCGGTCCATCACCCGGACCAGGTCGATCAGCCGCGAGCCCGGCACGTCGTACGAGCCGTGCAGGATCTCCACCGCGTACGACGGCTCGCGGACCAGCTCGTCGGACACGACGCGCAGCAGGCCGGGCTCTCCGTCGTCGCCGGTCAGCCACACGACCTGACGACCGTCGGCGGCGGCTGACGACAACCACGCCCACGCCGCGGCGACACCCGCCTCGACCTGGGTGACGACGAGACCGGAACCGATCACCGCCTGGACGTCGGGGCGATCGGGCCCGCCGGCCGCGCCGATCTCGTCGGCGGTCTCGAGGGCCTGCCAGGTGGCGCGGGTCAGCAGCCCGGGGGCGACACGAGGACTCGTGAGGACGACCTTGATCCCGCCCGCGGACTCGTCAGGCATACGGACTCGTCAGCCCTGGCCCTGCTGAGCGGCCTCGGCGGCCTTGCGCTTGGCGGCGGTCTGGTCGGACTCCTGCGACAGCGACCCGGAGATCGTGGTGTCGAGGCGGCCGTTGGTCCACTGGCCGTAGCGCGGCGAGACCCTGACCTTGATGTCCTTCGACGCCTCCTTGACCGCTTCCGCGCCCGCCTGCAGCTGCTGCTGCGCGTCCGCGGTGTCCAGCCGGCCGTTGCCGCCGGCCAGCTTCGCCGAGGTGACGGCGCCGGCGGCGATCTCCTTCAGGAAGGCGCTGCTCAGCGGGTCGGCCTGGAGCTTCTTGGTCACCTGGTCGTTGAACATCAGCGGGATCGCCGCCGCGACCTCGGCGTCGCTGACCGAGATCGACTTCTGCCGGCGGACCTGCTCGGTCAGCTCGTCGTTGACCATCTGGTTGACGATCGCCGGAACCGGCACGCTCTCGCCGACCGCCGCCGAGAACGCGCGGGCGGTGTCGTCGACATGGCCGGTGCTGATCTCCGTCCCGCCGACCACCGCGGCCGCGCCCGGGTGAGTGCCCGCCGCACAACCGCCGGTCAGCAGCACGATCGCCGCCACCGCACCGAGAGCCCGAAGCCGTGTGCTCACCGAATCTCCTCGCCAGTGTTTGTCTGTTTCACGCGGGCACCACGATAGGTTCGGCGATCACGTCGTCGATCAACCGGGTGCACCATTGCAGCAGCTCCTGGTCGCGGAGCGGCTGCCCGCCGATCTGCCTGGTCGCAGGTCTCGGCACCAGAATGGTATGCAGTTGCGGCTTCACCAGACTCTTCGGGTACAGCCTGTTCAGCCGCAGCACCTTGGAGTCGGGCAGCTCGACCGGCCCGAACCGGATCATGTTTCCCTGCAGGGTGACGTCGTGCAGCCCCGCCCGGCGGGCGTGGTTGCGGAACTTCGCCACCTCGATCAGGTTCAGCACGGCCTGCGGGATGTCGCCGTAGCGGTCGTGCAGCTCCTCGACCAGCTCGGCGATGCCCTCGTCGTCGCGGACCGCGGCCAGCCGTTGGTACATCTCCAGCCGCAGCCGCTGCGACGGGATGTAGTCGTGCGGCAGGTGCGCGTCGATCGGCAGCTCGATCTTGACCTCGGGCTCCTCGGCCTGGGTGTCGCCGCGGTACTCCGCGACCGCCTCGCCGACCAGCCGGACGTACAGGTCGAAGCCGACGTCCGCGATGTGCCCGGACTGCTCGCCGCCGAGCAGGTTGCCGGCGCCGCGGATCTCCAGGTCCTTCATCGCGACCGCCATACCGCCGCCGAGGTCGGCGTGCTGCGCGATCGTGGCCAGCCGGTCGTGGGCCGTCTCGGTGAGCGGCTTCTCCGGCGGGTAGAAGAAGTACGCGTACGCCCGCTCGCGGCCGCGGCCGACCCGGCCGCGGAGCTGGTGCAGCTGGGACAGGCCGAGCAGGTCGGACCGCTCGACGATCATCGTGTTCGCGTTCGAGATGTCGATCCCGGACTCGACGATGGTCGTGCACACGATCACGTCCGAGCGCTTCTCCCAGAAGTCCTGGATGACCTGCTCGAGGGTGTGCTCGTTCATCTGGCCGTGCGCCACGCTGACCCGGGCCTCGGGGACGAGCTGGCGGATCCGGGCGGCGGCCTTCTCGATCGTGTTCACCCGGTTGTGGACCACGAAGACCTGGCCCTCGCGGAGGAGTTCACGCCGGATCGCCGCGGTCACCTGGTGCTCGTCGTACGCGCCGACGAAGGTCAGCACCGGGTGCCGCTCCTCCGGCGGAGTGGCGATCGTGGACATCTCGCGGATCCCGGTGATCGACATCTCCAGCGTCCGCGGGATCGGCGTCGCGGACATCGTCAGCACGTCGACCGCGGTCCGCAGCCGCTTCAGCTGCTCCTTGTGCTCGACGCCGAACCGCTGCTCCTCGTCGACGATGACCAGGCCGAGGTCCTTGAACGCGACCTCGCCGCTGAACAGCCGGTGCGTGCCGATCACCACGTCGATCGACCCGTCGGCGAGACCGTCGACGGTGGCCTTGGCCTCCTTGTCGGTCTGGAACCGCGACAGCGGCGCCACGTTCACCGGGAACGCGGCGTACCGCTCGGCGAAGGTCGCGTAGTGCTGCTGCACGAGCAGCGTCGTCGGCACCAGGACGGCGACCTGCTTGCCGTCCTGCACCGCCTTGAAGGCCGCCCGGACCGCGATCTCGGTCTTGCCGTACCCGACGTCACCGCAGACGATCCGGTCCATCGGCATGACGCGTTCCATGTCGTGCTTCACGTCGTCGATGGTGGACAGCTGGTCGGGCGTCTCCACGAACGGGAACGCGTCCTCCAACTCGCGCTGCCACGGGGTGTCCTTGGCGAACGCGTGGCCCTTGGTGGCCTGGCGCGCGGCGTACAGCTTGATCAGCTCGCCGGCGATCTGCCGGACCGCCTTGCGGGCGCGGCCCTTGCGCTTGGCCCAGTCACCGCCGCCCATCTTGTCCAGGGTCGGCTGCTCGCCGCCGACGTACCGGGTGACCTGGTCGAGCTGGTCGGTCGGCACGTACAGCCGATCGCCGGGCTGGCCGCGCTTGCTCGGCGCGAACTCGATCACGACGTACTCGCGGGTGGCCTTCTGGGACCCGGTGCCGACGGTGCGCTGCATCATCTCGACGTACCGGCCGACGCCGTGCTGCTCGTGGACGACGTGGTCGCCGGGCTGCAGCTCCAGCGGGTCGATCGTCTTCTTGCGGCGCGACGGCATCCGTTGCTGGGAACGGCGTTCGGCCGCCGAGCGCTGGCCGGCCAGGTCGTTCTCGGTGAGCACGGCGAACTTGATGCCGTCGGCAATGAACCCGTGGTCGAGCTGGCCCTGTGAGATCAGCACGACACCGGGCTCGGGAATCTCCTCGATGCCCTCGACCGCACGCGCCGGCAGCTCGGCCTCGGAGAACACCTCGGCCAGGCGCTGCGCGGGACCGTGGCCCTCGGTGACGCAGACGACCCGCCAGCCGTCCCGCAGCCAGCCGCGGATGTCCTCGGTCGCCGCCGCCGTCTCGCCGCGGTACGGGTCGACCTCGTGAACGGCCAGGATCCTGCTGGTGACCGCACCGGCCTCGGTGTCGATGTCGAACGCGACCCGCTCGCCCATCGAGTCCCGCAGCTCGGGCTCGTCGGTCGGCGCGGCCGCGAACGGCGACAGGCTCCACCAGGCCAGGCCCCGGCCGAGCGCCTGCGACCGGACGTCGCCGAGCGACATGTACGCCGCCGCGCCCAGGTCGATCGGGGCCTCACCGCCACCGGCGGCCGCGGCCCACGACGCCTCCAGGAACTCCTGGCTGGTCGCGACCAGGTCGTGTGCCCGGGCCCGGACCCGCTCGGGGTCGCTGACGACCACGTGCGTGCCGGCCGGCATCAGGTCGACGAGCAGCTCCATGTGGTCGACGAGCACCGGAGCCAGCGACTCCATGCCCTCGACCGCGTGCCCCTCGGCGAGCTTCTCGAACAGCTCGGCCAGCTCGGGGTGTTCCTTGGCCAGGACGGCGGCCCGGGAGCGGACCTCGTCGGTGAGCAGCAGCTCGCGGCACGGCGGCGCCCACAGGCCGTGCTCGGCGATCTCGAGCGAGCGCTGGTCGGCGACCGCGAAGTACCGGATCTCCTCGACGTCGTCGCCGAAGAAGTCGACCCGCAGCGGGTGCTCCTCGGTCGGCGGGAAGACGTCGATGATGCCGCCGCGGACCGCGAACTCGCCGCGCCGCTCGACCAGGTCGACCCGGTGGTACGCCGCCCCGGCGAGCCGCTCGACGACGTCCTCGAGCTCGACCGTGTCGCCGACGTGCAACTGGACCGGCTTCAGGTCCGCGAGGCCGGCCACCTGCGGCTGCAGGACGGACCGCACCGGCGCGACCAGGATCTTGATCGGGCCGGTCGTCTCGTCGGACGGGTCCGGGTGGACGAGCCTGCGCAGGACGGCGAGCCGCCGGCCGACGGTGTCGGACCGCGGGCTGAGCCGCTCGTGCGGGAGGGTCTCCCAGGCCGGGTAGTACGCGACGGTGCCGGGCTCCTCGACGAGGCACTGCAGGGCCTCGGTGAGCTCCTCGGCCTCGCGGAAGGTGGCCGTGACGGCCAGCACCGGGCGGCCGGCGCCGTTCTGCGCGGCGGCCAGCGCGGCCAGCAGGACCGGGCGCACCGGCGTCGGCGCGCTCAGGTCGAGTGTCGTGACCCCGTCGTTGCGGGCGTCACGGACGGCCTCGGCCACCACCGGATCGGTGATCAGGGTGTCGACCAGACCGCTGAGCTTCACGAGTTGTACTTCCCTTGGGTGGACTCGAGGCCGTCGGTGAGCAGGGACTCGACCGCGTCCGCGGTCCGGTCGACGGCGAACGGGAGATCCTTGCGTTCGGCCGCGGAGAACTCGTTCAGGACGAAGTCGGCGGGCGCCTGCCGGCCCGGCGGACGACCCACACCGAACCGAACTCGATAGTACTCACCGGTGCCAAGTGATTTGCGCAGCGATTTCAGCCCGTTGTGGCCGTTGTCGCCGCCGCCGAACTTGCAGCGCAGGACCCCGAAGTCGATGTCCAGCTCGTCGTGCACGACGAGCAGGTTGGCCGGGTCCAGCTTGAAGAACTTCAGCAGCCCGGACACCGGGCCGCCGGACTCGTTCATGTACGAGCGGGGCTTGGCCAGCACCGCCCGCAGGCCGCTGATCCGGGTCTCGATCACCTCGGCCTTGACCTGCTTGCTCTGCTTCCACTTCGCCCCGGACCGGGCGGCCAGCTCGTCGGCGACCAGGTGCCCGATGTTGTGCCGGGTGCGGGCATACGAAGGGCCGGGATTCCCCAGTCCGACGACCAACCACACGTCGTCCGCCACGGATCCCGGCCCTCCCGAAGATGTCTGGTGCTGCGGCAGAGACTACTCGGCCGCCGCGGCCACCGGCTCCTCGGCCGCCGTCGGCTCGTCGCGCTCGATCCCCGCCTCGGCCTCGGCCTCGGCCAGCTCGCCCTCGACCTGCTCGGCGGTCGGCTGCGCGGTGACGTTGACGATCAGGGTGTCGGGCTCGATCGCCAGCGTGGAACCGGACGGCAGGGTCAGGTCGGACGCGTGGATCTGGGCGCCGATCTCCAGGCCCTCGATGGAGACGACGATGCTCTCCGGGATGTGGGTCGCCTCGGCCTCGACCAGGACCGTCGCGTGCTCGGTGACGACCAGCGCGTCGGAGACGGCCTCGCCCTCCAGGTGCACGGCGACCTCGACCTGGACCTTCTCGCCACGCTTGACGATGACCAGGTCGACGTGCTCGATGAAGCCCTTCAGCGGGTCGCGCTGGACCTGCTTCGGCAGCGCGAGCTGGGACTCGCCGCCCTCGACCTCGATCAGCAGCAGGGCGTTGGCGGTCTTCAGGGCCAGCATGGTGTCGTGACCGGGCAGCGTGATGTGCACCGGGTCACTGCCGTGGCCGTACAGGACAGCGGGAACCTTGTTGTCCCGGCGGATTCGGCGGGCAGCACCCTTGCCGAACTCAGTGCGCGCTTCGGCTTGGATCTTGACCTCGGCCACGAGATGACACTCCTCAAAAGCGTTGCGGTGATCTGTTGTCTGGATAGAACTCGGCTGCGGCCTCAGCGGGCGCCTGCTGACCCCGAGAAGGCGTCAGGCAACGAACCACCGCGTCGATCACGGAGCCGCGCCCAACAGTTCCGGGGGGCGTCCCTCGCCGAGGCAACCAAAACAGTCTACCCACGAGCCTGCCCAGACGGGAAATCCGTCGAGCAGAGGCACTTTGCTCCCGGTCCGACGAGCCTTCCGGTGACCCCTTTTCACCGCCGAGGGTCAGCTGAGTCTGGTCCAGACCTGTCGGAGGGCGCGGGCCGCGTCGCCTTCGAGGCCGGCGGCGTCGAGGGTCTCGGCGAGTTCGTCGAACTCGGGGCCCCAGCGCCATGCGACGCCGCGGAGCTGCTCGGGCAGGCCGGGGTCCTTCAGGGAGCCTGCGTCCGCCCGGGTCTGCTGCGCGATCAGCGCCTCGGTGACCCCGTGCTTCTCGGCCAGCTGGAACGCCAGCACCGCCAGCGCCGCCTTGCCCTTGTTGTAGAGGGCGTACGACGACTTGGCCGCGCTCGCCGCGCCCGGTTCGGAGCCGACCACCATCGGTGTCACCGCCGTACCGGCCCACAGCCCGGCGGCGGTCTCGGCTGCAGCGCCCGACAGCATCAGGTGCGTCGGACTCGGACCACCGGTCGGCGGCGGGCCGACCACGCCCGCGTCGACGAACGTCGCGTCCGGTACGGCGGATCGCGCCGCCTCCAGCGACGCCGGGGACAGCGGGTTCGCCTCGACGTACACACCGCGGAAGCCCGCGCCGCCGACCTGCCGGGCGATGTCGACGGCGCCCTGCGGCGCGCAGGAGCACAGGATCGCCTCGGCGGCACCGACCGCGTCGGCGAACGGCGTACCGATCAGCCCCGCCGCGTCGGCCCGCGCCTTCGACGCCGCGCTCCGCCCGTCCGGGACCCAATGCACCTCGTGCCCCGCGGCGACCAACTGTGCCGCGAGCTGGGAACCCATGGCGCCGGGGTGGAAGACCGCGATTCGCATGGGCTCAATCTAGTGCCCGCCGAGATAGGCGAGGACGGCGAGCACGCGGCGGTGCTGTTCGTCGTTGGTGAGCAGGCCGAGTTTCGCCAGGATGCTGCCGACGTGCGTCTCGACCGTCCGGTCGGTGAGGAACAGCCGGCGCCCGATCCCGAGGTTGGTCAGGCCTTCGGCCATCAGGGCGAGGACGTCACGCTCCCGCGGCGTGAGCGGCGCGAGGCGGTCGTCCGTACGGCGCCGGCCGATCAGGCGGCCGACGACCTCGGGGTCGAGCGCGGACCCGCCGGCGGCCACCCGGTCCAGCGCGTCGAGGAACTCGTCGACCGCGAGCACCCGGTCCTTGAGCAGGTAGCCGAAGCGGCCGGTCGCCACCAGGTCGACCGAGTGCCGCGTCTCGACGTGCTGGGACAGCAGGACGATCCCGAGCTCCGGGTTCAGCACCCGCAGCCGGCGCGCGGCCCGGGCGCCGTCGTCGGTGTGGTCCGGCGGCATCCTGATGTCGATGACGGCCAGCTCCGGCGACGTCTCCGCGACCACGGTCATCAGGCTCGGCGCGTCCGCGGCGAGACCGGCGATCTCGTGCCCGGCATCGGCCAGCAGCCGCGCCAGTCCTTCCCGGAACAGCGCGGAGTCCTCACCGATCACGATCCGCACGGCAGCACCGCCTCGACCGTCGTACCGCGGCCGGCCGGGCTGCGCAGCTCCAACGAACCGCCGACCGCCGCGACCCGGTCCAGCAGGCCGCTCAGCCCCGATCCCGGCCGCGGCGCCGCTCCCCCGCAGCCGTCGTCCTCGATCCGGACCCGTACCTCGCCCGTCGAGCGGGCCACCCGGACCGCGATCGACGTCGCGTTCGCGTACTTGGCCGCGTTCGTCACCGCCTCGGCCGCGACGAAGTACGCCGTCGTGGCGAGCTCGTCGGGCAGATCCGCCGGGACGTGCAGGTGCACCGGGATCGGCAGTGACTGCGTGATCGCGGACAGCGCCGCTCCGAGCCCGTCGTCGAGGCTCGTCGGACGGAGCCCGTGCGCGATCTGCCGCAGCTCGGCGACCGCCGTACCGAGCTCCGCGACCCCTTGGTCGAGCAGCCCGTCGACGTCCACGGTCCCGTCCCCGAGGTGCCGCTGAGCCAGGCGCATCGCCATGCCCAGCGAGACGAGCCGCTGCTGTGCACCGTCGTGCAGGTCGCGCTCCAGCCGCCGCCGCTCGGCATCACCCGCCTGCACCAGCCGGGCCCGGCTCGCCTCGACCTCTCGCAGCGCACTGCTGAGCTCGGCGCGCAGTCGCGTCACCTCGACCAGACTGGCAGCCCCGGCGGCTACAGCCTTCAGTACGGCGGGACTGCTCGACTCGGACGCCAGTACGCCGATCTGCGTGCCGCCCAGCATCACTGGAACCAGCTGTGCGCCGCCAACCGGCCTGCCGGTCGCGTCGACGAACCCTGACGTACCCGGGATGAGCAGTCCGACCTTCAAGCCCGGATCGCGCAGAGCTGTGCGCAGCGCCGACTCGAGCTCCTCCGGCTGCGCCTGCTCGCCGTGGATCCGCCGCTGCAGGTCCTCGATCGCCTGCAGCGCAGCACGTCGCGGCGGGTAGAGCCGCCGGTCGATGATCCGCTGCAGCCGGACGCGCAGCGGTGCGAGGAGCGCGGCGCAGATCGCCGTGGCCGCGGCGGCGACGATCGCGGAGTCGCGCCCCAGGACGAGGCCGAGCGAAACGGCCGCGACGACGTACGTGCCGAGCAGGACGACCATCACGATGCCGTAGCTGACCGTGTCGGCGAGCACACGGTCGACGTCGTACAGATCGTGGCGGAGCATCGCCAGTGCCACGGCGGCCGGCAGCGAGACGAGCGCGACGACGCCGAAGACGGTCGCGACGATGCCGCTCGAGCCGGTGACGACGATCTCGGCCAGGCAGACCAACGGATAGAGCACGGCGGCCAGGCCCGCGAGCCCCAGCCACTTCACCTGGGCCCGGACCTGACCTGTCGAGCGACGGAACCGGATCGCCAACGGCACAAGGGCCGCGAGGCACAGCAGGAGGAATCCGAAGAACACGACGTCGCTCGTGACCCGGAGTGCTCCGGTCAGGGCGGCGTACGGGCGCGGCCAATCCTCCAGCGGTGGCAGGAAAGGCTCGGCGGCGAAGGCTCCGAACACCTGCTGGGCGATACCCAGGACGACCAGCGCGACCGGCATCGGCCACCACTGCGGGCCGACCAGCCTCCCGGTCGGGAAGTAGAGCAGCAGGAACGCGACCCCAACCAGCAGCCACCAGCCGCTCTCGCTCAGCCAGGCCACGACCTTGGTGTCCAGCGGCAACCGGTCGTGGACCGCGGCGTTGTAGTACACGTCCCGGCCGGCCAGGAATGTCACGATCGCACCGATCCAGCCCAGGATCGGGCCGACCGGGTTCGCCGGTTCACGCCGGGCGACGGCCAGACCGAGGGCCGCGATCGCGAGGCCGAGCGCGGCCAGTCCGGCGAAGTTCCGCAGCGTGTGCGGGCCGGTGCGGTAGGCGACCAGCAGCCAGGAGCTCCCCGCCACGATCGTCAGAACGAGCAGGAAGGTCCCGAGCGCGACCCACCGCGGCCACCGCATGCCGTCAGGTTAAGTCCGGACCGCCCGGAATGGCTCCGGGCCAGCACGGAGACGGATCTGGGTGCCCGCTCCGATGTGTCACCGCACCCCCGGGACGTTCGCTGGAGCTGTCCGATTTCTCCAGGGGAGGCTTCCATGTCCACCGAAACCGTCCGGCCGGACGTCGTACCGGCCGCCGACCGGGTCACCCGCCGCCGCATCGGCGCGATCGGCGTCGTACTCACCGTCAGCAACCTCGTCGCCACGCCTGGCGGAGTGCTCTGGCCGGACCCGTCCGGAGGCGGCGAGACCTACACGTACGCCGACATCCAGCCGCTGCGGGACCGCTGGTGGGGCCTACTCGTCGTACTCAGCATCGGCGGGCTGCTCGGAGTCCCTGCGCAGGCGTTCCTCACCGCCTACCTGGTCCGCGCCCGCGGCGCCGCCTGGGCGACGGTCGGCGGTCTGATGATGTGGATCGGGATCGCCTGCCAGGCGGTCGGTGTGGCCGGGCTCGCGACGGCGTACTACTTCGCGACCGGCGTCGACGCGGCCGCCGGTACGGCAGTGATCGACAGCGCGAACGACGACCTGCTGCACCTGTTCGGGCTGATGCTGGCCGGTGCGCTGCTGGCCGCGCTCGGCACGGTCGTCCAGGTGGTCGGGCTGTGGCGGTCGCACACCGTGCCGTGGTGGGTGTCCGCGCTGGTGCTGTTCATCGTGATCAGCTTCGTGGTCCCCGGCAACGGATGGGTCGGGCTGGTCGTCCAGGTGCCGATGGCGGCCGGCGCGATCGCGATCGCTTACTACGCGTGGCGCCGTACGTCCGAAGCCGTGCACACCTGAGGCGAACCATTGCCACGCCTGGAGGCCGGGTGCAGCGTGGAAAGACAACCGTCTCTGGGGAGGGACTCCGATGAGTGAGAATGCAATGGGGCGCAGGCAGGCGCTCAGGGGTGCGGGGATGGCGGCCGGTGGTGTCGCGATCGTCGGACTGGGGGCCGCTACGCCGGCGCTGGCCGACAGTGACAACGGGTTGCTCGGGAGCTGGATGTGCGTCCGGCAGGACGACGGGTCGCCGGACAAGATCCGGGTGGTGGTGAGCTTCGCGGCGGGCGGCGTCATCGTGACGCACGACATCAGTCCGGCCGGGCCGCCGTTCACCGGGACCTGGGCACGGCACGGGAAGTCGTTCCGGGCGACGTTCTGGACCGGGTTCCCGGGTGAACAGGGGCCGGAGTCGGTCGGGCCGACGGCGCGGGTGCGGCTGTGGGGCTCGCTGTCGCACGGCAAGCTCACGGCGGCCTACCGGTTCACGGTGTTCGCGCCGGGGAGCACGACCCAGGTCATAGAGACCGGCACCGGAAAGCTGACCGGCCGCCGTATCGACGCCTGACGCCGCGCCGACCTTCGAGCGGATATCCGCTCGAGCTGGGGGTTCTTCGCTGGTGTGCGAGCGGAGAACCCCCAACAGGCGGGGTTGTCCCCGCCTGTGAACGGCGGGTCAGGCCCGGCCGTCGAAGAGGCTGGTGACCGAGCCGTCCTCGAAGACCTCGCGGATGGCCCGGCTGATCAGCGGCGCGATCGACAGCTCGGTGAGCTTGTCGAAGCGGCGCTCCTCGGCGATCGGCAGCGTGTTCGTGACGATCACCTCGCTGGCCTGGCAGTTCTTCAGCCGGTCGACCGCCGGGCCGGACAGGATCGCGTGCGTGGCCGCGATCACCACCCCGGCGGCACCCTCGGCGTACAGCGCGTCGGCGGCCTTGGTGATGGTGCCGGCGGTGTCGATCATGTCGTCGACCAGGATGCAGACCCGGCCCTTGACCTCACCGACGACCCGGTTCGCGACCGTCTCGTTCGGGCGGTCGATGTCGCGGGTCTTGTGGATGAAGGCCAGCGGCGCGTTGTTCAGCCGCGCCGACCACTGCTCGGCCACCTTGATCCGGCCGGCGTCCGGCGACACCACGGCCAGCTGCTGGTCGCCGTACTTCTCCGCGACGTACGAGCTCAGGATCGGCAGCGCCATCAGGTGGTCCACCGGGCCGTCGAAGAAGCCCTGGATCTGCGAGGTGTGCAGGTCCACGCAGATCAGCCGGTTCGCGCCCGCGGTCTTGAACAGGTCGGCCATCAGCCGGGCCGAGATCGGCTCCCGGCCGCGGTGCTTCTTGTCCTGCCGCGCGTAGCCGTAGAACGGGAGCACCACGGTGATCCGCTTGGCCGACGCCCGCTTCAGCGCGTCGACCATGATCAGCTGCTCCATGATCCACTCGTTGATCGGCGAGGTGTGGCTCTGGATCACGAAGGCGTCGCTGCCCCGGACCGACTCCTCGAACCGGACGTAGATCTCGCCGTTGGCGAAGTCGTACGCCTGGGTCGGGACCAGACCGGACCCGAGCTCCTCGGCCACCTCCTCGGCGAGACCGGGATGCGCCCGGCCGGAGAAAACCATCAGGTTCTTCTCGGTGGTTCGTTTCATCCCGCTCATCTCGCCCGCGCCTCCCGTTGTCCTCGTCCTCAGGCCTGCTGGTCCGGCTGGTCCGCCGGCTGCTCGGCGAGCGCCGCCTCGGCCGCCGCGGCGGTCTTGGTGCCGGCCCGCTTCCGCGCGACCCAGCCCTTGATGTTGCGCTGCCGGCCGCGGGCGACCGCGATCTCGCCCGGGCCGACGTCCTCGGTGAGCGCCGTGCCGGCCGCCAGGTAGGCGCCGTCGGCGATCGTCCGCGGCGCCACCAGCACCGAGTTGCTGCCGATGAACGAGTGCTTGCCGACGTGCGTCGGGTGCTTCGCGACACCGTCGTAGTTCGCGAAGATCGTGCCGGCGCCGATGTTGGCGCCCTCGCCGATGGTCGCGTCGCCGGCGTACGTCAGGTGCGGGACCTTGGCGCCGTCGCCGATGGTGGAGTTCTTGGTCTCCACGAACGTGCCGATCTTGCCCTTCACGCCGAGCTTCGTGCCCGGGCGCAGGTACGCGAACGGGCCGACGCTGGCGCCGTCGCCGATCACCGCGCTCGACCCGTGGGTCCGGATGATCGTCGCGTTCGCGCCGATCTCCAGGTCCGTCAGGGTGGTGTCCGGGCCGATCGTCGTGCCGCTGCCGACCGTGGTCGCGCCGTGCAGCTGCGTGTTCGGCAGCAGGGTGACGTCACGGGCGACCTGGACGGTCTGGTCGACCCAGGTGGTGTTCGGGTCGACGATCGTGACGCCCTCGCGCATCAGGCGGGTGAGCGTCCGGCGGTTCAGCTCGGCGCGGAGCGTGGCGAGCTGGACGCGGTCGTTGACGCCCTCGGTCTGCATCGCGTCGCCGGTGACGTGCGAGCCGACCCGCTTGCCGTCGGTGCGGGCGATGCCGATCACGTCGGTCAGGTAGAGCTCGCCCTGGGCGTTGTCGGTGGTCAGCCGGCTCAGGCCGTCCCGCAGGGTGGCCGCGTCGAAGACGTAGATGCCGGCGTTGATCTCGTCGATCGCGCGCTGCTCCGCGGTGGCGTCCTTGTGCTCGACGATGGCCGCGACGGTGCCGTCCGGCCCCGGCACGATCCGGCCGTAGCCGGTCGGGTCGGGGACCCGCGCGGTCAGGACGGTGACCGCGTTGCCTTGCTTGTCGTGGTCGGCGATCAGGTCGAGCAGCGTCTCCGCCTCGAGCAGCGGGACGTCACCGGACGTGACGACCACCGACCCGTCGAAGTCGGCCGGTACGGCGGTCAGACCGGCGCGGACCGCGTCGCCGGTGCCCAGCTGCTGCTCCTGGACGGCCGTCCGGGCCTCGGGGTCGACGGCCTTCAGGTGCTCCTCGACCAGTTCGCGGCCGTTGCCGACCACGACCACGAGGTGTTCGGGGCTGAGCGCCCGGGCGGTGTGCACGGCGTGCCCGACGAGACTGCGCCCGCCGATCTCGTGCAACACCTTCGGGGTCGCCGATTTCATCCGGGTTCCGAGCCCGGCGGCCATGATCACGACCGCCGTGGGGCGATGGGAAGTCACGCGGTCTTCTCCTCGAGTTCCCTGCGAGTTCTTTCAACAAGTATCAGCACGGGCACCCGAAACAGCGCCCGCGCAAGCCTACTTGCTCTCCGGACGGCCCCTCGCACGGGGACGGCGAGATCGATCTCACCCTCCCCGGCACCGCGCGTAGACCGTCCGGTGACTCTCAGTGCTCCTCATGGTCGGCTTCACCGCGTTTCCAGTACCCCCATCGAAATTAGGGCAGCCTTACTTAACAGCGGACGAGCCTGCGGTTGCGGGGCGTCGGCGTATATCGCGGCCTTCCGTCGTACCTTCGGCCGGACGCCGGGGCAGATCAGCGGCTGAACGCGGCCAGCGCGGCGAACGGGTCCTGCGCCGAGGCGGCGGACATCCCGACCGTCCAGACCCGGTCCTTCGCGACCGCGACGCCGGTGAGCGTGCCGGTCGCGGCCTTCGGCGCGGGGGCGGCGACGAGCTTCGACCCGCTCAGCTGCAGGACGTACGGCGTCGCAGTCTGGTTGTCCGCGAACCGCTCGCCGACGACGACCGGGCGGTTGTTGCGCAGGGCAACGTCGTACAGCTGGGCCATACCGGCCGGGACGGCGACCTCGGTCCACTTGGTGCCGTTGTAGTGCATGGCGAGCGGAGCGATGCCGGAGGTGTACTGGACGCCGACGAGCCAGATGTTCTTCGGGCCGGCGGCGGCCATACCGGTCGGGATGCGGGAGCCGTCGGTGGGTAGATCCTTGACCAGCGTCCAGCGTTTTCCGTCGAAGTGCGCGAGGCCGGCGTTGAGGCCCAGCCAGGCGTTCTTCGCGGACAGGACGGTCAGCACGTTGCCGTTGACGGAAACTTCCAGACCGGCGTTGAGTGCTTGCCACTTTCCGGCGGCGTAGCGGTAGACGACGGCGCGCTCCTTGCCAGCGACGTTCGCCCAGCCGGTGACCCAGGCCGACGCGTCCGGCGCGATCACCACGTCGTCGAACGACCCTGTGGGTACGGCGGGAGGCTTGACGACCTGCCACTTGGTGCCGTTCCAGTGCAGGGCCAGTGGTTTCGGCTTGTCAGGGTTGGCGCGATCCTCGCCCACCGCCCAGACGTTCTTCGCCGTACCGACCGCGACGCTCTCCAGGGTCGCGTTGGTCGTGACCGGTTGCGCGGTCGCCTTCCAGGTCTTGCCGTCCCAACGCATCGCCAGCGGACGCTGGTCCCGGAAGTCCTGCTTCTGGTCACCACCGACCGCCCAGGTGCCGCCGGCGCCGGTGGCCACGTCGTTGAACGTGGCCGGCTGCCGATCCGTCGCGGTCGTTGTCCAGCGCAACGATCCGTCCGGTGCCGGCTGAGCGGCGGCGGGTGCTGCGGTCAGCACGGCGGCGGTCAGTGCGACCAGGATGCTTGCTTTTCTCACAACGAATCCCCTCCGAGTCTGCGTCTCGTACACCCCTCTCGACGCTGCAACTCCTCCGCTGCGTTACACGCGGTTTTCTGCAACCCTGGACGGCATGGCGCTCAGACTCGGAGCAATCGTCCTGAACGTACCGTCGACCGGCCCCTCCGCGGACTTCTGGCGCGAGGCACTCGGCCTCACGCCCGACGACAACCCGGACTTCCTCGTCCCGCCACCGGGCACACCGCCGACCAGGGTCCATCTCGACAGCACCGACCGCACCCACTTCGACCTGTGGGTGGACGGCTCCTCGACACCGGAAGCGGAAGTGGAGCGGCTGATCGGCCTCGGCGCCGAGCGAGTCGAGGACTGGAGCTATCCGCCCGACGCCGACTTCACCGTCCTCAAAGCCCCCGACGGTACGGTCTTCTGCGTCATCGACTGAGCAGTGCGGCGACCTGCGGGCTGTTGAACAACTTCGCCGTCAGGGGCGCGTGACTGTCGCGGTCGTACGGGTCGTCGTCGTGGGCGTTGGCGATGATCAGCGAGTAGGCGCAGCGGTAGAGCAGGAGCTGATCGGCGTCGTAGCCGAGGCCGGCGGCGAACGCCGCGTCGTACGCGGCCTCGATCTCGCGGACCCGGGGCGACCAGAGGTCCATGACGCTCGCGGTGGCCGCGGCCTCGAACACCGGGTCGCCGGCCATCGTCAGCAGCCCGAAATCGAGCAGCGTCACCGGGCGCAGGTCGTCGTCGACGAGGATGTTGCCGGCGGTGACGTCGCCGTGGACGAGCCGGGGCTCGGGCTCCTTCAGCTCGGCCAGCAGGCGCAGCAGCGCCTCGAGTTTGGCGTCGAAGTCGTCGACCAGCCGCGCGTCGAAGCGAGCCGCCCGGCGCCGGACGAGACCGGTCAGCGCCTCGCGCCACGACACCCCTCCCGGGCGGAACGGGTCGGTCTCGTCCAGGACCGACGTACGGCGAAGCACGTCCGGCGCCTCGACCTGCGCCAGCGCCTCGACCACCTCGACGACGCAGTCCCGCACGCGTGCCCACCCTGGTGCACCGAACTCCGGCGCGACCTCGTACAGCGGGACACCCGGCAGCTCCTCCTCGACCGTCACCCAGTACGGGCCGGGTCGATGCAGGCTCAGGATCTTGGGTGTGCGGTACGGCAGGCCTTTGAGCTCGGCGTACAGCTCCGCCAGCGTGCGGAGCTCGGTCTCGCCCGCGTGGAACCAGATCTTCGCGACCTTCTCGTCGCCGAGCCGGTAGACCGCGCCTTGCATCCCGATCGCGAGCTGGTCAGGATCCCGGAACCCCAGCAGGTGGAGCTGTTCCTGCAGGAAGGCGTCGGACAGCGGCATGCCGAAAGACCTTAGCGGCGGGCCGGGGTGCTGTCGTCCGATTTTGTCGGTGGGGCCTGAAACCCTTGCGTGCATGGGTGATTCGCTGGTCGACGTCGGTGGCGTCACGCTGTTCGTGCGGGAGCTGGGGCGGCGGGGCGAGGGGCCTTCGGTGGTCGTGATGCACGGCGGGCCTGACGTCGGGCATGGGTACCTGGTGCCCGGCTTCGAGCCGCTGGCCCGCGACCATCATGTGGTGCTGTTCGACTTCCGCGGGTGCGGGCGGAGCAGCCGCGGGTTACCTGACGACGAGCTCCAGCCGGAGTTCGTCATCGAGGACACGCACCGGTTGATCGACCGGCTCGGGCTCGGCGTGGTCGACCTGGTCGGGTTCTCGACCGGCGGGCGCGCGGCAATCCAGTTCGTCGACAAGCATCCGGAGCAGGTCCGGCGCTTGGTGCTCGCGTCGACCTCGGCGTACTCGTCCGCGGACGCGGCTGTCCACCTGGCCGGCTGGGACGAGTACCAGCGCCGTCAACGGATCGAGGACGAGGCGGACGGCGCCCTGCGCAACTCCACGGTCTTCGTGTGGGACCTGGACCGCGCACCGGCGTACCTGCGGTTGCTCGAATCCCTCGGCACCGACCTCGGCGACTGGTCCGAGGAACGCGCGATCCAGGGCCTCATGCACCCGTGGTTCACCGGCGACCCCGAGCAGATCCTCCGCACGTTCGCCAAACCTGTCCTGATCCTGCACGGCGAGAAAGACATGGGTTTCCCCGTCCAACTGGCCCACCGCCTCCACCAAGCCGTCCCCAGCCAACTGACCGTCATCCCCGACACCGCCCACATGTGCCACTTCGAACAACCCGAAACCTGGTCCCACCACATCCACGAGTTCCTGGACAGTTAGGGAGGCGGAGCTTGGAAGAGCGGCAGCAGGTATGGGTCCGCGCCACGAGACGTCCGCTCCCTCTGACATCCCCCGAGTCTCCCGTAGGCTGCGGTCTCGTGCAGGGGACGCGGCTGGACATGGAGCGGATTCGCGCGGCTCGGCGGGTCATCGACCCGGTGTTCCTGGACAGTCCGTTGTATCGCTGTGAAGCACTTGAGCTCGGGTGTGCGGTCGACATCAAGCTCGAGACGGCGAACCCGGTGCGCAGCTTCAAAGGCCGCGGTACCGAGGTCGTCGCCAGTCAGCTCGCGGCCGGCGGTTCGCGCGCCGTGGTCTGTGCGAGCGCGGGCAATCTGGGTCAGGCCCTCGCCTGGTCCGCGCGCGACCGCGGCCTCGACGTCACGGTGGTCGCCTCCCGGTTCGCGACCGCGGCGAAGCTCGACCGCATCCGCGCGCTGGGCGCCAAGCTCGAACTCGTCGACGGCGACCACGAACTCGCCCGCGTACGAGCCGCCGAGATCGCGCAGTCCGACGGGATCCGGCTGCTCGAGGACAGCCTGGATCTCGAGACGTGCGAGGGCGCCGCGACCATCGGCCTCGAGCTCGTCGACGCGCTCCACGGGCCCGACCCCGCCGTACTGATCGCGCTCGGCGGCGGCGCCCTGGCGACCGGTGTCGGGTACGTGCTGAAGACGGTCGCGCCGCACACCGAAGTGATCTGCGTCCAACCGCTCGGCGCCCCGGCGTTGACGCGCTCCTGGCACGAGCGCCGCGTCGTCACGACCGACTCGATCGACACGATCGCGGACGGCGTCGCCGGGCGCATCCCGATCCCGGAGGTCCTCGACGACCTCCTCGTCGTCGCCGACGACGCCGTACTCGTCCAGGAATCCTCGATCGTCACCGGCCTGCGCCTGCTCCTCGACCACGCCGGCCTCGTCGTCGAACCGTCCGCCGCGCTGGGCATCGCCGCGATCCTCGAGAACCGCGACCGCTTCGCCGGCCGGCAGGTGGTCACGATCGTGTGCGGCAGCAACGTGGACCAGGACAAGTACCGGCGCTGGGTCGGCCTCTGATGACGAGGCTCGCGGTGAAGCTCCTGCTGCTGGACGACGACGACCGCGTGCTCCTGATCCATGCTCGGGACGCGAAGACCCACGCCGAATGCTGGTACGCGGTCGGCGGCGGCGTCGACCCCGACGAGACCCTCCAAGCCGCCGCAGCCCGCGAGGCCTACGAGGAAACCGGCCTGCGCGACCTACCACCCGGCATGCACGTGTGGACGCGCGACCACACGTACGAGTTCAACGGCCGGACCATGGACGTCCACGAAGAATGGCTCCTGCATCGCGTCTCCCACTTCACCCCCGCGCCGGCCCAGCTGAGCGACTATGAAACGACCACGACCCTCGGCTTCGCCTGGTGGACCGCCTAGGACCTCCACACGACCACCGAAACCATCTACCCGCCCGAGCTCGGCGACCTCCTCCGTCGTCAGGTGAATGATGGGAACTGAGGAAGTGCGGTACGTCGAGTACGGGCCGGGGACGCTGCCTCCGCTGTTGAAGGCTCAGGTGTTGTCGTTCCTGCGGATCGTCTGGCCCGAGGGGTTCACCGGCGCGCTCAGGTATCGGGACTGGATCACCAACCCGGCGTACGAACCGCACCACCTGCTGTACGTCGCCGGCGATCTCGTCGTCAGCCACCTGGAGATCGTCCACCTGGACGTGCAGCACGAAGGCACGACGTACGCGGTCGCCGCCCCCACCAGCGTCCTGACCTTCCCGTCCTTCCACGGCGAAGGCTGGGCCGGCCGCCTGGTCACCACCGCCTGCCGCCGCATCGAGTCCAGCACCGCCGACCTCGGCCTGATCTGCTGCGAACCCCACAACCAGCCCTTCTACACCAGAACCTCCGGCTGGCCCGCCGTCCCCGAAGCCCGCATCCTCGCCGACGGAACCCCCACATCCCAAGCAGTCCTCATACGCCTCCTGTCCGAGAAGGCCCGCAAGGCCGACTTCCGCACGTCCCCACTCCACCTCAACGACGAGCTCTGAACAGCTACTGAGGAAGTTTCGGAAGGCCCAACGTTTGCAGGAATCTGGCCGTTTTCAGTTCCACGAAGACGTCCTCGTCAGGTACGTCGTCCTGCTCGTCGTCTGGTGCGTCGTCGCTCGCCAGGAAGCGCTCGACCTCGGCCGGGGTAGGAGAAGCTCCGAGTAACTCCGCCCACGCGGCCAGCCCGGCCGCCTCGAGGCCCGGATCACCCGCGCCCGGCGCGGACGGGTCCCCGAAATACGCCCGCGGTGTGTGTCCGAGAAACGCCTCCCCGGTCCCCGCACCCGCCGGCGCGTAGCGGATCATCGCGAGGTCGCTGTCATGAATCATCACCAGCAGGTACGGCTCCGCCGGCTCGGCGACCTCCGCGTCCGGATCGATCTCGCTCCACGCGCGGTCGGCGTACACGTAACTCCCGAAAAACCCCACCCTCATCCCCTCCGCCTCGGCTGCGCCGAACGTTAGCGGACGTTCAGGCCCAAAGGGACGGCTTCAACCGTGCGCCACTGGTACATGCGGTTGTCGCGGTGCATCTCGATGAGGGAGACCGTGCTGAGGATGAGGTCGGCGGGCGTCGGGTTGACGCGGTCGAGGGCCGCGATGATGGGCGCGGCGGGCTGCGCGGTGTTGGCGTACGCGAGGCTGATGTGCGGGCGGTAGCCGTCCGCGTTCTCGGGTACGCCGCCGCACACGTCGGCGATCGCGGCGCGTACGGCGTACCGGATCGTCCGCAGCGGTTCAGCTGGATCCGCCGGGAGGAGGACCGCCTCACGACGTACGACCGGGCGGTGGAACCGGACCTTGGCCGGCTCGAGCTCCGCCAGCCGCACCCGCGCCGCGGCGAGCAATGCGTCCACTCGCGCGTCCGGCACGTCCTCGCGGAACCCGACGCCCTGCATCGTCAGGTGCAACCACCGCAGCGGGATCAGGTCGAGCCCGGGAACCGTCGAGAGCTCACGTTGATGCTCCGCGGCGAGCCCACGGAGCGGGTCCTCGAACAGGTTGATGTGCCACGCGTAGAACCGCGTACCGACCTTCCACCCCGGTCGCCACCACCAATGATCGGCCAGCTCGTCCTCGTGCTCAGGCGAATCCATCCGTCAAGTGTCGTACCCGAGGCCGTCCCACGGCGCGTAGTACGCGATGAAGTCGCCGGGCTCGATGTGGATCGAGTACATCCCTTCGAACTCGTCACCCACCCACCCGAAGGTCACACCGTTCCTCTCCACCGAGAACGGCGCGACGTCGATCGGCTCGAGCACATACTTCCCGAGCTCACCCAGCCGCGCCGCGACGAGCCCATCGGCCCCCGCCGAAGCCGCCTGCCCCGGCGGAACCCCATGCGCCCGCGGAACCTCATCAACCTTCACCTCGTCGAACGTCCCGTCGGCTTTCCACAAGAACAACCCGACGTACGCCGCCCCGGACCGAACAGCTCATCACTGAGAAAGAACTTCCGCCCGTCCGCAGCAGTCCCCGCGTACGGCACGTGATAGTCGTCCGGCACGATCCTGAACCGCTCAGGCGCCCTGCTCACATCAACGTCCCCACCCTGCTCCACCGAGCCCACCCCACACCCGGCCAACGCCAGCAACACAACCAGCCCCCACCGCAACCGATGCACGCCGACAATCTATCCACCCAAGGCACACTGAGCCTGTGAGAACGGTCCCGTACCTCCTGATCACCGTCATGCTCGCCCGACACCAGTCCTCCGGCGAGCGTTGACGACCGGCGGCGCAGCCAGTTTCGGAGCGCTGCGGCGGGCGCGATTTCAGGACGCGTCGGTTGGGTAGCCGGTGTGTCGTGTCCAGGGGCCGCCTGGGTGCTGGCGGGAGGCGGATTCGCCGGGGTTCATGTCGAGTACGTCGAGGAGCGTCTGGTCTTCGTCGATCGCGTGGCTCAGGTGGCCGAGCTTGCCGTCGGCTGCTGCGTCTGTGGTGCCGATGAGTTGCCAGAGTCCGTCGTCGGCGTCGTGGCCGACCAGCAGTACGGGCTCGCTCAGCTCGAAGACCTGGGCGGTCTGGATACACCGGGTGCCCAGCAGCCAGTGGCGCATCCACTGCGCGCGGCGATCCCGGGCGAACACCTGATCGGCCACCCACCACACGAACGGAAGATCCCCGTGCGCCCGGGCTTGCTCGGCCGTGAGGTCCGGTCCACCCTCGGACACGTCCTCGAACGGCTCGTCGACCAGGCTGAACGCGTACGCGTTCTCTTGGTCGAACACCACCGCATGGAACGTCCCGCCGCCCGGATTCCCCGCCCCGATACCGACCGAGATCCGGCCGATGTGCTGCTCCTGCCCGGTCGTCCAGCCCAGCGCGTACGACGCCAACTCCCCCTGCGGCCCGACAAACTCCCCGAACGCCCGCCGCTCCATCCCACTCGCACCCACCGCCGGCGCCTCGACGAACCGCCCCTCCACAACCTGAATCTCCATCCGCACAAGCTAGCGCTCATCCGCGGGCGGCAGCCTGGCGACGCGGGAGCCGTGCGTAACACCGCGTGGGAGATATCCGGCCGTCACGCACAGGTACAACAGCAGGTACTAGCTCCCCCGCCTGGTTTCGATCCAGGTCTTCGAGATTCAAAGTCTCGCGGGCTGCCGATTACCCCACGGGGGATCGTGGTTGCCGGGACAGTTTGCCATGAGTGGGGTGGATGACACGCTCAGGGGTTCCTTACCTACGGTTCCGTAGGTTACGGTGGCGTAGGTAAGGACCCCCCGACTCGAGGGATGACAGCGATGACTCCACCCGCCGTAGCCACTCCGGACGCGCCCACCCGTACCGTGCCGGTCGACGAGGAGGTGCACACCGGGACGCTCGGTGGTGAGCAGAAGAAGCTCTGGGAGCAGGTCGCGCTGGCGCTGTTCATCGGGATCCCGTTCCTGGCGGTGCTGGCGGCGGTGCCGCTCGCGTGGGGCGGGTTCCTCGGCTGGCGGGACGTCGTGCTCGCGGTGGTCTTCTACACGATCGCCGGCCACGGGATCTCGATCGGCTTCCACCGGCTGTTCACGCACAAGTCGTTCAAGCCGAACCGCCCGCTGAAGTACGCGCTCGCGATCGCCGGTTCGCTGGCGATCGAGGGCCCGGTGATCCGCTGGGTGGCCGACCACCGCAAGCACCACAAGTTCTCCGACCGCGACGGCGACCCGCACAGCCCGTGGAAGTACGGGAACACGCTGGGCGCCCTCACCAAGGGCTTCTTCCACGCGCACGTCGGCTGGCTGTTCGACACCGAGCAGACCCCGCAGCGGCAGTACGCGCCCGACCTGCTGAAGGACAAGGACGTCGTCAAGGTGTCCCGGATGTTCCCGCTGCTGGTCGCCGTGAGCCTGCTGGCGCCGGCCGTCATCGGCGGCCTCTGGTCGTGGTCGTGGACCGGTGCGCTGACCGCGTTCTTCTGGGCCAGCCTGGTCCGGATCGCGCTGCTGCACCACGTGACCTGGTCGATCAACTCGATCTGTCACACGATCGGCGACCGGCCGTTCAAGAGCCGGGACAAGTCCGGCAACGTGTGGTGGCTGGCGATCCTGAGCCAGGGCGAGTCGTGGCACAACCTGCACCACTCCGACCCGACCTGCGCGCGGCACGGCGTCCTCAAGGGCCAGATCGACACGTCCGCCCGCTGCATCTGGTTCTTCGAGAAGCGCGGCTGGGTCTCCGACGTCCGCTGGCCGGTCAAGGAGCGGCTGGAAGCGCGCCGCACCGACAACTCGCAGCGCACTCTCAAAGCGGCCTGACCGTTAAACCTCCCCGAGCAACACCCGAAGTACGGCATGATGCTGACGTGATCACGACGTGACGGAACCCAAACCGCGGCGGTCCGGCCGGATCCGGATGACCAGTGCCGAACGTCGCGAGCAACTCATCACCATCGCCCGCGGCCTGTTCGCCCAGAAGGGGTACGAGGCCACGTCGGTGGAGGAGATCGCGGCCCGGGCCGAGGTCTCCAAGCCGGTCGTGTACGAACACTTCGGTGGCAAGGAAGGCCTGTACGCCGTCGTCGTGGACCGCGAGGTCCGCGCACTGCTCGACGGTGTCACGCAGTCCCTGACGGCCGGCCGCGCGCACGAACTGGTCGAGCAGGCCGCGCTGGCGCTGCTCGACTACATCGAGAACAACTCCGACGGCTTCCGGATCCTGGTCCGCGACTCGCCGGTCGGGTCGTCGACGGGGTCGTTCATCTCGATCCTGAGCGACGTCGCGACCCGGGTCGAGCACATCCTGGCGGAGAACTTCAAGCGCCGCGGCCTGGACCCGAAGAACGCCCCGATGTACGCCCAGATGCTGGTCGGCATGGTCGCGCTCACCGGCCAGTGGTGGCTGGACGCGCGCAAGCCGAAGAAGCCGGACGTCGCCGCACACCTGGTCAACCTCGCCTGGAACGGCCTGTCCGGCCTCGAGGCCAAGCCCACGCTCTCCACCCGGCCGCACAAGTAGCGGACCGCCGTCACTCACCAACCACCGCCCGCGGCCCCTGAACAGCCGGCCCTGAGCGTGGCCGTTCCGGCCGGCGGCCGGTTGATGAGTGTCTCAGGTCCGCCGACCCCGGTCGTACGGCGAGATCCGACCGGAGAATGACCCGCGCCGGACGGCACCCCCGTACCCTGGCCAGCATGACGGGGATCCTGACCGCGCGGCCGGTGCCTGCCCGGAGCAGGGCGTTCGACCTGCTGCTGGCGGGCAGCCTGTGCATGATCTTCGGCTTCCTGTCGCTGGCCCAGGCGCACCTGAGCGGCATCCTTGCGTTCGGCATGCTGGCCCCGCTGATCTGGCGCCGAACCCACCCGGAGCTGGTCTTCTTCGGCGTCTGCTCGGTCGCGGTGCTGCAGTGGCTCGGCGGCTTCGAGCTGATGCCGGGCAACGTCGGCCTGCTGGTCGCCCTGTACGCGATCTCCGTGTACGGCGACGTGCGCCTGAGCCGGATCGCGCTCGGTATCGGGGGCCTCGGCGTCCTGATGGCGACCTCGCGGTACTGGGCGAACTCGGACTGGAAGCAGCAGGTCACGATGATGGTCGCGCTCGGCGCGCTCGTCTTCGGCGTCTGGGCGTTCGGCGAGCGCCGCCGGACCCGCGGGCTGTACGTCGCCCAGCTCGAGGACCGGGCCGCCCAGCTCGAGCGGGACCGCGACCGTGAGGCGAAGCTGGCCGTCAGCAACGAACGGACCCGGATCGCCCGCGAGATCCACGACGTGGTCGCGCACGGGCTGTCGATCATGATCGTCCAGGCCGACGGCGGGCTGTACGCCGCCGACCAGTCCCCGGAGGCGGCGAAGAAAGCGCTCGCCACGATCGGCGACACCGGCCGCGCGAGCCTCACCGAGATGCGCAAGATGCTCGGTCTGCTCAAACAGGACGAGCGCGACCTCGACCCGAACCAGCCTCGCCCGCAGCCCGGCGTCTCCAGTCTCCCGGAGCTGATCGACAACGTCCGCGAGGCCGGCCTCAACGTCACGTACGACGTCACCGGCGCGCCGCGCGACCTCCCGGCGCTGCTGGGCCTCACGGCGTACCGGATCGTGCAGGAAGGGCTGACCAACACGCTGAAACACGCCGGGCCGGGAGCGCGGACCTCCGTCACACTGGACTTCGGGCGCGAGATGCTGACCGTGGTGGTCACCGACGACGGTCGCGGCGCCGGCGTCGCGCCGAGCGCGGACCCGGGTCACGGCCTGGTCGGGATGCGGCAACGCGCCTCGGTCTCGGGCGGTACGGTGAGCGCCGGACCGAAGGCGGGCGGCGGCTACGAGGTGATCGCCCGGCTGCCGTACAACCTGCCGACTGGAGAGTGATGGACGACGGGATCCGCGTGTTCCTGGTGGACGACCAGGAGCTGGTCAGAGCGGGATTCACGATGCTGGTCGACTCCCAGCCCGACATGCGGGTGGTCGGGCAGGCCGGTGACGGCGGCGAGGCGATCGAGAAGATCCAGGTGACCGCGTCCGACGTCGTGCTGATGGACGTCCGGATGCCGCGGCTGGACGGTGTCGAGGCCACCCGCCGGCTGCAGTCGTTGCCAGACGCACCTAAAGTCATCGTGCTCACCACCTTCGACCTGGACGAGTACGCGTTCGCCGCGATCAAGGCCGGCGCCGCAGGGTTCCTGCTGAAGAACACCCCGCCGGCCGACCTGCTGAACGCGATCCGCCAGGTGTACTCCGGCGACGCCGTCGTCTCCCCCAGTACGACGAAACGCCTGCTGGAGCACTTCGCCGGCGCCCTGCCCGACGAGGAGGTCGAGCGCCCGGACCTGGCCGACCTGACGGCCCGCGAGCGCGAGGTCCTGGTGGAGGTCGCCCGCGGCCTGTCGAACACCGAGATCGCCAGGCTGTTCACGTTGTCCGAGGCAACGGTCAAGACGCACATCGGCCGCATCCTGGCCAAGACCGGCCTCCGTGACCGGGTCGCCCTCGTCGTCCTGGGGTACGAGACGGGCCTTGTGAAACCCACCAAGTAATACCCAGGTAGTACGCGGAGTCCCGTCCGGAGTCCGACGAGATCCGGCGCCGCGCTCACTAACTTCTTGGTCACCATCGAAACCAAGGAGTGACATGAGCTTGCAGACCGGGGAGCTTGCGGCGGGGCGGCTGCCGCAGGACGGGGAGCCGCGGACCGCGATCCGAGCGCACGAGTTGCGCAAGGTGTACGGACAGGGCGACACCGCGGTCGCCGCGCTCGACGGGGTCTCGGTCGACTTCGGGGTCGGCCGGTTCACCGCGATCATGGGGCCGTCGGGCTCCGGCAAGTCGACGCTGATGCACTGCCTGGCGGGGCTCGACACCCCGACCAGCGGTCAGGTCCTGCTCGGTGAGACCGAGCTGACCCAGTTGCCGGACGCCGAGCTGACCAAGATCCGCCGCGACCGCGTCGGGTTCGTGTTCCAGTCCTTCAACCTGCTGCCGATGCTGTCCGCGAACGACAACATCCTGCTCCCGCTCGAGCTCGGCAACCGCAAGCCAGACCAGCAGTGGCTGACCACGCTGATCGACGTCCTCGGCCTCCAGGACCGGCTCACGCACCGCCCGTCCGAGCTGTCCGGCGGCCAGCAGCAGCGGGTCGCGGTGGCCCGGGCCCTGGTCGGCCGGCCGGAGGTCGTGTTCGCCGACGAGCCGACCGGCAACCTGGACTCCCGGTCGGGCGCCGAGGTGCTCGGCTTCCTGCGGCGCTCGGTCCGCGAGTTCGGCCAGACCGTGGTGATGGTGACGCACGACCCGCTCGCCGCGTCGTACGCCGACCGCGTCGTGATGCTTGCCGACGGCAAGCTGGCCGGCGAGCTGCGGCAGCCGACCCCGGAGAGCGTTCTCGACGCACTGCGCCAGCTGGGGGCCTGACGTGCGACGCTCGCTCCTCTCCTCCCTGCGCGCCCACCTGGGCCGCCTGATCGCCGCCTGCCTGGCGATCGTGCTCGGGGTCGGTTTCGGCTCCCTGGCGATGATCGTGCACTCGTCGGCGTCGCACGGCGTCGACGCGACGATCGGCGCGCAGTACAAGGGTGTCGACGCGGTCGTCGCCCCGGACTCGTCGACCATCTCCCCCGACGACATCGCGAAGGCGCAGAAGGTCTCGCAGGCCGCGTCGGTCGTCACGCTGACCACCGCCTACATGGAGGTCGCGTTCGCCGACCTGGTCCGCCCGACCACGGTCCCGATCGACGCGCTGTACGACAGCTCCAGGATCGCCGGGCCCGGCACCTCCGCGGGACGGTTGCCAGCCGCAACGAACGAGATCGCGTTGCCGGCCAGGACCGCCACCAAGCACAAGGTCACCGTCGGCCAGACGCTGCGGATCAGCTCGTACGACGGCAAGTCCTGGACCGTCACCGTCGTCGGGCTGCTGGACGACTCGAAGTACGTCGGCACCGCCTCCGCGGTCGCGACCCCGGCCGCGGTCAAGATCTTCGACCCGGGCGCGTACACCCGCGCGATCGCGCTCGCCGCGAAGCCCGGCGTCACCCAGCAACAGCTCGCCGACGCCACCCGGGCCGCGGTGTCGAAGGGCGTGCAGACGTTCACCGGTGAGGCGTTCATCGACCACGAGGTGAAGAGCTGGACGAACGGGATCGACGTCCTCGGCGGCGTGTTCGGCATGTTCGCGGTGATCGCGCTGTTCGTCGCCTGCCTGGTGATCGGCAACACGTTCACGATCGTGATCGCCCAGCGCACCCGCGAGATGGCGCTGCTGCGCTGCGTCGGCGCGTCCCGGCGGCAGGTGTTCACGTCGGTGCTCGCCGAGGCCGCCGTGGTCGGTGCGGTCGCGTCCGCGATCGGTGTCGTGTTCGGCGTCGCGCTGTCCGCGCTGGGTCTGGCGCTGTCCCGCGAGTTCGACTGGGGGATCCCGCCGCTCCCGCTGCATCTCGACCTGTTGTCGGTGTTCCTGCCGCTGCTCCTGGGCATCGCCGTCACACTGCTGGCAGCCGTCGTACCGGCCCGCCGCGCTACCAAGGTGGCGCCCTTGGCCGCGCTCCGGCCCGAGGTCGCCCCGGCGGCCGCGAGCAAGGCCGGTCTGCTGCGGTTGATCCTGGGCTTCCTGCTCCTGGCCGGCGGCGGTGCGCTGCTGGCGGGCGGCGCTGTACTGCAGGACGTCCTGATCGGGGTCGCCGGCGGCGCACTCTCGTTCCTGGGTGTGCTCGCGATCGGCTCGCTGCTGGTGCCGGCGCTGATCCGCCTGATCGGTGCGCTCCCCGCCCGCGGCGGCGGCGTACCCGCCCGGCTCGCGGTCGCGAACGCCATCCGCAACCCGAAGCGCACGGCGGCCACGACGTCGGCCCTGCTCATCGGCGTGACACTGATCAGCCTGACCTGTGTCGGGATCGCCTCGGTCCGCAAGACGTTCGACGTGTCGATGGACGGGCAGTACCCGGTCGATCTGATGGTCACGACGTACCAGGAGAAGATGCCGGCCAGCGCCGAGCAGCAGCTCCGCGACATCAAGGGCATCACCCAGGTCGTCCCGGTCAGCAAGCTGCTGGTCAAGTCCGGCGGCCAGGAGGTCGAGGTCACCGGCATCGACGCGGCCGCGGCCGGCTCGGTGATCCACAACCCGGCGCTGGCGTCCCAGCTCAAGCCGGGCACGGCGTTGCTCGACCGCCCGACGATGGCGATGCTGAACGTCGAGGACGGGAGTCCCCTGACGATCGTGTCGGGGCAGCACAAGCTGACCGTCACGGTCCAGCGGGCCAACGGACTCGACCCGATCACGGTCGCCTCGACGGATCTCGCGAAGCTGGCGCCGAGCGCGCCGGTGACCGGGTTCTGGCTGGCCTCGGACCCGAAGGCGGACGGCTCGGACGTGATCGACGCCGTGCAGCAGTCGATCCCGACCGTCAAGGAGCTGTCGGTCGACGGCGGGCTGGCGGAGCGGACCAGCTACACGAAGATCTTCGACGTGCTGCTGATCGTCGGGGTCGGTCTGCTCGGAGTCTCGGTGCTGATCGCGCTCGTCGGCGTCGGCAACACCCTGAGCCTGTCGGTGCTGGAGCGGACCAGGGAGAACGCGCTGCTGCGGGCGATGGGGCTGTCCCGCCGCCAGCTGCGCCGAATGCTCGCGGTCGAGTCGTTGCTGATGGCGCTGGTCGCGGCCGGTCTCGGGATCGTGCTCGGCCTGATCTACGGCTGGTCCGGGACGAGCGCGCTGATGGGCGGCCAGACGGTCGACGGCGGCGTGGAGTACGCCGTCCCCGGGACGCTGCTGATCGCGATCGCCGCGGTGGCCGCGGTCGCGGGCCTGCTCGCCTCGGTGCTGCCCGCCCGCCGCGCGGCCAAGGTCGCCCCGGCCGGCGCACTGGCGACCGAATAAGCCGGCGGCTCGCCCGGCTTGAGGGGGCCGGGCGAGCCGCTAGGGGTGCAGGAGGACAGGAGGTGTCGCCCGATCGGCCGGCGCCGGGCGCTCACGTGAGCGTGAATGCGCCGCGCACACCGGGACACCTCCTGTCGAGCGGTCCTCGTCAGACGATCTCGACCCGGTTCCCGTGGCCGTCCTTGGTGTGGAAGCGCCGGCGGCCCGGGATCGTCTCGTTGTCCCAGGTCACGGGATAGCCCAGGTCAGTCAGCCTCGTGGCCAGCGCGTCCAGGTCGTCGACGGCCAGAGCCGGATGCGCCTTCTTCGCCGGCGTGAACCCCTCCTCCACGCCGATGTGGATCTCCGCCGCGCCGGCCCGGAACCAGCACCCGCCGCGCGGCTTGAGCAGCTCCGGCTTCTCCACCTCGGTCATCCCGAGCGCGTCGCGGTAGAACGCTCGCGCCACGTCTTCGCCGCCCGGCGGGCACGAGACCTGCACATGATCGAGTCGCATCGTCAGCCCTTCTTCTGCGCGACCGCGAAGATCCGGCGGAACGGCAGCAGCGTCCCGTAGTCCTTCTGCGGATACGCCTCCGCCAGCCGCGCGCCGTACTCCGCCTCGAACCGCACCCGCACATCGTCCGGCAGCGACTGCAGCACCGGCCGAGCACCGGTCCCCTTCACCCACTCCAGCACGGCGTTGTCGCCGGACAGCAGGTGGAAGTACGTCGTCTCCCACGCGTCCACCACGCAGCCTTCGGCGCTGAGCGCGTCGACGTACTCCGCCGGACCGGGGACGTCGGGCCGCAGCGACGCGTCCTTCGCGTACTCGGCGTACGGCGGTGTGCCGGCCAACTCGCGCAGGATCGCGTGCGACGGCGCGTCACCGTTACCCGGGATCTGGATCGCCAGCCATCCGCCGGGGCGCAGCGCCCGGACGAACCCGGGCAGCAGGTCGAGCTGCTCGGGCACCCATTGCAGCGTCGCGTTGGTGACGATCACGTCGATGTCCGCCCCGCTCCACTCGCGGACGTCGCCGAGCTCGAAGCTCAGCTGATCGTCGGCGTACTGCGCGGCGGCCTCGAGCATCTGCGGGGAGCTGTCGACGCCGCGGATCCGGGCCTCCGGCCAGACCTGACGCAGCGTCGCGGTCAACGCGCCGGGCCCGCACCCGAGGTCGACCACGGACCGTACGCCGGTCGCCCGGACCCGCTCGACCAGGTCCCGGAACGGCCGGGCGCGCTCGTCGGCGTACGTGCCGTACTGCTCGGGACTCCACACCGGTGACGTGCGCATGGGATGCACCTCTCTGCTGCAATTTATCTTGATGTCGAGATACTCTAACCTCGGCACTTGTCTTGATGTCAAGAGTCTTGATGAGTACTCTCGACCCATGGAGGACGAGGTCGATCGGCTGATCGAGGCCTGGCGGCGCGAGCGCCCCGACCTCGACGTGGCGCCGATGCAGGTGCTGTCCCGGGTCAGCCGGCTGGCGCGGCACCTCGACCGGGCCCGCAGCCAGGCGTTCGGCAGCCACGGCCTGGAGTCGTGGGAGTTCGACGTCCTCACAGCACTCCGCCGGGCGGGTACGCCGTACCAACTGTCTCCCGGCCGGCTGCTCAAGGAAACCCTGGTCACGTCCGGCACGATGACGAACCGGGTGGACCGGCTGGCAGCCCGCGGCCTGGTCGAGCGCCTCCCGGACCCGAACGACCGCCGCGGCGTGCTCGTACAACTGACCCCCGCCGGCCGCGACAAGGTCGACGCCGCGATGGCCGACCTGCTCGCCCACGAGCGCACGCTGCTCGGCGGCCTCAGCGACCGCGACCAGCAGAAGATCGCCCGCGCACTGCGGGAACTGGTCCGCCCGTTCGACCTCGAAAAGCACTGAAAACAACCGGTCGGTAACCACCCGGAAAGCGGCGCGTTCGTATGGACAAAGCCCGGCCGAAATAACGCCGGAATTATCCGAAAAGACGACCCGTCACTTCCACCCCGCCCCGATCGTTGCTAGTTGCAACGAGATCGAGAGATTGCTGTAGCCGTCGACTATCGACACTGGCTGGGCCCACTACTAGGGTCGTCACCGTCGGTGGCTGATCGACTACAAAATGTCAGAACACGGTGACTTCGGCGGCAAGAGGTGGTCCGCCGAAAGTGGCCGCGCGGTGTCCGGGGCTCGGGGCCCGAACAACGCCGGCCGGCACGGGGCCCGCTCACCCAGGAGCTCGGCGCACCCCTCCGAATCACAGGGGATCGGAGGGGGCGCCGCGGCTCGCATGCCCTGCTGTTGCACGCGGAAACCCTGCTCCTCGGCGGGTTCCGGGGCTCAGCTACTCGGCGCGCTCCGCCGCTTCGAACCAGGCGGTTTCCAGTTCGCCGCGCTCGTCGGCGAGCTTACGCAGCTCGGCGTCCAGTTCGGCGAGCCGCTCGTAGTCACTCGCACTCGCGGCCAGCTGGTCGTGCAGCTTCGCCTCGGCCTCGGTGAGCTTGCTGAGCTGCCGCTCGATCCGGTTCAGCTCCTTCTTCGCCGCCCGGGCCGCTGCCGCGTCAGCGATCGGACTTTCAATCACTTGACCATTTTCCGCGGCCGCCGAATTGCTGGACATCCCGCCGGCCGGTGTCAACGCATTTGACGCCGCCCGCCGCGGAATTCCGGCGGCGAGTTCCTGGAGATACTGCTCGACACCGCGCGGCAGATGCCGGACCCGGCCGTCGCCCATGATCGCGTAAACCATGTCGCTGACCCGCTCCAGGAAGTACCGGTCGTGGGTGACGGTGACGACGACGCCCGGCCAGCTGTCGAGGAAATCCTCCAGCACGGTCAGCGTCTCGACGTCCAGGTCGTTGGTCGGCTCGTCCAGGATCAGCACGTTCGGTTCGTCGAGCAGGATCCGCAGCAGTTGCAGCCGGCGCCGCTCACCGCCGGACAGGTCCGAGATCCGGGTCGTCAGCTTGTCACCGGTGAACCCGAACCGCTCGAGCAGCTGCGACGACGTCAGCTCACCGCCCCGCCCGGCCAGCGCCGCCGTCCGGCGGATCGCGGTGATGTGGTCGAGGACGGTGACCGTGCCGTCGACCTCGTCGAGGGTCTGCGACAGGTTCGCGATCCGGACCGTCTTGCCCTGCTTCACCCGGCCGCGGTCCGGCGCGAGCTGCCCGGTGAGGACCTTGAGGAACGTGGTCTTGCCGGCGCCGTTCGGCCCGAGCAGCCCGATCCGGTCGGCCGGGCCGAGCCGGAACGTGACGTGGTCGAGCATCGTCCGCGCCCCGAAGCTGAGGCTCACGTCCTCGACGTCGAAGACGTCCTTGCCGAGCCGCGCGGTCGCCAGCTGCGACAGCGCGAGCTTGTCCCGCGGCGGCGGCACGTCGGCGATCAGCGCGTTCGCGGCCTCGATCCGGAACTTGGGCTTGCTGGTCCGAGCCGGCGCGCCCCGGCGCAGCCAGGCGAGCTCCTTCTGCAGGAGATTCTGCCGCTTGGTCTCGGTGACCTGCGCGGTCCGGGCCCGCTCGGCCTTGGCGAGCACGTACGCCGCGTACCCGCCGTCGTACGACGTGACGCGGCCGCCCTGCACCTCCCAGGTGTCGGTGCAGACCGCGTCCAGGAACCAGCGGTCGTGGGTGACCACGATCAGCGCGCCCGCCCGGTCCACGACGTGCTCGGCGAGCCAGCTGACCGCCTCGATGTCGAGGTGGTTGGTCGGCTCGTCGAGGATCAGCAGATCGACCTCGGTCAGCAGCAGCCTGGCGAGCGACGCCCGCCGGCGCTCACCACCACTCAGGCTGCCGACGCGTGCCTGGTGGTCGACCTCACCGAGCAGATGCTCCATCACCGAGCGTGCCCGCGGATCGGCCGCCCAGGTGTAGGTCTCGACGTCGCCGAGGACCGCGTGCAGCACGGTCTGGTCCGGGTCGAGGTCGTCGCTCTGCCCGAGATATCCGAGCCTGAGGTCGCGGTTGTGGGTGATCCGGCCGCCATCGGGCTCCGCACGCCGGGCGAGGACCTGCAGGAGCGTCGACTTGCCGTCGCCGTTGCGCCCGACCACGCCGATCCGCTCACCACGGCCTACGCCGAGACTGACCGAGTCGAGCAGTGTGCGGGTCCCGAAGCCCTTCGAAACAGCTTCCAGATTGACCAAGTTAGGTGCCGCCATAACGCGCCCAAGGGTAGCTGACCGCGGAACCCGTGCCAGGATCGTCCAGGTGCTGACCTCCGCCTGGCTCGACGGCCTGTCCCTCGGCGACCCGATCGCCGCCGATCCGCTCGAAGGCGGGTACGCCAGCAGGACGTTCCGGGTGCGGACGTCGCGGGGCGAATCGGTGGTCGTGAAGACCCAGGACAACCTGCCCGAGGACCTGTACGCGCTGGAAGCCGACGGCCTCGACGCGCTCCGGGCACCCGGCGGGTTCGCCGTCCCCGAGGTGCTCCGCGTGACGCCCTCGTACATCGTCCTGTCCGACCTCGGTACGGCGGAACCGTCGCCGACGTACTGGGAGGACGCCGGGCGGGCGCTGGCGGTGCAGCACCAGCAGACCGCGGACAAGTTCGGGTACCACCAGGACAACTACCTGGGCACGCTGCCCCAGCGGAACCCGTGGACGAGCGACGGGCACGCGTTCTTCGCCGAGCACCGGCTCCTGCGCTACCTGGAGGAGCCGAACTGCCACAACCAGCTCCCCGCCGACGATCGCCGCCGCCTCGAGCGCATCGCCGGCAACCTGGTCGACCTCGTGCCCGCCCAGCCCCCGTCCCTGCTCCACGGCGACCTGTGGCACGGCAACCTGCTGCCCGCGGGCGACGGCGGCCCCGGGATGATCGACCCGGCCGTCCACTACGGCTGGCCCGAGGCGGACATCGCCACGCTCCTCATCTACGGCCAGCTGTCCGAGACGTTCTTCGACGCCTACGAGGAAGTCCATCCCCTCGCTCCCGGCTGGCGCACCCGCCTTCTCCTCCTGCACCTCCGGGAGCTCCTCTGCATCACAGCCCACTGGCCCGACCGGGCCGAAACCGTCACCGAGATCTCGGCGATCCTCAAGCAGTACGCCTGACCCCAGCTCACGACTGGTTGAGGTGCAGGACGTACTGCTTCTCGTTGAGGGGGTTGCCGTCCGTGCGCCTGCGGATCGGGGCGGGGCCGGAGACCGGGGTGTAGGTGTGGAAGGACGTGGTGAGGAGGCCTTCGCCGTGGGTGAGGGTGGGGATCTGGGACTCGAAGGCGTGCGTGGTCGCCGCCGGAATCGTGCCTTCCAGGTGGGAGTCGGTCGCCTGGCTGAGGACGCCGCGATGCTCGGCGACGTGGGCCAGGACGCGCGAGACGGTGTCCGGCGGGACGTCGAGCTCGAAGTGGTTCACCGGCTCGAGGACCGTCGTACCGGCCTCGGCGATCGCTTGCATCAGGATGACCGGCACCAGCCTGCGGAAATCGGCCGCCGCCGTACCCGCGCTGTCGTACGCCGTATGCGTCAGCGCGACCCGGATGTCCGGGATCTCCCACCCGAACAGCCCCTGGTGAAGCGTCTGCCGGACCGTCTCCTCGATCGCGGTGTGGAACGCCCGCGGCAGCCCGCCGAGCTCCACCTCCAGGGTGTACTCGAGCCCGTTGCCGCCCGGTGAGACCCGGAAGCCGACACCGGCCAGCCACGGCCCCTCGGTGATCTCGCGGGTCGCCGCGCCGACGCCGATCAGCCGCTCGACGTGGATCGGCGTCGTCTCGCTGAAGCTGACCTGGACGCCGTACTCCGACTCCAGCAGCGACGCGATCACCTCCTTCTGCACCTCGCCGTACAGGCTCACGGTCAGCTCGTCGGCCTTCCGGACCCGGATCAGCGGGTCCTGCTCGGCGAGCTGCGTCAGCGCCTGGAACAGCTTCACCCGGTCCCGCGCGCTCACCACGGTCTCCAGCGTCGGCGGCGCGAACAGCCGCCCGACCTGCGCCGTCCGGACCCCGAGCTGGTCGCCGATCCGGATGCTCTTCAGCCCCCGCAGCGCGACGATCTGCCCGGCCTCGACCCGCTCGACGGACCGACGCGCGCCGTTCGCGAACACCTCGACCACGCTCGGCCGCACCTGGTACTCCGGGCCGTCCACGGGGTGCACCGCGACCGGCGTCCGCGCGGCCAGCGTCCCGCTGACCACCCGCGCCGACGCGACCTTCTGGCCCGCCGCGCCGCGCTCGACCTTGAACACCCGTGCCCGCAGCTCGTCGCCCGGCGATCCAGTTGCGCGCGGCAACCATGTGCGGATCCCCTCGATCAGCTCCGGTACGCCGGTGCCGGTCATCGCCGACCCGAAGTACACCGGGTGCACCTGCGCGGCCCCGACCTGCCGGCGCAGCTCGGCCGCCTGGTCCACCGCGGCGTCCTCGAGATACGACTCCAGGAACGAGTCGTTGCGCTCGGCAAGAATCTCGGCGAGCTCCGGGCGCTGCACCGTCAGCAGTTCCACGGAGGCCGTGCGGGTCCCCAGGTCGGTGACGGTCGCCATCGGTACGGCGGACGGGGTCAGCAGCCGCCGGATGTCGGCGAGCAACTCGTCGTACCGCGCGCCGACCCGGTCGATCTTGTTCACGAACAGCAGCGTCGGGATCCGCAGCCGGAGCAGCGTGCGCATCAGCAGCCGCGTCTGCGGCTGGACGCCCTCGACCGCGGACAGCACCAGCACCGCGCCGTCCAGGACGGACAGGGCGCGCTCGACCTCGGCGATGAAATCCGAGTGTCCGGGCGTGTCGATCAGGTTCACCGGCAGGTCGCCGAGCGCGAACGACACCACCGCCGAGCGGATCGTGATACCCCGTTTCCGCTCGAGATCCATCGAGTCGGTCTGCGTGTTCCCGTCGTCGACCCGACCGACCCGGTCGATCACGCCGGCGGCGTACAGCAGCCGCTCGGTCAGGCTGGTCTTACCGGCGTCGACATGCGCCACAATACCCATCGTCAGAGAGTTCAAGAGTCCTCGCGAATGCGTCGAAGCGATCAGTACCCATGGGGTGGATCGATCCGCGGCGCATCCCGGTCTCCTGTCTGTCGATGAGGACTCCCGGACGGTAACACCGTCCGGGCCCGGGGACGAGCGAATTTCTAGCGGCTGATGATGGCCGGCAGGATCCGGGCGCCCGGCACCGGGCCCTCGGCCTGGCGGACCATGCGGCAGCGGCCGGACTCGGCGAGTTCGACGGCCAGGTCGACGGCGCTGCGGCTGTCGGCGGCGAGGAAGAGGCAGGTCGGGCCGGAGCCCGAGACCTGAGCGGCCAGCGCGCCCTGGTCGAGGCCGAACTGGAGCGTGTCGCCCAGCTCCGGCCGCAGCGACAGCGCGGCCGCCTGAAGGTCGTTGCTGAGCGCAACGGCGAGTGCGCCGGGCTGACCGGACAGCAGCGCCGACATCAGCTCCGGTCGGACCTGCGGCGCCTCGACGCGCCGCAACGGGCGCATCCGGTCCAGCTCGCGGTACACCTCCGGTGTGGACAGCCCGCCGTCGGCGATCGCGAACACCCAGTGGAACGTCCCGCGGGACATCACCTCGGTGACCTGCTCGCCGCGCCCCTGGCCGAGCGCCGTGTGGCCGACCAGGCAGAACGGAACGTCGCTGCCGAGCTCGGCGGCGTGGTGCTGCAGCTCGGTCTGGGTCAGCTGCAGGCCCCACAGCCGGTTGCACGCCACCAGCGTCGCCGCGGCGTCGGTCGATCCGCCGGCCATCCCGCCGGCCACCGGGATCGTCTTGCGGATCGTCAGGTCGACACCCTCGTCGACGTCGTACTCCGCCTGCAGCAACTGTGCCGCCCGGACCGCCAGGTTCGTCTCGTCGGTCGGTACGTCGTCCGCGAAGTCCCCGGCGATCTCGACCGAGATCCCGCCGTCGTCGTCGCGCACGACCGCGGTCACGTCGTCGTAGAGGGCAACGGCCTGGTACACCGTGGCGACCGGGTGGAACCCGTCCGGTCGCGGCGGACCGACCGACAGACCCAGATTGATCTTGGCCGGCGCCCGCACCGTGACCTCAGCAGAAGGTGGCACGTCGGACAGGCTAGTGCCTCACCCAGTCCGTGCCGCACCGGCGAGGGTCGCGAACTCTGTGATCCCCAGCATCTCGCCGCGCACCCGCGGGTCGATCCCGGCGGCGGCGAGCGCCTCGTCGAGGCGTTCGCGGTCCGGCATCCAGCGGGCCAGCGCGGACCGGATCGTCTTGCGCCGCTGCGAGAACGCGGCCTCGATCACCGCGAACACCTCCTCGCGGCTCGCCGCCGTCACCGGCGGGTCCCGGCGCTCGAACGCGACCAGCCCGGAGTCCACATTCGGTGCCGGCCAGAACACGTTCCGCCCGATCGGCCCGGCGCGCCGCACGTCGGCGTACCAGGCGGCCTTCGCCGACGGGACGCCGTACGTCCGCGAGCCCGGCCCGGCGGCCAGCCGGTCCGCGACCTCGGACTGCACCATCACCAGACCGTGCCGCAGCGAGTCCGAGACCTCGAGCAGATGCAGCAGCACCGGGACGGCGACGTTGTACGGCAGGTTCGCCACGCAGGCGGTCGGCGCACCGATCTCGGCCGGGCCGACATCCATCGCGTCCGCCTCGACCACGCTCAGGCGATCGGCCTGCTGCGGCGCGTACGACGCGACGGTCGACGGCAGCGCCCGCGCGAGCAGCGGGTCGATCTCGACCGCGGTGACCCGGTGACCGTCCGCGAGCAGCGCCAGCGTCAGCGACCCGAGCCCCGGCCCGATCTCCAGCACGGTCTCGCCGGCGGACAGCTCCGCGGCCCGGACGATCCGGCGGACCGTGTTCGGGTCGATGACGAAGTTCTGGCCGCGCTGCTTCGTCGGGCGGACCCCGAGCGAGGCGGCCAGTGAACGCACATCAGCCGGACCGAGCAGTCTCGGTCCGGCTGAGGTGGATGAATCCGACGAGGTCACCCCGTCAGTCTTTCACTACGCGCGCTTGCCACACACCGGCCACGCGCCGTAGCCGCCGCGGTCGGCCTTGACCTTCTCCGCGATCGCGATCTGCTGCGCCTTCGACGCACCGTTGGCGTTGTTGGCGTACGCCGTACCGCCGTAGGCCGCCCAGGTGCCGTGGTCGAACTGCAGACCGCCGTAGTACCCGTTGCCGCTGTCGATCGACCAGTTGCCGCCGGACTCGCACTCGGCGATCCGGTCCCAGGCGCTCGTGTCACCGGTCGACGGCGTGTCCGTCTCGGTGGTGACCGTGGGCTCCTCCGGCTTCGGCTTGGTGCCGACCAGGATCTGCTCGTCGACCGCCTTGGTCACCAGCTTCGACCCCACGACCTTCGTGGTCGACAGCTTGCCGTCCAGGTAGGTGTACAGGTACGTCACGGCCTTGGAGCCGTTGGCGCCCTTGACGGTGGTCTTCTTGGTGCCGACCTCGAGCGTCGCCGACTTGGTCTCGTCGGTGCCGTGCGCGACCGCCTCGGTCTTGGTGACGGTCTTCTGCAGGACCTGCACGAAACCGACCTTGTTGACGCCGGCCTTCAGCGGGGTCGCGGCGGCCGGGGTGATCCGGTCGTCGGCGTCCCAGCGGAGCTTCGCCTCGGTCAGGGCCTGACCGACGGTGCCGGCCAGCGACTTGATCGTCACGGTCTTGCCCAGGTGCACGATCTGCACGGTCTTCGGCGTGGTGACGGTCAGCTCCAGCCCCTGGCGGCCCAGTGGCGCGCTCCGGCTGGTGGACAGCTGGGCCCCGTCGTACCGCAGACCCAGGTCGGCGAGCGCCTCGTTGACGCTGTCGGCCGTGGTCCAGTAGGCCTTCTTGGCGCCGTCGGCGTTCACGGTCAGCTGCCGCCCGTACTGCACGGCGATCTCCTGGCCGTCCTTCAGCTTGGAGTCCACACCGGGCGCGACGAGGTCGTGCTCACCGATCTGAACCTTCTCGGCCTTCAGGGCGTCTGCCACGGTGGAGCCGAAGGTGTGCACCTTCCGCACCTGGCCGTCGACGGAGAGGCTGACGGTCTTGCTCTTCGCGGCATACGCCGCGGAGCCACCCGCGACAGCAAACGCGGCCGTCGCACCGACGGCCACGATGATGGACTTACGCACTAACGCTCCCAGGTAGGGCTACCCGGGCACGGGGTGGGACAGCACAGGCCGATCACGAACGCCGGACTGGCTGCCCGGAGCCCCTGATCCCGCCGAGGGGTTGTGCCGTCCGGAATCTTCCCCGATCCCGGCCAACATCACGGGACCATAACGAAGAAGATGCGGAAGTGCCAATCCCCTGGTCGGCGAGTCGTAAAAAGGTGTAACGGGGCCCTTACACCGCGTGATGGCCCCACTGCCCCCGATGGACCACTTCGGCGGTCGTCCGGCGCCCCCGTTTCAGTGACGGCGAGCGCTTGTCCGGGGCCCGGTGACCGACCGACAGCACCCCGACCAGATCGAACCCGTCCGGGACCCCGAACTCCTTGAGCAACCGGCCCGCCTTGTCCGCGGGAGGCCCGAAAAAGCAGGCTCCCAGGCCTTCGTCGACGACCGTCTGCAACATCAGCAGCACCGCCATCCCGGTGTCGACGTACCAGTACGGCGCGGTCCAGCGACCCTCGTCGCGGTCGGTCCAGCCCTTGTCCGGTTCGGTGTACCGATCGAGGTACGCGTCCTTGTGCGCGAAGGCCAGGATCAGCAGCGGCGCGCGGCGCAGCCGTGTGATCCATTCCACATACTTCTCGTCCGGATCCTCGGCCGCGATCCCCCAGTACCGCTCGCGGTCCTCCCCCTCCAGCGTGAGGAACGCCCACCCCTGACTGAACCCACCCGACGGCGCCCGCAACCCGTTCTCCAGGATCCGCTCCCGCACCTCGGCGGAAACCGGCCGCTCCGCGTCATAGTTCCGCACCATCCGCCGCCGCCGCACAACCTCACTGAACTCCATGAGCCCTGTCTATCAGGCCCCTCAGCCGATCCCCGGCGTGCGCGGACCGGACGGCCGTCGCTGGGGCTGTTGCCCGCGGGAGCCGTCGGAGGGTGCCGATTGCGCAGGGTCGGTGACGCCTGCCGATCGGCTGGTCGCGCCGGCCGCCGGAGCCTGACCAGCTGTCGCGGCCCGTAGGCGTCTGAGGTCCGGCGGCAGGTGCTGCTGGGCCTGGCGAACAGCCTGAGTGCGCCGCGACGCCGGTCGGTTCGCTTGCTGCTGCGCACGTTGCGCGTTCTCGACGCGATACTTGCGTTCGATGCGATTGAGCTCGTGGTCCAGTTCGGCGACCGCGTTCTGGGCTGCTTTCAGGGATTCGGCAGACTTCTGCGCGTCTCCCAACGACTCGTCAGCCTCGACGGCGACCAGATCGGTGAGCGAGTCACGTAACGGAGCGACCAGCTCCTTCCGCACCTCGGCGCGATGCGCTTCGGGCATCAGCCCGGTCTTCACGAGGCGCTCGTCGATCACCAGGTCGACCGCGACGTTCCACCGTTGGAGGTCGTCGGCGCACATCAGCCTCTGGGTGACCTCGGCACTGGTCAACCCGCCGCGGCTCGCGAGGGCCTGGTCCAGATACCGGGCGGCCGGGGTGTACGCGGCGTATGCATCGTCGTTCGGCTGGGACAGTACCGCCACCTCGGCCTTCTCCAGCCCCGCGTCGGAGAAGACGTCGCGGACGATGTTGTCGAGGTTGCGATGGGTCCAGTGCTCGGTGCGGCCCTCGTTGAACGCCTCGGCCGCGGCGTCGTACGGATAGGCATCCGGCGCCTCCTCGTCGCCGTACCCGGCGACCAGGTGTGCGGCCTCGTGAGTCAGCGTCGCCATCGCCTCACGAAGGTCGAACGCCTCGTCGTCGGTCAACGGCCGATCGAGGTCGCGAGCCCTGCGCAGAGGCTCCAGAACGTTGGCGATCGAGAGCGAGAGGCTGCCGTCCTCCTCGGCCAAGCCGACGAAGTCCGGATCCTCCTCCGCGGCCACCCGCCCGTTCCAGCGCGTTCGAGCGGCACCGCCGACCCGCTGCTCGACCGCGTAGACCACCGCGGCCACCAGCCGGTACTCCCAGGAATCCGGCGGGACCTCGGCTTCGCCGGTCACGAGCCCGCGTCCTGGCTCTCGCGCCGCCGACGCTCGATCAGCCGCATCAAGGTCGAGTTCATCCGCAGGATCGTCATGGACTCGCGCCGGGGCGCCTGCCGGGCAAGTTCACCGATCTCGGCCTTCACGCGTTCGGCGTGGGCGATCTGGTCCGCGGCCGAGCCGTGGTCACTGAGCACCTGCGCCAACAGCGTGGAGGCACGCCAGTACTGCGGGCTGGTGCCCGGCTGCGGGCCGCTGATCAACTCGGGCAGCTTCCCCGCTCTGATCACCGCCAGCTCGCGGGACCGGTCGTCGGTGATCTGTTCCGCCAACGCCTTCAAGCGGTCGACCTCGGCGGCCACGGTGGCTTCGTCGGCCCCTTGCAGTGAGTCGGCAAGAGCGAGCACCTCTGCATCCACGTCGTCGTAGTCGACCATTACCAATGCCCTCCGAAGGCGCGGTTCGCGTTGTCGTTGAGGGCTGCGCAGAGTTCGGGGACGGAGATGTTGAGGACGTCGGCCATCTTGCGGACCGTGTGCGGGATCAGGTACGACGCGTTCGGCTTGCCGCGGTACGGCGACGGGGTCAGGTACGGGGCGTCGGTCTCGACGAGGATGCGGTCGAGAGGGGTGACGGCCAGGGCGTCGCGCAGGGACTGGGCGTTCTTGAACGTGACGACGCCGGCGAAGCTCAGGTACGCGCCGCGGTTCACGCACTCGCGGGCGAACTCGGTGTCGCCGGAGAAGCAGTGCATCACCAGCCGGTCCGGCACGCCTTCGCGGTCCAGGATGCGCAGGATGTCGTCGTGCGCGTCCCGGTCGTGGATCATCAGCGTCTTGTCCAGCCGCTTCGCCAGCTCGATGTGCGCGGCGAACGACTCGTGCTGCGCGGCCTGCCCGTCCTCCCCGGTGCGGAAGTAGTCCAGCCCGGTCTCGCCGATCACCCGGACCTTGTCCGAGCTCGACGCGAGCCGCTCGATCTCGGCCAGCGCGCTGTCCAGCTCGCCGGCCGCCTTCAGCTTCGGGGCCTCGTTCGGGTGCAGGGCGACGCCGGCGATCAGGTTCGGGTACTGCGCGGCGGCCTCGACCGCCCACGCCGCGCCCGGCAGGTCGCACCCCACCTGGACGATCCGGGTGACGCCGACCGACGACGCCAGCCGGATCGCCTCCGCCGGGCTCAGCCAGTCCCCGTCCTCGCCGTCGGCGATGTCGAGATGGCAGTGCGCGTCGACCACGCTCATCGGCAACGGATCCGGCACCGCCGGCCGGCTCCGGTCCCGGGACCGCCCGTCCTCCCCCACCGCAGCCCGTTCCCGAGTAGGCCTCTGCACACCGTCACCCATGCGAGCCAGATTACTGAGTCTCCTACCCCCGTCTTTCACCACTGGCGGGTTGCAGCACGCCAGCGGTGAAACAAGCTGCTACCGGTCAGCTGTCCACAGGCGGGAAATCGCCGGCGGATCGGCGGCCCGGACGCGGCATCTTCTGGGACGTGAATACAGAGCTGAGAAGGGTGGCTGCCGAGCGCGGTGGGTGGTTTGCCCGGCGAGACGCGATTGTTGCCGGGTACTCCGATGCCGATCTGCGCAGGTACGTCGCGTCCGGCCGCCTGATGCACATCACCCGCGGTGCGTATGCGGAGCGGGACGCCGTCGTCGAGGCGATGCCACCCTGGGAGCAGGCGGCTTGGCTTCATGTGTGTACTGCGCGAGCGGTGTACGAGCGTCTGGGCGGGCGGGGTGTGGTGAGCCATCAGTCAGCGTTGCTCCTGCACGGCGTACGGGTCTCTGAGCTGGACCTGCGCCGTGTGCACGTGACCCGGATGCTCGGTGCCGGCCGGTCCGGCGCTTCGGTGTGCCAGCATGCGGCCCGCCCGCCGGTGGATTCGGTGTGCGAGCTGGACGGCGTGAGAACGGTCCTTCCGGCGCGAGCCGTCGTCGAGACAATTCGTGCAACCGGTCGCGCGGTGGCGGTTTCGGTCGTGGACCAGGCGCTTCGGTTGCGGATCGCGACGCCGCAGCAGTTGCTGGACGCCCTCGCGCCGTTCGCCAGGCGCCGCGGTATCCGTACGGCCATCTGGGCGGTCCGATTCGGCGACGAACGGGCCGAGTCGGTCGGCGAGTCGCACCTCCGCGTACTTCTCGCAGAACTAGGCCTGCCGGCACCCCTGCCGCAGGCGGAGATCCGCGACGGTGACGGAGCGTTCGTGGCCCGGGTCGACTTCCTGTTCACGCAGTACGGCGTGATCGTCGAGTTCGACGGAGCGGTCAAGTACGGCGACCGGAACACCAAGGCGTTGATCGCCGAAAAGGTCCGCGAGGACCGCCTCCGCGACCTCGGCTACCAGGTCGTCCGCGTCACCCGAACCGATCTCTCAACCCCCGCAGCACTCCTCACCCGGCTCCGCAGAGCGATCGCTCGCTCTGGCCCACTGACGGGCTGTTTCACTGCTGGCGGGTTGTAGACCGCCAGCAGTGAAACAACCAGCCATTTGAGCGCTGCCTACGCTTCCGCTGCCTGCTTGACCTTGGCTACCAGCATCTCCCACATCTCTTGGGAGTGCTTGGCCTCGTCCTCGCTCGCGTTGTTGTCCTGCTCGAGTTTCAGGTGGGTGTCGCCGGTCAGGGTGTAGGTGAGGGTGTGGTAGTTCTCCGGTCTGTCGGCCTGGCCGGTGAGTGGGCTGAAGTGGGTGAGTTTCAGCAGGCGCCCGGGCTCGACCTCGAGGATCTCGCCCTTGTCCTGGTAGGGCTTGCCCTCCCAGTCGCCGGTCCAGGTGATCGGGCTGCCCACCTTCCAGTCCGTCTCCACCTCGGCGCCGAACCACAGCTTCTTCAGCTGGTCGGCACTCGTCAGCACGTCCCACACCCGCGCCGCCGGCGCGTCGATGTCGATCTCGGCCACGGCCACATACCCAGTCATCGTGAACTCCTCTCTCCCCCTGACCGTACGGTTCCCCGCCCGCATGCGCTTGGAGAAAAGCGACAGCCGGATCGTGCAGGAAGTCAGCATTCGGGGCCATGTCGCCGGGTGGGCGGCGGACAGTAGCTTGCAGCGAGGTTTCGCCCGACCGACAGGAGCAGCCGATGTCCCGGATCAGCTCAGTTCTCGCCCTTCTCGGCCTGGTGGTGGGATCCACCGCGCTGCCGGCCGAGACACCCGCGCCGATACCGGTGCAGATCTTCAGCCTGACCGACTTGCACGGGTACCTGTCCGAGACCGAGAACCTGACGATCGCCGGTCCGTCGGGCACCCAGCAGGTCGGCGGCGCCGGGTATCTCAAGGCGCACCTGGACCGGCTCCGGACGCCGAACAGCTTCCTGATCGGGTCGGGTGACCAGTTCAGCGGCTGGCCGGATTACACGCAGGCGTTCGCGAACGAGCCGACCATCGAGGTGCTGAACGCGCTCGGGATGGACTTCGACGCGGCCGGCAACCACGAGTTCGACCGCGAGTTCCCGTTCCTGCGCCGGATGACCACCGGGGCCTGTTACGGCAAGCCCGGCTTCGACAGTTGCTTCAAGGACTCCACCGGCCGCAACTTCCACGGCACCGACTACGCGTACCACGCGGCGAACATCGTCGACCCGCGGACCAAGCGGCCGGTGCTCCCGCCGTACTGGATCGCCCGCGCGGGATCGCAGCGGATCGGGTTCATCGGGCTCGGGTTCCCGGGCACGCCGACCGAGACGCTGTCGATCGAAGGATCCGGCTTCGAGTTCCAGGGCGTCGTCGAGGCCGCGAACCGGGCCGCGGCCGAGCTCAAGGCCCAGGGTGTGAACGCGATCGTCGTCAGCATGCACGAGGGCGGGCAGCAGGGCGGTCTGTACGACGAGTGCAAGAACCCGACCGGCCCGATCTTCGACGCCGCGCGCACGATGTCCCCGGACATCGACGTGATCCTCGGCGGCCACTGGCACACCGCGTTCAAGTGCATGATCCCGGACCCGGACGGCGTACCGCGTCCGGTCCTGGAGGCGAGCAACCACGGCCGGGTGCTGGGCGAGGTGAACCTGTCGCTCGACCCGGCCACCGGTGAGGTGATCCGGGAGTCGACCACCGCCACCAACCACGCGGTCACCAAGGACGTCACGCCCGATCCCGGTGTCCAGAAGATCGTGAAGTACTGGACGGACAAGTGGGCCGCCCGTCAGCAGGAGCCGCTCACGAAGCTCGACCGCGACCTCGACTTCGCGAGGACCGCGGAGAGCCGCACGGGCAACCTGGTCGCGGACCTCTACAAGTCGGAAGCCGACGGCGACTTCGCCCTGGTACCGGCCGATCTGGGCGTCGACGTGATCGCCGCCGGGCTGAGCGCCGGGACCGTGACGTACGGCGAGGCGTGGCCGGTCGCCGGGATCTCGCCGATCACCACGTTGTCGATGAAGGGCTCCACGGTCGAGGCCGTCCTGGAGCAGCAGTGGATCCCACCGGCGTACGGCTGCAGCCGGCTGTCCTCGCTCGCGACGTCCGCGAACTTCCGCTACACCTACGATCTCGGCCGGCCGGTCGGCGACCGGGTCGATCCGGCCCGCGTCCTGATCGACGGCAAGCCGCTGCAGCCCGACAAGACCTACCGCGTGACGACCAGCGCCGCGATGCCGTTGCACGGCACGCAGTACGGCTACCCGGGCTTCCAGCAGTACACGGATCTCACCCGGGCGCCGCGGATGGGCCAGGAGGTCTTCCTCACCTACCTGCGCACGCACCCGTTGCTCAAGGCACCCAGTCTCGGCCGGGTCGCCGCGATCCCGGGTACGCCGCCACCGGCCGACGGCCCGTTCGGTCCGCTGGCGCTGCTGCCGCAGAGCGAGATGACCGCCACCGCGACCAGCCAGGGCTCGGCCGCGTACAGCGCGTCGGCCGCGATCGACGGCAGCTGCACGACCATGTGGCACTCGAACTGGAGCCCGCACGCGCCGCTGCCGCAGTACATCACTCTCGATCTGAAGACGCCGCGGGCGATCGAGGCGCTGGTCTACACGCCGCGCCAGGACGCCGACGTCCCGAACGGCCGCATCTCGTCGTACGACGTCCAGACGAGCACCGACGGCGTCACGTTCACCTCGGCGGCGAAGGGATCCTGGGACGGCACGGTCGACGCGAAGATCGCCCGCTTCCCGGCGGGTACGACGGCCCGCTACGTGCGGCTCGTCGGGCTGGCCGGCGGCGCCGACTACGCGGCGGCGACCGAGCTCAATATAGCTCTAGCTCCGGCTTCCTGACCGCGTTGCGGTGGGCCGTCGGGGACATCCCGTACCGGCGGCCGAACTGCCGGCTGAGGTAGTGCGGCGAGTCGAACCCGACCGCGGCCGCGATCTGCGCCACCGACATGTCGGTGGCGCCGAGCAACTCGGACGCGCGCTGCAGCCGGAGCGCGAGGACGACGTTCATGATCGAGTCGCCGACCTGCTCCTTGAACAGGTGCGCGAGCCGGGAGACGGACACCTGCGCCAGCCCGGCCAGTGAGGTCAGCGTGTGCGGGCGGGCCGGGTCGGCGGTGATTGCCTCAAGCACCAGATGCACCCGAGCGTCCAGGTGCTGCGTCTCGCGGCGCAGGCTGGCGACGGCGGTCAGCAGCACCTCCTCGATGCCGTTCATCGTCAGCTCGGTCGCGACGCTCTTCTCCAGCAGATGCAGCTCGCTGTCGCCGGTCGGGGACAGCCCGGCGCGCTGCGCGTCGCGGTGCAGGCGGTCGAACGCCGACACCACGCGATCGGTCTCCGACGACCTGGTCAGCCGCACGTACGACAGTCCCGGCATTGCCTGGGGCAACGACAACCAGGAGTGCCACTCGCGGCGCGGCTGGAAATGCGCCCACCAGGACTCCCAGTACGTCCCGACCGTGCCGTAGTCGTGCGGGGTGCCGGGGCTGACCAGGACGACGTCGCCGTGGCGCAGCATCAGCTTGTTCTGCCCGATCAGGTACCGGCCCGTTCCGGACGCGGTGTAGAGCAGGTACCAACTCCCCACTCCGTCGGGCCGCACGACCCGGTAGTCGCCGCCGCTGTGGAAGTGGCCGGTGACCAGCTTGCTCGGCGGCGGGATCTCGCTGTACAGCTCGATGAGCACCTGGGTAGCAAGATCGTGCTCGAAGTCAGCAGGCTCCGTCATGGTGGATCTCCTCGTCGGCGCTCCAAGATTAGCGGAACCACAGCAAGATCCTGCACCCCGACCGAATCGAGGATCCTCGTGCCCTTCCGCCCCGTCGCCGAGCTCGACCACGACACCGGCACGCTGGTCTTCGAGCACGGGTGGCAGTCGTGGAGCCCGAGCGGCTGGTACCGGCTGGACGCCCGCCCGCCCCGTCCGACCGCGCCGAATCACCACGTGATGGCGTACCGCCCGGGCGTCGACGCCGGCCGCTTCCAGGGCGAGGGCCTGCTGGCCGTCGCGACCGCCGGCGAGGTCACCACCGTCGCCGCGACCACACCCGACACGGTCCCCTCGATCCGCGCCGAGGTGCGCGGCGACAAGCTGGTGATCGAGGCCGACGGCGAGGTCGACATCAGGACCAGCACACAGGTCAACCCGAACCAGGCGCTCGCCGACTGGGCCGACGCGTTCGCGGCCGGGGCGCCGCCGGTGCGCGTGTTCGGGCCGTCGTGGTGCAGTTGGTACGCGTACTGGGGCAAGGTCACCGAGCGGGACGTGATGACCGACGTCCGCCAGTTCGACCAGCACGACCTGAGCGTCGACCTGGTGCTCCTCGACGAGGGCTACCAGGCCGCGATCGGCGACTGGCTGACACCGCGCGACGACTTCGGTTCGACCGTGACGCTCGCCGCCGACATCCGTTCGAGCGGTCGCCGGGCAGGCATCTGGGTCGCGCCGTTCCTGGTCGCGAGCGGCAGCGAGACGGCCCGGAAACACCCGGAATGGCTGGTTCCGGGCATTTCCGCCGGCACGAACTGGGGCCAGGAGCAACTGGTCCTCGACGTGACCCACCCCGGGGCCATGCGGCACATCCAGGACGTGTTCACCGAGCTGTGCCGCCAGGGGTACGACCACTTCAAGCTCGACTTCCTGTACGCCGGTGCGATCGACGGGCCGCGGCACGAGCCGCTCGACGGCATCGCGGCGTACCGGCTCGGACTGCGGCTGCTGCGCCAGGCGGTCGGGTCGAACCGGATCCTGCACGGCTGCGGCGCCCCGATCCTGCCGAGCCTCGGACTCGTCGACTGCATGCGGATCTCGCCCGACACCGATCCGTTGGTCGAGCCACCGTCCGGCGACATCAGCCAGCCCGGCCAGCGCGGCGCCCGGTCCACCTCGGTGGCGCGCGAGTTCCTGCACGGCCGGTGGTGGGCGAACGACTCCGACTGCCTGATCGTGCGGCCCGACGTCCAGGAGCGCGAGCTCTGGGCGAGCCACATCGCGCAGGGCCCCGGGCTACGGATGTCCAGCGACCCGATCGGCGCGCTCGACCGGTGGGGTATCGACCGCACCCGCGAACTGCTCGTCCCGAGCTCGCCGCGGCCGCATCCGCTGAAGGATCCCGATGCTTAGGCGCGCGCCCCGGCGGACCCGCCGGATCGGCCGGGCCCGGCAGACCGCCGTGGCGTACGCGCTGCTGGCGCCGAGCCTGGTCGGTGTGCTCGGCTTCCTGCTGGCGCCGGTGGTGATCGTGCTGGTGGTCAGCCTGTTCGACTGGAAGTTGCTGTCGACACCGGAGTTCGTCGGCTTCGCGAACTACCAGAAGCTGTTCGCCGACTCCGACGTCTGGCACTCGCTGCTGGTCACCTTGTACTACGTTGTGATCTGCGTGCCCGGTACGACGATCCTGTCGCTGCTGCTGGCGCTGCTGGTCGACCGCAAGCTGCGCGGGATGAAGTACTTCCGCGCGCTCCTGGTCATCCCGTGGATGGCCACGCCGGTCGCCCTCGGCCTGGTCTGGAGCTGGATCTTCGACCCCGGCCGCGGCGCCGTGAACCAGTTCCTCGGACTGTTCGGCATCGACGGACCGGCGTGGCTGTCGTCGCCGGTGCTCGCCATGCCGAGCATCGCCGCGGTGCACATCTGGCAGTTCGCCGGCTACAACATGCTGTTCTTCTTGGCCGGCCTGCAGAACATCCCGGCGTCGTTGCGCGAAGCCTCGGCCCTGGACGGCGCGTCGCCGGTCGCGCACTTCTTCACGATCACGCTCCCACTGCTGCGGCCGACGATGCTGTTCGTGCTGATCACCAACGTGATCGGCTCGTTCCAGGCCTTCGACACGGTCTTCGTGATGACCGAGGGCGGCCCCGGCGACAGCACCGAGGTCGCGACGTACCTGATCTACGACGAGGCGTTCCGCAAGTTCGACTTCGGCTACGCGTCGACGATCTCGGTGCTGCTGTTCGCGGTGGTGCTGGTCGCGACGATCAGCCAGTTCGCGTACTTCGAACGCCGTACGACCTATGAGGTGTCCGGATGAAACTGCGCGTCGTCACCTACACCGTGCTGGTGATCGGGTGCGTGTTCTCGATCTTCCCGTACTTCCTGACCGTGCTCACCGCGTTCAAGGGCCCGGGGCAACTGTCCGAGACGATGCCCTGGGAGCCCGGGCTGCCGCCGAGTACGGCGGCGTTCGACCGGCTGTTCGGCTCCGGTTTCGGCGGCTACCTGGTCAACACCGCGCTCGTCACGGCCGGCATCACGCTCGGCCAGGTGGTGTTCGCGATCCTGGCGGCGTACGCGTTCGCGCGGCTGACGTTCCCGGGCCGGGACGCCCTGTTCTGGGTGTATTTGTCGACACTGATGGTGCCGCCGGTGGTCACGATGATCCCGCTGTACCTGATGATGCAGAAACTCGGCCTGGTCGACACCTGGGCCGGTCTGATGCTGCCGACGATGCTCGGCACGCCGTACGCGATCTTCCTGCTCCGGCAGTTCTTCCGCGGTATCCCCGCGGATCTCGAGGACGCGGCCCGGATCGACGGCGCCGGGCGGGTCCGGACGCTGGTGTCGATCGTGCTGCCGTTGTCGAAACCGATCCTGGTCACGGTCACCACGCTCGCCGTGGTGGCGAACTGGAACAGCTTCCTGTGGCCGCTGATCGTCACCAGCAGCGAGGACAAGCGGCTGCTGTCGGTCGGGATCGCCTTGTTCAAGGGGGAGATCGGCGTCGACTACAACGCCGTGATGGCCGGCAGCCTGATCGCGCTGGCGCCGCTGCTGGTCCTGTTCGTCGTCTTCCAGCGCTTCATCGTCCGCTCGGTCGCCGTTACCGGGCTCAAGTAGGTCGGAGACTCTCATGTCGTTGTCCAGGAGGACATTTCTGATCGGCGCCGGCAGTGTGCTCGCGCTCGCCGGCTGCGGCTCGTCCGACGACAAGGCCGCCGGCGGCGGCAAGGTCGAGCTCGTCTACCGGCTCTGGGACGAGCAGCAGGAGGTCGGCTACAAGACCGTCTTCGCGGAGTTCACCAAGGAGAACCCGGACATCACGGTCCGGATGGAGGTGCTGCCGTGGGACCAGTACTGGACCAAGCTGACCACCGAGCTGGCCAGCGGCAAGGCGCCGGACGTGTTCTGGCTGACCGTCGACTACTTCCCGGACTTCGCGAGCAAGGGCGTCCTGGCGCCGCTCGACGACCTGATCTCGAAGGCCGGGCTGAAGCTCGACTCGTACCACCCGAACGTCGTGCAGTCGTACAAGTTCGAGGACAAGCAGCTGGGGATGCCGAAGGACATGGGCATCGTCGGGCTGCTCTACAACAAGGACCTGTTCGCCAAGGCCGGCGTCACGATGCCGGCCGAGCTGACCTGGGCGCCGGACGGCTCCGGCAGCTTCCTCGAGGTCGCCCGCAAGCTGACCGTCGGCAAGCAGTGGGGCTTCTGCTCCTGGAACCACAGCCAGACCCAGTGGCTGAACTGGATCGCGTCGAACGGCGGCCACGCGATGGACAAGCCGTACGGCAGCTTCGACTTCGCCGGCCAGAAATCGGTCGAGGGCCTGCAGTTCGCGCGTGACCTGGTGTTCAAGTGGAAGGTGTCGCCGGACGGCACCCGCACCAATCCGCCGACCGGGCAGGCGACCGAGATGTTCTACCGCGGCGAGGTCGCGATGTTCCCGGCGAACAACGCGCTGCTGCCGTTCGCACTGCCCGAGGTGAAGTTCCCGATCGGGGTCGCGGCGATGCCGGCCGGCCCGGCCGGGCGGACCGTGGTGATCAACGGGCTCGCCGAGGCGATGTTCGCGAAGACGAAGCACCCCGACGAGGCCGGCAAGCTGGTCGCCTTCCTCGGCTCCGAGAAGGCGCAGCGGCTGATGGGCGACGCCGGCTACATCATCCCGGCCCTCAACGACGCCGGCGCCGGCTACGAGGCGTTCTGGAAGAAGAAGAACATCGACGTCCGGCCGTTCCTCGAGTCGGCCGCCGGGAGCACCGTCAACCTCCCGATCGCCGAAGGCTGGACCGCCAAGTCCCCCGAGATCAACAAGACCGTCAACGACCTGTACCTGAACAAGGTCGGCGTCCCCGACATCGCCGCCACCATGGACAAGATCGGAAACGACAAATGAAGGAACTGACCGACTCGTACGACGACGTGCGGGACGCCCGAGTATTGCGGGGCCGGCTGGCGGCCGACGGATACCTGTTCTTCCGGGGGTTGTTGCCGGCCGACGTGGTGGGTGATGTGCACGGGCAGCTCGCGCGGATCCTGTACGACAGTGACTGGCTGGACCGGGATGCTGATCCGCGGGAGCTGGTCGGGTCGGGGCGGGCCGTCGAGGAAGGGTCGGCGGGGTTCTTCGGGGCCTACACCGCGATCCAGAGCACCGAGGCGTTCCACCGGCTCGCCGTGCGGCCGGAGTTGCTGTCGCTGACGAGCCTGCTGCTGGGTGAGGAGACGTTCGCGCATCCGGCGCACATCTGCCGGATCGCGCCGCCGTCGCCCGGTGCGAACCCGACGCCGATCCATCAGGACTACCGGTTCATCCAGGGCAGCGTGGACACGCTCACCACCTGGTTGCCGTTGAGTGCGGCGCCGCCGGAGATCGGCGGGTTGCGGGTGCTGGCCGGGTCGCCGCGGCTCGGTGTGCTGCCGGTGAAGGCGTCCGACGGGCCGGGGATGATGCGGGCCGAGGCCGACGAGAACCATCCGGAGTGGCGGACGACGTCGTACCAGCCCGGTGACGTGCTGCTGTTCGGCAGCCTGACCGTGCACGGCGCGATGCCGAACCGGACGAAGCGGCTGCGGCTGTCGGCCGACTTCCGGTACCAGGCCGTGAGCGCGCCGATGGCTGTCGACCTGCTCGGCACCGGGAAGCCGCATTACCACCCGGACGTGCCGGACTTCCCGACCCTCACCCGCGGCTGGACCTCGACGGACTGCGTCGAGGTCCCGGCCGGGGTGCGGTTCGTGGACCGCTGGGATCCGCGCGTGGACGACGTACCGACACCGCCGTCCCGCTTCGCCTACGCCTGAGGGACGACGACGATCTTGCCGCGGGCGTGGCCGGACTCGCTCAGCTCCTGAGCCTTGGCCGCGTCCGCGAGGTCGAACGTCTCCGCGATCCGGATCGTCAGCGTGCCGTCCGCGACCGCCTGCAGCTGGGCGCCGAGGGCGGCGCGGACCTCGGCCGGCGTCGCGGTGCCGGCCGCGGAGGCCTCGATGCCGAGCTCAGTCGCCCCGAAGTCGGCGATCGTGACGATCTGCTCGGTGCCGCCGCGCAGCTCGATCGACTCCTGCAGACCACCCTGGCCGGCGGTGTCGAACACCGCGTCCACACCGTCCGGGGCCACCGCGCGCACCCGCTCGAGCAGACCTTCGCCGTACTCGACCGGTACCGCGCCGAGCGACCGCAGGTAATCGTGGTTCGCGGGGGACGCCGTACCGATGACCGTCAGCCCGGCGGCCTTGGCGAGCTGTACGGCGACAGAGCCGACCGCACCCGCGCCGCCGTGGATCAGGATCGTCTCGCCGGACTTCACGCCGAGCAGGTCGAGCACGCGCTGCGCGGTCTCGCCCGCCACGGGGACGCCGACGGCCTGCTCCCAGCTCACGCCGGCGGGCTTGCGCGCCACGTTCCCGGCGATCGCGTACTCGGCGTACGCACCACCGTCGGACCAGCCGACGACCTCGTCACCGACCGCGAAGTCCGCGCCGGCACCGGCCTGGTCGACCACGCCGGCCACCTCGAGCCCCGGCACGGCCGGGAGCACCGGGTCGATGAAGCCCTTCGTCCAGCCGCGTCGCACCTTGAAGTCGATCGGGTTCACGCCGGCCGCGCGGACCTTGATCCGCACCTGCCCCGGACCCGCCTGCGGCTCCGGCACCTCCTGGACCTTCAGTACCTCCGGACCGCCGAACTCCTCGAAGACCACTGCCTGCATTCGTCCCGCCTCCATGATTGGTTGTTGCTACAATCAAATGCTGCCGGTCGGCGCGGTATTCCCGACTGGCCGATCGGCCAGTTGTCCACCGTCCGAAAGACCGGCCGGGCACCGCGGAGCCCCGGCGTAGGCTCGAAGCCATGCAGGAGGTGCGGGTGCGAACGGACGCCGAACTGCTGGCGTCGGCGGCACAGATCGTCGACGGACCACCCGACGAGCTGCTGCTGCGACTCTCGGCCGCCACCGCCGACCTGGTTCCGCACCGCGCGGTCGCCCAGCTCGCCTCCCAATGCGCGTCCACGCCGGTCACGGCCCACGGCGAGCCCGAGCTGGCATCAGCCATCACCGGTGCCGATCTGGCCGCGCTGCTGGGGACGGTCACCGCGGGGCACCCGTGGCAGGGTGTCGTGAGCATTGCGGGGTCGACGCACCCGGTCCTCGCCATCGCCAGCGATCGTGCTCCGCGCGGCTCGGTCGTCGTCTTCCTCCGTGCTGACGACGTACCGCTCGCCGCCGACGCGTTGCAGGCGTTGTGGGACGTCGTCACCGCGCACATGTACCGGCTGACCCTCGAGCGCGAGCCGGGTGCGTTGGCCCAGAACCGTGCCGTGGCCGAGGCCCGCAACGATCTCGCGGCCGAGCTGGGTGAGGCGCACGCGGCCACGCTCGCCACGCTCCTCGGCGTACTGCGGAACACGCGGATCGACGACGCCGCCGCGCGCACGATGGCGGTCGAGCTGGCGCTGAACGGGCTGAGTGAGCTACGCAACGACACCCAGCGAGACCGGGTCTGCAGCGGCGAGGAGCCGGCCGGTCGCGCCTTCGGCCGGCTCGCGGACTCGCTGCGCGCGCTGCTCCGGCACGGCCCGGTCGATCTCGAGCTGGATGCTCCGGGCAACGATCAGCTGATGCCGGCGGGCGTCGCGCACGCCGCGCGGGTCGCGGTCCGGTCGGTCGTCCTGGCGATGCTGACCCAGGACGACGTACGGCGGATCCGCGTGGCCTGGCGCTGGGACGGGAAGGAATTGCTGGCCACGGTCCGCGACGACGGTCCCGGCCTGCTCGCGGACGTCCTGGATCTCGGGCAACTGGCCGAGCGGCTCCGCCTGCACGAGGGCGACCTGGACCTGGACGCCGTCCCCGGCTGGGGGCTGACGGCCCGGGTCACCCTCCGCACGTCACCGGCGCCGCTCACCGTCACGTCCGACCCACTGGCCGCGCTCGGCGCCCGCGAGCTGGAGGTACTCGAGCGGCTGGCCCAGGGGCACCGCAACCGCTCGATCGCCGACGACCTGCACATCAGCGAGTCGACGGTGAAGTTCCACGTGGCCAACATCCTCACCAAACTGGACGTGACCACGCGAACCCAGGCCGCCGCGCTCTACCTCGCGGTCTAGCTTTCCTCGAGGCGGGGGAAGAGCGGCTCGCCCTTGATCAGGGTGGCGCCGGCCGGGAGCTGGCCCCAGGTGCCGGCGTCCTGGACGCGCTGGTCCTTCAGCGCGCCGAGCTTCTCCTCCGCGCCGAGCAGCGTCCACAGCTTCGCGGAGGTCTTCGGCATCGTCGGGTTGTGCAGGACGGCGACCGCGCGCAGGACCTCGGCGGCGCTGTAGAGGATCGTCGCCAGCCGGGCCCGCTGCGACTCGTCCTTCGCGACCTTCCACGGCTCCTGCTCGGTGACATAGCCGTTCACGGCGCCGACCAGCTCGTTGATCGCCGCCAGCGCGTCCTGGAACGCGAGCGTGTCCAGCGCCTTGTCCGCGGTGGCCACGGTCTGCGCGAGCTTGTCCGCGAGCGCCTGCTCGGCCGGTCCGTGATCGGTCGGCTCCGGCAGCACGCCGTCGAAGTACTTGCCGACCATGGCCGCGATCCGGCTGGCCAGGTTCCCCAGGCCGTTGGCGAGCTCGGAGGTGTAGACCGCGCTCAGGTGCTCCCAGGAGAACGAGCCGTCCGACCCGAACTGGATCGTGCGCAGGAAGTAGTACCGGAAGGCGTCCGAGCCGAAGTGGTCGGTGATCTCGTGCGGCGCGATCGCGGTCAGCTTCGACTTGCTCATCTTCTCGCCGCCGACCAGCAGCCAGCCGTGCGCGAACACCTGCCTCGGGACGGCGACCCCGGCGGCCATCAGCATGGCCGGCCAGATCACCGCGTGGAACCGGAGGATGTCCTTGCCGACCAGGTGCACGTCCACCGGCCAGAGCTCCTCGAACCGCTCCGGGTCGGTGCCGTAGCCCGCGGCCGTCACGTAGTTGAGCAGCGCGTCGATCCACACGTAGAGGACATGGTCCTCGTCCCACGGTACCGGGATCCCCCAGTCGAACGTCGAGCGGGTGATCGACAGGTCCTGCAGCCCCTGCTTGACGAACGCGATCACCTCGTTGCGCGCGCTCGACGGCGCGACGAAGTCCGGCTGCGACTCGTACAGCTCAAGCAGCTTGTCGGCGTAGGCCGAGAGCCGGAAGAAGTAGTTCGTCTCCGAGACCGTCTCCAGCTCGGTGCCGTGGATCATGCACCGCTGGGTGCCGTCCTCGTCGGTCCGGATGTCCGCGGGCAGCTTGAACTCCTCGCAGCCCACGCAGTACAGACCCTCGTACTCGCCCTTGTAGACGTCGCCCTTGTCGTAGAGCGTCTGCCAGAACTCACGGACCCGCTCGGTGTGCCGCTGCTCGGTGGTCCGGATGAAGTCGTCGTAGGCGATGTCGACGTCCACCCAGGCCGGCTTCCAGGCCTCCTCGACGAGCTTGTCGGTCCACTCCTTCGGGGTCATGCCCTGGGCCTGCGCGCTGCGCATCACCTTTTCGCCGTGCTCGTCGGTACCCGTCAGGTACCACTTGCGCTCGCCGCGCTGGGCGTGCCAGCGGGTCAGGACGTCCCCGGCCACCGTCGTGTAGGCGCTGCCGATGTGCGGCGCGGCCGTGACGTAGTAGATCGGGGTGGTGACGTAATAGGCCTTCTCGGACATGTCAACAAGGGTAGTGGCGCGTGCCAGTGCTATTTACCAGGGTCCCGCGCAGCGAGTACGGCGTCGTACACGGTCCGTTTCGGGACGTTGAAGCGTTTCGCGACGTCGCCGATCGCCTGTTTGCGCGGCGTCCCGGCCTCCTCGTCCTTGGCGACCTCCTCCGCGAGCTGCGCCGGTGTCATGGTCCGGTGCGGATCCGCCCCGGCCACCACGACCGTGATCTCGCCGCGCACCCCGTCCTTCGACCACGTGACCAGGTCGTCCAGAGGCCCGCGCTTGACCTCTTCGTACGTCTTGGTGAGCTCACGGCACACCGCCGTACGCCGGTCGCCGCCGAAGGCCTCGGCCATCGCCTCCAACGACTGCTTCAGCCGGTGCGGCGCCTCGAAGAACACCATCGTCCGCGGCTCGTCCTTCAGCTCGCCGAGCCGCCGGCCGCGCTCCCCCGGCTTGCGCGGCAGGAACCCCTCGAACGTGAACCGGTCGACCGGCAGCCCGCTGAGCGCGAGCGCCGTCAGCACCGCCGACGGCCCTGGCACGGCGGTCACCTCGAGGTCGGCCTCGATCGCGGCCGCCACCAGCCGGTACCCCGGGTCCGACACGCTCGGCATGCCCGCGTCCGTCACCACGACGACCGTCTGCCCCTGCTGCAGCGCCGCCAGCAGCTCCGGGGTCCGCTCGCGCTCGTTCCCCTCGAAGTAACTGAGCACCCGGCCGGCGACCTGGATGCCCAGCTCGGACGTCAGCCGCTTCAGCCGGCGCGTATCCTCCGCAGCCACCACGTCCGCCTCCGCCAGCACCCGCCCCAACCGCGCCGACGCGTCCCCGACATCCCCGATAGGGGTCCCCGCCAGCACCAGTCGCCCGCTCATCGGCCCATCATCCCAGCCCCGTGCGGGGATCTGGGGAGGCGGTGTGACCGCGCCGTCCGTACGATGGCGGGCGTGGCTGCTGTGATCGAGGACGGAACGGTTCGGCGGAGTGACGCCGGCGCGGAGCGCGAGACGCTCGGCCGGGACGTGCTCGGACGACGGCTGCCGCCGCTCAAGGAGCGGTTGTACCCGGCGATGCCGCGGGACTTCGACGGCGGCTGGATCGCCACGCTGGCGATCACGCTGCTGGCCGGCGTGCTGCGGTTCTGGCACCTCAGCAACCCGGTGAAGTTCGTCTTCGACGAGACGTACTACGCCAAGGACGCGTACAGCCTGCTCAAGTTCGGTTACGCACGGCAGTTCATCGACCAGCCCGAGGGCGCCGCCGACAAGGCGATCCTGGCCGGCAACCTGGACGTCTTCAAGGACACCCCGAGCCTGACCGTGCACCCCGAGGTCGGCAAGTGGATGATCGCGGCCGGTGAGCAACTGTTCGGGATGACCCCGTTCGGCTGGCGGTTCATGCCGGCGCTGTTCGGCACGCTGACCGTGCTGCTGCTGATCCGGACGGTCCGCCGGATGACCCGGTCGACCCTGATCGGCTGTATCGCCGGTCTGCTGCTCGCGGTCGACGGCCTGCATTTCGTGATGTCCCGGGTCGCGCTGCTCGACATCTTCCTCGCGTTCTGGCTGGTCGCCGCGGTCTCCTGCCTGGTCGCCGACCGGGACTGGACCCGCCGCCGGCACGCCGAGACCCTCGACAAGCCGGTCCCGGACGGCGCCCGCCGGGGCGTCGGCCGCTGGCTGCTGATCCGGCCGTGGCGGATCGCCGCCGGTATCTGCTTCGGCCTCGCGCTCGGCACCAAGTGGTCGGCGGTCTGGGTGCTCGCCGCGTTCGGCGTGATGGTGTTCGCCTGGGACTTCGGCGCCCGTCGCGCGCTCGGGGTCCGGTTCGCGTTCGTGAAGTCGGCGCTGGTCGACGGCATCCCGGCGTTCGTCAGCCTGGTGCTGGTCGCCGGTGTCACCTACGTCGCCACCTGGACCGGCTGGCTGCTGCACGACAACGCGTACGACCACAACTGGGCGGCCACGAACCCGGCGCACGGCGTGATGAAGATCGTGCCGGACGACTTCCGGTCGCTGGCCTACTACCACAAGGAAGTGCTCGCCTTCCACACCGGCGACTACATCAAGCACGCCACCCACCCGTACGCGTCGAACCCGGCCGGCTGGCCGATCATCGCCCGCCCGATCGGCTTCGACGCGGTCAACGACATCAAGCCCGGTACGCCGGGGTGTGACGCGCCCGCCGGCACCAACTGCCTGCAGGTGATCTCTGCCCTCGGGACGCCGCTGCTGTGGTGGGGTGGGGCGCTGGCGTTGATCGCCGCGCTCGTGCTGTGGATCGGCGCGCGCGACTGGCGGTTCGGCGTACCCATCGTCGGGTTCGTGACGTGCTGGGTGCCGTGGTTCGCGTTCGACGACAGACCGATCTTCTTCTTCTACGCCGTCACGATGATCCCGTTCACGGTGATGGCCCTGGCCCTGGTCCTCGGCAAGGTCCTCGGCCCGGCCCGCGCCGCGATGAGCACCGCCACCCCCCGCCGCCTGATCGGCAGCGCGGTCGTCGGCGCCTTCGTCGTCCTGGTCGTCCTCAACTTCGCCTACATCTGGCCGATCCTCACCGACAAGGTCCTCCCCCACCCCGACTGGCTCAACCGCATGTGGTTCAAGTCCTGGATCTAGCCCCTGGGCGCGTAGTCGAGGGTTTCGAACGGCCAGTCTTCGGTCAGCCAGGACAGCACGGCCGCGTACAGGGGTTTGTCCAGCTCGGCCCGGTCGCCGCGAACCCAGGAGCGGACGTCGGTGACGCTCACGTCGCTGCGGGCCGGATAGATGTACACACAGCCGATCACTTCGCCGGTCCCGGGCTCGAGCACCGTGAAGGTGAAACCGCGGCGCCCGGCGAAATCGTCGGCGTGCCGTTGCAGATCGGCGAGGTTCCGCTCGAGTGACATCCCGTCGGCCGGCGGCCAGCTGCTGCCCTGGAAGCCCGGCGTCGCCCGCACGTGATCGATGCTGCCGGTCCACGCGGCGTGGTCGGAGGCGTTGTGTTCGGGACCGAGCGGCTCCAGCCGGAACCGCGGCGTGATCAGCTCGGTCGGGACGTCGAAGTCAGCAGGGACGAAGGACTGGTCGGCCATGCCGGAAGGGTAGGAGGCGGGAGCGCCGCCCCGCACCCGAATTGCTTCGGCGCGGCGCGGTCAGTGAAGCTCGTGGTGGCCCTTGCCCTTGTGTTTCTTGCCGTGGCGCTTGACGGAGGACTGGCCGCCGACGCCGCCGAACAGGGCCAGGCCCTTGACGACCACGACGGGGGCGTTCGGGTCCGGGTCGTCGCTGCCGCGGGCGCCGAAGCCGCCGAAGATGCCGACGCCCTCGTTGCGCACCGTCACACCCTCGGGGACGGTGATGTCGATGCCGCCGAACACCGCGAACGCGTAGATCGTCACCTCGCGGCCCTCGAAGACCGCGTTCGTCATGTCCAGGTCGTGCCCGCCGAACACCGCGAACGCGTTCGTCCGGCGCTTCACCCGCCAGCGGCCCTTCCGCTCGCCGCCGCCGAAGATCGCGACCATGGTGTCGAAGCTCTGGCTCGGGTCGGCCGGCTCCTCGATCGGCACCAGGCTGGTCGACGCGGCCGCGGCCGGCGACGCCACGGGCATCGGCTGACCGGGGACGACGAGGTCGCGGGTGATCGGCTCGAGCTCCCCGAGGGTCTTCGCCCCCAGGGTCTGCTCGAGGCGCTCGGCGTGCTCGTCCTGCGTCAGCCGGCCCGACATCAGGGCCTCCCGCAGTACGTCGACGACCTGGTCACGATCGGTGTCGGACGCCCGCAGATGCGCGTGCGGGTGCGGGCGGTCGGGCAGGTTCTCCATAAGACGGAACGATATATCGTCACGGGCTCGGTGAGGACCCCGATTGATCCCGGAACCAGCCCTTACCCGGCGATCTTCCGGCCTTGGACGCGAACCGCACACACCACCGCGACGAGCGTGATCGCGGCGAACGTGATCGCCGTACCGGGGTAGCCGCCGAGGCCGAGACCGAGACCGCCGACCGCGGCACCGGCGAACGTGCCGAGACTCATCCCGGCCGCGTTGACGCTGAGCGCGGAGCCGCGCAGGTCACCGCTGCGGTGAACCAGCAAGGTCGTGACGCAGGCCGCCACCGTCGCGTGACTGGCGCCCATCACCGCGGTCAGCAGCAACGTGAGCGGGAGCGTCGGTGAGAAGTAGAACGCGGACACCGCGACCAGGGCCACGCTGATCCCGACGACCAGCAGTCGCTCCGGCGCGATCCACGGGCGGGCGGTGGCGAGGTACCGGCCGGCGAACAGGTTGCCGAGGAAGAACGACGCGCCGCTCAGCGACCACACCAGCGCGAACCAGCCGGGCGCGAGGTCGAACTTCTCGTCGTAGAAGGCGGCCAGATACGCGAGGTAGCCCATGAAGGCCGCCGTCCTGAGCATCGCCACGGCCAGCAGCGGCAACGCACCGGGAATCCGGGCGAGCTCGCGGTACGTCGCCAGGTAGCTGACCCGTTCCTTGCTGGTGGACGGCGCCTTCCGGCCGCGCCCGCGCCAGAAGAAGGCCGCCGACAGGACGAGCGAGATCGCCGACGCCGCGAGCAGGTTGCCCCGCCAGCCCCAGACCAGCCCCGGCCCGGCCAGCACCGGCGCCGCCAGCATCGCCATCGCGGACGTCGTCGCGGACACCAGCGTCGCCGCACGACCGGCCGCGGCCGGCGACCTGAACCGGTCGGCGGCGGCCGCTCCGATCGACGGCGCGAGGATCGAGGTCGAGGCGCCGATCAGCAGACAGAAGGCGGCCAGCGCGAAGACGTTGCCCACCGCCCCTAACGCCGCGGAGACTCCTAGCAGTGCCAGCCCGCCGGCGGCGACCAGCTCCCGCGGCGCCCGATCCATCAGCGGCGCCAGCAGAACCCCCACTGCTAGCGCCGCCAGCCCACCGAGGCCGCGTAACCCGCCGATCTCCGCCACGCTGCCGCCGGCGGTGTCCGCGATCGGCACCAGGTACATGCCGAACACCGTGAACGGGATCAGGCTCACCGTCGAGGCCAGCAGGAACGGCCACAGGCGCTTGGCCATCCGGAGATCGCCCGGCACCTCGGTGGTGACCGGCTGGGTCTGTGTCATGTGTCCGTCCTGTAGCGATAGAGGCTGCTCGGGCGGGAGCTGAACTGGGAGAAGGGGAAAGGTTCGGCCGACAGCGCGGTGACGCCCGCACCGAGGAACGCGCGGGCCACGGCACTGCCGGTCTGAGCGTAGACCGCGAGCGGCTTCGATTGCTCACGGCAACGAGTAAGAAGGAGGTCGAAGCTGTCGTTGGACAGCGTCATGCCGGTGGCGACGACCGCGTCGGCGGCATCGATCACCTCGGTCATGTCCCGGGACACGGCCAGGCCGGAGGCGGTCTCGCGGAGGTTGAAGTCGCACGGGAGACATGTCCCGCCGCGCGCGGTGATCGCGTCGACGAGCGGGTTCACGACGCCGATCAGCGCGACTTTGGTGCCTTCAGCAACGTCGAGCAGCCCGGCGACGGCGGCGTCGCGGGCGCGGGCGCGGACGTCCGGCGTACCGGCGGGCAGCACGACCTCTTCGGCGTACGGCGCCGTGTGGTGCGGCTCGACCGCGGCCAGGTACGCGTCCAGCGCGGCGATGCGGACGGGGAGCGGGTCGTCACTCGTCAGCACGTCGGCCAGGGTGCGGCCGGACGTGTCGGCGCAGTAGGCCGGGTCGAGCTCACCGGCCTCGAAGGAGCAGGCGCCGAACACCTCGCCGACCCGGAGCAGCACGTAGTAGTTCCGGTAGGTCACGTCGGCGCCCGGCAGCCGGGTCGTGTGGTGCAGCCAGAACGCACTGGTGATGCCGAACTCCGCGGGCGAAGGACCACGCGAGCCGGCGAGAACGGAAGCGATGAGATCAGCCACGTGAGCGGTCATGGGAGATCGGCCAGCCTTTCGGGGTTGTAGTGCAGGGCGGACAACTCGGGACGACCGGCGGGCTGGAAGCAGTACAGGAGCGAGCGGCGGTCGGCGGCGGTGTCGTTCGGCGCGGAGCGGTGGACCATGAGGCCGGGAAACATCAGGACCGAGCCGGCCGGGGCTTCGACCGTCACGGCGCGGGTCGCGTCGACGGCCGTCGGATCGGTCAGCAGGCCGGTCGGGTCCAGCGGGTCACGGCGTACCGGACCTTCCGACGGACTGTCCGGGATCAGCGTCATCGCGCCGTTCGCGGCGGTGTTGTCGTCGAGCATCACGATCGCGGTCGCGATGTCGTACGCCGCGTCGCCGCAGCAGCCGTACCAGTACGGGAAGTCCTGGTGCCACCCGAACCCGGACCCGACCCCGGCCCGTTTGAAGTTCAGCTTCGCGACGAACCGCCCTGCCGTTGCCCCGATCAACGACCCCATCGGTCCGGTCAACCGCGGCTCCGACCACAACGCCTCCAGCGCCGGATGCAGATGCGCCACCGGCGAGAGACTGCGCACCGCCTTCCCGGTGGCGTCCGGCTCCCAATGGATGGTTGTCCCGCGCACCGTTTCCAGCCGGTGCCCGTCCGGCCAGATGTTCACGGTCGTCTCGCCGGCCTCGGCCGCGGACACGACGTCCGCGTGCACCCGCTCGACCACGTCCCGCAGCCGGTCCACCTCGGGCGCAGTGAACCGTTCCGGCAGCAGCACATACCCACTCACAGGACCACATTAATGCGACGGGGTCGCAGATGGAAACTCCTCACGCCGGGCTTGTGCGGCCTCCCGGCGGTCCCAGGACATCGCCGACCACGGCACCGCGAGCTCGTCCAGCGAGTCGATCTCGCGCGGCCGCATCGACGCCATCGGCCGCGCCTCGGCGTGCCGGGCGAAGGCGGACTCGACGTACCGGGTCCCGGTGTCCGCGGCCAGGAAAACGTGTTTCCGCCCGCGATCGCACTGGTGCTCCCACAACGCCGACAGGTACGCCGCCCCGGCCGACAGCCCCGCGAAAACGCCGGACGTGCGGAGCAGATCCACCGCGGCCGACATCGCGTAGTCGAAGGAAACCCAGTGCAACCGGTCGTACAGCTCGTGCCGCACGTTCCGGAACTCGATCGAGCTGCCGATCCCCGCGATGATCATCTCCGGGTCCTGGGTGTGCCCGGCCCCGAACGTGATGCTCCCGAACGGCTGGACGCCGACCAGGTTCACGTCCCGGCCGCGCTCCCGCAGATACGCGGCGATCGCGCCGGTCGAGGCGCCCGTCCCGACGCCGCCGACCAGGCACAGCGGCCCGGCCGGCACCAGCCGGGCCACGAGGTCCGCGACCGCGCCGTAGCCGAGATAGTGGATGTCGTCGTGGTACTGCCGCATCCAGTGGTACGTCGGGTTGTCGCGGAGGATCTCGCCGATCCGCCGGACGCGCAGGTTCTGGTCGAGTTGCAGGTTGTTGGACGACGGCACCTGCTCGACGGTGGCGCCGAGGATCTCCAGCTGGATCCTCAGCGTCCGGTCGACCGTGGTCGAGCCGACGATGTGGCACCTCATCCCGTACCGGTGACAGGCCAGCGCGAGCGCGTGCGCGTAGATCCCGCTCGAGCTGTCGATCAGCGTGTCACCGGGCCGGACCTGCCCGGTCTCCAGCAGATGGCGGACGGCGCCGAGCGCGGAGTACACCTTCATGGTCTCGAACCGCAGGCAGATCAGGTCGTCGCCGGCTCCGGAGCTGACCCGGATCGGGTCGGGATCCTTGATGGCCTCCGCCAGGTGGTCGTGCAGTCGCGTCATCGGCGCGGTTCGCTCCTTGTGTCGTTGGTTGGCACGGGCGGAGAGTGGGGGGCACCGATCCGGGCGGCCGTGACCAGTTGGCGGGTCAGGGCGTGCTGCGGTGCGGTGGTGACGGTCTCGGGTGGGCCCTGCTCGACCACACGTCCGGCGTCGAGGACCAGGACCCGGTCGGCGACGGCCGCGACCAGGCGCAGGTCGTGGCCGATCCAGATCAGCGCCGTGCCGCGCTCCTTGAGCTCGGCCAGGAGGTCGAGCACGAGCGCCGTACCGTGGTCGTCGAGCGCGGTGGTGATCTCGTCGCAGATCAGGACATCGGGGTGCGCCAGCACTGCTCGCGCGAGGGCAGCCCGTTGCAGCTCGCCGCCTGACAGCCGACTCGGCGGGCGGGCGGCGGTGATCGCGGCGACGCCGAGCCGGGCGAGCGTGGCCACGGCTTCGGCGTGGGCCCGGTCGGGCGCGAGTCCGCGCAGGCGTTGCGCCGTACGGGCGACCTGCTGGTCGACGGGACGGCGTTCGTCGAAGGAGCCGCGGACTTCCTGCCAGACGTACTGGACCCGGCGGTGCTGGTCTCGGGTGCGCTTGCGCAGCACCGGGAGCGGCTCGTCATCGAGCAGGATGCTGCCGGTGTAGCGCTCGTGCAGGCCGGCCAGGCAGCGGGCCAGGGTGGTCTTGCCGCTGCCGGAGCGCCCGACGATGCCGAGACAGGCGCCGGCGCGGACGGACAGGCCGGCCTCGTGCAGGACGACGTCACGGCCGCGCGGACGCAGCGAGGCTTGCAGGTTCATTGCCGTTAGCAACGGTTTGCCGGCCGTCGAGGTTCCCGGGGTGTCCAGGTCCGGCGCGGACGGGAGTACGTCGGTGGCGCCGGTGGCGATCACCTGGCCGGCGTCGAGGACGACGACGCGGCTGGCGAGCGCCCGGACCAGGTCGAGATCGTGACTGAGCAGCAGGATGCCGAGGCCGGTGGCCGCGAGCTCGCTCAGCTCGTGGACGAGCTGCAGCCGGGTGACCGAGTCGAGGCCGGTGCTCGGTTCGTCGAGCACGAGCACCTCGGGGCGGCAGGTGAGCGTCTGCGCGAGCGCCACGCGTTGCCGCTGACCGCCGGAGAACTGGTGCGGAAAACGTTTGAGGATCGCGCGGTCGCCCGGCAGCTGTGCCGCCCGGACGGCCTCCTCGGGATCGCCGCCGTGCAGCTTCGCCAGCTCGCGCAACGTCGTACCGATCCTCCGCGCCGGGTTGAGGGCACTCCCCGGATGCTGCGGCATATAGGCAACCATCCGCCCCCGCACCCTCGCCGCAGCCGTGGTCACTCCGTTGCCATTAACAACCACCTCACCACCGACCACGACCCGCCCCGCCAGCCGCACGCCGTCCCCGTGTTCCCCCAGCAACGCCAACGCCGAGGTCGTCTTCCCCGACCCGGACGCCCCGACCAGCGCCGTCACTTCCCCCGCGACAACCTCGAACGAAACCCCGTCCACAAGCAGCGCGGCCCCGGTGGTCGCCGACAACCCGACAACGCGCGCGACCGGCTCGCGGCTCATACGGTGCTCCCGGCCAGGCGGCGGGTGTGGTGGACGAGGCGGTCGGCGAGGAGGTTGAAGCCGAGGGTGAAGGAGACGAGGAGGAGGGCGGGGGCGAGCACGGACCAGGGCTGGAGGAGCAGTCCCTCGCGGTTGCGGGACACGCTGACCGCCCAGTCGGGGGCGGTCGGGCTCAGACCGAGGCCGAGGAAGTTGACCGAGGCAACGAGAAACACGGCCAGCGTGATCCGCGTGCCGAGATCCGCCGCGACCGGCCCGAGCACCGAGCGTCCGACGTACCCGAGCTGGATCGTGACCCACGACTCCCGCTGCATCCGGAGCGCCTCGACCACAGGTCCACTGGCCGCGTCCAGGGCGGCAGCGCGGACGAGGCGCGCGACCGTCGGCACGTTGACCATGGCAACGGCCACCGTGATCGCCGGCGCGGACGCCTGCCAGCCGACGGCGACCACGCTGATCACCAGCAACGACGGAAGCGGCAGCAGGACGTCGAGGGGCCGCATCATCCCCTCGTCCAGCCAGCGGTGCCGCGTCGACGCCGCCGTCAGGCCGACCAGCCCGCCCACGAGGTACGCCAGCACCACGGCCCCGAACACCATCCCCAACGCCGTCCGCCCACCGACCAGCAACAGCCCCAGCACATCGCGCCCCAAACCGTCGGTCCCCAGCAGCCCTTCGGATGAATAAGGCAGGCCGGCGCGAGCGTCGTACGGCAGGAACGGTCCCACCACAGCTACGGCCAACGGCACGGCACACAATGCAGCCGCCGCCCAGGCGCCGGCCCCGCGCAACACAGCGCCTTCGCGGGTGCTCATCGGAGCGCCTCGGTTCGGGGAACGAGGCGGTTGCAGACGAGGTCCGCACCGAGGTTGATCAGCAACGCGGCGACAGCCAGCACCAGCGTGAGACCCTGCACCGTCGGTACGTCCCGCGTCTCCACGCCATCCACGAGCGCCGTCGCGAAGCCGGGAATGGCGAAGATCGCCTCCACCACCAGCACTCCGCCGAGCAGCGTGTCCCCGGTGCGGGCCAGCTCCTGTACGCCGGGGACCGCCGCGTTGGGCAGCACATGACGAAGCAGCAGCTGACGCCGCGGCACACCCAACCGCCGAGCCTGAGTCACATAGTCCGCGTTGAGCGCGGCAACTGTCCCCGCCCGGACCTGACGCGACAACAGGCAGACCGTCCGCCCGAGTAGCACCCCGACCGGCAGGATCAGCAAAGCCGGCGCACCAAGGAGATCGCCGCCGACCCAGGTCGCAGGCAACCAGCCGAGCTTCAGCGCGAACACCGCGACCAGGACCACCGCGATCACGAAGTCCGGGATCGCCGACAACGCCAGCGTGACCGACGTGATCGCCCGGTCGACGCGCCCGTTCTCGCGCGTGCCCATCACGATGCCCAGGGCAACGGCCAGCGGTACGACGACCGCGAGCGTGGTCAGCGTCAGCACGAGCGTCGCGCCGATCGAGTCCCGCACGATGCCGGCCACCGGTCCCCCGCTGATCAGTGACGTCCCGAGGTCACCGGTGATCACGTTCCCCAGCCAGTGCACGAACCGCTCGACCGGCGGCTGGTCGAGACCGAGCTCGGCCCGGAGCGCCGCGACCTGCGCCGGCGTCAGCGTCTCGGTGAACCGCATCTCCGCCGCGTCGCCCGGCAACAACGAGGTCAGCACGAAGACCAGCACGGACAGTACGGCCAACTGCACGACCGCGAGCCCCGCCCGCTGGACGGCGTAGGACCGCATTCAGGTCAGCCACACCTTGTCGAACCGGCCCTGGTCCAGCGTGTTCGGCGGCACCGCCTGCACCCCCTGGACCTTGGCCGACACCGCGATCAGGTAGTCCGGCAGTCCCCAGGCGAGGATCCCGCCCTCGGCCCGCACCGTCTTCTGCAGGACGCCGTACTTCGCCGACCGCTCGTCCTCCGATGTCACCGCCCGCGCCGCCGCGAACGCCGCGTCGAACGCGGGCCGTCGCCAGTGCGTCACGTTGAACGGCGAGTGCGACAGCAGCCGGTCGGTGACGTACTGCGGGATCGGCATCGCGCCGGACCGATGGTTGCCGATGGCACCCTTGGTGAGCAGGTCCTTGGCGTAGGTCTGCGGACTCCCGGTCGTCACCTTGAGCCGCACCCCGGCCTCCGCGACCTGCTCGGCGAACAGCGTCGCGGCCTCGACGAACCCGGCCGACGCGTCCGCGGTGAAGATCTCGATCTCCTTGCCCGCCAGCCCGGCCTTGGCGAGCAGCGACTTCGCCCGGTCGACGTCCCGCCCGAGCTGTGGCAGGTCGGCGGGGTAGTACTGGTATCCCTTGCCGAACAGGTCGTTGCCTACCTCGCCGCGCCCGGCGAGCACCACGTCCACCAGCCGTTGCCGGTCCGCCACCAGCTTGAACGCCAGCCGGACGTCGGGGTTGTCGAACGGCGGCCGGTCGACCTTCATCACGAACGCCTGCATCGTGCTGGCCTTCGCCGCCACGACGCGCACCGTCTTCCCGGCCTCGGCGGTGCGCGCGAACGTCGCGGTCATGTCGTTCGCGTACTCCGCCTGGCCGCCCTGGACGGCGTTCGCGCGCGCCTCGGAGTCCGCGGACAGGATGTGCAGCTCCTCGATCCGCGCGGGCTCGTCCCAGTACTCGTCGTACCGCGAGGCGACCATCGAGCGCCCGGCCTCGAAGGACACGTATCGGAAGGCGCCGGTGCCGACGGGCTTGGCCGGATCCTTGAACCCGTCCCGCACGATCTGCGTGCCGATCCCGGCGAGCAGCGCGGGGAACTCGGCGTTCGGCCGGGTGAGCACCAGCTCGACCGTCGCGGGGCCGATCGCCCTGCTGCGCTTGAGATCCAGCGTCGCCAGCGAGGACTGCGCGACCCGCTCCGGTACGGCGGGATCGACGATCCGGCTCAGGCTGAACAGCACGTCGTCCGCGACCAGCTTCGCGCCGTCGTGGAACGTCGCGTCCCGCAGCGTGAACCGCCAGGTGGTCGCGGTCGCGTCGTGCTCCCACTTCGACGCCAGCCGGGCCACCGGCCGCAGATCGGGCCCCAGCTCGACGAGCTTCTCGTAGATCGCCTTGTGCCGCGCGATGTCCACGAACAGGCTCTGCACGTGCGGGTCGAGCACCTCCTTCGCCCCGCCGCCGGCGTACACGGCCCGTAGCCGCCCGCCCTGCCTGGGCTGCGCGGCCACACCTCCGGCCGGCCCACCGCCCGCACCGCAACCGGTGATCGCCGCCACCCCGGCAGCCCCGGCCATCCCCAGGAACCCACGCCTACCCAAAGCCTCGGACACGCGCCACATCCTCACCTTAGTGAAAACGATTGTCAAATCCAGCGCGCATCCGAACCCGACGCGATCATTCTTTCGGGGGCATGCCGGAACCCGCCCGCCGTAACGGCGTGTCACCGGGCGGACGGTCGGCGGACCGGGTTATTCCTCGCAGTCGGAGGGCACGCAGGTCATCGGGATGCCGGCGGCGACGCGGTCCAGGAGGGCAGCGAGCTGGGTCTGTTCCTCGGTGGTGAGGTGGTCGAAGAAGTACGTGCGGACGGCGGCGACGTGGTCAGGCGCGGCGGAATCGATCGCCGTGCGGCCGAGTGGGGTGAGGCGGACCATCGACCCGCGGGCGTCGGACGTGCACTCCTCGCGGCAGACCAGGCCGCGCTTCTCCATCCGGCTGACCTGGTGCGACAGGCGGCTGCGTTCCCAGCCGACGGACCGGCCGAGGTCGCGAGTGCGCAGGACGCCGCCCTCGGCCTCGGACAGCGGATGCAGCAGCGCGTAGTCGGCGCCGGACAGGCCCGAGTTCGTGATCATCCGCGCCTCGAGCGCCCGCATCAGTTCGCGATGCGTCGCGCGGTACGCCTGCCAGAGTGCGGCTTCCTGCTCGCCGAGCCACCGCGGTTCCACCATCTGCCCATTGTACGGACAATCGTTGACATGTCACCGACCCGCGTGCAGGTCCGGCCTAGGGAGTGCGCGCGAGGGCAACGGCCAGGCCGACGGTGGCCGCCATGACGACGAGTTCGACCGCGGCCAGCCGGCGGAACGCCGCCGGGTTGCCGGTGGCGAGCTCGGGCAGCGTCGTCCGGCGGTGCCACCAGCCGAGGGTCACGAGAAGCGCGAACGCGACGGCCTTCGCGAACACCAGGGCGCCGTACCCGGTCGTCACCCACTGCGTGACCAGGCCCCAGCCGCCCTGCCGGCCGTCGAGGTGGATCTCGGCGGTGAGGAGGCCGGTGACGCCGATCGTCACCGCGCACCCGAGGGCGAGCGTGCTGAAGATCTCGACGGCTTCGCGGGAGCGGGTGTAGCGCAGGACCGCCAGCAGACCGCCGATCCACGCGGTCGCGGCGACGACGTGGACGACGAGCGAAGTCGTCGCGAGGACCGACCACAGGTCGGTGCGGTCGAGCGCGCCATGGCCGGTGAGCAACGGCCCTGTGAGAGCGGCGATCGTGAGTACGGCGGCCAGCCGGGCGGTGCGAATCGTCCTGGTGCCGCTGAGGACGACGGCGAGTACGGCGGTGAGCACGACGGCGACGGCGAGCGCGCGGACCTGGCTCAACTGGCCGGCCGGTTCGGCGTGCTCGGCGAGGTGGGACAGCGGGATGCCGAGGATCACCGTCGCGGTCGCGACCAGGCCGCCGATACTCGCGACCGCCCAGATCCCGGCGGCCAGCGCGGCGTCCTGACAGGCGCGGATCGCTTTGGCGCCGAGCTTTCCGTCCTTCACCGGCAGGAACAGGACGGCCGCCACCACGGCTCCGCCGGTCGCGACCGCGGCCGCATCGGCGAGCAGCCGCAGGACCGGGACCGCCCAGGAGACACCGAGCGGGGCGCCGAGCAGACCGTCCGCCGGCTTCTTCGGGGCACCGCCGGCGGCGAGCAGGGCGACCAGCAGCACACCGATGCCTGCAGCAACCATCGCCAGCACGAGCAGCCGGGGACGCGCGGCCGGACGGGAAACGGTCATCAGGCGGCCGGGCGGCGGCGGACGATGACGACGGCCAGCGCCACGACGACGAGCATCACCAGGCACATGGCGACGATGGTGACGGTGCTGGAATTCCCCTCGGGCTGCGCCGGCGCGTCGGCCGGCTGGGTCGCGGGGTGACCGGCGTGCGTGACGGTGAACGATCCGGACACCGTGATCGGGTGGCCGTCGGCCGAGACGACCCGCGCCTCGACCGTGTACTTGCCGGCCTCGATCATCGCGCCCACCGGCTGCGTGACCGTGTTGTCGACCACCTGGACGTCGCCGTTCGCGACGTTCGTCCCGCCCGGTGACTTCACCTGGACCTGCGTCCCGGTGGCGCCGACCGGCTCGCTGAAGGTCAGCACCACCTTCGTCGGCGGTGCGGCCATCGAGGATCCGTCGACCGGCGTCATCGACTCGAGCTTGGCGTGCGCCGCCGCCACGCCGGTGGAGACCACCAGCGTGACCAGCGACGCGAGCAGGACTGCGATCAAACGGCGCACGGCTACTGCTTCTCCCCTGCGACCGCCGCCGGCCGGCGCGACCACAACCCGAAGGCGAGACCCAGCAGCCCGACCAGCAGCCCACCACCACCGAGCCAGCGCGCGACGGTGTCGGAGGAGTCGGTGGCCGTCGTCGCCGCGACCGGCGTGACCGCCGCGGCCAGCTTCAACGCCGGCGCCGGGTGCTCGGGCTCGTCGGCGCCGTCCTTCGCGACGTCGGCCCACTTCGCCACCTCGCCGTCGCTGTAGGTCTGCTCGGTCGGGAAGCTCAACGAATCCACCCCTTCGGGCAGCTTGCCGACCGACAACGCGAACTCGTCGAAGTCGTTCGGCGGGATGCCGCCCGCGGTCGCGGTCCAGGTGACCGTGGTGATCGCCTTGGTCAGCGTGACGTCCCCGACCTTCACCGCGGCCGGCAGCTTCGTCTCCTTCTTCTCCACCTTCCACCCGTCCTTCACCTGCGCACCGACGTGCGCGAACGGATGGTCGGCGGGCAACGAGACAACCAGTTTCGTGGTGCTGGTGTCGTCGGACTCGGTCGGGACGCGGAACACGAGCTTGGCGTATCCGCCGGGCTTGGCGTCCGGCGACGACACCGTGACATGGGCCGACGCCGAGCTCGCGGCGCCGATCACGACCAGCGCGGACGCCGCGGCGATCGCGCCGGCGCGCAGGACGAATCTCCTGGGCATGAGAGAACCTTTCAAGGCATACGAGTAGTCCGGCGCTGACGGCCGGTTCAGACAGCTGCGATCACTCGTACGCCGGGAGGCCCTCGCCCGGAGACGCTCGTGCCGAGCCGGGAGCCGGTCGGGGTCCACGACGCGAAGAAGCCAGGCACCGCGCGGACGACCAGCACCGCCCGCGGCACCGGCAGCTCTGGAAGGAGGCGCGCAAACACCCGCCGTACGCGATGGACCCAGCGATGCGCCCGGCCGAGCGCGAGAACCCCGGCCAGCAGCGCGCCCAGGTGGGTCGCTGTCATCATCAGACTGCTCTGAATCGACATGGCGTGATGCATGGTCACCGAGTCCAGCGTGACGTGCACGAACAGCTGCACCCCGGCGAGTACGAGGCCGGTCAGCAACCGCTCCCCTGCCAGATACTCACCCAGCAGCCAGCAGACACCTGCGAGCGCGGCCAGCGGAGGTACGACACCCAGCGGCACCCCTCCGCCCCCGACGAGGGCATGACCGACCACCGCCACCACGACGCTCAGCGCCGCGACCACGGACGTCGTCCTGCTCTCGGTCGGCATCTCATCCCCTCGCTCCAGTCACTGTACGGTCAGGAACGCGCGGGGGTTCCCTCAGTGCTGCGCTGTGAACCGCAGGACGGCATCGCGGAACGCCTCCGGCTCCTCGACGTGGCCGAAGTGGCCGCTCTCGCCCAGCACCACGAGCTCGGCGCCGGGGATCCCGTCGGCGAGTTCGCGGGCCGAGTTCTCCGGACAGATGAAGTCCGCGGTCCCGACGATCACCAGCGTCGGCACGGCGATCTCGCCGAGCCGGCCGCGGATGTCCCAGAGCGTGTCCTGCCGGTTCGGGTCGACGGTCAGGTCGACGGTCTGCTTCCACTCACCGATCCGCGGGTCGATCGCCTCGAAGTCCTTGAAGTACACCGGCAGCAGGCGGCGGAGCGCGTCGACCTCGGCCTCACGCCCGACCGGCTGCTCCTGCCACGCCGCGAGCACCTGCGCCGCGAGCGGGTCGCCGGCCGGCCGCGCGGCGACGTACGCCTCGAGGTTCTTGAAGGCCTGCGCCCCGAGCTCGGGACCGTTGAAGGCCATCGAGTCGTAGATGATCGCGCCGCGCAACCGCTCCGGGTGGTCGAGCGCGGTCTGCAGCGCGACGAAGCCGCCGTGCGAGTGCCCGAGCAGGAAGACCGGCTCGTCACCCAGGTGCCGGGCGAGCTCGTCGACGAAGGACGCGTACCTCTCCATCGAGTAGTCGCCGTCCGCGAGCAGGTCCGAGTTCCCGGTGCCGACCGGTTCGAGGTACACCATCGTCAGGCGTTGCTCGAGCTCCGGCATCCGCAGGTACGGCCAGTGCACGCCGGGACCGCCGGGATGCGCGATACAGACCGGCCCGCTGCCGTTCACGTGATAGGTGACCCGGACGCCGTCGACCATGAATTCAGGCACGGCAAAAAGTGTGCCGTAGTCGTGCAACCAAACGTGCACGCCGCCACGTTTGACCCGGCATGACTGGGGAGGGTCGCGGGTGAGACCGGAGACGGAGCAGGACTACGTCGAGTTCGTGACCCATCATGCGAACTCTCTGTGCCGGACTGCTTACCTTCTGTGCGGGGACTGGCGCCGGGCCGAGGACGCGACCCAGGAGGCACTGATCCGGCTCTACCGGGTCTGGGGCCGGATCCAGCGCAAGGGAGCGATCGGTGCGTACGCGCGGAAGGTGGTCGTCTCGACGACGCTCGACGGGCTCCGCCGCAAGTCCAGCCAGGAGGTCGTGGGCGGCGACGAGTACTTCGCCAACGAGGCCGACGCCGACGCGCTCGGCGTCGTCGAGAACCGGCTGGTGATCACCAAGGCCCTCGCCGAGCTGCCGCCCCGCCAGCGCGCGTGCGTCGTCCTGCGGTACTTCGACGAGCTGTCCGTCGAGGAGACCGCGATCGCGCTGGACTGCCGCCCGGGAACCGTGAAGAGCCAGACGCTGCGCGCACTGGACAAGCTGCGCGCCCACCCGTCCCTGGCCGAGCTCTCCGATCTGGTGGGGACGAGATGACGAACGACCTGAAGACCCTGCTGGACCAGGCCACCGACCGCGGTACGTCGTTCACGCCGGACGTCACCGCACTGGTCGCCGCCGGCCGGCACCGGACCCGGATCCGCCGGGCGACGATGACCGCGGCCACCGCCGTGACCGCGGCGACCGCGGTGGTCGCCGCGCTGGTGATCGGCCGGATCGGCCCGGAGCCGCACCCGGTGACCACTCCCCCTGAGGCTCCGGCCGCCGTCACCGATCTGTGCGCGAAGTCCGACGACTTCTTCCGGACCGCGAACGACGACACCTGGCGCCGGCAGGTCGCCGCGACGTGGACCGACAAGGTCGTGCAGGTGAGCGATGCCGACGGGAACATGACGGTCCGCCGGTCGCCGGACGGCACGCAGTACGCGTACTGCGTGGCCGGCGTACCGATCCACGGACAGCAGTTGGGCGGCTTCGGGGCGACGCTGCTCAACACCGGGATCATCACCCGCGCCTACCAGATCCAGCGGTACTGGAGCATGGCGTGCGGTGACTCGAAGGTGGACCGGAGCGATTTCGCCGGCTGCATGGGCGTCGTCTACAGCTACGCGGGCCGGGTGCCGGAGGGAGTCACCCGGATCGCGTTCACCGGCCTCGGCCAGCGCGCGGACGCCGCGGTGAAGGACGGGTACTGGGCGCACCGGGTGTACACCGCCGACATCAGGAACGGCAACACCGACCCGATCTACATCAGCATGTACGACGGCGCCGGGAAGCAGGTGTTCCGGGACCGGTACTGACCTGCTGCGATGATGTGCGGATGGACGTAGCTGTGCTGGAGATCGGGGGAAGCCACGTCACGGCGGCCGTGGTGGCGCCCGGAACGTGGGACGTCACCGAGGTCGACCGCGCGGACCTGGAGTCCCAGGCCGCCGCCGAGGTGGTGGTCGGGCAGCTCGCCGACACCGCCCGGAAGTTGCCGCTGGCAAACGGTCTGGCGATCGCGCTGCCCGGTCCGTTCGACTTCGTCACCGGGGTCGCGTGGTACCGCGGGCAGGGCAAGTTCGACCAGCTGTACGGGTTCAACCTCGGTGCCGCGCTGGGCGAGGAGCTCGGGATCGACCGGCTGCTGTTCATGAACGACGCCGAGGCGTTCGCGGTCGGCGAGTGGACCGCGGGCGAGGTCCGCGGCGCCGCGCGCTGCGTCGGTGTCACGATCGGCACCGGCATCGGTACGGCGTTCCTCGCCGACGGCCAGGTGGTCCGCGAGGGCGACACGGTCCCGCCGGGCGGCGAGCTGTACAAGACGTCGTACGCCGGGAAGCCGCTGGAGGACTCGATCTCCGCCCGCGCGATCCTGCGCCGCTACGCCGGGACGACCGGCGCCGAGGCCCCCGGCGTGAAGGAGATCGCCGACCGGGCCCGCGCCGGCGACACCGCGGCCCAGCAGGTGCTGACCGCCTGCTTCACCGACCTCGCGGACGCGCTGCGGCCCTGGCTGGAGCGTTTCGGGGTCACGCACACAGTCCTGGGCGGCTCGATCTCGGGCGCCTTCGACCTGGTGGCATCGGCCCTCGACTTCCCCGCCTCCGCGACGAAGGACACCGAACACTCCGCCCTGATCGGCGCCGCCGCCCACTACCTCAGAACCTGTCGGTGACCCCGGCTACGGTCGGTGGCGTGAAGATCGCCGCGCCCCGCCTCCGGGCCCAGCTCGAGTCCGCCCTGCCCGAGAGCATCGAGGACGAGGAGCGGTTGCTGGATCTGGAGCTGGAGGATGTGGATCTGAGTGACCTGGAGGCCGAGCACGTCGAGATCAGCGGCTGCCGCCTCACCCGGAGCAAGCTGGCCGGGTCCGAGCTGGAGAAGCTGATCCTGGTCGACACCGAGCTCGCCCAGTGCGACCTGGCGAACTCCCGCTGGTCCGACGCGGCGCTGACCCGGGTCGCGATCGCCGGCGCCCGGATGATCGGGTTCGCCGGTCCCGGCGCGGTGCTGCAGCACGTGACGATCCGCGACACCGTGCTCGACTTCGCGTCGTTCCGGTTCGCGAAGCTCGCCAAGGTCGAGCTCACCGACTGCCGGCTGCAGTCCGCAGACTTCGTCTCCGCCGACCTGACCGGTGCCGTGTTCCGCCGCTGCGACCTGTCCGGCGTGGAGTTCTCCCAGGTCAAGGCGGCCAAGGCGGTGTTCGTCGACTGCACCTGGGACGGCGCCAAGGGCCTCGCCTCGCTGGCCGGGGCGACCGTGGCGGCGTCCTCCCCCATCGACACGCTCGCGTTCACCAGCGCCGTCACCGTCGCCACCGGGATCACGCTGGCGCACCCGGACGACCTCTCCTGAGCGTGATCCGGCCCACGTAGGAGTCCGACCTGCGCCGGATAAGGTGGGCCCGTGACTGACTCGACGATCATCTACACCCACACCGACGAGGCTCCGGCGCTCGCCACGTACTCGTTCCTCCCTGTCGTCCAGGCGTACGCCGGCCAGGCCGGTGTCGGCGTGGAGACCCGGGACATCTCACTGGCCGGCCGGATCCTGGCGCTCTTCCCGGAGTACCTCCAGGAGGACCAGCGGATCGCGGACGCGCTGAGCGAGCTCGGTGAGCTGGCCAAGACGCCCGCCGCGAACATCATCAAGCTGCCGAACGTCTCGGCCTCGATCCCGCAGCTGAAGGCCGCGATCGCCGAGCTGCAGTCCCAGGGCTACGCGCTGCCGGAGTACCCGGACGAGCCGAAGACCGACGAGGAGCGGGAGATCCAGGCCCGCTACGACAAGGTCAAGGGCTCCGCGGTGAACCCGGTGCTGCGCGAGGGCAACTCCGACCGCCGCGCGCCCGCCTCGGTGAAGAACTACGCCAAGACCCACCCGCACCGGATGGGCGCGTGGACCGCCGAGTCGAAGACCAACGTCGCGACGATGGACACCGACGACTTCCGCGCCACCGAGAAGTCCGCGGTGATCGAGTCCGACGGCTCGCTGCGGATCGAGCTGGTCGGCGACGACGGCACCACCACGGTGCTGCGCGAGTCGGTCCCGGTGCTGGCCGGTGAGGTCGTCGACGCCTCCGTCATGCATGTCGCCGCGCTGCGCGAGTTCCTGACCGCGCAGGTCGCCCGGGCGAAGGCCGAGGACGTGCTGTTCTCGATCCACCTCAAGGCCACGATGATGAAGGTGTCCGACCCGATCGTCTTCGGTCACGTCGTCCGGGCGTTCTTCCCGGAGACCTTCGCCCGGTACGGCGACGTACTGGCCAAGGCCGGCCTGACCCCGAACGACGGGCTCGGCGGCATCCTGAACGGCATCGCCGCGCTGCCGGAAGGCGCCGAGATCAAGGCCTCCTTCGACGCGGAGCTGGCCGCCGGACCGGCGCTGGCGATGGTCGACTCCGACAAGGGCATCACCAACCTGCACGTCCCGTCGGACGTGATCGTGGACGCGTCGATGCCGGCGATGATCCGGACCTCGGGCCATATGTGGGGCCCGGACGGCGCGGAGCACGACACGCTCGCCGTCCTGCCGGACCACAGCTACTCGGGCATCTACCAGGCCGTCCTCGACGACTGCCGCGCGAACGGCGCGTTCGACCCGGCCACCATGGGCTCGGTGCCGAACGTCGGCCTGATGGCGCAGAAGGCCGAGGAGTACGGCTCGCACGACAAGACCTTCGAGGTCCAGACCACCGGGACCGTCCGGCTGGTCGACACCGCGGGCACCGTCGTCCTCGAGCAGGCCGTCTCCGCGGGCGACATCTTCCGCGCCTGCCAGACCAAGGACGCCCCGATCCAGGACTGGGTCAAGCTGGCCGTCAACCGGGCCCGGGCGACCGGCGACCCGGCCGTGTTCTGGCTGGACGAGACCCGCGCGCACGACGCCAACCTGATCACCAAGGTGCAGAAGTACCTGTTCGACCACGACACCGAGGGTCTGGACATCCGGATCCTGGCGCCGGTGGACGCGATCACGTTCTCGCTGGAGCGGATCCGGCGCGGCGAGAACACCATCTCGGTGACCGGCAACGTGCTGCGTGACTACCTCACCGACCTGTTCCCGATCCTCGAGCTCGGCACCAGCGCGAAGATGCTGTCGATCGTGCCGCTGATGGCCGGCGGCGGCCTGTTCGAGACCGGCGCGGGCGGCTCGGCGCCGAAGCACGTGCAGCAGCTGGTCAAGGAGAACTACCTGCGCTGGGACAGCCTGGGCGAGTTCTTCGCGCTGGCCGCGAGCTTCGAGCACCTGGCGCAGGCGACCGGCAACGCGCGGGCGCAGATCCTGGCCGACACGCTCGACCGGGCGACCGCCACGTTCCTGAACGAGGACAAGTCCCCGACCCGTCGCGTCGGCGGGATCGACAACCGCGGCAGCCACTTCTACCTGTCGCTGTACTGGGCGCAGGAGCTGGCCGCGCAGACCGAGGACGCCGACCTGGCCAAGGCGTTCGCCCCGCTCGCCGAGACACTCGCCGCGAACGAGCAGACGATCGTCGACGAACTCCTCGCCGTCCAGGGCACCCCCGCCGACCTCGGCGGCTACTACCAGCCCGACCCGGCAAAGGCGGCCACCATCATGCGCCCCTCCAAAACCTGGAACGACGCCCTGGCCTCCCTGTAACCACACCCCGGCCTGCCCGGCTCGGCCCGGCCCGGCTCGGCTCGGCCCGGCTCGATCGGCTCGGCTCGGCCCGGCTCGATCGGCTCGGCCCGGCTCGATCGGCTCGGCCCGGCTCGATCGGCTCGGCTCGGCTCGGCTCGGTCGAGCAGGTCGCAAGCACCGGCCTCGCGCCGGCTCCTCTCCATCCAGCTCCCGGCGCCCGCTAGGGCGCCGGGAGCTGTTCTTTCGGTGGAGAAATGCGTCGCCGCACTCCTCTTTCCCTCCTACACTCGCGAAGCATGACAGCGACCCGTTCCGTGCTTGCCTCGCAGGCCACGGACTACCCCAGATGGTTCCAGGACGTGATCGCCAAGGCCGAGCTCGCCGACAACGGGCCGGTCCGGGGGACCATGGTCGTGCGACCGTACGGGTACGGGATCTGGGAACTGTTGCAGGAGGCAATGAACCGGCGGATCAAGGCGACCGGCGCCCAGAACGCCTACTTCCCGCTGCTGATCCCGGAGAGCTACCTCCAACGCGAAGCCGAGCACGTCGAGGGATTCAGCCCGGAGCTCGCGGTCGTCACGCATGCCGGCGGCAAGCAGCTCGAGGAGCCCGCGGTCGTCCGCCCGACGTCGGAAACCGTCATCGGCGAATACATGGCGAAGTGGGTGCAGAGCTACCGCGACCTCCCGCTGCTCCTGAACCAATGGGCCAACGCGGTCCGCTGGGAGCTACGCCCGCGACTGTTCCTGCGGACGACGGAGTTCCTCTGGCAGGAAGGCCACACCGCCCACGTCTCCGCCGAGGACGCGCGCGCCTTCGCGACCAGGATCCTGTTCGACGTCTATCGCGACGTCATGGTCAACATCCTGGCGATCCCGGTGCTCCCCGGCCGGAAGACCCGGCGGGAACGGTTCGCCGGCGCGATCAACACGATGACGCTCGAGGCGATGACCGGCGACGGCAAGGCGCTGCAGATGGCGACCTCGCACGAGCTCGGGCAGAACTTCGCGCGCGCCTTCGACATCGGCTACCTGTCGAGCGAGGGGCAGCGCGAGCTCGCCTGGACGACCTCGTGGGGCAGTACGACGCGCATGGTCGGCGGACTGATCATGGTGCACGGCGACGACGCGGGGCTGCGGGTCCCGCCCGCGGTCGCTGCGGTGCAGGTCGTCGTGCTCGCGGTGAAGGACGAGTCGATCGCCGCCGCCCGGCAGATCGGCGACGAGCTGACCGCGGCCGGACTGCGGGTCGGCGTGGACGATCGCACCGACCAGCCGTTCGGGCGGCGCGCGGTGAACTGGGAGCTGAAAGGCGTCCCGATCCGGATCGAGGTCGGCCCGCGCGACCTCGCCGCGGGCACCGCGACCGTCGTACGGCGGCTGCGCGACTCGGCCAAGACCGCGGTCGAGCTGTCCGGCCTCACCGCGACGGTCGTATCGGCGCTCGACGCGGATCAGACGCACCTGCTGGCCGAGGCCACGGCTCGGCAGTCTGCCCGCATCACGGCCGTGTCGACCGTGGACGAGGCGATCGAGGCGGCCGCGTCCGGCTGGGCGACCCTGCCGTACGACGCGGTCGGCGAGGCGGGCGAGGACCGCCTGGCCGAGTCCGGGATCACGGTCCGTTGCCTGCAGCGCGCCGACGGTGCACTGCCGTTGCGGGACGACGAGCCGGGCCTGGTCGCGTACGTGGCCCGCTCGTACTAGCGGGCGAGGTACTTGCGGACGTCGTCGGCCACCTGGGACCGGCTGCGGAAGCCGTACTTGCGGAGGATCGCGCTGAGGTGGGTCTTGACGGTGTTGAGACTGACACCGAGCTCGGCGGCCAGCTGGTCGTTGTCGAGCCCGTCGGCCAGCAGCAGCGCGACCCCCTGCTGGGCCTTCGTGAGGCTGGTGAACCGGCGTTCCGGCGCCTCGTCGGTCTCCATCAGCATCTCGATCAGCTCGGACTGGATGTGCTCGGCGGTGTCGACGATCCGCTCCAGATGGGTGCGGACCCCGGTCCCCACGTCGGGCTCGTCCAGTGCCTCGGTCGCGATCTCCCGGATCGACGCGACCCGGTGCGTCAGGTACTCCATCACGTGGTCGGACGTCAGCAGGTTCGGGCCGACGTCGCCGGCCGGCAGGCGGCGCAGGGCATCGCGGTCCTCGCCCTCCCGGGTCAGCACCCGCTCCACCACCTCACACAACCACTCGAACGCCCGGACCGCGTTGTCGTCGTACGACTTCGGGGCGTAGCTCTGCATCGACAGCAGCCCGAACAACTGGTCGGGCCCGTCCTTCGACGGCCGGAAGATCGGCACCGTGACCGCGTCCCGGGACCGCCGGACCGGGTCGCCGACCGGGATGCCGGCGTGCAGCACGGCACCGTCGTCGTAGGCGAAGCGGTACGTGTGCCGGTGCTTGAGCAGCCAAGCCGTCTGCCCGTCCGGCCCGAAGATGTGGGTGTCCGGGGTGACGTAGTCGCGCTCGTCGTACCCGTACGGGTACCGCACCCGGTTGCTGCCCTGCAGGAAGCCGACGAAGAACGCGTCGACATGCGCGACCTTCCCGGCCACCACCCGGACGTAGTCGTACAGACCGTAGTGGTCGGATCTGAACAGCGCCTCGATCTTGTGATACGCCTCGCGCAGGATGATCGCCGTTTCCGCGTCAACCCGCAGCGGGACGGCCTTTTCTCCCTCCACGACGACGGCTCCCCACACCCAGTGCGGTATCGATCACTCGACTATGCGCCGTTGCCCGCAGGTGATCAAGGGCCGTTCCACGCGGACAGCAGTCGCGGGCGGTGGATGCGGATCCCCGAGTCGCCCTCCCAAGCCTCGGTCGAACCCTGTACCACCACCCGCGACCACGAGCAGGACACCGGTAACTGTGTGAGCCCCCGCGTCGATCGGACCCGCTGCCCCCAGCGAGATCCCCGACCCCCCGACGGATGGTCCGGTGCCCTTCCTCCCCCTGTTGACTACAAGGTGCCACCGATCGCCGACCGTGACCATCGCCCGCGGCATGAACCTGGCGGACCCGCGTTCTCATCCTGGGAATGAGAGCGTTGTCTACGATTACAGCCAGCTGGTGTCGAGCGGCTTGCCCTCGGCGTACCCGGCGGCCGTCTGCAGGCCGACCACCGCGCGTTCGTGGAACTCGGGCAGGGTGGCGGCGCCGACGTAGGTGCACGAGCTGCGAATGCCGGACACGATCGAGTCCAGCAGGTCCTCGACGCTCGGGTGCTCCGGGTCCAGGTACATCCGGGCGGTCGAGATGCCCTCCTCGAAGATGGCCTTGCGGGCCCGCTGGAACGCGGAGTCCTCGGCGGTCCGGGACCGGACGGCGCGGGCGGACGCCATCCCGAAGCTCTCCTTGTAGATCCGGCCCTGGCTGTCGCGGTGCGGGTCGCCGGGCGACTCGTACGTCCCGGCGAACCAGGACCCGATCATCACGCTCGACGCGCCCGCGGCCAGCGCCAGGGCGACGTCGCGCGGATGCCGTACGCCGCCGTCCGCCCAGACGTGCTTGCCGAGCTCCCGCGCGCGGGTCGCACATTCCAGTACCGCTGAGAACTGCGGACGCCCGACCGCGGTCTGCATCCGCGTCGTGCACATCGCACCGGGGCCGACGCCGACCTTCACGATGTCCGCCCCGGCGTTCACCAGGTCGGTGACACCTTCCGCCGTGACGACGTTGCCGGCCACGATCGGCACCGTCGGGCCGAGGGCGCGGACCCGTTCGACCACCTCGAGCATCCGCTCCTGGTGACCGTGCGCGGTGTCGACGACCAGTACGTCGATGCCGACCTCGAGCAGCGCCTTCGCCTTCTGCTCCGCGTCGCCGTTGATCCCGATCGCGGCGGCCACCCGGAGCTTGCCGTTGCCGTCGAGCGCCGGGTCGTACAGGGTGGCGCGGAGCGCGCGCTGCCGGGTGAGGATCCCGACGATCCGGTTGTCGGCGTCGACCACGGGCGCGAGCCGGTGGCGGCCGTCGTGCAGCAGCTCGAACGCGGCCTCGGGATCGATCCCCTGGGGCACCGTGAGCAGCTCGCGCGACATGACCGCGTCGAGCTGCGTGAACCGGTCGGCCCCGGAGCAGTCGGCCTCGGTCACGACGCCGACCGGGCGGCCCCGGTCCACCACGATGACCGCGCCGTGGTTGCGCTTGGGCAGCAGGTTCAGCGCCTCGCCGACGGTGCCGGTCGGCGGCAGCGTCAGCGCGGTGTCGTGGACCGGGTCCCGCTGCTTGATCCAGGACACGACCTCGGACACCACGTCCACCGGGATGTCCTGCGGGATGACCGCCAGGCCGCCGCAGCGCGCGATCGTCTCGGCCATCCGCCGCCCCGACACCGCGGTCATGTTCGCCGCGACCACCGGAATCGACGCTCCGGTCCCGTCGCTGGTGGACAGATCGACATCCAGCCGCGAGGCCACGCCGGACCGATTGGGCACCAGGAACACGTCACTGAAAGTGAGGTCTCCCGCCGGCTCCCGATCATGGTGAAACCGCATGTCAGACCCCTTCCGCCCGTGTCCGAACGGGACCAGCCTAGCGCTGTCACACCACGTGTTCGGCGGTGAACCCGAGCAGCTTCCGTGCCGGGCCGAGGTCGAGCGGGGTGGTGCGACCGGGCAGGTCCGCCCGGATCTCGGTGGTGGGGTGGAACCGGCGAAGCAGGTCCAGGGTCGGGTACGGCGCGAGCGTGTGCGGGGCCGCGACGTGGAAGACGTGCGAGCCGCCCTCGACCCGCAGGGCCAGTACCGCGGCCCGGGCGGCGTCCCTGGTCTCCAGGTACGACCACAGGTCGGCGGCGCCGAGTGCCGGGTCGGCGGCGACCTTGCGGGCGTGCTCGTCGAGCCGTTCGGCGAACCCGCCGACGAACGGGTACCGCAGCGCGACCACGGTCATGCCGTGCCGCCGCGACATCATCGCGGCGGTCTGCTCGTCGGCGAGCTTCGACAACGCGTACGGGTCCTCGGCCCGGCTCGGCACCGACGCGTCGAGCGGGACGTACGCCGGGCTGAGCGGCTCGGCCGCGAACGGCAGCCCGTTCGCGGCCAGGCTGCTCGCGACCACGGCGTTCCGCACCCCGGCGCGCCCGGCCTCCTCCAGCACCGTGAAGGTGCCGAGCGTGTTCTCCCCGAACACCTCGTACGGCGTCCCGCGGTGCGGCGCCGGCCGCGCGGCGAGGTGGACGACACCGTCCACCTCCGCCAGCGCGGCCCGCACCGTGGCCGCGTCGCACACGGACCCCTCGACCACCCGATCCGCCGGGCACGGCGTCCCCGGGAGGACGAGGGCGGTGACCGCGACACGGCGTGCGTGCAGGGCGTCAACCACGGCCCGCCCGATCCGGCCGGCGGCTCCGGTGACGAGAACCCGGTTCGGGCTCGGGTTCGGGCTCACGCTCACGCTCACCCGAGCCGGAGCTGCTGTTCGGGTCGCGCCGACAGCCCGCGGTACAGCCTCGGCGCACCATCGAGGGTGAGCTTGATCCGGGATCCGGTGAGCGTCCGGCGGCGGCCGATGCAGTCGATCTCGACCAGCTCGCCGCCGAGGACGGTGACGTGGGTCTTCGTCGGCCAGTCGTCCTGCCACACCTCCGGGTGCGGGTAGTACGCCTGTCCTTCGGTGTGATCGGCGTTCAGCAGGTAGCCGTCCTTGCGGCTCCACAGCATCGTCAGCGGCCCGTCGGGCGTCGTGAACAGCAGCCCCTGCAGGTGCCGCTCGATCTTCGAGAGGCCCAGCCAGCGCACGAACTCCGCTTCCTCGAGCACCCTGGTCCCGGTCGCGAACGCCAGCAGCGACGGCTTCGCCGACAGGTCCCGGTTCATCAGCCCGAAGTGGTACTCCGGGTTCGCCGGATCGGCCTCCTGCGGATGGTGGATCGTGCTGTCGTACAGCTGGTACCAGTTCACGCCGTCGACACCCTCGGCCTTCGCCAGCGCCATCGTGAGCAGCACGTTCTCGGCCGCCTGGCGCATCGTGTCGTTCCACCACTGGTTGGGCCGGGTGCACGCGTACGCCTCGGTCAGCCACAGTTCCTTGTCGCCGCCGTACTCGCGGATCCGCCGCTTGGCCTCGCGGACGCCGCCGAGGAAGTTCCAGTAGCTGCCGTTGGACCCGGTGACCCACTCGTCCGGCGTCGGCGCGTAGTCCGGCGTGAAGTTGCCGCGGCCCGGGTGGAAGGCGAACGCGTCGATCAGGTCCCAGCCGCCGTGCGCGTGGAAGCTGTCGACCCAGTTGACGTCCATGCCGCCGAGACCGTTGTTCATCACCTTCACGTCGGACCCGACCTCGGCGAGCCGCTCGACCACGGGACGCAGGCCGTCACGGATGTACTTGTCGGCGTACAGGCCGGACATCCACGGCTGGTTACGCTCGTTGTCGACCTCGAAGTACCGGGCGCGGGCGTCCACGACCACGTCGACCAGTTCGGCCGCCCACGTCTTCGCCTGCTCCGGGGTCGCGTCGAACACCACGTCGCCGTGCTGGATGTTCGGCGTGATCCCGAGCGCCTCGAGCTCGGCCGGCGGGATGCCGGGCGCACCGTTGTAGGCGATCCGGACCGACGCGACGCCGATCTTCTGCAGCAGCGTGGCGACATCCGCCTTGCTGGGCTTGAGCAGCCAGGGGTAGTTCGCGATGCCGAACATGCCGCCGCCCTGGTACGCGTACGACGGCAGCACCGCGAGCGTCGTCCGCGCGAACGCCTCGCCCGCCTGCACCTCCAGGAAGGCGACGCCCTGCTGCTCCAGCGCCGGTACGACGATCCTGTGGTCGGCACTCTGACCGGGCGCCAGCGTGAGCACGGTCGATCCGCTGGTCAGCGTCGTGCCGTCGAAGTCACGGGCGAACCAGCTCAGCGTCACCGGTGCGGTGACTGTGCCGCCGGCCACGACCTGGACGTTGACCGGCATCGCGTGTCCGGTCTCGTACCAGAGGTTGAACGGCTGGTCGGTCCACAGGTCGAGGCCGACCGGACGCCCGACGGCGGCCGCGTTGGCGGAGACCTCGCGGAGGTTGCCGAACACCAGATCGGCCTCGTGCCGCAGGACGCCGAGCCCGTCGTACGTGCCGACGATGTGCATCCAGGAGGCGGTCGTCCAGTCGGGGCGGCTCGACTGCAGCCGGAAGTACGCCTTCGTGTCCGCCCAGGTCTCGGTGTAGAGGATGCCGTCGTTGGTCTCGTACGGCACGCCGCCGCCGGCGTCACGGTTCCAGCGGGTGACCGCGGTCGAGTACTCCACGGCGGCCGGACTGACGACGGTGCGGGTGAACTGCGAGTTCAGGTACATCTGGTTGGAGCTGGTCGCGTCCCAGCGCATGTGCAGCCGCCGGGCAGTGACGTCGAAGGTGCCGGTGACCGTGATCGTCTTCGCGGCGGCGCCCAGCACGTAGTCGACGCGGATCGCCTGGCGGCCGTCCGGGAGCGTGACCAGCGACGGCTTGCCGCCGAACGTGCGCTGCCCGCCGAGCACGGTGTCCTTGACCTGGAAGTGCGCGATCCGGATCCGCTCGGTGCCGTCGCCGACGACGATGGTGCCGTCGGTCTCGGCCGACACGGTGATGCCGTCCGCGGTGATCGTGTACGCCGTCGCGGCGCGGGCGACGCCGGCCGGGAGCAGCCCGCCGGCCACACCGGCGGCGGCGAGCGATCCGGCGACGAATGTCCGCCTGGTGGGTTTCATGGCGTTCCTCCGGTGGTCTTGAGCGGCAGGGCGAGACCGATGAAGATGCGCGGTGCGCCGTCGAGGGTGACGGTCACCTGCGCGTTGCTCGCCTGGTGGGTGGCGACGTCCATGCCGAGGCAGTTCAGCTCACGGACGGACGTGGTCGCGGCCGGCGTCGGGACGGTGACGTTCGTCTTGGTCGGCCACAGGTCTTCCCAGGGTTCGGGACTGCGGTAGTAGGCAGGGCTGGCGGACAGGCGCCGGCCCGTGTCGTTGTTGAGGATGTAGCCGTCCTTGCGGGACCAGAGCAGGTTGACCTTGCCCGTCGGGGTGGTGAAGACGAGCCCGAGCAGCTCGGGGTCACCCAGCTCGGCCCAGCCGGCGAACGTGGACCGATCCAGCCAGCGGGCGGCGGTCGCGAAGGCCAGCAGCGAGGGTTTCGCGCCGAGGTCGCGGTGCAGCAGGCCGTGGTGGTACTCGACGCTGTCCGGGTCGGCTTCCATCGGCTGCTGCTGGATCGAGTCGTTCAGCGTGTACCAGGTCACGCAGCGGACGCCGTACGCCTTGGCCAGCGCGAGCTGGAGCAGAACGTTTTCCGGGGCGTTCCGGTAGGTGTCGGTCCACCAGCGGTTCGGCTGCGTTCCGGCGTACGCCTCCGTCAGCCAGAGCTCTTTGGTGCCCTTCGCCGTGGTTGCCTTCTTCAGGGTGCCGAGGAAGTTCCAGCGGGTCTCGTTCGTCCACGGTTCGGCGGGTTCGTAGTCGGCGGTGTAGTTTCCGCGGCCCGGGTGGTAGGCCAGGACGTCGACGTGGTCCCAGCCGCCCGCGGCGCCGAAGTCCTGCACCCACTGCTCGGGGTATCCGGCCAGGCCGCAGGTCATCACCTGGAACGTCGCGCCCTTGGCGGTCATTGCCGTTCGCAACGGTTCGAGGACGTCGTTCACGTACTGGGCCGGTGTCTTGTCGGACGCGGTGAGGTTCAGCTCGTTCGCGCATTCGTAGTACCGGGCGCCGGAATACGTCGCCCGGCCGACCATGTCGTCGGCCCAGGCCGCGCCGTCCACGCCCCACGGGAGCGTGCCGGCGAGCTGCATGTTGTGCAGGAAACCGGCCTGGTCGAGCGCGTCCATGGTCGGGCCCGGCGAGGCCGGCAGCGTGTTGTACTGGCGATACGCCGTCCGGATCCACTGCATGCCGAGGAGCTTCATCAGCCCGAGGACGTCGGCGCCCGACGGTTCCTGCAGGTACGCGAAGTTTCCCATCCCGAACATGCTCTGCTCGGTGTCGCCGTAGGTGTAGGCGGACAGCACGGAAAGCGTTGTTCGGGCGAACGCGGCCTCGGTCGAGCCCTCGTACACGACCGCCTCGACGAAGCGGATGTCGCGGGCGCCGAGGGTGACGGAGAAGTTCGCGTTCCAGACCGCGCGCGGCCCGATCGAGCCGCTCGCCGTACCGCTCGCCGAGCCGCCGTTCCAGTCCCGCGCGACCCAGTCGACGCGCACCGTCCGGGTGCTCAGCGCCGCGTTCACCACCTCGAAGTTCACGGTTCTGGCGCCGCCGGTGTTCCAGAGGCCGAACGGCTGGGTGGTCCACAGGTCGATGCCGAGGTCGCCGTCGCGCGCGATCACGCCGGCCGAGTGCGGCCGGATCGGGCCGAGCACGACCGTGCTCTCCAGGAAACCGCTGTCGTCGCCGATCGCGTGCAGGTAGCCGTTGTTGCTAAAGGCAACCGTGCTCTGCGGAAACCGGATGACGGCACGGTTGTCGGCCCAGGTGTAGGAGTAGCAGACACCGTTGGTCGTCTCGTACGGCACACCGCCGCGGAGCGCGCCGGTGTCCGGATCACGGTCCCGGTTCCACAGCACGACCGGGTCGAAGTGCTCGGTCGCGGTACCGGTCACGATCCGTGCGACGCGGAAACTGTCGGTCCGCAGGTCCGTCACGCCGGTCACGTCCCAGCGGATCCTCGCTTTCCGCAGGCCGACGGTGAAGACTCCGACGACCTGGCCGACCGGCGCGGTGTAGGTGATCTTGAACTGTTGAGGTGTGAGCGACTCGACCGACATGATCCCTGTCGTCCGCCGGGTGACTTTCGCCTCGCCCGACCCGTGCGCGTACTCGAACGTCGTCAGCGCAAGACGCTGGACTCCGCCGCCGTCGAGCACCCTGACCTCACCAGTGGCAGGGGCCGCGACGAGCGTGATCGTGTTTCCGGTGTCCGTGATCTGCACGTCGGCCGCGTACGCAGGACTGGTCGCACTCCCGGCCGCTGCCGCGGCCACGGCGCCGCCGAGGACGACTCGCCGGCTGATCATCCCTTCACCCCGGTGAAGCCGAGCCCGGCGACCACATAGCGCTGCAGGACGAGGAAGACGAGCACCGGCGGCGCGAGCGCCATCGCCATCGCCGCGATCAGCTCGTCGAGCGGCGCCGAGTCCACCAGGTTCGCCAGCGCGACACTGATCGGCTGCAGGCGCGGGTCGGAGATCACCACCAGCGGCCAGATGAACTCCTTCCAGGAGTGCATGATCGCGAGCAGGCTGATCACCGCGATCACCGGCCGGCTCATCGGCAGCACAATCCGGGTGAGCAGCTGCCAGGTGCTCGCGCCGTCGACCTTCGCGGCGTCGTACAGCTCCTGCGGCAGCGCCTCGAAGAACCTGGTCGCCAGCAGCACGTTGAACGCGTTCGCCCCGGCAGGCAGCCAGATCGCCCAGTAGGTGTCGAGCAGGTTCACGTCCAGCACCGTCAGGAACAGGCTGACCAGCGAGACGGTGTACGGCACGAACATGGTCGCGAGGATCGCGCCGTACACGTACCGGCCGATCCGCGGGCGGATCACCGCGAACGCGAACCCGGCGGTCATCGCCACCAGTAGCTGCACGGCCCAGGAACCGATCACCACCGTCACGGTGTTGGCCAGGTAGCGCCCGACGTGGAGCTCGGTGAAGGCGCGGGCGAAGTTGCCCAGCTCGGCCTCGGCCGGCCACAGCCGGAGCGGGTTCGTGACCATCTCGGTCGGCGACGACACCGCACCTTTGACGGTCCAGTACAGCGGGCCGATCCCGATGGCCACCAGGACCAGCAGGGTCAGCACCTGGACCGCCCGGACCGCGAACGCCGTCCCCGGCCGGCGCAGGTCGTTGCTCGACGTGAACGTCGTCATCGGTTCGCTCACTTGGTGCTCCAGCTTCTGGTCAGGCGGAGGTAGACCGCGGACAGCACAGCGAGAACGAGCGCGAGCAGGACGGACAACGCGGCGGCCTGCCCGTAGCGGCCGTCCTGGAACGCGTACCGGAAGATCAGCAGCAGGACGGTCAGCGTGGCGTCGTCCGGACCGCCCTGCGTGAAGATGTACGGCTCGGTGAAGACCTGGATCGTGCCGATCAGCTGCAACAGCAGCAGCAACCCGATCACCGGCCGCAGCTGCGGCAGCAGCACGTGCCAGATCCGCCGCCAGATCCCGGCGCCGTCGCTCTCGGCCGCCTCGTACAGCTCCGCGGGGACGCCGGTCATCGCGGCCAGGTAGATGAGAGCGGCCCCGCCCATCCCGGCCCAGGTCGCCTCGAGCACCAGGCTCAGCATCGCGGTGTGCGGCGACTGCAGCCACGGGTACGGGCCGAGCCCGATCAGGCCGAGCAGCTGGTTGAACAGGCCGCTGCCCGGGTCGTAGAACCACTTCCAGAGCAGGATCGCGACCACCGGCGGTACGACGACGGGCAGGTAGACGACGACGCGGTACACGCCGGCGAACCGCCGTACCGTCGACATCACCGCGGCCAGCACGATCGGTGCCGGGAAGCCGATCACCAGGCCGAGGCCGACGAAGAGCAGGGTGTTCGTCATCGCCTTGCCGACCAGCGGGTCGGTCAGCACGGCTTGGAAGTTCTGCAGGCCGACCCACACCGCCGGGTCGACGAGATTGGTGTCCTGGAACGAGATCAGCAGACCGCGCACGATCGGCCACCAGGAGAACAGTCCGAAGACCAGCAGGGCGGGCGCCAGGAAGAGCAGGCCGAGGAGCTCCCGTCGCAGACCTGCCCGGCGCCGGGAGGACGCCACCACCGGCTTGGCTTCGGTGGCGGCCTCCGGACGCTCCAGCAGTGTTGTCACTTCTGCTCCGCGGCGAGCATCTTGTCCGCGTCCGCCTGTGCCTTGGTCAGCAGTGCGTCCACGTTCGCGTCCTTCTTGGTGAGCACGGACTGCACCACGGTGTCGAGGATCGTGTAGAGCTTCTGCGCCGCGACCGGCGGCTCGGGCTTCAGCGTGAGCTTCGGCGTACCGTCCAGCCAGGGCTGGAAGTGCTCCAGCTCCACGTTCACGTACGGCTTGATCGCCGCGTCGATCTTCTGCTGCTGCGCGGTGCTGAACATCGGCAGCGTCGGCACGCCGACCGCGGCCTTCGGGTCCTTGGCCAGCTCCTTCGCGCGCTCGGCCGCGACCGCCGGCTCGTACTGCGCCTCGGCCTGGGCGAACAGCAGCCACTTCACGGCCGCGTCGACCTTCTCCTTCGGCACCGACGCCGGGACCATGAAGACCTCCGCGCCACCGAGCGTCGCGTTGCCACCGGCCTGCGGCAGCGACGTGACGCCGTAGTCGGTGGTGTTCCTCATGCCGAACTTGGTCTTGGCCAGCTTGTAGGTGCCCGGCGTCCCCATGAACATGCCGACCTGACCGGCCGCGAACTGCTTGACCACGTCGTCCTGGTCCATCAGCTGGTTCTGGCCCATCGAGTTGTCGGTCCAGCGCATCGCCTTGAGCAGCTCGAGCGACTGCTTCGTCGCCGGGTCGTTGACCGCAGCAACCACCTTGCCGTCCTGCTCGGTTTCCATCGAGCCGCCGTGGGTGTAGGTCAGCATGGTCAGCTGCCAGCCGCCGGTGTTGCCCTTGGACTCGTGAACGAAGCCCGCCTTGCCTGTCTTCGCACTGATCTGCTTCGCGGCCGCACGAACCTCGTCCCAGGTCGCCGGCGGCTTGTCCGGGTCCAGACCGGCCTGCGTGAACAGCTTCCGGTTGTAGACCAGGCCCTGAGCGAACGGCGCCTGCGGGATGCCGTACACCTGCTTGGCCCCGTCACTCAGCGGCTGCAGGACCTGCGGGTTGAACTCCTGATGGTGGGCCCACTGCTTCAACTGGTCCGTGATCGGCTGGACGTGCTTGCGGGCGATCAGGCCCTGCGGCTCGGTCAGTGGAACCTGGATGACGTCTTCGATCGTCTTACCGGCCAGCTTCGCCGAGAACGTCAGCGGATCCCAGCGGTTCTCGCTGCCTTCGATCGTGATGCCGGGGTTCTTCGCTTGGAAGTCCTGCACCAGCCGGTTGAACTGGGCGAGCGCGGCGCTGTCTGTCGGTGCCGGCATGCCCTGGACCCGCAGTACGACGTCGCTGCTCTTGGTGTCGTCCTTCGCGGGCGTAAGTCCCGCGCAGCCGGTCAGTGCCAGCCCGGTCGCGGCCGCCACCAGGGCAGCACGAACACGCATGGGTGTAGCCATTGAATGTCTCCAGGAGGGATCGGTACGGCGGGGCGGCGCGCCGTACTGTGGTGGGACCTGCTCGGGTCAGGCGCGGTGTGGCGCGGGACCTGTGGAGGCGCGGGGAATCAGCCGCGAGCCGACCTCGACGGACTGCGGCTCCGCGCCGTTGATGGTCTCGACGATCAGGTCGGTGGCGTGGGTGGCCACGGTCTGCGGCGAGATCCGGATGGTGGTGAGGGCCGGGATCGACATCGCGGCCAGCAGCGTGTCGTCGATACCGATCACGCTGACCTGACCGGGCACGTCCACCCCGGAGTGGGCGAGCTGGTGCAGGATGCCGATCGCGACCAGGTCGTTGTGCGCGAGGATCGCGGTGGCGCCGTTCGCGACGGCCAGGGTCGCGGCGTGCAGACCGGTCTCGAAGCGCGGCTCGTACGGCCCGAGCTCGACGACCGACAGCCCCTGGGCGTCGAAGGTTTCTCTTATCGACTTGCCCCGCAGGTGCTCCGGGCGCGAGCAGTTCACGAAGACGCAGCTGGTGTGACCGAGCGCGCGCAGGTGCTCGGCGGCCTGACTGATCCCGGGCGTCAGCGAGATGTGCAGCTCCGGGATGCCCTTGACCTGGCGGTTCACCAGGACGAGCGGGATCTCCTTCGCCAGCTCCTGCAGCCGGCCGTCGGACAAGGTCGATGCCCAGAGCACCAGTCCGTCGACCTTCTTCACGATCGCGTCGATGGTCTCGAGTTCGTCCGCCTCGCGCTCGTCGCAGTCGGCGACCAGCAGCGTGTAGCCGTGATTGCGGGCCCTGGCCTGCATCGCCTTCACGATCGGCGGGAAGAACGGGTTCGCGATGTCCGGGACGACCAGACCGAGCGACTCGGTGCGGCCGCTGCGCAGCGTCCGGGCCGCGGGATCGGGCCGGTAGCCGAGCTGCCGCGCGGCGTCGGTGACCCGCTGCCGGGTCGCCTCCTGCACCTGGTCCGGCGCGGTGAAGACCCGGGACACCGTCGACGGGGACACACCCGCCAGTTGCGCGACTTCCCTGACCGTGGCGGCCATCTGCGGATCTCCTTGCTCTCGGCCGAGGCGTTTCGGGGCTCAGCGTTGAAACATGTTTGCAATCGATCCCGAACGTGTCAACAGTTCGTTTCAGCCGGATCTCGACAGCACCTGTTTGACCAGCTAACTTCTGATGACAACGTTCCTGAAACAGATCATGAGGGCAGATGAAGATCACGGGCTGGGAAGTACTCACGCTCCCCGACCGGGACGACGCGATGATGCTCGTCGTGGTCGACACCGACGAGGGCATCCACGGCATCGGCGAGGTCGGCCTCCGCTCCCGGCAACTGGCCGTGGCCGGCGCGCTCGACCACCTGGGTGCACTGATCCTGGGCGAGGACCCGCTGCGGACCGAGCACCTGTGGCAGCTGATGTTCCGGTCCGGGTTCTACCCCGCCGACCGGGTGATCGCGTCCGCGATCGCGGCCATCGACGTCGCACTGTGGGACATCCGCGGCAAGGCGTACGGCGTGCCCGTGCACGAGCTGCTCGGCGGGCAGGTGCGCGACTACGTGCCGTGCTACGTCCACCTGGGCGACGGGATGGCGGACCGGCCGCGCTTCCTCGACCGGTGCCGGACGCTGGTGGCCGACGGTTGGACCCACCTACGATTCTCGGTACCGCACGACGGCGACGTCCTCGACGAACGCCGGACGTTGCGGGAGGGCATCGCACTCTTCCACGAGGTCCGCGAGGTCGTCGGCGACTCCGTGGAACTGATCCTCGACGTCCACACCCGGCTCGACCCGCCCGAGGCGGTCACGCTGTGCCGCGAGATCGAATCCGCCCGTCCGTACTTCGTCGAGGACGCGTTACGCGCCGAGCACCCCGACTCGTACCGGATGCTGCGCGCGAGGACCGGCGTACCACTGGCGGCCGGCGAACAGTTCGCCTCCAAGTGGGAGTTCGCACCCCTGATCGAGAACGAGCTGATCGACTACGCCCGCGTCGACATCGCCATCGCCGCCGGCCTGACCGAGGCCCGCAAGATCGCCGCCGTCTGCGAAACCCACCACATCAAACTAGCCACCCACAACCCCCTGGGCCCCGTCACCGCGGCATCGTCCCTGCACCTCAACCTCACCACCCCCACAACCGCCATCCAAGAACACCAATCAGACCCCGACCCCGCCCTGTCCCGCTTCTTCACCCACCGCCCCACCATCACCCCCGGCCGAGTCCTCCCCTCCACCACCCCCGGCCTAGGCATCGACCTCGACCGAGACCTGGCCAGAGCCCACTCCACCCCACCCCACCCCCTCCCCACCCTCCACCGCCCCGACGGCTCCTTCACCAACTGGTAACCCGCAACGACGGTCGCCGCCGACGCTGCTTGCAGGAACCTGCAGCTCTGTGGATATCCGGCCCGGCGAACACCCTCCGTATGCGACGCTTACACCACCAGCATCCAGAACGGAGCCTTCATGCCCCGCCATCCGGCCCTCGGACCCACCGCCGCAGCGCTCAGCGCCCTCCTGGCGCTGACCGCCTGCCAAGGCTCTCCAGAAGCCGGCCAACCGAACACTGCCCCGCCGTCGCCTACCTCATCCCCCACCTCGTCTCCCACTCCTTCCCCGACTCCCAGCGACACCCCTGAGGAAGCAGCCGTGGCCGCAGCTTCGGTCGCGTACCGAGGTTTCGTGGCCGCGACGGACGCGATGTACAGGAGCGGCGGCCGCAACGTGACAGCACTGAGTAGGTACGCGAGCGGCGTGATGCTGAAGGCCGAACTCGTCGAGGCAGAGAGGTTCCGAGGGTACAAATGGCATTCCGTCGGAAGCCTGCAGGTCATGTGGATCAAACCGCTGAGCATCGGCAAACCGAATGCCAGTGGTCAGATCGACAACCTGATCCTCAGCGCGTGCGTCGACTCCTCCAAGGCCGGCGCGGTGGACTCCAAAGGCAAAAGTGTCAGACTTCCCGGAACACCGAACCAAACCGTTGACGAGATGCGCATGCGCCACGTCCAAGGCACGTGGAAGGCTGACTTCGCGCAGAGCAGGAAGCCTGCGACATGCTGATACGCAAACTCCTCGGCGTCGTCGCGATCCTGTCCGTCATCGGATCATCCGTTGCGTTCGCTGACCCGACACCCGGCTCACCCGGCTGCGTCGTCGGCTGGAGCGCTGGACAATGCGTCTACTCAGTGGGCGATGACGGCCATCCGCCGACCACCTCCGTCAAGACGACCCCCGGAGCCAAGAAGACCGGTGAGTCTGCTTGCGTCTGGGAAGGGCAGGTTGTGCCGTGCCTGGACGCTGGCGGTTTCTTCGACGCAGCATCAGGGTGCTATCTGCATCCGCTCACCGGGCCCCAGTCTTTGGTCTCCCCGAGCAAGGTCAGCGATTATCCGCCGGGTACAAAGTTCTACGAATGCTGGTTGATTCTTGCAGTCGACGACGGGTGGCCGGTCATCCAGGTCGTGCCTGAGTCTGTGAACCGGCCGCCAGGTGAGACGCGGACGATTGATCCGCGCGTCGCGGCTCGGCAGGTGGTGGAGACGATGGGCTTCGTGGCGCCGCAGTTGGGTGTCTCGCCGTATGTGCAGAGTGCGAATCATGTCGGCATCGTGAATGTGCCGATCTGGATGTGGGTCACGGATCCCGGGCCGACGACGACCGGGCCGCAGACCAAGACTGCCGCGCTCGGCGGCGTTTCCATCACCGCGACCGGCACCGTCGACCGGATCGAATGGTCTATGGCTGCCGGCAAGACCGTGACCTGCAAAGGCGCCGGCACCCCGTTCACCCGGGAGATGGCAACCGGCAAGTCCCTGAAAGACATGCCGCCATCACCGACCTGCGGCTACAAGTACGCCAAGTCCTCCCGCTGCGAGAAGTCCGGCACCTACAACATCACAGCCACGGCGTACTGGACCGTCCACTGGACCGGCGGCGGCATGCAAGGCGACATCCCCCTCGACTTCAGCCGCTCGATCCCCCTTCGGGTCACCGATCTCCGACCGGTCCTCGTGGACCCCGGCGGCGGCTCGGAGCAGCCGTCAGCCCCGCCGCGTACCTGCGGCAACTGACCTGAACCCGTCCTGCGGAAAGATCTCGGGTCAACACGCTGTGAATATCCGAGGAGTGCTGAATGGCCGACGAAATCAGCGAAGAAGAGACCCGGGCCCGGCTGGGTGACGCGCGGGACCCCCGTGAGGCCGCGGGGCTGGTTGCCAAGTTCACCGGATCCGGCTTTCAGGCGCCGCCCGGCAGCCCGCACGAGAACTATCAGCAACTGAAGGACGCAGGCGTCGACGACAAGACCCTCGCCGCCGTCATCCGCGGCAAGGAAGCCAAGCAGGGCCACACCCGCTGAACACGCGAACAGGCTCCCCCGGTGCGGGGGAGCCTGTTCGGTGTGATCAGCGGTGCAGGTCGAAGCGGTCGAGTTCCATGACCTTGTGCCAGGCGGCGACGAAGTCGTTGGCGAACTTCTCCTTGGCGTCGTCGCCGGCGTAGACCTCGGCGACGGCGCGGAGTTCGGAGTTCGAGCCGAAGACCAGGTCGGCGCGGGTGCCGGTCCACTTGACCGAGCCGTCGACGGTGGCCTCGAACGTCTCCTGGCTCTCGTCGGCGGCGTGCCATTCGGTGCCGAGGTCGAGCAGGTTCACGAAGAAGTCGTTCGTGAGCGTGCCCGGGTTCTCGGTCAGGACGCCGTGCTTCGAGCCGTCGTAGTTCGCGCCCAGGACCCGCAGGCCGCCGACCAGCACGGTCAGCTCCGGCGCGCTCAGGGTGAGCAGGTTCGCGCGGTCGAGCAGCAGGTACTCGGCCGGCAGCCGGTTGCCCTTGCCGTAGTAGTTGCGGAACCCGTCCGCGACCGGCTCGAGCGCGGCGAACGAGTCCACGTCCGTCTGCTCCGCCAAGGCGTCCACCCGGCCGGGCGTGAACGGCACGACGACGTCGTACCCGGCGTTCTTCGCGGCGATCTCCACGCCGACCCCGCCGGCGAGGACGATCACGTCCGCGAGCGAGACCGGCTTCGCGAACGACTGCTGGATGCCCTCGAGCGTCCGCAGCACCTGCGCGAGCTGGTCGGGGTTGTTGACCTCCCACCCGCTCTGCGGCTGCAGGCGGATCCGCGCACCGTTGGCGCCGCCGCGCTTGTCACTGCCGCGGAACGTCGACGCGGACGCCCACGCGGTCGAGACCAGCTGCGACACCGACAGGCCGGATGCCGCGATCGCGGCCTTCAGCGCGGTCACGTCGGCGTCGGTGATCAGCTCGTGGTCGACGGCCGGGAGCGGGTCCTGCCAGATCAGCACCTCGCTCGGGACCTCGGCGCCGAGGTACCGCACGACCGGGCCCATGTCGCGGTGGGTCAGCTTGAACCAGGCCCGCGCGAACGCGTCGGCGAACTCGTCGGGGTTGTCCTTGAACCGCCGCGAGATCGGCTCGTAGATCGGGTCGAACCGCAGCGACAAGTCGGTGGTCAGCATCGTCGGCAGCTTCTTCGGGCCGTCGTACGCGTCCGGGATGATCGCCTCGGCGTTCTTGGCGACCCACTGGTTCGCGCCGGCCGGGCTCTTGCTGAGCTCCCACTCGTGGCCGAACAGGATCTCGAAGAAGTCGTTCGACCACTGGGTCGGCTTCGTGGTCCAGGTGACCTCGAGGCCGCTGGTGATCGAGTCCTTGCCCTTGCCGCTGTTGTACGTGCTCTTCCAGCCCAGGCCCTGCGCCTCGATCGGCGCGCCCTCCGGCTCGGCTCCGACGTTCTCGGCCGGGCCGGCGCCGTGGGTCTTGCCGAAGGTGTGGCCGCCGGCGATCAGCGCGACGGTCTCCTCGTCGTTCATCGCCATCCGGCCGAAGGTCTCGCGGATGTCGCGGGCCGCCGCGATCGGGTCCGGGTTGCCGTTCGGGCCTTCGGGGTTCACGTAGATGAGCCCCATCTGGACCGCGCCGAGCGGACGCTCGAGGTCGCGGTCGCCGGAGTACCGCTCGTCGGCGAGCCAGCTGGTCTCCGGGCCCCAGTACACGTCGGTCTCCGGCTCCCAGACGTCCTCGCGGCCGCCGGCGAACCCGAAGGTCTTGAAGCCCATCGTCTCCAGCGCGACGTTGCCGGTGAGGATCATCAGGTCGGCCCAGGAAATCTTCTGGCCGTACTTCTTCTTGACCGGCCACAGCAGCCGGCGGGCCTTGTCCAGGTTGCCGTTGTCCGGCCAGCTGTTCAGCGGCGCGAACCGCTGCTGACCGGCGCCGGCGCCGCCGCGGCCGTCGTGGATCCGGTACGTGCCGGCGCTGTGCCAGGCCATCCGGATCATCAGCGGGCCGTAGTTCCCGAAGTCGGCCGGCCACCAGTCCTGCGACGTGGTCAGCACCTCGGCGATGTCCGCCTTCACCGCGGCCAGGTCCAGGGCGGCGAACTCCGCGGCGTAGTCGAACTCCCCGCCGAGCGGGTTCGACACCGGCTGGTTCTTCGCCAGGATCTTGAGGTTCAGCTGGTTCGGCCACCATCCGCGGTTGGCGTTCCCGCTGGTCGGGTGCACGCCCTGACCGTGGTTCACCGGGCAGCCGCCGGTCTCGGCGCCGCGGCTCTCCGCGGAGGCCTCGCCGGGCAGGGGCTCATGGTTCTCGGACATCGGATTCCTTCCAGGACTGGACGTTTTCAAAGGAAGTCAGGTACGTCGTGCGCAGTCCGCGCACAGGCCCCAATAGATGACCTCGGCCTCGTCGATGACGAACCCGTGGTCGTCCGACGCGGTCAGGCAGGGCGCGTGCCCGACCGCACAATCGACATCGGCGATGGCGCCGCACGACCGGCAGACGGCGTGGTGATGGTTGTCACCCACCCGCGACTCGTACCGCGCCACCGACCCCAACGGCTGGATCCGCCGCACCAGTCCCGCCGCCGTCAACGTGTGCAGCGAGTCGTACACCGCCTGGTGCGACGCCTGGGGCAGTTCGTTGCGCACGGCACCGATAATCGAGTCGGTGTCCGCATGCGGATGCCCGTACACCGCGGCCAGCACAGCCAGCCGCGGCCGGGTCACACGCAACGACGCTCCGCGCAACAGCCCCTGGAGCTCATCCACTGTCGGCACGTCCCGCAGTCTTCCGCGTTTTCTGGAATGAGTCAAGATTAGCTTCCGCGTTTCCTATCCCGGCTGGATGTTCTCCAGGTCCTTCAGCAGGCTCGGGTGCCGAGGCTGCCAGTCGAGCGCCTGCCGGGTGTGAGCGCTGGACGCCGGCTGGTCGGCGGCGAAGATCGGGCCGAGCGGGCCGAACGTCTCCTCGGGAACCGGCTGGACCGGGAGACCCAGCCGGCGACCGATGACGGTTGCGATGTCGCGTACGGCGTCGCCCTCGTCGTCGACCGCCTGCCATGCGGTCCCGGCCGGCGCATTCTCGAGCACCAGCCGGAAGAGCACGGCGGCGTCGAGCGCATGGACGGCTGGCCAGCGCTGCGTGCCGTCACCGGGATATCCGGAGACACCGGTCTGTCGCGCGATCTGCGTCAGCAAGCCGGCAAACCCGCCGTCACCCTGGTTGTGGACAGTGCGCGGCATGCGTACGGCGGCGCTTCGCACACCACGCTCGGCCAGCGCGAGGGCCGCCATGACGGAGCGGCCCCGGCCGCCGACCGGCCCTTCGGTCGGCAGCGGATCAGCCTCGGTCGAAGCGCGGCCCGGAATCCACGGCGTACCCGACACGGTCACGAGCGGACGATCGCTGCCCACCAGCTCCTCCCCCATGGCCGCGAGCGCGGCACTCTCCTCGGCGATGCCCGCCGCGAGTGCTTCCGGGCTGCCGAAGTCGTTGCTAAAGGCAAGATGAATCACGCCGTCGGACTTGGAGGCACCGGCCCGCAGGACATCCAGATCCGCGAGTCCGCCACGGACCGTTTCCGCGCCGGCAGCCCGGAGCGCGGTTTCGGACGCGTCGGACCGCGCGAGACCGAGGACGATGTGACCGTTGTCGAGCAACTCGCGGACGACGGCCGAGCCGATCAGCCCGGTGCCGCCGGTGACGAAGACCTGCATGGGTACTCCTCGAAAGTGATGGGACCTTTGTCTCATCACCGTAGCACTCGATGGGACAAAGGTCCCATCACCTAGAATGGCCGCATGGCTCGATGGGAACCCGGCGCGCGCGACCGACTGGTCCTGGCCGCGGTGGACCTGTTCGCCGACCAGGGCTACGACGCGACGACGGTCGCCCAGATCGCCGAACGTGCCGGCGTCACCAAGAGCACCTTCTTCCGCCACTTCCCCGACAAGCGAGAGCTCCTGGTCGCAGGCCAGGAGACCTTGTGCCGCCTCCTCGTCGAGGGCATCACCGAAGCCCCGGAGACCGCCACGCCACTCGAGGCAGTAGCCGCCGGCCTGGAACGCGCGTCGAACGCCATGGGCCCGATGAACCGCGAACTAGCCCCCCGCCTGAAAGCCGCCATCGCCGCCAGCACCGAACTCCAGGAACGCGACACCCTGAAGAGCGTCGGCCTGGCCAACGCAATGACCGAGGCCCTCCTCGCCCGCGGCGTACCGGACCCCCTAGCCCACCTGGCCGCCGAGCTAGGCGTCCTGGCCTTCAAACGCGGCTACACCACCTGGACCGCCCCATCCAACGCCAACACCGACCTGGCCCCCCACGTCCTGACCGCCCTGGAAGACCTCCGCACCGCCACGGCATCCCTCAGCTGAGCAGGTCATCCGGGGCTGGTGGTTTGACGGACGCGGGTAGTCCAGTGCCGGTACCAGGGTGTTGACGCCGGTTCGCCCGTGAACAGCTTGTCCAACGTGGGATACCAGTCCTCGTTGTCCGCGTACAGACGTGAGACGGCCGGGCTGGTCTCGAAGACTCCCTTGATGTACTCCGCCCACGACTTGTAATCGTCGTCGCTGTAGGAGTCGCGGGCGTCCCAGATGCATTCGAGAACGTCGAGCTCGAGCTCCGCCACGGCCATGACCTGGTTGTAGTGCTGATGACCGGGCGCGCAGACCTCGCTGTCGTAGAAGTACGGCCGCAGCTCCGGATGTTCGATGAACACCCGGTCGACCTCGAGCACCAGGTCGGTGGCACTGCGGTACGTCGTGATGCGCAGGCTGCGGCGTCCGATCTGGTAGGCGATCGCCGCGGAGCCGACGGCTACCAGCACGGCGATCAACGACAGGATCTCCGGCAGATGCATGACCGATCCCCCTCACTCAAGACTCTTCACAGCAGCGGCGAGGAGCGTGTGGCTGGGAGGCAGGCCGTAGCCCTCGACGTACAGCGCGCGGACGAGCGTCTCGAGCGTTGCCCGGTCGAGGTTCTGCCCGTCGGCGTCGAACCACATCAGCCGCAGTGGCTCGGTCCCTGTCCCGGTGACGTCCGGTACGACGTAGTCCACGCCGTCGATCAGCCGGGCGCCGAGCCGTTGGTAGAACACGATCCGGCGCCGGCGGATCGCCATCTCGTCGGGATCGGTTGTGTCGTTGGGATCCTCGACCTCGAAGATCATCCGCCGGACTCCGGCCTGCTCGACCAGACTCGCCAGGAGTGCGGTGCCGTAGCCCTTCCCGCGGACGGAGCCGTCGACGGCGAAGTACTCCAGGAAGTACCAGTCCACCGACGCGAACCGCAGCGCGATCGCCATGCCGACCGGCGTCTCACCGTCGACCTGCACCCACCCGTCGACATCGCCGGCCCGGATCGCCCCGATCAGGTCGTCGAACCGCTCCCGCTGCCGCTCCGGGAAGCTGTCCAGGTAGATCCGGCGCACCGCATCCACCTCATCGGCGTCGGCACGCACCAGCGACCTGATCTCCGTCATCCCCGCCCCCTCCACCAGCAAGCACCCGAACACCACCCGCTGTCAACCACACACGCCCCACCCCTCCGCCCCCACCCAGACCCAAGCCAACCGCGCACCCCACCCAAGACCGGAGCCGACCACCCAACCCGCCAGGGCGAGCCGCCCAACCGCCACGGGCGAGTTGACCGCCCCAACCTTCTGGGCGCAAGGCAAACGCCCAACCCACCCGAAGACCGGAACCGACCACCCAACCACCCCACGGGCGAGCCGCCCAACCCACCCCGGAGCGAGCTGACGCCCACCGTTCAGGGCGCAAGGCGACTGCCCAATCCCGGCCCAGGCTCAGGGCCGACCGCCCAACCCAACCCAACCCAACTCGGGGGCGAGCTCACTGCCCAACCTTCAGGGCGCAAGGCGACTGCCCAACCCCGCCCCAGGCTCAGAGCCGACCGCCCAACCCAACCCAGCACCCGCGCCAACCGCCCGACCCAACCCAGGACCCGCGCCGACCCGCCCAACCCGGCCCGGGAGCCGAGCGAAGCGAAGGCGCAGGGGGTGCGGGTGGCGGAGCCCCCGCCGGCGGCAAGCGCAGCGCAGCCGCACAAAACGGCGAAGGCGAGGCGGTCAGCGCAAGAATTGCGCGACACACCTCGCCTATCGTCTTCGTGGAGCTGAGGGGATTCGAACCCCTGGCCTCTTCGTTGCGAACGAAGCGCGCTACCAACTGCGCCACAGCCCCGAGCTGGTCACCGGGTTTCCCTGGCGACCGCGAAACTCTAACACGTAGAGGCCCGCAGACTAAAACCGGATATCAGTCGCCGACCGCGCGCTTCACCTCGGGCAGTTCGTCGGGCTTGGGGGCGACGGTTTCGGCGATCGCGGCCTTCTCGGCGGGGTCCGTCGTACGGGCGCTGGAGAACACCTCGTCGTCGGTCAGCGAGATCGTCCGGACGGTGCGGTCGGGGGCCTTCTCCTTCAGCACGTACGTCGGCAGCGTGACCGGCACCGGGTCCCAGAGGCCCTCCGACGGCTGCTTCACCTCGGGCTCCGGAGCGGGCTCGGCGGGGAGCTTGACCTCGATGGTCATCTCCTCGTCGGGTGTCGGCGCGGGCTTGCCGGCGGGGCCGCGGTCGTGGCGTGCCTGGGCGCGGGCGCGCCGTTCCGCGGCGACCTCCGCGCGGGCGCGGGCCTGTCGCCGCAGCTGCACGCGGGTGAGGACGACGAAACCGGCGATCAGCGCGCCGGGGATCGCCACCGACCACCACGGCAGCATCGCGAGACCGGCGAGCGCCACGACGGACAGCAGTGAAAGGGTCAGGATCGACAGCACCCGCCGGCGGCGCATGGCGGCCACCCGGCGGGCTCGGTTGGGAACGTACCGCTTGGGTGGCGACGGGTCGTCGGTGGCGGCCGGACCGGCCGGGCGTACGACGTACCGCAGCCGCGACGGGTCACGCGACAGGACGCGCGCTTCGGCGGACGACGGCACCACCGGGCGGCGCCGCGCTTCGTCGCCCCGCTTCAGCCACATCGGGACGAGGTAGGCGGCCCACGCGGCGACGATCGCCACATAGATCAGCCCTGTCGTCCCCATGCGACGACGCTAAGGCGCGGCGGGGGCCAGATGAGGTACGTGAGACGGTGTGTCGCAAGAAGACTCGTGTGACTGATGTGAATAGCACGCAGGGTAGTCAGGTCAGTCGCGCTACGAGACCGGGTCCGACCTCTTCGACGTTGAGCGCGAAGATGCGGTGGTCGCGCCAGTCGCCGTCGATGTGCAGGAACCTCGGTCGCTCGCCTTCGAACCGGAAGCCGAGCTTCTCGACGACGCGCAGACTTGCCTTGTTCTCCGGGCGGATGGCGACTTCGATCCTGTGCAGGCCGAGGGTGAACCAGCAGTGGTCCGCGGCCATCGCGACCGCGGTCGGCACGATGCCGCGACCGGCGTACTGCTCGTCGACCCAGTAGCCGAGGTTCGCCCAGCGGGCCGAGCCGTAGGTGATCCCGGACACTGTGAGCTGTCCGACCAGCGGCCACTTCGCCCGCGCGCCGGCGCCGGCCGCACCGCCGTACGTGATGACGAACGGCAGCATCCGCCCGTATCGCGCCTGCCGGTTCCAGTCGCGTGCCATTGCGCGGAACGTGCGCGCGCCGTCGTCCGCACCGGGCGGCTGGGTCGCGTCCCACGGCCGCAGCCAGCTGACGTTCCGCTGGCGTGCCGCGGCCCACTCGGCGCCGTCGCCGGCTCGCAGCGGTCGCAACCCGACCTGGCCGTGCTTCAGCTCGACCGGCCATTGGACGACTGCCATCAGTCGAGGTCCGTCCGCACGTGGTCGCCGCCGTGCACCTGCTCGACCGCATGGCGCAGCAGGGGCTCGAGCACGGCAAGACCGTCCTTCACTCCGCCCCGCGAACCAGGCAGGTTGACGATGACCGTATGCCCGGCGATACCGGCGAGCCCGCGGGACAGTACAGCCGTGGGTATGCCGTTGGCGACGCCATACGCGCGGATGGCTTCAGCGATCCCGGGCACGACCTTCGTCAGCACGGCCGCTGTCTGCTCGGGTGTCTCGTCGGTCGGGGAGATGCCGGTGCCGCCAGTTGTGAGCACGACGTCGTACGACGCCTCGACCGCGGCACGGAGCGCATCGCCGACGGGTGCACCGTCAGGCACGACCTCCGGTCCTGCCACGTCGAAGCCCCACTCGGCCAAGCGCGACGCGATCAAGGGGCCCGTGGTGTCGGTGTAGATCCCAGCGGCTGCTCGGTTGGAGACGCTGACGACGAGAGCCCTCACGGCCGCTCCCAGTGCCCGGTCTTGCCGCCCTCTTTCAGCTCGACCCGCACGTCGGTCAGCACCGCGGCCGGGTCCAGCGCCTTCACCATGTCGATGACGGCCAGCCCTGCGACGGCGACCGCGGTCAACGCCTCCATCTCGACGCCGGTCCGGTCGGTGGTCTTCACCTGGGCCTGGATCAGCACGGCGTCGTCGGCGACCTCCAGGTCGACCTTCGCGCCGGTGATCGCGATCGGATGGCACAGCGGGACCAGGTCGGGCGTCCGCTTCGCGCCCATGATCCCGGCGATCCGCGCGACCCCCAGCGCGTCGCCCTTCGGCACGCCGTCGCCGCGCAGCGCCGCGACCACCTCGGCGGACACCAGAACCTTGCCGCTGGCAACAGCTCGGCGGGCGCCGGTCTCCTTCGCCGAGACGTCGACCATCCGCGCGGCCCCGGTCTCGTCGACGTGCGTCAGCCCGCCGGCTCCCGGCGTACCGGAGCCGGCGCTCGCCGCACCCGGGTCTTGCGTCATCCGGTCTCCTCGTCCAGCAACATCAGTTCGATCTGGTCGCCGGCGCGGACCGAGGTGACGTCCTCGGGCACGACGATCAGTGCGTTCGCCCGGCTCAAGCCGCCCAGCAGGTGGGAGCCGTGCCCGCCGACTGTACTGGCCATCCAGCCCTCGTCGCCGGACGTGGCCGCAGCGCGGACGAACTGCCGCCGCCCCGCGGGCGAACCGAACCCGTCCAGCGTCACGCCCGGGACCAGCCTCCGCCGGTACGGCATCTGGCCCATCATCTTGCGCAGCGCCGGCCGCACGAACACCTCGAACGAGATGTACGCCGAGACCGGGTTGCCGGGCAGCGTGAAGATCGGCACCTCGTCCTCACCGATCACCCCGAACCCCTGCGGCTTCCCCGGCTGCATCGCGACCTGCGGGAAATCGACCGTGCCGAGTTTGGAGAGCTCCTCCTTGACGATGTCGTACGCACCCATGCTGACGCCTCCGGTGGTGATGACCAGGTCGGCACGGACCAGCTGGTCGGACAGGGTGTCCATGATCCGTTTGGGGTCGTCGTCGACGATGCCGACGCGATAGACCACCGCTCCGGCGTCGCGCGCGCACGCCGCCAGGGTGTAGCTGTTCGAGTCGTAGATCTGCCCGTCGCCCAGCCGGCTGCCTGGCTCGCGCAGCTCGGCCCCGGTCGAGATCACCACAACCCGCGGCCGCGGCCTGGCCTTCACGCGCGCCCGTCCGACCGCGGCGAGCACGGCGATCTGCCGCGGCCCGAGGATCGTGTCGCGGTCGAGCACCTGCGCCCCGGCCGTCACGTCCTCACCCGCGCGCCGCACCGACCCGCCGAGCGGTGGCTGTTGCTTGATTCGCACCGTGACCGTCCCGCCGTCGGTCCACTCGACCGGCACGACACTGTCCGCCCCGCGCGGCATCGGCGCACCGGTCATGATCCGCACGCAGGTCCCGGGGGTGACCACGATCGGCTCGCTGTGCCCGGCCCGGAACTCCCCGACCACCGGCAGGCCGATCGGGTTCTCGTCGGAGGCGCCGGCCAGGTCGGACGCCTGCACGGCATACCCGTCCATGGCGGAGTTGTCGAACCCCGGCAGGCTGACCCCCGAAACGATGTCCTCGCAGAGCACCAGCCCGACCGCGTCCATCAACGGCTGGTCGAACGCCGGCAGGGCCGCGACCCGACCGAGAACGACCTCTAGATGCTCATCCACACTTCGTCTCACGAGCTCGACCCTAATCCACGGATCCGCCGTTCCCGGCGATAGTTCCGGGAGGGTGCGCCAAGAAGTCCGGCCGGGTTCTAGGTGAGGTCCGCTTCCGGGTGGCGGCCCCACACCATACGGACGTCCGGCGCCCGTTCCTCGTTGGCCGCGCCGTCGGTACGGCGGACCTCCCGGAAGCCGTGCTGTGAATAGAAGGACTGCGCGCGCGTGTTGCTCTGGAACGTCCACAACGCCAGACCGCCCGGCCGGAGGTCCTTGGCGAGATCGACGAGGGCGGAGCCGATGCCCTGGCCGGCCGCCTCCGGGGCGACGTACAGCTGGTCGAGGTCGTCACCGTCGAGCGTAAGCACCGCGACGATCCGGCCGTCGTCGAGCGCGACCCACGTCTGCCCGTCCGGCAGCAGCACGTCGGCGAACCAGGTGGCGACCTGCTCGGCGGTATGGATCGCCGCCGGCAGCTGAGCCCCGTCGGCGTGCCGTGACCGCCACCAGAGCGCGGCCGCCTCGCCGGTGTCGGACGGCTCCAGCGGCCGCACCAGGAGGTCGTCGATCAACGCAGCTCGGTTCCGTCCGGGATGACCAGGCGCTCGCCCTCCGGCGCGGTCACCTCGACGTCCCCGACCACCACCACGTCCTTGCCGAAGGCAACGTCGCCGCGGACCTCCAGCCGCTCGGCCCGGACCAGCGACGGGGCCCCGGCCGCGAACCGGGCGTCGAAGTCGGCGAGGATCTTGTAGTACTCCGGGTCCAGGTCGACGTACGGCTCGTCGCCCTCGTGCGTCGTGGTCAGGTCGCCGGCCTCGTCCAGCTCGTACACGTCCGAGCGCAGCACCAGCAGGTCGTTGGTGGTCTTGACCGGCTTGAACCGGCTGCGGTCGACGACCACCGCCTGCGAGCCCTCGAAGGTCTCGATCGCGGTCCCCATCCCGGTCTCCAGCTGGATCACCTTCGGCGAGGACGGGTCGGCCGGGTCGACGGTCTTGCGGTTCACGATGATCGGCAGCCCCAGGATCCCGTCGTGCCCCGCCATCAGCTCGGCGAACCGGTCCAGGTCGATCCACAGGTTGTTGGTGTTGAACATCTTGTGCCGGGTGATGTCCTGGAAGTACTGCGTGTCCTCGTCGGCGACCTGCGCGCTGTCCCGCAGGATCAGCCGGCCGTCGGACTTCCGGACCGCGACGTGACCGCCCTTGCGGTCGGACCGCGTGCGCCGGCACACCTCCATCCCGAACGGCACGTCGTGCTCGGCCATCCAGGCCGCGATCCGCGGGTCCGGGGTGGCGCCGAGGTTGTCGGCGTTCGAGATGAACGCGTGCCGGAAACCGCGTTCCCGGAGCGCGTCGAGCGTGCCCGAGGCGACCAGGGCGGTGAACAGGTCACCGTGCCCGGGCGGGCACCAGGCGAGCTCAGGGTCCGCCTCCCACTCGGCCGGCGTCAGATCGTCGGCGAGCAGCTTCGGCTCCATGTTCTGCAGGAAGTCCAGCGGCAGGCCGTCGACCGCGAGCCCGTCGTACTCGCCGAGGATCTGCAGGGACTCGGTCTTGGTGCGGAACGAGTTCATCAGCACGAGCGGCAGCGGTACGTCGTACGTCCGCCGGGTGCTCAGGATCTGGCGGGCGATGATGTCGAGGAAGCTCAGCCCGTCCTTGACCGGCAGCGCGGACTTCGGCCCGGTGACGCCCATCGACGTTCCGAGGCCGCCGTTGAGCTTGATGACCACGGTCTCGGCCAGCGCGGCGCGGAGCGCGTCCGGATCGGTGTCCAGGTGGTCCAGGTGTGGCAGCTCACCCACCGGCTCGATGTCGGCCTCGCGGATCTTTCCCTGCTGGCCGGACTCGAGCAACTGGTAGTAGTGCGTGAAGACGCGGATCGCGACATCGGCAGCGCCGGCCGCGCGCATCTTCTCCTGCGCTTGTCTGAGACCCACCTCACCCATGCACCAACCCTAGGGGACGCACGGTAATCCCAGTGTTGCGCGCGTCACGCTCATACGATCAGAACGTGTTCCAGACGAAGGCCGTGGCGCGGCAGCACTTCCTGGCGGCGCGAGGGCTGCGGCCCCGCGCGGAGGGACTGCTGGCGAGCGCCCAACAGGTGCTGCCCGAGGTGTACCGAGTCGCGCTCTACGTGTCCATGGGGCCGGAGCCGCAGACCGGGGCGCTGATCGACTGGCTGCTCGCGACACACCGCGAGGTGCTGCTGCCGATCCTGTACGCCGACAACGACCTGGGCTGGGGTGTCGCCCCCGGCGCGGCGGACCTGGTGCCCGGTCGGCTCGGTCTGTCCGAGCCGCCGATCGACCTGGGCTCCGACGCGATCGCCACCGCTGACCTGGTCATCTGCCCGGCCGTAGCGGTCGCCCGTGACGGCGTACGTCTCGGCCGCGGCGGCGGCTCGTACGACCGGGCACTCGCCCGCGTCAGCCCCGGCACGCCGGTCTGGGCCGCCGTCTACGACACGGAGATCGTCGATGCCCTCCCCTGTGACGCGCACGACCGGCCGGTCGACGCCGCGCTGACACCAAATCGGTTGATCCCGCTGCGAAGATCGGGAGATGACTGAGACCGCGGTCCAAGCCGCAGCCACAGCCGCACGTTCCCTCGGCCTCACGGTCACCGACCCGACTGTCCTCTACGAGGCGTTCTCGACGGTCGTGCGCCTGCAGCCGTCACCAGTCGTCGCACGAGTGCCCATGAACCTGCCAGGCGACCTTCAGCACGAGCCCGGGCGCCAGCAGCGCGAACTTGACGTGGTGACCTGGCTGGTGGGCCAGGGCCTGCCCGTAGTGCCGCCGAGCCCTCTCGTACCGCTCAAGCCCGCGGAGCAGGACGGGCTGACCATGACCTTCTGGACGTACGTCGAGGTGGACAAGGCTGCTGAACCGGACTATCTCGCGGCAACGGCGCGCGTACCGGAGCTGCACGCTCAGCTCGCGGCCTACCCGGGAGAGCTGCCCTGGATGACTCCGCTGCGGCTGATCGGATCCGGTCTGGCCGCAACCGAGGCGGTGCCGGGTCTGCTCGAGCAGGAGGATCTGGGCCGGGCGAGAGCCGAGTGGAAGGTGCTGGAGCCGGTCCTGACCAGCAGGTCCGGTTTCGAGGCGGTCTTCCCGTCCGCGACCGTGCAGCCGCTGCACGGCGACGCACCGTCGTGGAATCTCATCACGACCGTCGACGGGCCGCTGTGGGCCGACTTCGAGGACGTATCCGTCGGTCCGATCGAATGGGACCTCGCCGGCTTCGGCCCGGACCTGTGCCGCGCGTACGACGAGGGCGCGCGCTCCCGCGGTCTCCCGACGCTGGACCCACGCATCCAGCAGGTGATGGACCTGGCCCGCGTACTCCAGGTCCTGGTGTGCACCCCACTCGTCCCGCAGTTCCCCGGTCTGGCCGACGGCATCCGCATGTTCGCCGCGCAGTGGCGGGAGATGCCGTTCGCTGCTGGACTGAGCTGATGCTGCAGAGATACGTCGACAGCGGCGTGGTGCCCGGCCTCATCAGTCTGCTGAGCCGAGGCGACGAGACACGGGTCGAGGTGCTCGGACGAACGGCGTACGACGGCCCGGAGCTGCAGCGGGACAGCCTGTTCCGCATCGCGTCGTTCACGAAGCCGATCGTCGCGGCCGCGGCCATGGTGCTGGTCGACGAGCTCCGGCTGTCACTGGACGCACCGGTTGCCGACGTACTGCCGGAGCTGGCACAGCCCGTCGTACTGCGGGAGCCGGACGGTCCAGTCGACGACACGGTGCCGGCGGAGCGGCCGATCACGGCCAGGGACCTGCTCACCTTCCGGCTCGGGCTGGGCGAATCGGACAACGCTTCGCTACGGCAGCGCGAGGAGGAACTGGAGCTTCATACCTTCGGGCCGCCTGTGCCGCGGACTCCACTCGAGCCGGACGAGTGGATGCGGCGCCTCGGAACGCTGCCGTTGCAGTACCAACCGGGCGAGCGCTGGTTGTACTCGACGGGCTCGCATGTGCTCGGAGTACTCATCGCCCGGGTCACTGGCCAGCCGTTGGAGGACTTCCTGCGCGAGCGGATCTTCGAGCCGCTGGGGATGAGCGACACCGGGTTCACGGCGGTGGATCCGGCACGGCTGACCACGGCGTACGTCGGTGACGACCTGCTGGACCCAGCTGCGGAGAGCCAATGGCTGACGCCGCCGTCGTTCCCTGATGCGAGCGGTGGACTCGTTTCGACGGTCGACGACTTCCACGCCTTCGCCCGGATGCTTCTCTCCGGCGGTGCCGGTGTGCTGTCGCCCGCAGCGGCCGCCGAGATGACGAGCGATCAGCTCACACCGAAGCAGCGTGCCGCGGCCGCCGACTTCCTCGGGCCGGAGACCGGCTGGGGCTACGGGGTGTCCGTCAGCGCCGACCGGTACGGCTGGGCGGGCGGTCTGGGCACGCTGTGGTCGACCAGTCCGGTCGACGGGACCATCTCGATCCTGCTGACCCAGCGGGCGCTCTGGACCTGGCCGGAGGAGCTGTTCGCCGAGGCCGTCGCGCCCGCCTGGTGACTACCGGTCCGGCTTCGTGAAGGTCAGGGAGTGCTTGCGGGTCGCCTCCACCGCACCCTTGGTGTAGGCCCACTGCAGGGTCTCGCCCTTGACCCACAGGTCGGTCTGGTCGGTGTAGTTCGACGAGAACGCGTGGCCCGAGACACCGGTCAGGTTCACCCAGCGGGACTTGTCGAAGTCCGACAGGTCGACGACCATCCGCATCGACGGGGTCGCCGTCACGGCGTACCCCTCGGAGGCGTCCCAGCCGGTGGCGTCGACGATCGACGCCCCGCCGCCCAGCTCGTACGGGCCGCGGTTGAAGATCTTGCGGACCAGGCTGATGTCCGACGTCCCCAGCGTCTGGTTGGTCAGCGTGAGCCTGTGCAGCCGGCCCCACTGCCAGTTGGCGGGCTCCCGCGCCATCTTCTGGGTGATCTCGGTCCGCGCGTTGATCAGGGCCTCGCGGAGGATGTCGTCGCGGCTCTCCCGCTGCGGCGTCCCGATGTTGTCCCACCAGCCGCTGTTCTGCTGGGCGATCAACGTGTGGACCACCTCGAACCACCGGGAGCCGCCGTCCGGCCAGGTGCCCTCGGGCATCTGGTCGTGGAACGTCAGCGCGAGCAGGTTGCGCCAGACCACGTTGAAGTACGCCGCGGCCGCCGAGTCCGGCGGCTGGGTGAAGTCCCAGTTCCGCAGGGTGTCCTGGCCCTGCTTGTCGAACGCGTCGTCGATGCTGATCCGGAGCAGGTACGGGACCAGCATCTCGGCGATCTTGTTCTTGGTGTCCAACTGGATCGACGCCATCGCGTTCGCGTCCAGCTTCCCGGCGGCCTTGATCCGGTCGAGGATCTGCTGCGACCGGTAGCCGTAGTCCCAGGAGTTCGTCAGGTAGTAGCTGTACGTGTTCGGCACCACGGCCTGGTTGGCGGTGACGATGATGCCGTCCGGCGGGTCGAACTCGGTCGGCAACGCGTCGAACGGGACGTACCCCTTCCAGGCGTACTTCGGGTCCCAGCCCGGGACCGGCCAGTCGCCCCGGCCGGTGGTGCGGATCGGGACCAGCCCGGGCGCCTGGTAGCCGATGTGGCCGTCGGTGTCGGCGTACACGAGGTTCTGCGAGGGCACCTCGAACTGCTGCGCGGCGGCCCGGAACTGGGTCCAGTTCTGCGCGGTGTTGATGGCGAACAGGGCGTCGGCGGTCCGGCCGGGGTTCAGCGCGGTCCACTGCAGCGCGACGCCGTACGCGGTCGGGTACTTCGCCTGGGCGGCGGCCGCCTCACCCACCTTGCGCTCGTCCTCGCCGACGTCCGAGATGAGCGGACCGTGCCGGGTCTCGCGGACGGTGATCTTCACCGGCTCGTCCTCGCCGGCGACCTTGAACGTCTCCTCACGGGTGGCCATGGCGCGCCACTTGTTGTTGTAGAGGACGTTGTTGCCCTCGATCCGCTCCAGGTAGAGGTCCTGGACGTCAGGGTCGAGGTTGGTGAAGCCCCAGGAGATCGCGTTGTTGTGGCCGATCACCACGCCGGGCAGACCGGAGAAGCTGAAGCCGGAGACGTCGAACGGACAGGTCTTGCCGACGTTGTTGCAGTGCAGGCCGACCTGCGTCCAGATGCCCGGCATGGTCGCGCCCAGGTGCGGGTCGTTGGCCAGCAGCGGCTTGCCGGTCGTCGTGTGGTCACCGGAGACCACCCAGGAGTTCGAGCCGACGCCGTCACCCTGGCCGAGCAGCTGGGGCAGGCCCTTGGCGACCTTCTGCACCGAGTCCAGTGACTTCAGCAGGTCCTGGGTCAGCATCCCCCGGCGGAGCTCCGGGCTGACCGGCGCGGTGGTGAACTTGCCGTCCTTCCCGATCGAGCCGCCCGACAGGATCGGCTGGTTCCGGTCGTACGGGTACTGCGGGTAGAGGCTCTCGACGTTGCGCGCCGGGAACGCCGCCAGCAGCTTCGTCCGGGTGACCTCCTCGTCCAGGTTGCCGCCGAGGTCCCACGCCATCGCCTTCAGCCACGCCAGCGAGTCCGCGGCGGTCCACGGCTCCGGGCGGTAGTTCTTGGGCCCGCCGGGCTGGAGGGACAGGACGCCGTACTCCAGGCTCAGGCCGGAGCCGCTGTGCGTGGCGAGGTAGGCGTTGACGCCGCGCGCGTAGTCGTCGAGGTACTGCCGGGTGGTCGGGCTGAGCAGCGGCAGTTCCTTCTCCGCGACCCGCCGCCAGCCGAGGGTCCGGGTGAACTTGTCCGTCTCGAGCGCGGTCTTGCCGAACAGCTCGCTGAGCCGGCCGGACGTGACGTGCCGGCGGAAGTCCATCTCGAAGAACCGGTCCTGCGCGTGCACGTAGCCCTGCGCGGCGAACAGGTCGGCCGGGGTGTCCGCGTAGATCTGCGGGATGCCGTTGGCGTCCCGGACCACGCTGACATCGGCGTCCAGGCCGTCCAGCTCGATCGTTCCGTCGTACGTCGGGAACGAGTGGCGGACGACGAAGACGACGGTTCCCGCGATCACCAGGAGGACCGTGGCGAGGGCGATTCCGCTGATGATGACGACTCGAAGCAGGCGACGCACGGACCAACCGTAGAGAATCCGCCCGCCCTCCCCAAATGGGGTCCCTCACAACTTTGCGTTGCTCTGCGTCCGCTGGACATGGACGCAGAGTTGAGGTAGATGGACACGGGTTTGGAATACTTCGGCCCGCTGGCGCATTATTAGCAGTCGGGTAGTAGGAGTGCCAGCGGCCTGAAGGGAACCGACCGTGCCGACGTACCAGTACCAGTGCACCGACTGTGGCGAAGCGCTCGAGGTGCGCCAGAGCTTCACGGACGATGCTCTGACCGTGTGCCCGAACTGCCAGGGGAACCTGCGCAAGGTCTTCAACGCCGTGGGCGTCGTGTTCAAGGGGTCCGGTTTCTACCGGACCGACAGCCGGTCGTCCGGCAAGAGCTCGTCACCGGCGAAGTCCGAGGCGTCCTCCTCGTCGTCCGGCTCGTCATCCTCGTCCTCCACCTCTTCCGGGTCGTCGTCCAGCGGTTCCTCCGGGTCCTCGGGAACGACGACGTCCTCGAGCAGCTCCTCGTCGTCCTCGGGCTCCAGCGCGGCCTGACGGCCGCCTGTGGATAACTGAAGGGCGACCGCCGGAGAAACTCGTACTTTCTCCGGCATGAAAATCCCATCGCTTCGTGACCTGCTCCGGGCGGCCCGGTGGCACCGTCGGCTCCTCGCCGGCATCGCCGCCGCGGCCGCTGTGTACTTCGGACTGCTCGCCCTCTCCCCCGCGCCGCCACCGACCGTCGCGGTGCTGGCCGCCGCGCACGACCTGACAGGCGGCGTCACGCCGGCCCGCGACGATCTGCGGACCGTTGACCTCCCACCTGCCGCGGTGCCGGCCGGTGCGCTCAGACCCGGCAGCGAGCTGACGAGTCGCGTGCTCAGCGGACCCGTCCGGGCCGGCGAGCCACTCACCGACGCCAGATTCCTGGCGCCGCCCGCCGTGCCGTCCGGCTCGGTCGCGTATCCGTTCCGCGTCGACGACGCCGACGTCACCGCCCTCCTCCGCGTCGGCGACCGCATCACGCTGTACGCCGCGGCGAGCACCACCGCGGACGCCGCGACCGTGCTGGCCCGCGCCGTTCCCGTGGTCGCTCTGCCTGCACCCCGATCGACCACCTCGGGAGCGCTGATCGTGGTCGCCGCCGCGCCGGAGGCAGCCGCCCGTCTGGCGCAGGCCGGGGCGAACGCCCGAATCACTGTCGCGCTGACACCGGACACGAGCTGATCACTCGTCGGATTTGTCACGGCACGATGTGTCACCACGCGGCGCGGTCGCTCGCTCTGACGAACCCGCAGCCCTAACTTGTCCGGGTACAACCCACCCGCTTCGTGGAGGCACCCACATGCTCAAGGGCTTCAAAGAATTCATCATGCGCGGCAACGTCGTCGACCTCGCGGTCGCCGTCGTCATCGGCGCGGCGTTCACCAAGATCATCGGCGCGGTCGTGGACGGTTTCATCAACCCGCTGATCGCGGCGATCTTCGGCAAGACGGACCTCACCGGTGTCTGGAACTTCAAGATCAACGGTGCGCAGTTCTCGATCGGCCTGATCCTGGACGCGACGCTGAACTTCCTGTTCGTCGCGGCGGCCGTCTACTTCTTCATCGTGATGCCGCTGAACAAGCTGGCCGAGCGTCGCAAGCGCGGCCAGGAGCCCGAGCCCGCGCCGCTGACCACCGACCAGGAACTGCTCACCGAGATCCGGGACCTGCTGAGCGCCCGCCGGTAACTCCCGCCGCGGCAGGTGGACGCAAAACCCTCAGCCCCTGAGCTCGCCGACGTCCACCTGCTCACCGGCATAACGCATCCAGCGGTACGGGACCGGTTGACCGTCGTTCCACTCCTCCATCAACGCGGCGGGGACGTCGACGAAGCCGCTGCCGTGGTAGGCCCGGATCGCCGGGGCGTTCTCCGGGCGGACCCGCAGGAACACCTCCGAGTAGCCGGCATCCAGCGCCGGGCCGAGCAGCGCCCGCACGAGTTCACCGCCGACCCCACGACCCCGGAGCTCCGGATCCACGATGATCCGGGCGAGTTCGACCTCGTCCTCCTCGTCGTCCAGCCAGACCTCGCCGTACCCCACCGGCCGTTCGCCGTCGAACAGCAGATAGGAGTGGATGTCGGAGTCGACCGTCCGCCAACTCGCCAGCAGTTCCTCCGGGAACGGGTAGACCACCCGCCCGGACAGCAACGCCACTTCCCGCTCGTCCATCGCCCAGCCCGCGACCCGGACGCCGTACCCGTCGTCGAACCCCCGAAGCTCCACGCTCTTCCCCTCAGTTGACGAACTCCACGATCGTTCGCACCAGCTGATCCTGGTAAGGCGGGCCGCTCCGGTCACGGAAGGCGGGCGTCGGCGGTTCCGGACACCCGGCCAGCTCACGACTCCCCCGGATCGACCCCAACAGCGCGTCGACCGTCTTCCGCTGATGCGACGGATTCTCCGGCACCGACGGCAGGACCGCCACCCGAATTCGGTCCAGCGACGCCAGTTCCACGTCCGCCACACCCCGCAGGATGCCGCCCGCGAGCAGACCGTCCGCGGCGGCCGGCGGGCAACCACGACTCACCATCCCGGCCCGCGCACGCTCGTTCGCGGCGGCGTCGTCGCCGGTCGCGGGCCACGCCAGAAGGAGGCGATCGACCAGCTCGGGAAAGCTCAGCGCCAGCAGGACCGCGACGGTACACCCATTGGAGGCTCCAACGATTCTTACCGGACCGGAACGTTTCGCCAGGTGTTCACCGAGGGCCGCGACCTCGACGTCCCATCCGCTCGCACAGCGCGGTCGGTCGGGTGCAAGTACTTTCGTGTCCAGGGCGGCATGCAGGCGTTCGGTGATGCCGGTCGCACCCCAGAACGCGTCGGCGTCCATGGGCTCCCAGAGGCCGCCGTGGACGAGAACCACCGACGCGGTCATCCGTGGTGCGGGGGGACCTCGTTCAGGATGCGATCGTCGTCGTCGGTGCCGAAGTCGTTGTCACCCCAGGTCCGCGGGTCGTCGTCGCGCGTCTGCTCCGGCAACAGCGGCTCGTCGTCTTCGTACGGGCTCGTCATACCTCCAGATTACCGAGTCGACGCGACGATCCGGGATCGAGTTTCTCCCTGACCAGTGCCGCGGCCACGGGGTTCGGTGGGAGTCCTGCGCGGTGATCCGGAGGAAGGCGGCCTAGTCCAGCTCAGAACACACGACGTCCTAGGTCGGCGGTCGTGGCCAGTGCGCGGACGTTACAGGTGCGGCTCGGTTGGGGCTCGATCGGGCGGCGTGACCGGATAGACGCGCCGCCGTGATGTTTCGGCACGCGCGGCGTGACCCCGTTCCACCATCATGGTGGACCTTGCCAACCCGGAAGGACCGAGTCGTGAGTGCACAACGGACACGGGGCCTGATCGGTGCGACGCTCGTCGTGGCTGTGCTCGGAGTTGCCGCCGCCTGCGGCACCGAGGACGCCTCGTCCCCGCCCGCCGCCCAGCCCACCCAATCGACGACCCCGTCGCCCACCCCTTCGACGAGCCCGTCAGCCAGCCCGAGCGGTACGCCGAGCATGGACTGCCCGGACACCATCGCGGCCGTCCGGGCCGCCACCGACAAAGCGGTCTGGGGCCAGGGCGCGGCCGCCTCGAAGTTCAACCCCGTCAGCGTGGCCATCTGCCAGTACGAGCCGCAGGCGACCGGGCAGAACTACGCGACGGTCACCACCAAGCGGATGGGCAAGCAGGCCACTGAGCTGCTCGCCCTGATCGACGCGGCGAAACCCGTCGCGAAGAAGCCGGCCGTCTGCACCAAGGAACTCGGCCCCACCTACGTCCTGCGGTTCACGGACAACGACCGAGGCGTCCTGTCGTTCACCGCTGAAGCCTTCGGCTGCCGCCGCCTCGTGGCGACCTCCCTGGAAGGCCAGGGCAAGCCCGGCGCCCTGCCGGCGCCGCGCCAGGTGACCGCCGAGCTGACCAAGTCACTCGGCCTCCGCTGACCCTGCGCGGACGCGCCCCCCGAAGCCGTCCGATGTGGGGTCAATCCGCGCCTGCCTTGCGGGTCCCTCTCGAGGTCGACCCGCGAGGCAGGTTGCGGCGGTCGCCGCTGTGCCGCACCCTCGGGCCTGAGGGGAGGAGCGCATGCGAACGATCCGGCTGCTGTGCGCACTCGTCCTCGCCTGCACGGCCTGCTCGACTCCGGAAGCCGAGACCAGCCCCTGCACGCAGGGCTTCACCTGCACAACGCTGCACGTCCCGCTCGACCGGCAACGCCCTGACGGGCCGTCCCTCGACCTGTCCGTCATCGCTGCCGACAACGTCGACGCGCCGCGCGGCGTTCTCCTGCTCCTCACGGGTGGTCCCGGCCAGCCCGGCGTACCGCTGCTGCGCAACCTGCGGCGCAACGTGCACCCTGACGTGCTGCGCGAGTACCGACTCGTCATGTTCGACCAACGCGGCACTGGGTCCACCGGCATCAACTGCCCTGCACTGCAAGAGACCGTGGGCGGTTCGGACTTCCTCACCCCGCCGGCCACGGCCGTCGACGAGTGCGCCGAACGCATCGGGCCCGGCCTCGGGTACTACGGCACGCCGGACACCGTCGACGACATCGAGCAGCTGCGTCAGTCCCTGAAGGTCGATCGGCTCACGCTCGACGGAACGTCGTACGGCAGCTTCACCGCGGCGCAGTACGGGCTCAAGTACCCCGACCACGTGCAGGCGCTCGTGCTGGACTCCGTCGTACCGCACAAGGGCTTCGACCCGATGGGCGTGGATCTGATGGCGGCGTCCGGTGAAGTCCTCGAGGCAACGTGCCGCCAGGACGTCGCCTGCACGACTGATCCCGTCGCGGACCTGGCCTGGCTGGTGCAGCACGGTGTGAGCGGCACCGACCTGATGGAGATGCTGTCGGTCGCCAGCCTCAATTCGGTCAACCCGTCCCTCAAAGGCATCCCAGCGATCCTGCACGCCGCTCGCAACGGTGATGACACCCGTCTGAAGCAGCTGTTCCAACGGACCACGAGCAAGGGCCTGACCTACGACACGCTGTCCGCCGGCCTCCACATGGCGACCCTCTGCTCGGACCTCCGCTACCCCTGGTCCGGCAAGCCGGACCGCAAGGCTGCCCTCGACGACGCAGTACGCCGGTTGAAGCCGGACCAGCTGTACCCGTACGACGTGGCGACCGCACGGAACCAACTGATGATCCAGGGCTGTCTACGCTGGCCTGCCGCCCGCGTGTCGACATATCCGCCCGGACAGGAGCTCCTGCCGCGCACGCTGATCCTGCATGGAAGCAACGACCTGTTCTGCCCACTGGACTGGGCCAGATGGGAGCAGGAGCACGCGCGGGACGCGAAGTTGGTCGTCGTACCGGGGAGCGGCCACAGCGTGCAGCGTGATCTACGCGGGCAGCAGGAGGTCCGGGAGTTCCTGCTGCAGTAGAGATCGAACTGTGTACGAACAGTTGCATCAGCTCGGCGACTCGATGCGTCTAATAGACGTGAGGAGTTGTACGCCCAGCCAGGGAGTGGCGAGTGGAGTTCGAGGAGTACGTGTCCGCCCGTGGACAGGAACTGGTGCGGCTCGGGTTCACGGTCTCCGGCGACTACCAGCGTGCGGAGGACCTGGCGCAGATCGCGCTGATGCAGGCGTTCCGTTCCTGGCGCAAGGTGCGCAACGCGGACGACCCGCACCACTACGTCCGGCGGATCCTCGTGAACGAGTACCTCTCGATGACACGCCGGCGTTCGTTCAGCGAGGCGCCGACGGCCGACCTCGACCCACAGCGCGCCGTGCCGGACCACGCCACGCACGTCGTGAACTCGGACGACCTGTGGCGCGCGCTGGCGACCTTGACCGCCCGGGAACGGGTCGTGCTCGTCCTGCGCTACTACCAGGACCTGGACGACCGGACGATCGGCGACGTACTGGGCATCAAGCCGTCCTCGGTGCGCGCGACCGCCAGCAGAGCGCTCGCCTCGCTCCGCCAAGCCAGAGACTCCAACCGCGTTGATGAGAGGTTGTCGTGAGCAACACCGATCTCGAGGATGACCTGCGAGGGACCTTCGAACGTGCCGCGGCCTCGGTGCCGGAGGCCGACGGGCTGAGCGAGCGCGCCGCCACCGGCGCCCGCCGCGCCCAGCGGCGTACGTGGATCGCTTCCGGCGCCGCCGCGGCCGCGGTGGCGGCGATCGCTGTGGCCGGGTTCGGGCTCGCCGGTTCGCAGGACAAGCCGACGCAACCGCCCGTCGCCGCCGGCGAGGAGAAGACCGCGGTTGTGGGAGCGACGCCACAGGTGCTGTCCGCCCAGGCCGTGGCCGGCAAGTGGCGGGCCGTGCAGATGCTCGGCACCCAGTCGCTGAGGGACTCGCGGCCCGAGGACCCGGTGCTGGTGTTCAAGCCGGACGGGACCTGGACGGGCTCCGACGGCTGTAACGGGCTCCAGGGGACGTACACCATCGGTCAGCGGGGCGCGTTCACCGCGACGGTCGGCCCGCAGCACCTGGTCGGCTGCGAGAACGTGCCGCACACCGGCGTATTGCACGCCGCGAAGCGGATCGCGGTCACCAGCGACACGCTGCAGTTCTTCGGCGCCGACGGGCGTCAACTTGCGACGTACGCTCGCGCACGGTAGTCAAATCTGCTCGCGGACGGTGATCAGGGCTTGACGGAACGGAGTCCCTGACCGGACCATCTAGTGGTTTGGTCCACCGATCTGGGGAGCTTCGTGCGACTCTCTGTCACCGTCCCGTTGGTCACACTCGGCTCCGCCTCACTCTTCGCAGTCGCCCTCACCGCGCCCTCCTCGGGTGCGGTGACGGGTGCCGCCGCGTGCTCCCACGCGCAGCCGGGCGCGAGCTCGACCGAGGCGAAACGGCTCGCGCAGCCGACGTCCGCGTCCGACGCGCGACCGCTCGGCGAGTCACTCGGGGACGGCATCTCCGCAGCGGTCCAGTCGCTCGAGCCGCTGGATGCGACGGGCCGCCCGACGTCCGGCCTGCCGTACGGGCTGAGTCAGGGCGTCATCGGTGTGGTCGGCTCGGCGACGACCGGTTACAAGGTCGTCGTCGACTCCGCGAAGCTCGACGCGAAGAAGTACCAGTCGGCGATGGCCCGCAACCTGCCGGCCGCGGGCAAGCCGCTGGTCAAGGTCGAAGCCAGCTGCCGCTCGGCCCAGTCGATCGCCGACGCGTGGAACGCGGTCGGCGATCGCGCGTGGTCCTCCGACGCGTCGCGGACGACGTACGCCGCGGACCTCGACCCGGCCACCGAGAACGTCGTCGTCGAGTACGACCAAGCGACCACCTCCCCCGCGTCGCTGGCCGGGCTCCACAAGCTGACCGGCGTACAACTGATCGCAGGGGCCCTCGCCCGGACGTCGCGGCTCAGCGACACCCCGAAGGGCGGCCACTGGGGCGGTGCCCGCATCACCTCATCGCTGAAGAACTGCAGCGCCGGCTTCTCCGTCGTACGGCGCTCCAACGGGCAACGGGGGTCGGTCACCGCAGGGCACTGCGGCGCGCCCGGCACAGTCTGGAAGTCGGGGCCCAACTACTACGGCACCACCACGGTCCGCACGAACTACCCGGACTACGACCAGGCCCTCGTCACCGGCAGCGCGTACGGCGCGAAGATCTGGACGGACGGTCCCGGCGACAGCGTCGACACGCGCACTGTCACCGGCGGCGGCGACCCAGGCGTCGGCACAGTGATCTGCCAGTCCGGCAGCTTCAGCACCTCGCTCTGCAACCTCACGGTCCGCTCGACGTCGGCGAAGTACTGCGACGCCGACGGCTGTACGACGTACGTCATCCGCGCCACCCGCGGCGGCCTGGTCGCGATCATCGGCGGCGACTCCGGCGGCCCCGTCTACTCACGCCGCGGCACCAGCTCCGCCACCGTCCGCGGCATCACCTTCGCCGGCGCCGGCTGCGCAGCGTCCCGCTGCACCACCCTCTACGCCGAACGCTACAAGTCCATCACCGGCCACCTCGGCGTCACCGCCCTGACCGGCTGACCGGTCCCCCAACTCCGCTAAGCTGTCCCCGCGTGCGCCCCCGTAGCTCAGGGGATAGAGCGTCGGTTTCCTAAACCGTGCGTCGCAGGTTCGAATCCTGCCGGGGGCACTCATCTGGAGTTCGGTCGGACCCAGCGGTCGGACCCAGCGGTCGGACCCAGCGGTCGGACCCTCGTCGGTGTGTTCACCCCCGGAGGATGAGGAGAGGCACCGGGCCCCGCGACGAGACTGGCGTCGGCAGGGCGCGGCCGCCCGTATCGGCTGTCGCCGTCGTCAGCAGGCGTTGTCCGGAGGGGAGAGCCGGCGTGACCAAGTCGTTCCGGGGAAAGATCGACATTGACATCAAGGATTCGGTGCCCGATTGGGAACCGTACACCCAGCCGATCGCCCCGGCTGATGCGCCGAATGTGTTGTACGTCGTGCTGGACGATGTGGGCTTCTCGGCGATGGAGCCGTTCGGAGGTCTGATCGAGACGCCGAATGTCGGGAGGATCGCCCAGCAGGGGCTGACGTACACGAACTTCCACACCACGGCGCTCTGCTCGCCGACCCGCGCCTGCCTGGTGACGGGGCGCAACCACACCACCAACGGCATGGGCTGCATCACCGAGGCGACGTCCGGGTTCCCGAACGCGAACGGTCACATCCCGTTCGAGTGCGCGAACATCGCCGAGGTCCTGGGCGAGCACGGCTGGAACACGTTCATGGTCGGCAAATGGCACCTGTGTGCCGAGGACGAGATGAACCTGGCCTCGTCGAAGCGGCAATGGCCACTCGGCCGGGGGTTCGAGCGGTACTACGGGTTCCTCGGCGGCGAGACGAACCAGTGGTATCCCGACCTGGTCTACGACAACCACCCGGTCCCGCAGCCGGCGTTGCCGGAGGACGGCTACCACTTGACGGTCGACCTGACCGACAAGGCGATCGAGTTCATCCAGGACTCGAAGGCGATCGCGCCGGACAAGCCGTTCTTCCTCTACTACTGTCCCGGCGCGGCCCATGCACCGCATCATGTGCCGACGGAGTGGGCCGACAAGTACAAGGGCCGCTTCGACATGGGATACGAGGCGTACCGCGAAGGCGTGCTCGAGCGGCAGAAGGCCCTGGGCATCGCACCGGAGAGCGCTCAGCTCTCGCCGATCAACCCGTACGTCGAGACGACGAGCCACGACGGCAAGCCCTGGTCCGAGGTCGACAGGGTCCGGCCGTGGGACTCGCTGTCCGACTCCGAGAAGCGGCTGTTCGCCCGGATGGCGGAGGTGTACGCCGGTTTCCTCAGTCACGCCGACCAGGAACTGGGCCGGCTGCTCGACTACCTGGAGGGCACCGGGCAGCTCGACAACACGATCGTCGTCCTCGTCTCCGACAACGGCGCCTCGGGCGAGGGCGGCCCGAACGGCTCGGTCAACGAGAACAAGTTCTTCAACGGTGTCCCCGACACGATCGAAGAGAACCTGAAGGCGCTGGACAAGCTCGGCGGGCCGCAGACGTACAACCACTACCCGACGGGTTGGGCCTGGGCGTTCAACACCCCGTTCAAGATGTGGAAGCGCTACGCGAACTACGAGGGTGGGACGGCCGACCCACTGATCGTCTCGTGGCCGCGTGGCTTCACCGCGACCGGCGAGATGCGCCGTCAGTACACCCACGCCATCGACATCGTGCCGACCCTGTACGAATGCCTGGGCGTCGACCTTCCCGATGTCGTCAACGGCTACACGCAGAATCCGCTGGAGGGCACCAGCTTCCGGTACAGCTTCGACGACGCGACCGCGGCAACCCGGAAGGAAACGCAGTTCTACTCCATGCTCGGGACGCGGGCGATCTGGCACCAAGGCTGGAAGGCTGCCACCGCGGTGCCGGCCGCGCCCGAGTCGTGGGGCGACTTCCATCAGCAACGGTGGGAGCTGTTCGACACCGAGACGGATCCGAGCGAATGCGAGGACCTGGCCGACAAGCACCCGGACAAGTTGCAGGAGCTCATCTCGTTGTGGTGGGCCGAGGCGGGACGTCTCCAGGCCCTCCCACTCGAGTCTCGCGACGCCGTGACGATCCTCACCACCGAACGCCCGCAGTTGTCGAAGCCCCGGACGCGCTACGTCTATTACCCGGGCGGTGCGGAAATCCCTGAGTCGGTCGCCCCGAACATCCGCAACCGTTCGTACACGATCGCGGCGGACCTCGAGGTCACGACCCCGGAGGCCGGCGGCGTGATCTTCTCGCAGGGTTCGAGGTTCGGGGGTCACACCCTCTACCTCGAGGAAGGAAAACTCCGCTACGTCTACAACTTCGTCGGCGAGCTGGTACAGACCATCGAATCCGACGAGCCGATCCCGGCCGGTCACGTCGTCGTCTCTGCCTCCTTCGAGAAGGAAGGCACCACGATGCCGACCGAGGGCGTGCTCAGCCTCCACATCCGGGACCGCAAGGTCGGCGAGGGACGGATCCGGACCCAACCGGGCAAGTTCGGCCTCGGTGGCGGAGGGCTGGTCGTCGGCCGGTCCGGAGCCGAACCGGTCACCGGCGACTTCCCCGGTGAGCGACCCTGGCCCTTGATCGGCGCCACCGTCAAGCGGGTCGCCATCGATGTCAGCGGCACCTCGTTCGCGGATCTCGCCCTCGAGGCGAGGGCCGCCTTCGCCCGGCAATAGCAGGCGGACCGATCGGCATTGCATGCGAAGTCACCCCCTCGGCGTTCGAGGGGGTGACTTCGGGGCGGGTCAGTGGCGCGTGACCGCCGCGTAGGCGTCGACGATTCCGTGGCCGTAGAAGCCGTTGAAGTCGCGGGTGCCTTCGCAGAGGGCGTTGAACTCGGCCGGGCGGCCCTCGTTGGTATAGGTCTGGAGCGGCGGGTTCGGGCAGGCGCGGGCCTGGGCAGTGTTCATCAGGATCTTGCCGACCTTGTCAGGGCTCAACCCGAAGTCACCGTGGCTCTTCTTGCCGTACTGGCTGACGATCAGCGCGGCCACTCCGGTGGCGTGCGGCGACGCCATCGACGTGCCTTGCAGGAAGAAGTAGTACCCGCACTTCGTGAAGTCCGTGACGCCGGCCGGGCACTGCTTCTGGGCGCCGGCGGCGACACCGTCGGGCGTGATGTTGCCTGCGGCGTCGACCAGTCCCTCGGCCTGCAGCGTGTTCACCGGGTAGGTCGACAGGATCAGATTCTCGTTCGTCCGGAACTGCGGTGTGCCGAAGTAGTCACGGAACCAGCCGCCCGGTGCGGACACCTCGATCTGCTCCAGGCCGTAGTTGGAGTAGTCGGCCTTCGTCGTCGACGGACCGAGCGCCGACACACCGATCACGTGCGGGCCCTCGACCGGCAGGTCGATGCAGGTCGCGTTGTCGATCGGCCGCGGGTACGCCGTGTTCAGCGGGAAGTCGGGGCTGCTGATGTCCGTGCGCGGCTTGCCGAGGTCCTCGTGGTTGTTGCCGAGCGAACCGACGAGCGTGACGCCGTGGTTGTGTGCGTAGTTCAGCGCCCGGGTCATCGCGCGGATGATGGTGCGCTGCTCGGCCTGTGCCTCGGGGCTGTCGGCCGGGTTGGCGGTGCAGTTGTACAGCCACGGGTCCACGTAGAAGGACATGTTGACGACGTCCAGCCCGACGTCACCGGCGTACGTCAGTGCGTCCGTGACCGGTCCGAGGAACAGGAAGCCGCTGTCCTGGCCGCCGCGGATCTCCACCAGCGTCACGTTCGGCGCGACACCGGAGACACCGACGCCGTTGGCCGCGGCACCGATCGTGCCGGCCACGTGCGTGCCGTGACCGCTGTCGTCCCAGCCGACCGGGTCGACACAGCCGCGGAACTCGCAGACGCCGTCGATCTCCGGGATGTCCGGTGCGAAGTTGCGGGACAGCTTCCAGTCGAAGTTCGGCGCGATGTCCGGGTTACGGGCGTCGATCCCCGAGTCGAGCACGCCGACCTTCACCGACTTCTTGCCCGGCTGGACCGTGCGCGCCAGGTCGGAGCGGACCATCCGCAGACCCCACAGTTGCGCGTCCAGCGGATCCATCCCGACCGCCTGCTTCTTGGCGGTCGCGGCCTTGCCGGTCCCGCCGTTCTCCTGCTCGACGGTCCGCGGCTTCTGCTGCGGGACCGAACCGATCGGCCGGCTGCGGGCCGCGCCCTCGACCGCGCTCGACGCGGACACCCGGGTGACGAACCCCGACGCGGCCGCGCGCACGGTCAGCGTGCCCAGGTGCGCGTTCTCCTTGACGACCTCACCGCCGGCGGCCTTGACCGCCGCGATGGCCTGGTTGCGGTCCGCGCCCGTCTCGAGCAGGACCAGGTACTCGGTATCTCCCCCACTGACTGCGGTAGCGCCTGCGCCGGCTGTGGCCGGTATCGCGAGCGCGGCGGCGATCAGGGCGGTCGCCCCCGTCGCCGCGACCAGACTTCTCCGGATTCCCCTCACGAGCGGATCCCCTCCCTGGAGAGTGAGTGTGACGGGCCTCACGGTAGGGCGGGGTGCGGCGCCCGAGAAGGGGACGACGTTGTCAGGTTTCGAAGCAAACGACTGATTGCTCCCGGATCAGCTCTTCAAGTAGACGTCGACCTCGGGCAGTACGTCGGACAGAGGCCGCTTCATGTCCAGCTGGAGGTAGTAGTCCGACGGGCGTACGACGCGGTCGGACGCACCGCGGAAGTACGCCTCGCCGTCCTCCAGGTCGTCGCCGAGGTCCACCGGCGGAAGGTCCACACCGCGACGGTGGGTCCGCAGCCGCGAACGCCGGCCGAGTCGCTCGTCGAGGAGCTTCAGATCATCCAGCCGGCACTCGATGTAGCGGTAGCTCACGTCCTGCGCCTCGGCGATCTCCAGGCCCTCACTCAGGATTCTCGGCCAGAAACACGGGCTGTCCATGACCACGGGATGCCCTTGGCCGAGCACCTGACGTGCCAGTCCGTACATGACCTCGTACGACGCCGGGCCGCTGAGAGCGAGGTCGACGCCCGCGTCGAGAACACCGGTCTTGATCACGTCGTAGTCGATCGCCACCGCACCGAAGGTGTCGACGACGTGGGCTGCGACGGTGGACTTACCCGCTCCTGGAACACCCGACATCTGAAGCAGGAACATGCTTCTCCACCCTCCGGCCGTCGTGACAGGCTCATGCTCTCAACCACGAGGATCACCACTCGCCCTAGTGTGTTGCCGACGCCTGCCATCGAGTGGAGGGACTGCGCGTGCACGTTGTCGTCGGAGCCGGGGCCGTAGGGAACGTGGTCGCGCGGCTGTTGGTCGAGCGGGGCGAGCAGGTCCGCGTCATCTCGCGCTCGGGAAGTGGACCCGACGGGGCGGAGCTGGTCGCGGCCGACGCCAGGAGCGGACTCGTAGAGTATGTCGACGGCGCGACGGCGATCTACTCGTGCGCGGCGCCGCCGTACGACAGGTGGACGACCGAATGGCCACTGATCAGCGCGGCGTTGATCGCAGCGGCCGAAGCGTCGGGGGCGGTGCTGGTGAGCACCGGGAATCTCTACGGGTACGGCGCGGTGGACGGGCCGATGACCGAAGACCTGCCGATGCTGCCGAACACCGTGAAGGGGCAGGTGCGGGCCAGGATCTGGGCCGACGCCCTGGCTGCCCACCAGGCAGGGCGGATCCGGACCGCGGAGGTACGCGGCTCCGACTACCTGGGCGCGGGAGCCGTGTCGCCGTTCAGCGTGACGGTGTTGCCGAAGGTGATCGCCGGCAAACGCGGGACGATGCCGGGCGATCTCGACGCGCCGCACAGCTGGACGTACGTCGGCGACGTCGCGCGCCTGCTGATCGCGGTCACCGGCGACGAGAGCGCGTGGGGACGCGCCTGGCACGTACCGACCGCCGCGCCGCTGTCGGTGCGCGAACTGGCGAGCCGTGCCGCCGAGCTGGCGGGTGCGCCGGCGGCGAAGGTCGCGCCGATGCCGACCGTGGTACTGCGGCTCGCGGGACTGGTCGACCCGGCCGCGCGGGAGCTGGTGGAGATGCTGTACCAGTGGCAGCGGCCGTTCGTCGTCGACTCGACCGCGGCAACCGTTGCCTTCGGCCTCAAACCGACGCCGACCGACGTCGCCCTCAGGGAATCCGTCGACGCGCTCCGGCGCTAGCTAGCTCCGCGCATCGGGTCGACGGTCGATGCGGTACAGCACGCTCGGGCGCAGCGGGCCTTCGGGCGCGCTCGGGTCGTCGAAGTCGTCGGCGGGATCGCGGGTCATGCCGATCCGCCGCATCACCGCCTGGGAACGATGGTTGAGTGCAGTCGTCACGGCAAGGATCTCGGGGAGTTCGAGAGAGTCGAAGCCGTACGACAGCACTGCCAGCGCGGCCTCGGTGGCATAGCCGTAGCCCCAGGCCTGGCGTGCGAGCCGCCAGCCGATCTCCACTCCCGTGAACGGCATGTGGTCATCCACCTGGTCCAGGCCGGCGAAGCCGATGAACTCGCCCGTGGCCCGCACCTCGACCGCCCACCAGCCGTAGCCCCGGCGGTCGAAGTCGGCCTGGAACCCGGCGACCGAGGCAGCGCTCTGTTCACGGGTGAGCAGGTCGCCCAGGTGCTCCCGGACCTCGGGATCGGCGTTCATCGCCGCCCACGGTTCGACGTCGGAGTCCCGCCATCGACGGAGGACGAGGCGATCGGTGCGCAGTTCGGTCATACCGCCCACCCAACGTGAGCCGCCGCCTCCGGGCAATCGCTTTTCCCGCGGCGACCACGTTCGCGCGGAAAGGGCTCGAACCGGGTGACGTCCGGAGGAGTCTCACCATCCGGGTTCTAGGCTGTGCGGGGTCGACCGCGAGAAGGGCAGTGATGAGTTCCAGGAGACCAAGGCGGTGGTTCCGCCGGCTCGTCGTCACGTTGGTGGTGCTGGCGGTGCTGGCGATCGTCGTCGATCGCGCCGCCGCGTACGTGGCGGAGAACCAGCTCGCGTCGATGGCCGAGCAGGAGGCCAAGCAGTACGACGTCCGCTCGGCCGGCACGTCGGTGAAGATCGGCGGGTTCGGGTTCCTGCCGCAGCTGGTCAAGGAGGACTTCTCCAAGGTCACGCTGACGATGGAGAAGCCGACGTTCTCCGGAGTACCGGGCGAGGACCTGAAGGTCGAGCTGCAGGACGTGCACGTGCCGCGGTCGCTGCTCACCCAGCAGTCCGGTGCGGTGACCGTCGCGGCGACCGACCTGCGGCTGCAACTGTCGCCGCGCGAGCTGGCCCGGCTCGCCGTCAAGAGCACCGGGCTCGAGGGCCTGTCGTTCGTCGTCGTGGACGGGAAGCTGCACGCGAAGGCATCGATCCGCGGGATCGCCTTCGACGTGCCGATCCTTCCGCAGGTCCAGCAGGGCAAGGTCATGCTCGGACTCGGCGAGCTGTCCGACTCGATCCCGTCGTACGTCCGCGAGGCCGTGCAGAACCAGCTGGCGCAGGGCGTCACGCTGCCCGAACTGCCGTTCGGCGCGCAGCTCACCGGCATCTCCGTCGTCGACAACTCCGTCGTCCTGACCGCGGCCGTGAAGGACCTCAAGTTCAACGCGTGAGTCCCTTGGGTTGCGATGGTTCGCGATATATCGTCGAACTATCGCAATCACTTTTCGTGAGGGACGGGTGGTCCAGATGACCGGATCGGCGTACGCCGCGGGCTGGCCTTGGGCGCAGTTCGCGCGGCACTGTTCAACCTTCGACGACATCAGGGACGAGTTGCGCGCGGCGATGAGCGGGCATCGCGGGCACAGCGGGCAGCAGCAGAACTTCGGGCCGCCGTGGGGCATGTTCGGTGGCGGCGGGCAGATGTTCGGTCCGCCGTGGGGTCCGCCGCCGCGCTGGCGGGGGCCGAAGGCGCGGCGCGGCGACGTCCGGGCCGCGATCCTCGCCGTGCTCGCGGAGCAGCCGATGAACGGCTACGGCATCATCCAGGAGATCGCCGAGCGCAGCGGCGGGGTGTGGAAACCCAGCCCGGGCTCGATCTACCCGACGCTGCAGCAGCTCGAGGACGAGGGACTCGTGACGGCGGACGCGGAGGTCGGGCGGCGCACGTTCCGGCTGACCGACGAGGGCCGCACGTACGTCGCCGAGCACCAGGACGAGGTGTCCGCGCCCTGGGAGGCGATGAGCGCTCCGTCGGGTGACGACGAGAACGGGTTCAAGCCGCTGTTCGGGCAGGTCGCCACGGCGATGTGGCAGATCCTGGCGAGCGGTACGCCGGAGCAGCAGGCGAAGGCCCGCGAGGCGGTCGCCGACCTGCGCCGCAAGCTCTACGGCATCCTCGCCGAGGAGGACGACGGCACCGACCAGCAGGACCGTTCATGAGCTCCCCCGGCCAGGACCGCCCACGCCGCGGCAGGCGCCAACGCTGGACCGGCCAGAGCTGGACCGGCCCGAGTTGGACCGGACAGGGCCAGGGCTGGCCCGGACAAGGCTGGACCGCGCAGGGCCGGAACGGCCAGGGCTGGACCGGCCAGGGCTGGAACGAGCCGGGTTGGTCCGACGAGCCGGGCGACCGGCCACACCAGCACAGCTGGGGCGGTGACTGGCACGGCCGCGGTTGGAACGGCGAGTGGCACGCCGCCGCCTGGAACGACGACAGCACCCACGCAGACCGGGACAGCCGGGACAGCGGCGACAGCCGCGGTAGCCTCGGCGGCCGGGGCGGCCGGGACAGCGGCGACAGCCGGGACGGCCACGGCGGCCGGGACAGCCGGGACAGCCGGGACGGCCACGGCGGCCGGGACAGCCGGGACAGCCGGGACGGCCACGGCGGCCGGGACAGCCGGGACAGCCGGGACGGCCACGGCGGACG
>NZ_JBEXMY010000003.1:860234-977480 GCF_040610805.1 Kribbella sp. NPDC003557
GGCCGGGACCGTGGCGACAGCCGAGGTAGCCACGGCGGCCACGGCGGCCGGGACCGTGGCGACAGCCGGGGTAGCCTCGGCGGCCACGGCGGCCGGGACCGTGGCGACAGCCGGGACGGCCACGGCGATGCCTTGGATGCCGGCAACCGGTCCGGCCGCGAGAACTCGGCGGAGGCCAGCAGCCGATCCGGGCGCGAGAGTCCGGTGGAGGCTCGCGACCCGGACGGCCGCGACGGGCTGTTGGAGGAGCGTGGGCGGGGACGGGTGCGGGGTGAGGTGAAGCGGGTGCGGATCGGTGATGCTGAGCGGGATCGGGCCGTGTCGGCGTTGAGTGAGCACTTCGTGGCCGGGCGGTTGACCCAAGGCGAGTTCGAGGAGCGGAGCGAAGTGGTCACGCGGGCGCGGTACGCCGATGACCTCGAGCCGCTGTTCGACGACCTGCCGGTCTCGACGGAACTGCAGGTCGCGCAAGGCCCGGCCAACCTGCGCCGCCGTCCAGGTCCGCCGCCGCCGTTCCTGATGCTGGCCCCGTTCCTGATGATCGGCCTGGTGGTCAGCTCGATCGCACTCGCCGCACCGTGGCTCCTGTGGGGCATGTTCTGGCTCATGCTGATCAGCGGCATGTCCCGCCGCCGGCACCACTACCGCTGACCCGCTGACCCGCCGCCCCGCTGACCCGCCGCCCCGCTGACCCGCCGACCCGCCGCCCCGCTGACCCGCCGACCCGCCGCCCCGCTGACCCGCCGCCCCGCTGACCCGCCGCCCGCTCCCCCACCGACCCGCCGACCCGGCCGACCCGCCGACCCGCCGACCCGCGACCCGCCGTCCAGCCGAGCGGGCCCGGGGCCGGGCCGGGCGGAGCCGGGCCGGGCCCGGGCCGGGCTGGGCGGAGCCGGGCCGGGCGGAGCCGGGCCGGGCCCGGGGCCGGGCTGGGCGGAGCCGGGCCGGCTGACCTACCGTCGCCCACGAGCGCGCGGGATCTCCTCCGCGAACTCGACGACGAACCCGTCCGGGTCGGCGACGTGGACCGTCCGGTGTCCCCACGGACGGTCCGCCGGCCCGCTCAGCACCGGTATGCCGGCCGCTCGCAGCCGCTCGGCGTACGCGTCCACATCGTCCACCGGCACCACCACTTCCCCGCCCGCGCCCGGCGTCACCGCCCGCCCGGTCAGCCACTCCGCCCGCCGGCGCTCGTACAACGCGAACCGCACAGTACCGGCGTCGAACTCCGCGTACCCCGCATCCGTGAACTTGTACGCCAGCCCGGCCACGTCGCGGTAGAACGCCACCGACGCGTCCAGATCCTCGACGTACAAGATCACGTACCCGATCTCCATACCGGCAATTGTCGGCGCCGCACCGTACCTTCGTCTGCGTGTACAGCGGAGTGTTGATCCTCGAGAGCCTCAAAGCCGGGACCGTGCTGGACGGGATGCCGTTGACCGTGACGAAGGTCAGCCGCCAGGCCGTCGGCGGGACGTCGGCCGAGCAGCCGGAGATCTGGTCGCTGCTCGAGTTCCAGGTCGAGCAGGGTGAGGAGTTGGCGACGATGCTGTCCGGGGTGCTCGACAGTCCCGGGTGGTACGCCGACTTCCACGACGAGCACGAGATCTTCGTGGTCTTCCCGGGGCGGACGTTCCGGTACCGGCGAGGTGACGAGGCGGCGCGGGAAGAAGCGAAGGAGTTCGGGCGGACGCTGGCGATCCCTGAGCCGCAGCTGGACTGGACGCGGTGATTGGATGGACCGTATGACGACCGTTCTCCGCTACGCTGCCTTCACGTCCGACCCGGCCGGAGGGAACCCGGCTGGCGTGGTGCTCGACGCGAGTGGGCTCGACGACGCCACCATGCAGGCGATCGCGGCCGAGGTCGGGTACTCCGAGACCGCGTTCCTGACCGGCGAGGGTGACGTCCGCCCGGTGCGGTACTTCTCCCCCAAGGCCGAGGTCCCGTTCTGCGGTCACGCCACGGTCGCGACGGCCGTCGCGCTGGCGGAGCGGACCGGCCCCGGCGAGATCGTCTTCGCGACACAGGCCGGCGAGGTCCCGGTGACGGTCGACGACACCCTGCGCGCCACGCTCACCAGCGTCGAGCCGTCCGTCGAACCGGCCGGCGAGCTCACCGACGTGCTCGACATCCTGGGCTGGTCACCCGACGACCTCGACCCGGGCCTGCCACCGAGGATCGCGTACGCCGGAGCGCGGCATCTCGTGCTGGGTACGGCGACGCGGCAACGACTGGCCGATCTGGACTACGACTTCGACCGTCTGCTCGCGTACATGCTCGAGCGCGACCTGACCACGCTGCAGCTCGTCTGGCGGGAATCGCCGGCCGTCTTCCACGTCCGCGACCCGTTCCCGGTGGGCGGCGTGGTCGAGGACCCGGCGACCGGGGCCGCCGCGGCCGCGTTCGGCGCCTATCTCCGTGAGCTCGGCCAGGCACGGCCCACGATCACGCTGCACCAGGGCGAGGACCTCGGGCGGCCGAGCCTGATCACGGTCGAGCTCCGCCCGGACGACAACCGGGTGCGGGTGAGCGGCAACGCCGTACCGATCACGGCACCCGCGTGAGCCACTCCTCGGTGCCGAACTTCGCACCGACCCGCTCCTCGGCCAGCGCGACGGTGCCGTCGGCGATCACGCCGTTCGACAACCCGTAGCGGTTCCGGAACGTGCCGACCATCCGGGAGATCACGTCCGCACGGTCGAGCCCGGTCTGGCTGCGCAGCGGGTCGACGCGCTTGTTCGCGCTCGTGGTGCCCTTGTCGGACAGCTTCTCCCGGCCGATCCGCAGGACCTCGAGCATCTTGCCGGCGTCCATGTCGTAGGCCATCGTCACGTGGTGCAGCACCGCGCCGCCGGCGAAGCGCTTCTGCGCGGCGCCGGCGATCTTGCCGGCCGGCGAGGTGATGTCGTTGATCGGCTGGTACGTCGCCGCGATGCCGAGATCGTTGAGCGCACCAATGACCCAGTCGTCGAGGAACGCGTACGACTCGACGAAGGACAGGCCGGAGACGAGCGATTCCGGTACGTACAGCGAGTACGTGATCGTGTTGCCCGGCTCCACGAACATCGCGCCGCCGCCGCTGATCCGGCGGACGACGGTGACCTCGTGCCGGGCCGCGCCGTCCAGGTCGACCTCGTTGCGCAGCGACTGGAAGCTGCCGATGATGACCGCGTTCGACGCCCACTCCCAGACCCGCAGCGTCGGCGGCCGCTCCCCCGAGCCGACCTCCTCGGTCAGCACCTCGTCGAGCGCCATCTGCAGCGCCGGGTCCCGCGGTACGTCGTGCACGAACTCCCACTCGTGGTCACGCCAACCGGTCGCGCCGGTCACCGCCCGCCGGACGGCGACCGCGACCGCCTCGGGCGAGAACCCGAGCATCTCGACGCCGTCACCGAGCGCGCCGCGCACCCGGGCCGCGATCTGCGCCGCGGACGTGTCCACCTGCAGGCCGGCCAGGGCCCCGTTGATCCGCTCCAACGCGTCGTCGGGCTCCAGGAAGAAGTCCCCGGAGATCTGCGCGTTCCGCACGTGACCGTCGACCACATCCAGGTCCGCGACGACGAGCTTCCCGCCCGGGACCTTGTACTCACCATGCATATTCAGCATCAACTTGCTCTGGTCAACCGTTGTTCCCGGGACGGATACTCCCACCCATGGGGGAGATGAGCATGAACAAGGCGATCCATGCCGCTGTCCGGCGGGATCTGGATCGGTTCCTGGACGCGTTGGGACGGTTCCCGGACGGGGACCGCACGCGGGCCGCGCAGCTGGCGGCGGCCTGGCAGAACTTCGACAGTCAGCTCACCCGGCATCACGAGGGTGAGCACGAGATCGCGTGGCCGGCTCTGGAGAAGCTCGGCGTCAGCCGGGAGCTCCTGACGCAACTGGACGCCGAGCACGACACGATGGCGGCCGCGCTGGCGGCGTCGCGGACGGCGATGGGCACGCTGCGGCGGACCGCGAGCGCGGACGACGCGGCAGCCGCACGCGCCGCGATCCAGGAGCTGCAGCGGGTCACGGTCGAGCACCTCGAGCACGAGGAGGCCGAGATCGAGCCCGTCTACCTGGCGAACGAGGGCTCGCCCGAGATGAAGGCGATGGGCCGCGAGTTCGCGAAGGTCGGCCCGGCGCAGGGCGGCACGTTCTTCGCGTGGGCGCTCGACGGCGCCACGCCCGCCGAGTCCGCCGCCATCACCGGCACCATCCCGAAGCCGGTGCTGACCGTGATCGCCGGCGTGTTCGGCCGCTCCTACCGCAAGTCGGTCGCCCCGACCTGGCGCAGCTGACGATCCAGTGCGGGCTACGCGGCCGGTTTGAGCTGTACGGCGACCTGCCAGACGCGGGCCCGGACCGTGTCGATGTCGGCGGACGCGTCGACCTCGTGGTGGATCCCGCGACCGGCGTAGAAGTGGATCAGCGGGGCGGTCTGCTCGTGGTAGACCTCGAAGCGGCGGCGGATGACGTCCTCGGTGTCGTCCGAGCGGTGCTCGATCTCGGCGCGCCGGAGCAGCCGGTCGACGAGCGCGTCGGACTCGACCTGCAGCACCAGGGCCGCGTCGAGCGAGCGGCCCTGGCCGCCGAGGATGTCGTCCAGGACGCCGGCCTGCTCGAGCGTGCGCGGGTACCCGTCCAGGACGAACCCCGGACGGGCGTCGTTCGCGGCGAGGCGGTCGCGGACCATGGCGTTGGTGACCTCGTCGGGCACGTACTCCCCGGCGTCGAGGTAGCGCTGCGCCGTGCGGCCGAGCTCGGTGCCTTCCGCGATGTTGCGCCGGAACAGGTCACCGGTGGAGATGACGGGCACCCCGAGGTGCCCGGCCAGGTGACCGGCGTGCGTCCCCTTGCCCGCGCCCGGCGGTCCCATCAGCAACACAGTCGTCATGGCACCCCTCCAGCCCCTCGTTAAGTCCCTTAGGTTATGGGACCGGCCGCGCCCGCGGTACGGCGTACGTCACTCCAAAATCCCGTCCTACGTCACATCCGCGCGTTACTGTCCGCAATCGTCGTCAGAACTCCATTTCCGGGCGCAACTCGATGACGTCGCCGGGACCGGCGAACTTGGCGGCCAGTTCCTCGGCCCGGGCGCGGGTGGCGCAGTCGAGGACGAAGAAGCCGGCCAGCTGCTCCTTCGACTCGGCGTACGGACCGTCGGTGTTGACCGGGCGCCTGCCCTCCCACCGGTAGGTCCGGGCGGTCGATGGTGCGTCCAACGCCAGGCCGGTGACCAGCTCGCCGGACGCGGACAGCTCGGTGAGCATCTCGTCGAACTCCTTGCCCATCGCGGCCCGCTCGTCCGCCGGGATCGCCCGGCCGACCTCGGTGAAGTCGATCGTCGGGTGCCCCCACGGCTGCGGGTTGGAGTGGATCAGGACCACGTACTTCATGACAGAACCTCCTGTGTCGGTATCCCGTGCACCCCGGACGTCGGAGGCGCCGGCAGGCCCTCGACATTTTGCCCTGATGTATTCCAGCTCACATTCGGTCACACTCCGCCCACCGGGCTCCGTCAGCGCTGCAGAGGCACAACGAGAAACGGAGAAGCTCATGATCCTGGTGACAGGCGGTACCGGAACGATCGGCCGTCAGGTGGTCCCGCTGCTGCAAGCGGCCGGCCGTAAGGTCCGCGTCCTCAGCCGGCACGCCGGCGACCGCGGCGACGGCATCGAGTACCTGGCCGTCGACCTGCTGAGCGGCGAGGGGCTGGACCGGGCCGTGGACGGAGTGGAGGTGATCCTGCACCTGGCCGGTGGTCCGAAGGGCGACGAGATCGGCACCCGGAACCTGGTCGAGGCGGCCGAGCGGGCGAAGGTCGGGCACCTGGTGCACATCTCGGTGACCGCGGTCGACCAACTCCCGCTCACGTACTTCAAGTCGAAGCTCGGCGCCGAGCAGGCGGTCCGCGGGTCGTCCGTGCCGTGGACCGTCCTGCGGGTCGCCCAGCTGCACGACTTCGCCTGGAACGCCGTCCGGACGATGGCGAAACTGCCCGTCCTGCCGGTGCCCGGCGGCCTCCGGTTCCAGCCGGTCGACAGCCGGGACGTGGCCGAGCGGCTGGCCGAACTCACGCTCGGTGAGCCGCAGGGCCTCGTCCCCGATCTGGTCGGACCGAAGGTCTACAGCCTGGCGGACCTGGCCCGCGACTACCTGCGGACCACCGGGAAGCGCCGGCTGTCACTGCCGGTCCGCGTCCCGGGCAAGGCTGGCAAGGTGTACCGCTCGGGCGGCAACCTCACGCTCACCGGCGCCACCGTCGGCACTCACACCTGGGAGGAGTTCGTGGCGGCACAGGTGTAGGGCTCCAGCAGGTCCACCAGGTCCGGCGTCCGCCGGCGCGCGATCCCGGCCAGGAAGTCGGCCACCTGCACCCGCGGATCGCGTTTGGAGTCGACCTGGACGAACGACCGCAGCGGCCCCGGCTCCGCCCCCGCGGCGAGGAACGCCCCCAGCCTGGCCACCCGGCCCGGCGTCAGCGCACTCTGCTCGTCGTGCACGACCGCGACGCGACGCCCGCCGGCGCTCCAGTAGAGCACCGTCTCGGCGAGCGCCGGGACCAGCGGCTCCAACGGCGGCGGCAGCTCCGGGTCCTCGTCGATCAGCCGCTGCATCACCTCCTCGACCCGGGCCCGCGTCAGCACCCGCAACGCCGGTACGTCGGCCGGCATCGTCGCGAAGAACCGGTCGACGGCGGCGTGATCCATCAGCCGGACCCGCTTGGTCCGGGCCAGGTCCACGAACGCCGCCAGGAACCCGGTCCGGTGCCGCAGCGCCGCGACGACCTCCGAGTGGTCCGTGCCGAGACTGGTGCCGGCGCCGTACGACGGGTCCTCGGTGAACAGCTCGAACACCCGCGCGGCGACGTACGCGGTCTTGTCGATGACGTGGACATGTGCCTGCCCCCGCAAGGTGGTGAGCAGCCACTCGAGCGCGGGCCGCTGCTCGGGCCGCAGCAACTGGTTGGACTTGTACTCCGTCCGGCGGCGCAGCCGGGCTCGCAGGACGTCGATCACGTCGGCGGCCGCGGGCACGTCGAGATCGACACTGGCATGGGTGATGACGGGTGAGGCCGGGTCGAGCAGGTTGGTTCCGGAGAACCCCGACTCGTCACACGCGACCTCGACCCAGGACGACTCAGAAGTCATGGGAAGGCTGGCTCCAAGGCTGACGGACTGCACGCTTCGGGGCCCGTCCACGGGACGGGCTTGATCGGACGCGCCAGGTGTCATCGGGCGCGGTGACGATCAGTAAGCGGCAGCAGCCTGAGCAGACATGCGACCCATCATGGTCCGGCCGGGCGCCGGTGACCAGCGAATTCCTACGGTTTGCGGGCCAGAGCGACCAGGACGAGCCGGCCGGGGCCGGCCGCGTGCAGGGTCCGCTCGGCCTCCGGCCACCAGGACGCGAGGTCGACCAGCCCCGGGGCGACCAGGTCGAGCCCGGCGACGAGCCCGGCGATCTCGTCGCCGGTCCGGAACCGGATGTGCGGGAACGCGTCCCTCAGCTTCTCCTCGATCGCGGTCGCGAACTCGGCCAGCCGGCTGCCGTCGCGCGGGTTGAGCGGATGCGTGATCGCCACGTACGAGCCGGAGGGTACGGCGGCCAGGTAGTCCGCGACCACCCGGGCCGGATCCGCGATCGAGTGCAGCACCAGGCCGAGCAGGATCCCGACCGGGCGGGTCAGGTCGAGCGCCTCGGTCACCACCGGATGGGTGAGGACGGCGGCCGGGTCGGCGACGTCCGCGTCGGCGAAGAAGCTGCTCCGGTCGTCGGCGAGCAGCGCCTGACCGTGCGAGATCGCGGTCAGGTCGTTGTCGACGTACACGACCTTCGCCGCCGCGTCGGCGCGCAGCGCGATGTCGTGGGTGTTCCGCGCGGTGGGCAGCCCCGCACCGAGGTCGAGGAACTGGTCGATCCCGCCGTCGGCGCTCATCCGGTCGATCGCGTCGGCCAGCCAGCGGCGGTTCTGCCGGGTCAGCTCGGCGATCTCCGGTGCGATCTTCAGCAGCTCCTGGACGAACTGCCGGTCGACCTCGAAATTGTTCTTGCCGCCGAGCAGCAGGTCGTAGACCCGGGCCTGGGAGGCGCGGTCGAGGTCGATCCTGCCCGGCTCGTCGGCACGCGGCGGCCGGTGCGTCTCGTCGTGTCCGGGCATCGCCGCGCCGCACCTCGATCCGTCCGCCGTGATCCGAAAAGCTGGAGTGCCGGTCAGGCTATCCAGGCAGCCGCCGGCGGGCCGCATCGGGGCCGCCGCCGATGAGTTTTACCCGGCTCGCTCGTCTCAACACCCATCCGGACGAAGGAGGAACCCGATGGCGAAGGTGCTGTACTCGGTGACGATGTCGGTGGACGGCTTCATCACCGGCCCGGACGGCGACATGCAGTGGATGCGCCCGTATCTCGGCCCCAACCCGGAGGTCGACGACCTGATCCCCCGGATCGGGTCGCTGCTGATCGGCCGCCGCTCGCACGACGGCGACGATCCGTACAAGGGTGAGACCGGCGAGGGCGAGGCGTTCGGCGGCGGCTGGAGCGGACCGGCGTACGTCGTCACACACCGCCCGCCGTCCGCGCCGGAGGACGGGGTCACCTTCGTCGACGACTTCACGAAGGCCCTTGCCCGGGCCAAGCAGGCGGCCGGCGACAAGTACGTCAACGTCATCGGCGCGAACATCGCCAAGCAGTGCCTCGAGGCCGGCGAACTGGACGAGGTCCTGCTCCTCTACGCCCCGGTCATGCTCGGCGACGGCACCCGCCTCTTCGACCACCCCGGCGGCCGAACCGTCCGCCTGGAACGCCTGAGCACCACCGAGACCCCCCTGGCCACCAGCCTCTGGTTCAAGGTGGCGCGACCCCATCGGACGAGTGGTTGAGGTTGCTGCGCGGCGCCGCGCTCGTCACTGCCCGCCTTGGGGGTTGACCCCTCAGATGGCCGGTTGGCCCCTGGCTTTCCGGGGGGCCAACCGGCAAGCTCAGGGGTCAACCCCTCGAACGGACGGCTCCGCCCGACCGCCGGGGCCGGGCGAGCGGGGGGCGGGCGTTTCCGGCGGTGGTTCAGAAGTCGATGCCGGTCGAGTGCATCACGGCGCGGATTTCCACCGAGCGGCCGGTGACTTGGGAGTCCGGGAGCAGGCGGGCCAGTTCGACGGCTCGGGCGCGGCTTTCGACGTCGACCACGTAGTACCCGTCGATGCGGCTCGGCTCGTCGTCGGGCAGGCGGACGGACAGCTGGGGGTCCGCGAGCAGTTCGCCGCCGACCAGTTCACCGGCGTCGTGGGCGACCCGCTCGAACTCGTCGCGCTGCAGTCGTGGCTCACCCTCACCCTGCAGGATCAGTAAGAACTTCATCGGCGCTCTCCTCTCACAGGTACGACGGAGCCGGCCGCGCGGTCTTGACATGATGAGCGGATGTTCGCGCAGACCGACCGGCTGATCCTGCGCCGCTTCACCCCCGCGGACGCCGAGCAGTTCGCCGCGTACCGCTCCGATCCGGACGTCGCACGCTTCCAGTCCTGGGAGGCGCCGGTGCCGCTCGCGGACGCGCGGCGGACGGTCGAGCAGTTCGCCGCGGGCGACCCGGAGGCGGCCGGCTGGTTCCAGTACGCCGTCGACCTGGACGGCGTCCTCGTCGGCGATCTCGGGCTGAACCTGTCCGACAACCTGATGCAGGCCGACCTCGGTTTCACGCTCGCGACGGCCTACCAAGGTCAGGGCTACGCGTCCGAAGCCGTGCGCGGGTTGCTGCACCACGTGTTCGTGGACCGCGAGCTGCACCGGGTGTCGGCCGAGTGCGACGCCAGGAACACCGCGTCAGCCAGGCTGCTCGAGCGCGTCGGCTTCACCCGCGAAGGGCTGCGGCTGTCGAACTCCTGGTTCAAGGGCGAGTGGACCGACGACCTGCTCTTCGGCCTGCTCCGCGACGACTACCTCAGCCGGCCCCTCGATCGGCACCTCGATCGGCAACCGCCCACGCCCGGGCCGTCAGCTTGATCGACCCGTCGGCCTCGATCGGCAACCGCGCCCGGACGGCGTCCCGCAGGACCTCCTGGTCCGCTGGGTCCAGGCTGCGCAAGTACGCCGGGGCCACACCCTGCCCGCCGAGGAACGGCTGCCAGTAGTCGTCGAACGACCCGAACTCCGTCGGTACGACGATCTCGCGCGTCCGCACATCGGCGAACCCGGCCTCACGGAACAGGTCCTCGAGACCTTCCGGCGTACAGAACGGGAACCGGCGCCCCTCGTCGTGCTCGCTGTCCTGCGGCCGGACGTCGAGCATCGCGTCGAAGAAGTACCGCATCAGCTGCATGCCGCCGGCGTAGTCCCAGACGTACGCAGCGACCGTCGTGCCGATCTCCCGCATCCGGCGCAGCGCCTCGACCCGCTCAGGGACGAAGTTGAGCACCAGACCGGCGACGACGACGTCGAACGGGCCGTCCGGGAGCTCGGCCGCGGACCGGACCTCGAAGTCGGCCCGCGGGTCCTGGACGGCCTGGCGGGCGTAGCCGATGAAGCCCTCCGACGGGTCGATCCCGAGCACCGACGCCGGATCGGCCGTCCGGAGGATCGTGCTGGTCAGTGCGCCGGTGCCGCAGCCGACGTCGAGCCAGCGCAGCCCGGCCGGCTGCTCCAGCCAGCCGACGAACTCCGGCGCGACGAGCCGGCTCCAGCGCCCGACGTACGACTCGTAGATTCCCCCGCTCGACCATTCACTCACTTGCGCAGGATAGACGGCAGCGAGACGCCCGTCAGGCCTTCGGAAACCTGCCACAGCCGGGCGCTGGCCTCCGCATCGAGCGCGGCCCGGGGCTGCTTGACCGCGGCCGTGGGACCGACCAGTCCGAACCGACCGGACGGTCCGTAGTACGCACCGTGCTCGGCCGCCGGGTCGGCCGCGGCGAACAGCAGCGGCTCGGTGCCGGTCACCACGCCCTGCGAGGGCAGCGGGGCGAAGCGGTACAGCAGGCGCGTGCCCAGGGGCAGTCCGTCGCGGCCGAGGCTGGGGCCGGTCGTCTGCAGGTTGGTGTTCGTGAAGCCGGGGTGGGCGGCAACGCTCAGCAGGCCCCAGCCGTTGGCGGTCGACCGCCGGGCGAGCTCGTTGCTCAGCATCAGGTCGGCGAGCTTCGACTGCGAGTACGCCGCCATCGTCCGGTAGCGACGCTCCCATTGCAGGTCGTCGAAGTGGATCCGGCCGAAGTTGGCGGCGCCGCTGGCCATCGTCGCGACCCGCGGAGCCGGAGCGGCCAGCAGCAGCGGCAGCAGCCGGACCGTCAACGCGAACGGGCCGAGGTAGTTCGAGCCGAACTGCAGCTCGAAGCCGTCCTTGGTGGTGATCCGGGTCGGTGGGTTCATCACGCCGGCGTTGTTCACCAGCAGGTCCAGGTGTGGCTCGTCGGCGGTGAGCTGCTCGGCGAACTCCCGCACCGAGGCGAGATCCGCCAGGTCGATCCGCCGCACCTCGAGCCGGGCGTCGGGGTGCTCGGCCAGGATCTCGGCGCGCGCCGCCTCGCCCTTGGCCGGGGTCCGGACCGCCATCACCACCCGCGCGCCGGCGGCTGCGAGCCGCCGCGCGGCCTCCTTGCCGGTGCCGCTGTTGGCGCCGGTGACGACGACGAGCTTGCCGGTCTGATCAGGGACGTCGTACATGCTCCACACTCCATAAAAGACTGATGGTCTGTTATGGCTCGACGTTATCAGACCGCCGGTCCGATAACAACAGACCGTCGGTCTGTAGACTGTGGGCATGACTTTCCAGCGCGCCCGGAGTGCCGAGCAGCGAGCCGAGCGGCGGCGGGCGATCCTCGCCACGGCGGCCACGATGCTGACCGAGATGCCGGTCGCGGACGTCAGCCTGAACGAACTGAGCCGCCGCGTCGGCCTGGCGAAGTCGAACGTGCTGAACTACTTCGACTCCCGCGAGGCCGTCCTGCTCGAGCTGTCCAGCAGCGAGCTGGCGGCCTGGGTGGAGGATCTGGCGGGCGCGACGGCGGACGTGTCCCCCGCCGCGGAGACCGGCGAGCGGGCCGAGCGCCTGGTCGCGACGATCGTCGGCACACTGGCGAAGCGGCCGGTGCTCTGCGACCTGATCAGCTCGCAGGCGGCAGTGCTGGAGCGCAACGTCACGACGGAGACCGCGCTGGCGTTCAAGCGGGCGGCCGCGGTCGCGTTCGAGCGGATGATCGCGGTGGTCGCGGGCGTCCTGCCGGAGCTCGGCCAACAGGGAGCGGGCCGCTTCATCGCCAACGCGAGCCTGCTCGCGGGCGCGATCTGGTCCCACTCCCACCCGGTCCCGGCGATCCTCGCCGCCTACGAGACCGACCCGTCCCTCGCCGCGATCCGGATGGAGTTCGAGCCCGCCCTGACGGACGGGCTACGAACCTTGCTGTCCGGCGTCCTGCCGCGTCAGGGCAGGTAGTAGTTCGGGTTCGGCAGCTTGAAGGTGCGGTCGGCGAAGCCGCCCTTCAGGTCGGAGAACTGGTCGCCGAAGTTCGCGACGATGTCGTAGCCGAGCGACTCGATGTGCGCGCGGGTCGCCGACTTGTAGTGGATCGTGGTGCACGAGCCGTTCGGGTCGTTCGCACAGGCCTGCTTCAAGTAGTCGGGGTAGTTCGCGACGGCGGGCTTGGTGAACAGGCCGTCCTCGCCGTTGCGCAGCGGCGTCGGCTTCGGGTAGCCGGCGTCGATGCCGATCCCGTCCGCGGTGAGGTTGCCCAGGGTGGCCTGTTCCTGCGCGGCGCCGCGGCCGGTCAGGAAGAAGATCGCGTAGCCCTCACGCTCGGCCGTCTTCACCAGGTCGACCATGCCCGGCACGGCCGGGAACCGCTGGTTCAGCACGTAGTCGGCGTTCGTGGCCGGGTTGTACGCCCAGTTGCTGAAGATCTCGTAGTTCCAGGTGGCCAGCGTGGTGTCGTCGACGTCGAGCACGATCGCCTTGGTCTTGCGGGTGTGGTGCGGCGCGGAGATCCAGTGCGTGCCCGCGGCGGCCGCCTTCTGCGCTTCCTTCGCGTAGTTGCTGTCCGCCGAGAACGTGCCGGAGCCGAGCGGGTCACCGTAGTAGTTGCGCAACTGCTGGCGCAGTACGTCGATGTTGGTGACCTGCTTCTCGCTGTGCGGCGTCGACGTCTGGATCGCGGGCTGCTGCGTCGCGGCGCCCGCCGAGTACGCGACCCCGCCGACGACCGATGTCATCGCGACGGCCGCGACGCCGGTCAGAACCATGCGGCGGGACGGCCGGCGCCAGGAACGGAATGCCCGGAATGTCATGGTGACCCCTCCAAGAACGGAAAAGCTTGCGTGAGGCACGCTAACTCCATCCGTGGCCGATGTACCTGCCGCAGGCCCCGATTGCAGGGGAAACCTGCGTTCAGACAGGCTTCACGTACCGGTGGCAAGGGACCGGGATGCTGCTGTCGCCGACGGTCGCCGGATAGTCGAACGCGCCGCCGTCCGTCCAGCCGTTGCGCTCGTAGAACCGACGCGCCCGCGCGTTACCGGTCGCGACGGCCAGCCAGGCCTCCTGGTGACCCGCTGCCCGCACCTGCCGTTCGGCCTCGGTGAGTAGCGTCCCGGCTACGCCCGATCCGCGATGCGCGCCCGCGACGTACACCTGCTCGACCTCGTCGCCCACCACCATCACGAACCCCGCGACCTCGTCGCCGACGACGGCCACGGTGGTGTCCGCGATCCGCTCGGCCGCCCGGGTCCAGAACGATTCCTCGGTCCGTACGGCGACCAACTCGTCCGGCACATGCCCCAGGTGCCCGTCGCGCCAGCCGGCGTACCAGATCGCCGCCACCGCGTCCGCATCCCCGGCAACAGCAGGTCTCACAGTCATGCCGTTCAGGGTAAGCATCGGCAGGCCCCGGTGAACCCGCCGCGCCCCTAATCTGAAACCGCTGCTCCCAGGGACGAGGAGAACCATGGCCATCGGTCTGATCCATCCCGACGATCCGTGCTTCTCCTGGACGGACTCGGTCGTCGAGGCCGTCAGCGAGACCACGGACCGGCTCGTCCGGTGGCGCGGTATCGACATCGTCCAGAAGGAGACGGGGTGGACGCCGCCGGATCCGAAGGAGGATCTGCGGCAGCTGAGCAGCCCCATGTTCCTGCCGGAAGACCTGGCGGAGTCGGTCCGCGACGCGCGGGATCGCAGCAAGTCGGGGCGCCCGGTGCGGGATCCGGCGACGCTGGTGCGGGCAACCGCGTACATGACGTCCCAGGCCGCCGGACTGAGCAGTCCGGAGGCCGACAACATCGGTGCACTCTGGGAGGCCGAGGCCTCGCTGGACACCGGTCTGGCCGACGTCTGGACGCAGGAGCGACTGGCCGAGGTGTGGCCGAAGACCGAGTCCGCGGAGTTCCTCCGGGCCGCCGAGGCGCCGGACCTCACCTTCCCCGGCCGGGATCCGGCGGCCGTGGCGGCGGTCCGTGCGCTGATGACCGAAGTCGTCCGGCAGCAGGGCGGTACGCCGGCCGGCCCCGAGGACTTCGCCGCGCTGTCGGACTGGATGCTGTCGGTGAAGTCGGACCAGCGCTGGGAGGCAGTGATGTCCCTGCTTCCGGGCACCGACGAACTGTCCGAGGGCGAGCAGTGGCGGGCGATCGGCGTTCTCCGGCGCGACTTCGCCGCCGCGGTCGAGCAGGGCGAGCCGAAGCTCGCCGCCGACTCCGTCCGGACGGTGGCCGGACAGGTCGATCCCCTGCTCAGACGGCTGACTCAGGACCCGGCGCTGACGCCGCTCACTCCGGGTCGTACGCCAGGTTCGGCCGCAGCCAGCGCTCGACCTCCGCGACCGGGAGCCCACGACGTACCGCGTAGTCCTCGATCTGATCGCGGCCGAGACGTCCGACGCTGAAGTACCGCGACGCCGGGTGCGCGAAGATCAGCCCACTCACCGCGGCGGCCGGCGTCATCGCGAACGACTCGGTCAGCCCGAGCCCGATCTTGTCGGCCCCGAGCAGTTCGAACAGGTCCTTCTTCTCCGTGTGGTCCGGGCTGGCCGGGTACCCGAGCGCGGGCCGGATGCCGCGGAACCGCTCCGCGTGCAGGTCCTCCAGGACCGGCTCCGCGTCCGGCTCGAACCACGCCCGCCGCGCCTCCAGGTGGATCCACTCCGCGAACGCCTCCGCGAGCCGGTCGGCCAGCGCCTTCACCATGATCGCCCGGTAGTCGTCGTTGCGGTCCTCGTACGCCTTCGCCAGCGCCTCGGCGCCGTGGATCGCGACGCCGAATCCGCCGAGGTGGTCACCGGCCGGGGCGATGTAGTCCGCCAGGCAACGGTTCGCGCGGCCGGCCGGCTTCTCGGTCTGCTGCCGCAGCATCGGGAACGACCGGTCCAGCCCGTCCAGGACGATGTCGTCGCCCTCGCTGTGCGCCGGCCAGAACCCGTACACGCCCTCGGCGGTGAAGGATCCGTCCGCGATGATCTCGTCCAGCAAGGTGTTCGCGTCGTCGAACAGCTCGCGCGCGACCGGCTGGTCCAGGATCGCCGGGTACTTCCCCTTCAGCTCCCAGGCCAGGAACAGGAACTGCCAGTCGACCATCTCCCGCAGGGTCTCGATCGACGGCGACACGTACCGCAGCCCGGTGAAGGCCGGCACCGGCAGCTCGCCGTACTCGACCGGCTCCTTGTTCGCCCGCGCCTCGGCCAGCGTCAGCATCGGGGCGCGCTGCTTGTTCGCGTGCTGCTCGCGCAGCCGCTCCTGCTCGATACTGTTGCTCTTGGCAAGCTCTGCGGCGCGGTCGGTGTCGAGCAGGTCGGACACCACGCCGACCACCCGGGACGCGTCCAGCACGTGCACGGTGGTGTTCTCGTACGCCGGGGCGATCCGGACCGCGGTGTGCTGCTTGGACGTGGTCGCGCCGCCGATCAGCAGCGGCAGCTTCAGCCCGCGGCGCTGCATCTCGTCCGCCACCGACACCATCTCGTCCAGCGACGGCGTGATCAGCCCGGACAGGCCGACCGCGTCCGCGCCCTCGGCCACCGCGGTGTCCAGGATCCTTGCCGCCGGCACCATCACGCCGAGGTCGATGACCTCGTAGTTGTTGCAGCCGAGCACCACGCCGACGATGTTCTTGCCGATGTCGTGGACGTCGCCCTTCACGGTCGCGAGCACGACCTTGCCCTGGCCGCGGACCATCTCCGCGCGGCCCTCGCGGCGGGCCTGCTCCTTCTCCTCCTCCATGAAGGGCTCCAGGTAGGCCACCGAGCGCTTCATCACCCGTGCGCTCTTCACCACCTGCGGCAGGAACATCTTGCCCGCGCCGAACAGGTCGCCGACGACCTTCATGCCGTCCATCAGCGGACCCTCGATGACGTCCAGCGGACGCGGCAGCTGCTGCCGCGCCTCCTCGGTGTCGTCCTCGATGTAGTCGACGATGCCGTGCACGAGCGCGTGCGACAGCCGCGCCTCGACCGGAGCCTCACGCCAGCTCAGGTCGACCTCGCGCTGCTTGCCCTTGCCCTTCACGTTCTCGGCGAAGGCGACCAGCCGGTCGGTGGCGTCGTCGCGGCGGTTGAAGATGACGTCCTCGACCAGCTCCAGCAGGTCCTTCGGGATGTCCTCGTAGACCGCGAGCTGGCCGGCGTTCACGATGCCCATGTCCAGGCCGACCTGGCCGGCGTGGTACAGGAACGCGGAGTGCATCGCCTCGCGGACGATGTCGTTGCCGCGGAACGCGAACGACAGGTTCGAGATGCCGCCGCTGATGTGGACGCCGGGGCAGCGCTGCTTGATCAGCGGCAGCGAGTCGATGAAGTTCTTCGCGTAGTCGTTGTGCTCGGACATGCCGGTGGCGACGGCCAGCACGTTCGGGTCGAAGATGATGTCCTCGGCCGGGAAGCCGATCCCCGTCAGCAGGTCGTACGCCCGGCCGCAGATCTCCACCTTGCGCTCGACCGTGTCGGCCTGGCCCTGCTCGTCGAACGCCATCACGACCGCGCCGGCGCCGTAGTCACGGATCTGCCGGGCGTGCGCGAGGAACTCCTCCTCGCCCTCCTTCAGGCTGATCGAGTTCACCACGCCCTTGCCCTGCACGTGTTTCAGCCCGGTCTCCAGCACCGACCACTTCGAGCTGTCGATCATGATCGGGATCCGCGCCACCTCGGGCTCGGTCGCGATCAGGTTCAGGAACGTGGTCATCGCCTGCTCGCTGTCCAGCAGGTCGGCGTCCATGTTCACGTCCAGCAGGTTCGCGCCGCCGCGCACCTGCTCCAGCGCCACGTCGACCGCGGCCTGGTGGTCGTCGCCCTCGATCAGCCGGCGGAACCGCGCCGAGCCGGTGACGTTGGTCCGCTCGCCGATCATCACGAACCCGGTGTCGGGGCCGATCTTGAACTGCTCGAGCCCGGAGAAGCGGGTGGCGTGATCGGCCGGTACGACGGTGCGCGGCGCGAGTTTCCCGACCGCTTCGGCGATCTTCGCGATATGCGCGGGCGTCGTCCCGCAACAGCCGCCGACGATGTTGACCAGGCCGGACTCGGCGAACTCCTGCAGCAGCGCCGAGGTCTCGGCGGGCGTCTCGTCGTACCCGCCGAAGGCGTTCGGGAGGCCCGCGTTCGGGTGCGAGGCGACGTACGTGCCGGCGAACCGGGCCAGGTCCGCCACGTGCGGGCGCAGCTGGGCGGCGCCGAGCGAACAGTTGACGCCGACGACCAGCGGATCGGCGTGCTCCACCGAGTTCCAGAACGCCTCGACGGTCTGCCCGCTCAGGGTCCGGCCGCTCAGGTCGACGATCGTCACCGAGATCCACAGCGGCAGCTGCGGCGCGACCTCACGGGCCGCGGCGACGGCGGCCTTGGCGTTCAGCGTGTCGAAGATCGTCTCGATCAGCAGCAGGTCGACGCCGCCCTCGGCGAGCGCCGCGATCTGCTCGGCGTACGCGTCCTTCACCTGCTGGAACGACACCGCGCGGTACGCCGGGTCCTCGACCCGCGGGCTCAGCGACAGCGTCACGTTCAGCGGGCCGATCGACCCGGCGACGAACTTGTTCCCGGCCTCGTCGGCCGCCTGGCGGGCCAGCCGCGCGCCGGCGACGTTCATCTCGCGGACGTAGTCCTGCAGGCCGTAGTCGGCCTGACCGATGCTGGTCGCGGTGAACGTGTTCGTGGTGGTGATGTCGGCACCGGCCGCCAGGTACTGCCGGTGGACGTCGAGGATCAGGTCCGGGCGGGTCAGGTTCAGCAGGTCCGGGTCACCGGTCACGTCGTGCGTGTGGTTGCCGAAACGATCGCCCTGGAAGTCGGCGGTCTGCAGCTTGGCGCCCTGCAGCATCGTGCCCCAGGCGCCGTCGAGGACCGCGATCCGCTGATCCAGCAGCTCCCGCAGCGCGGTTTCACTCATCTGCCAACCCCTCCAGAAGAAGAACTCTCCGGAGGCGCCCTTGCAGTCGGTGCTCCAGGTCGAGCGTGGCGGACCTGGGTCCGTTGCAGCGCCTCTCGGCCTGGATGCTCCATGTTAGTGGCGTCACACGTGACACCAAGTGCCCAGTCCACATTCTAGGACGGGTGTTCAATCAGTGGATGAGACGCTGGATCGCGGGCGCGTAGAGCTCGACGACGGTTCCCGGGTCGGCGGCGGCGATCGGACCGGTCTTGTCGATCGCGAGCATCGCGCCCAGGCCGAGCAGTTGCGCGGTGATCAGACCCGCGCGCAACTGGGCGTCCGGCCCGGTCAGGCGGGCCGCGAAGGCGCGGGTGACCTGATCGCGGAAGTGCTCACGGATCAGCGCGCGTTCGTCACCCTTGCCGGCGGCGAACACCACCCGGACGAGCAGGTCCTGGTCGTTCGCGCGGCGGTACTCGACCAGGGTGCGGACGGCGTGCTCACCGAGTCGCTCGTTCGGCGCGGCGAGCAGCAGCTGGGCCGCCTCGGTGAAGTCGGCGACCCGCTCGAACAGCGCCTCCTTGCCGCCGAAGTGCTTGACGATCAGGGCCGCGCTGACACCCGCTTCCGCGGCGACCCCGCGCAACGTGACCGCGTCGTACGGCTCCCGCGCGAACGCCTTGCGGGCCGCGCGGAGGATCGCCGTCCGCCCCGGATCGGTCACGGCGTCGTGACCTCGTACGCCGGCGCGGGACGCCGGACCGGGATCAGCAGCACCAGCCCGGCGGCGACCAGCGCCGCGATGCCGGCGATCACGAACACGATCAGGTACGCCGACAGCGCCGGGGCGACCCGGCCCGCACTGGAGATCGTGACGCCGGCCAGGACGGTCGCGACGATCGTGCTGCAGATCGCCTGCCCGATCGTGCGCATCAGCGTGTTGAGGCCGTTCGCGGCCGCGGTTTCGGTCACCGGCACAGCATGCATGATCAGCGCCGGAAGCGCCGAGTACGCAACGGCGGTGCCGGCACTCACGACCGTCGCGCCGATGACGATCCCGGCGACGTTGCTGCTGGTGAACAGCCGCACGACGTACCCCGCGGCCATGATCACCGACGCGATCCCCAAGGTGAACCGGGGCCCCCGCGCCGCCGAGATGCGCGCCGACACCGGCGACAGCAGCACCATCGCGACACCGCCCGGCAGCAGGCACAGCCCGCTGACGACGATGGATTCGCCCAGCCCGTAGCCGGTCCACGTCGGCTCCTGCACGAGCTGCGCGGTCGACAGCGAGTTGGCGTAGAACGCGAACCCGATCAGCAGCGCGGCGAGGTTCGTGAACAGTACGGCGGGGCGCGCGGACACGCGGAGATCGACGAGCGGGCTCTTCGTGCGCAGCTCGTACCACCCCCAGAGCGGGACCAGCAGCAGTGCCACGGCGTACAGGACGGCCAGGGTCGACGGGCTCCACAGGCTGGTCTTCGAGACCGCGAGCAGCAGGCAGACCAGGAACGCGCTCAGGCCGATCGCGCCGACGACGTCGAACCGCCCGCGGGACCGGATCGCGGACTCCGGCACGATCAGCAGCACCAGGACGATGTCGAGCAGGCCGAGTCCGAGGTTGATCCAGAACATCGTGTGCCAGTTCGCGTACTCGACGACGAGGGTCGCGGCCGGGATGCCGAACGCGGCGCCGATGCCGAGGGTCGAGCTCATGATCGCGATCGACGGGATCACCCGGCGCGGCGGCAGCTCGTCGCGCAGGATGCTGATACCGAGCGGGACGACCGCGACCGCGGCGCCCTGGAACGCGCGGCCGGCGATCAGGACGCTCAGGTTCGAGCTGCTCGCGCAGAGCAGCGAGCCGACGACCATCGAGGACAGCGCGATCAGCAGCACGCGGCGCTTGCCGTACATGTCGCCGGCGCGGCCGAGCAGCGGTGTGAACACCGCACCGGTGAGCAGCGTGACCGTGATCAGCCAGCTGACGTCGGACGCCGGGCTGTGGGTGATCGCGGGGAGTTCGGGGAGCAGGGGGACGACGATGGTCTGGCTGATCGAGACCAGCACGCCGCAGAACGCGAGCGCGGCGAGGATCAGGCGGGGGCGAGCGGGCACGTCGGCGGGGTCCTCACGGCAGTGAACAGTTGTTTACCCCAGCATCGTAAACGCTCGTTCACCGCGGCCGGAAGTGGACCGGGAAACCGCTCACCGATTGGACCACGGTGAGCGGTAGGCAGTTACCTACGGTGGTCACCATGAGGATCTTCGTCGCCGGAGCCACCGGGGTCATCGGCCGTCGGCTGGTGCCGCTGCTGGTCGCCCAAGGGCATGACGTCACCGCTCTCAGCCGGTCCGGGCGCTCGGGGGGTGACGGAGTCACGACGGTCGTCGGTGACGTGTACGACGGCGCGCGGCTCCGCGAGCTGCTGGTGGCGGCTGAGCCCGACGTCGTGATGCATCAGCTGACCGACCTGACGTCGCGGGACTTCGCCGCGAACAGCCGGATCCGCCGCGAAGGCACGCGCAGGCTGGTCGACGCGGCGCTTGCTGCCGGCGTACGACGGATGGTCACGCAGAGCATCGCGTGGGCGTACGAGCCGGGCGCGGGGCCCGCTGACGAGTCCACCCCGCTGGACGTGCACGCCGAGGATCCCAACCGCCGCGCCACCGTCGAGGCAGTTGCCGCCTTGGAGACGATGACCGCCGAGCTGCCCGAGTGGGTAGTACTCCGCTACGGCATGCTCTACGGCCCCGACACTTGGTACACCAAGGGCGCCCTTATGGCCGACCTAGCCACCACAGGCCACCTCCCCACCGGCCCCGACATCACCAGCTTCCTACACATCCAAGACGCCGCCACGGCAGCCACAGCCGCTCTAGCCTGGCCCACCGGCCCGGTCAACGTCGTAGACGACGACCCCGCCCCAGCAGACGCCTGGACCCCAACCTTCGCCGATGCCGTCGGCACCCCAGCCCCCGACCACCACCAACCCACCGCACCCCCAACCACCCCCGGTCCGGCCGGCGGCTCTTCGTCGGGACATGCCGACCCACGGACGCCCTGGGCCCGGGGTGCCACCAACGCCCGCGCCCGGTGGCTCGGCTGGGCGCCTGCTGACCCCAGCTGGCGGACCGGCTTCTACTCCTGACCCCAAACACAAGAGATCGGGCCCGAGGCTCTGAGGGGGGAGAGCGCTCGGGCCCGATCTGGCGGTCCGCTGCGAAGAGGGGGTCAGCGGACCGGGCCGGTGATGAGTTCGATGGTGGTTTTGTGGGTCTGGCCGGACTGGTCGGTCCAGCCGACCTCGACCTTGTCGCCGGGGTGCTGCTGGTTGAGCAGCTCCGACAGTGCGTCCGGCGAGTCGACGGTGTGACCCGCGAACGAGGTGATCACGTCGCCTGCCTCGATCCCGGCCTCGTCCGCGTGGCCGTTCGCGACCACGTCTCCTACGACGGCGCCGCTGATACCGGTGCTGGTGTCGACCGAGATCCCGAGCATCGCCGACTCACCGATGTGGACGTCGGCCGACGCCTTCCCGTTCTCGATCTGCTCGGCGATGTCGAGCGCCTGGTTGATCGGGATCGCGTACCCCTCGGTCGTCGTCCCGCTCCCGTTGCCCTGCCCCGACCCGTCGCCCTGCCCGAAGCCGTTGCCCTGCCCCGACCCGTTCCCGGATCCGTCACCCGAGCCGTCACCCGACCCGTTGCCGTTTCCGAAGCCATTGCCGTTGCCGAAACCGTTGCCGTCGCCGAAGCCGTTGCCGGTCCCGTCGCCGAAGGGGAACCCGGTGCCGTCGCCGGACCCGTCACCCCAGGCGGCCGGCGTCGCGGTGGCGTCCTGCGCGGTGGTCGCCGCGGTCTGTCCCGGGCGCCCCTGCCCGCCGTTGTTGCCGCCGTTGCCGGCCACGTCCACGCCGACCACCTCGCCGTTCGCGTTGGCCAACGGCCCGCCGGAGTCGCCGGCCTGGATGTTCGCGTCGGTCTGGATCAGGTTCGCCAGGTTCTCCGGGTCCTGCCCGTTCTCGTCGGTCGCGGTGATCGACTGGTTCAGCCCGGTCACCTTGCCGGCCGCGTAGCTCGGCGTACCGCCGACGCCGCCCGCGTTCCCGACCCCGACCACCTGGTCGCCGAGCTTCACCTGGTCGGAGTTGCCGGTCTTGGCGGTCTGCAGCCCGGAGGCGTCCTTCAGCTTCAGGACGGCGATGTCGTGCGCCTCGTCGTACCCGACGACGCTCGCGCTGTACGTCTTCCCGTTGCCGATGTCGGTCACGCTGATCGACGTCGCACCCTCGATCACGTGGTGGTTGGTGAGGACCTCACCGTCGGAGGTCAGCACGATGCCGGTACCGGCCGCCCGCGCGTTCTCGTAGCCGAGGACGGTGTTCACGTCGACCAGCCCCGGTGACACCTGCGCGGCCACGGCCGCCGGGTCGAACGCCTTCTGGGACAGCTGCGAGCTGTTCGTGCCGGCCCGCTGGTCGATGCCCCAGGCAAGCGATCCGGCGACGAGCACCGCGGCCAGTCCGAGCGCCCCGGCGCCGAGCAGCCGCCGTCCGCGCTTCTTCGGCGCCGGGGGCGGCGGACCGAACGGGTGCTGCGGCCCGTACGGCGCCCCGTACTGAGGTCCGTACTGAGGCCCGTACTGCGGACCGTAGTGCGGCCCCTGCTGCGGCACCTGCTGGTACTGCGGATACTGCTGCCCGCCACCCTGCTGACCGCCGTACTGCGGTCCGCCCTGCTGCGGCCCTTCGTACGATCCCGGTCCAGCGCTCTCGTTCATCTGCTGTCGCCCTCCTCGGCCAGTTCCCTCTGCCTACGAGTAGAGCTCGCCAGACTGAGAACTCCATCGGGCCAGCCAATGAATCAGCTGAGAATCTGCTGCACCGCCGTCACCACCGCGCGCCGCCGCACCCCGGCGTCCGGCAGTTCGACGCCGAGCTCCGGGTTCATCGAGGACCAGCTGGTCGCGATCGCCTGGATCAGCGACAGCAGGCTGACCGCGCTGAAGCGCTTCGGCACCACCCGCCGGCGCATGCCGCGCTGCAGCTCGTCGAGCCGGCTCTGGTTGACCGCGACGATCGCCTCCAGCGGACGGCCGTCCGGCCGCTCCAGCCGGTACCAGACCGAGAGCCGCAACCGGTCCGGGTGCGCCTCGAAGTAGTCGAACACCCGTCCCGCGTACGCCGGGAGGTCGTCGACGTCGAAGCCGACCTCGTCGAGGTACATGTCCAGCGACGCGCTGAACACCGCGTCGAACAGGTCGTCCTTGTTCCCGAAGTACGCGTACAGCATCGCCTTGTTGCATCCGGCCACCTCGGCGATCCGGCTCACCCGGGCGCCGGCGATCCCGCGCGCCGCGAACTCCTCGGTGGCGGCCTCCAGGATGCGGGCCCGGGTCCGGTCTGCGTTCCGTTGCTGCATACGGCGAGCTTACCAACCAACCGGTTAGTTGATTTCCAACCAACCGGTTGGTTAGATAGAGGTGATCCAACCAAACGGTTAGTTAGGAACGACAATGAGCAAGATCTGGCTGGTCACCGGCAGCTCGCGCGGCCTGGGTCGCGCGCTGACCGAGGCGGTGCTGGCGGCCGGCGACCGCGTCGTCGGCACAGCCCGCACACCCGAGCAGCTCGACGACCTGGCCGCGAAGTACGGTGACCAGTTCCGCGCGGTCGCGCTGGACGTCACGGATGCCGACGCCGCGCGGGCCGCGGTCCGGACGGCGGTCGAGGAGTTCGGCGGGCTGGACGTGGTGGCGAACAACGCCGGCTACGCGAACAGCGCCTCGATCGAGGAGATGGCCGACGACGACTTCCGGGCGCAGGTCGAGACGAACCTGTTCGGCGTGGTGAATGTGACGAAGGCCGCGCTGCCGGTGTTCCGCGAGCAGCGCGGCGGGCACTTCCTGCAGTTCTCGTCGATCGGCGGGCGCGCCGGGGGGACGCCGGGGATGGGCGCCTACCAGACCGCGAAGTTCGCCGTCGAGGGCTTCTCCGAGGTGCTGAACAACGAGGTGCGGCCGTTCGGGGTCAAGGTGACGATCGTCGAGCCGGGCGGTTTCCGGACCGACTGGGGCGGGTCGTCGATGGAGCTGCACGACGTCCACCCGGACTACGAGGCCACGGTCGGCGAGATGCACCGGCGCCGGATCGAGACGGACGGCAAGCAGCCCGGCGACCCCGCGAAGGCGGCGCAGGCGATCCTGCAGGTCGTCGCGCTCGACAACCCGCCCCTGCGCCTCCTGCTCGGCACCGACGCCCTCACGCTCGCCGAGTCCGCGTCGAAGTCTCGCGCGGCCGAGGCCGAGGCCTGGGCGCACCTCACCACCTCGACAGACTTCAGCTGACACCGGTCGAGGGCGCCGGCGGCACCGGCGCCCCCGGCGGTCAGCCGCGGAGGTCGTGGAAGAAGGCGCGGACGTCCGTGACCAGGTCCTCCGGGATCTCGAGCGCCGCGAAGTGGCCGCCGTGGTCGAGGTCCGTCCAGCGGGTGATGTTGTTCGACGTCTCGCAGTAGCGGCGGATCGCGACGTCGTGTGCGGTGGCGAGGACGGCGGTCGGGACGCCCGAGCTCGGGCGCGGGGCCCACGAGCGCGGCTGGGCGTAGCCGATGTACGCCGCCGAGCCGCCGGTGCCGGTCAGCCAGTACATCATCACGTTGGTCAGCAACCGGTCCTTGCCGACGACGTCCTCCGGCAGGGTCTCGGCCGGGTACGTCCAGGCCTTGAACTTGTCCATGATCCAGGCGAGCTGCGCGACCGGCGAGTCGACCAGCCCGTAGGCCAGCGTCTGCGGGCGCGTCGACTGGATCGAGATGTAGCCGAACTCGTCCTTCATGAACTGGCCGATCCGCGCCATCTTGTCCTGCTCCAGCGGCGTCAGCGCCTTCAGCTCCTCCTCGGACAGCTGCAGCGGCGGCAGGTTCGTCCCGCCGTTGGTGTGGACGCCGACGACGTGCTCCGGCGCGGCCCGCCCCACCTCCGGCGACACCGATCCGCCCAGGTCGCCGCCCTGGACGCCGTACCGCGAGTAGCCGAGCTCTTCCATCAGCGCGGCCCACACCCGACCGATCCGCGGGAACGTCCAGTCGCCGTCCGCCGTCGGCCCGGAGAACCCGAACCCGGGCAGCGCCGGGATCACCACATGGAACGCGTCCGACGCCTGACCGCCGTACGCGACCGGGTCGGTCAGCGGCCCGATCACGTCGAGGAACTCGACGATCGACCCCGGCCAGCCGTGCGTGAGCAGCAGCGGCAGCGCGTCGGGCTCCGCGGACCGGACGTGGAGGAAGTGGATCTGCTGACCCTCGATCTCGGCAAGGAACTGCGGGTACGAGTTCAGCTCCTTCTCGGCGGCGCGCCAGTCGTACGACGTACGCCAGTAGTCGACCAGCGGCGCGAGCCAGGACACCGGGACGCCGGTGGTCCAGTCGTCGCCGGGCAACGGAGCGGGAAGCCGGGTGCTCGCCAGCTTGGCGGCGAGGTCGTCGAGGGTGCTCTGCGGGATGTCGATGCTGAACGGCTTGATCATGTCTCCACTCTGACAGCCGGTTAGGACAGCTCCGGTCCTAACCGGCTGGCAGAATCACGATCATGATCGAAACGTCCGCGCGGCTGCTCAAACTGCTCTCGCTCCTGCAGCAACCGAAGGAGTGGAGCGGCGCCGCTCTCGCCGACGAGCTCGGCATCGGGGTCCGGACGGTGCGGCGGGACGTCGACAAGCTCCGCAATCTGGGCTACCCGGTCGACGCCGTCCCGGGGGTGGCCGGCTACCGCCTCGGTGCGGGCGCCGCGCTGCCGCCGCTGCTGCTCGACGACGAGGAAGCCGTCGCGGTCGCGGTCGGGCTGCGGGCCGCCGCGACCGGCACCGTGGCGGGGACCGAGGAGTCCTCGGTCCGGGCGCTGGCCAAGCTCGAGCAGGTCCTGCCGTCCCGCCTGCGGTACCGGATCGAGCTGCTGCAGCAGATCGCCGTCCCCCGCGAGGGCGGCCCGTCGGTGCAGCCCGACGTACTGCTCGCGGTCGCCGCCGCCTGCCGCGACCATGTCCAGCTCAGATTCGACTACCGCAACCACGACGGCACGGCGACCACGCGGCGGACCGAGCCGCACCGGCTCGTGCACACCGGCCGGCGGTGGTACCTGACCGCCTGGGATCTCGAGCGCGACGACTGGCGCACGTTCCGCCTCGACCGGCTGGAGCCGCGCATCCCCACCGGCCCGCGCTTCAGGCCCCGCGAGGCCCCGGACCTGGAGACCACGACGCGCGGGGTTGCCTCCGGCGCCTATCGCCATCAGGCCCGGATCCTGGTCCACGCGCCCGCCGAGCAGGTGGCCGATCGCTACGGGCCGCACGTCGCAGCGGTCACGCCGGTCGACGAGTCGACGACGCTGGTGGAGACGGGCGCGAACTCGCTCGACCAGATCGCGCTGTACCTCGGCATCCTCGGCCTGCCCTTCGAGGTCCAGGACCCGCCGGAGCTGATCGAAACGATCCGCGAGCTCACGACCCGCCTGGCGGCGGCGATCCCGGCGACCTGACCGGTACCGTTCAGACATGCAGGATCGGTACGTCGGGACCGTGCTGGGCCGGATCCGGGTGCGCGTCGACGGGTCGGGGCCCGCGATGCTGTTCTGGCCGAGCCTGTTGATGGACGGCACCCTCTGGTCCGCCCAGGCCGCGCACTTCACGGACCGTTTCCAGGTGATCCTGGTCGATCCGCCCGGGCACGGCGGCAGCGAACCGCTCACGCGGCCGTTCACGTTCGAGCAGTGCGCCGAGGTGATCCTCGCGATCGTCGACGACCTCGGCCTCGACCGGATCCACCTGATCGGCAACAGCTGGGGCGGGATGACCGGCGGCACCTTCGCGGCGCTGCACCCGGACCGGATCGGCATCGCCGTCCTGATGAACGCGACCGCCTCCCCCGCCGGCCGGCGGCAACGCTTCGAGTACGACGTCCTGGTCCTCGCCGCGCGGCTGCTCGGCGGCATCCGCGGCCCGCTCACCAGGCCGGTGCGGGACGCCTTCCTCGGGCCGACCGCACGCCGCCAGAAGCCCGATGTCGTTGCCAAGGTCAACGACCTGGCCCGCCGGGTGGACATCACGTCCGGCCGGCACGCCGTCACCAGCGTGGTGCCGCGGCGGCCCGATCAGCGCGCGCTGTTCGGCCGCATCCGGACGCCGGTGCTCGTGGTCGCGGGCGCCGAGGACGCCACGTTCGGAGTCGCCGAGACCGAGGAGATGGCCGACTCGATCCCCGGCGCGCGGTTCGTCGTCCTCGAGCAGTCCGCGCACCTCGCGGCCCTGGAGTCCCCCAAGGAGGTCAACGCCCTGATCGACGATTTCCTCGCCGATCAGGGCGGAGACGAACGCTAGCTGACGACGGCCCCGGTCTTCGGGTCCAGGATCAGCTTCGCGGTGTTCGGGTGCGCCCGCCAGCTGAACATGCTGTTCAGGCTGCCGGCGCGCTCGTCGAACGAGTGGTCGCCGATCCGGCCGGTCCGCCAGTTGTCCTCGATGAACCTCAGGATCGAGCTCTGGTCGGTCAGCGTGTGGTCGACGTGGTTGCTCTTCGCGTACGGCGAGACGACGACCAGCGGCAGCCGTGGGCCGTAGCCGCAGCGATCGGCGTACCCTCCGGACACCAGCTTCTTGCCGCACAGCGCGGCCTGGTCGAGCGCCGCGTCCTTCGAGCCGTTCACGCTCGGCGGCGTGACGTGGTCGTACCAGCCGTCGGAGTCGTCGTACGCGAGCACGACCGCTGTTGACGACCACTCCTTCGACTTCTGCAGCGCGTTGATCTCACGCACGACGAACGCCTGCTCGTCCAGCGGGTCGGAGTACCCGGCGTGGCCGTCCTGGTACTCGCCGGCCTTCAGGAAGCTGACCGCCGGCAGGTTGTTCGCCGCCAGCGCGGCGTCGAAGTCGGACGTGTCGTACTGGTGGTTCGCCTGGTCGGTGTGACCGATGGCGGCCACCGACGACGGCGCCAGGTGCTTCGGGTTGGACGTCGACTGGTAGTACTCGAACGGGTTGTGGTGCGGGCTGTAGTCCGTCGACGCGTTGCCGCCGATGTTGGTGTGCTGCGCGCCGCAGACAGCCTTGCCGTTCGCGGTACCGGTCGGCTTGAAGCCGCCCTGGAACCAGCCCCAGGTGACGTGCTTCTGGTTCAGCAGGTCGCCGATGTTGGTGCCGTGCATGACCGCCAGGTTGTTCGTCGACTTGCCGTTGTTGTTCGAGCAGTCGTCGTAGAACGGGTCGGGGTCGTTCGTGATGGTGCCGATCCCGTGCGCGTCCGGCGACTGGACGGCGTACGCGTCGGTGGTCGGCTGCCCCGTCTTCGGGTCGTACGCCTGCGCGCCGTGGGTCTGGCCGGAGATCAGGTTCAGCGCGCCCGGCGTGGACGGGCCGTACACCGTGCCGAACGAGTTGTCGCTCATCGCGTAGTGCTGCGCGTAGTTCCACAGCGCGGTGACGGTGTTGCCGTCGTAGTAGTCCATCACCAGGCCCGGCTCGCCGAACAACACGGGCTGGCCGGTGCACTTGTCGGTCTCGGTGTTCTCGACGAACTTGTCGTCCTTGCCGCTGTTGACGGCCTTCTGCTCCGGCCCGTAGCCGTGGTTCTGGTCGCAGGTCAGCGCCTGCGACGGCGCCAGCCGCTTCGGGTTGTACGCGTTGGGGTTGTCCGTCAGCAGCTTCCCGGACAGGCCGTTCACCTTGGGGGTGTGCCGGGCCGCCGTGAACGGCGTACCGTCGGCGTTCGTGGCCTTGGGGTACGTGCCGAAGTAGTGGTCGAACGAGACGTTCTCGCCGAAGATGACGACCACGTGCTGGATCGGTGTGGTCGTGCCGGCCGGGTGGTACGACGCGGGGTCGGCCACCTGGAACGCCGCGCCGGCGCCGGTCACCTGCTGGGCGGCGCCGGGGGCGCCACAGGCGGCCAGCAACAAGCCCGTCGCAGCCGCAACGGCTGTGGCGGCGACAGGGAGTCTTGCGCGCATGCCTTTCCTCCTGAAGTAACTCATCCGAGCAACGACCGCCCGAAGTGGTCGCTGCCGTCCCGAACACCGGGAAGCACAAAGAAGTAGCCGCCGCCGACCGGCCGGATGTAGTCGACGAGCGGCTCGTCGGCCAACCTGGTCTGCACGGCCTCGAACTGCCGGGCGATGTCCTGCTGGTAGGCGCAGAACAGCAGCCCCATGTCCAGGTCACCGACCGCGTCGGTGCCCTGGTCGTAGTTGTAGCCACGGCGCAGGAACTGGCTGGCCGCGGTCTCCGCGGTCCGTGGATTGGCCCTGCGAATGTGGCTGGTCAACGGGACCGCCGTACCGGTCGGGTCGGCGGCGTAGTCCGGTACATCGGTCTCGCTGGTCCCGTCCAGCGGTGCACCGGAATCGCGCCGGCGGCCGAACATGTTCTCCTGCTCGCCGATCGACACCCGGTCCCAGAACTCGACCAGCATCCGGATCTGGCGCAGCACCTGGTAGGTGCCGCCCTCGGCCCAGGCCGGTTCGCCGTTCCCCTTGCCGACCCAGACGAGCTTGTCGTGGTCGGCTGCGGCCGGTTGCACGATCCCGTCCTTGAAGCCCATCAGGTTGCGTGCCGCGCCGGACGGCCGCGGCGGGCTCTGGAAGCCGTCAACCCGCCACCGCACCTGCATCGCACCGCGCGTGTGCCGGGCAATGTCTCTTAACGCGTGGAGCACGGTGTCGGTTTCCGATGCGCACAACTGCAGGCTCAGGTCCCCGTGACAGAGACTCTCGTCGAGGCTGTCGTTGGGGAACTCCTTCATCGGCGTGAGCCTCGCCGGCTTCCGATCCTTCAGTCCGTACCGCCCGTCGAACAAGGACGCTCCGACGCCAACGGTCACCGTCAGATCCCCGCCCGGCACCTCCGGCCCCAGCACACCGGAATCCCCCGGCGGCCCGGTAATCCCCACCGGCGCCGCCGCCCCGCCCGCCGTCAGCAGCCGCGCCCGCTCGGTCAGCGTCCTGAACAGGTCGCTCAACTCCTGCTTGCCCACAGCAACCACATCGAACGAAACGAACACCGCCTGCTTCTGCTGGGCCGTAGTGACGCCGGCCTGATGCGCCCCGTGAAACGGCACAGGCACCGGCTGCGCCGCCTCCGTTCCAGTCACCGCAGCACCAGCGGCGCCCGCAGACAAACCAGCCGCCGCACCACCGGCCACAGCCGCCGCCCCTGCACCAGCAAGCGCCCCACGCAGAAAGAACCGCCGACCAACCTCGCTCATGAGCTTCTCCGGGCTTCGCAGATCGTCGCCACAGGGGCGAGGGTTTCCAGGAGTTGGCCGACGGCGCCGTTGAGCTGTTGCCGAGTCGTCCGGTCCAGCAGGGCGACCGGGGTGCCCTGGTGCGCGGTGAGCAATGCGCGCACTCGGGCTTCCCACACGCGCACCTGGGGTAGATCGGGGTAGCGCGGCGTGAGTACCGGGGTGAGGATGGCGAGCACGGTTGCCGTGCCGTTCAGGTTGGCCAGAACGGTGTTGAGTGACGTCCCGCTGCCTTGGTCGTTCTCCCCGGTCAGCTCGAACTGGAGTGCGTTCTCCATGATCTCGTGGGCACGCAGCCCGAGGTCGTTCGGATCGACCTGTTCGCTGGGGAGGTCCTGCTGCAAACCGTGGACGTCGGCGGCCAACTGGTCCGCGATCGGCTTGAGACCAGACCCCTTGTGCCACAGGCCTTTCTCCAGTGGGTGGAAGCCTGCGTCAGGCCCGTCGATCTTGTCCGCGAAGTCTCCGAACGCATCGTAGGCCGCACCAAGGGAGTTGTACGCCAGATGCGCAGGCAACCAGTCGGCCCGAGCAGCGTCCGGATCGCCGGCGTCCACATCCGCGCGCAGCTTGTCCGTCTTCACGACCAAGCCCGCGACACCACGAGCGACACCGGCCTGATACTGCTTCACCAACGGCAGCAGTTCGTTCTTCGTGACCGGTACGACGCCAGGCCCGCCCGCCGCATCACCGGTCAGCGTCACCGTCGGCCCGGTGATGACGTCGGTGTCCTCGATCAGGCAGCGGATCGCGTACCGCCCGGCGCCGAGCTGCACATCCAGCGACGCGCTGGTGTCCGGCCCCAGCCCTTCCACCTCGCCGTACACCTTCGCGCTGTCCACCTCGACGAGATCCACCTCGGCCGACGCGTCGCCGGTGTTGTGCAGGACGAGTGTCTGCCGCCCGGCCTTCGCGTCGGCCCAGCCCTGTCCGCACTGGCTGCGCGAGACCGCAATGCCTGACGTGCTGCCGCCGGCCTCAGCGGACCCTTCCCAGGGCCGCCACACCGTCACCGCGAAAAGGGTGCCCAGGACAACCAATGCGACAGCCGCCGGAACAGGACGTGGACTGCGCACGGCGGACGGCTCCCGGGGATCGGCGATTTATATTCGCCGGTAATGCTAATTCCGCCGTCACCCCGCAACGGCCTTGTTTCCCTACCGGTCACGCACTGTTCGTCAACGACGGGGTGGAACTGAGAGCCGGCTGAGATCCGAAGCCACGACAATGTCCCCGGAGAACTCGGCGGCGGCTTCCTCGTAGAACTGCTCGGGTTCCAGGTACCGCTGGGAGAAGTGCGTCAGCACCAGTTTCCGGACCCCACACTCGGCCGCGACCCGAGCGGCCTGCCGGGCGGTCAGGTGACCGAAGCGCCGCGCGAGGTCTGCCTCCGACGAGAGGTACGTCGACTCGATCACCAGCAGGTCGGCGCCGTCGGCCAGCCTGAGCACGTTCTCGCACAGCCGCGTGTCCATGACGAACGCGAACCGTTGGCCGGGCCGCGGCTCACTGACGTCCTCGACCCGGACCGTGCGGCCGTTCACCTGCAACGACCCGGCCTGCTGCAGACGACCGATCGCCGGGCCGGTGACGCCGTACGCCGCGAGCTTGTCCGGCAGCATCCGGCGCCCGTCCGGCTCGATCAACTGGTACCCGAAGGACTCGATCGGGTGCTCCAGCCGCCGCGCCCACAGCTGCCCGAAGGACCCGACGGACAACAGACCGTCCTCCTCCACCGGCTCCTCGAGCAACTCGGCCCGCTCGTAGAACGACGCGGCGTACCGCAGCCGGGTGAAGTACGTCTGCCCCGACGCGGGATAGTGCGCCCGCACCGGATGCGGCACGTCGTCCAGCGACAGCCGCTGCACCACGCCCGGCACCCCGAGGCAGTGGTCGCCGTGGAAGTGCGTCACGCACAGCCGGGTGATCGCGCCGGCCGCGATCCCGGCGAAGATCATCTGCCGCTGCGTGCCCTCGCCGGGGTCGAACAGGAAGCCTTCGTCGTCCCAGCGCAGGAAGTACCCGTTCTGCGTCCGTTCCCGGGACGGCACCTGACTGCCGGTCCCGAGCACGACGAACTCACGCAAGCGCCGCCACCAAGGTCGACGACGACATGTTGCCGCCGCAGGACACGATCGCGACCCGCTTCCCGGCCAGTTCGGTACGCCGTTCGCGCGCGGCCGCGAAGGCGAGTGCGGCCGATCCCTCGATCAGCTGGTGCTCGGCGTCGATGACGGTGCGGAGCGCGTCGCGGATCGCGTCCTCCTCGACGAGCACCCAGTCGTCGACCAGCTCGCGGCACAGGCCGAACGTGATGCTGCCCGGCTCGACGCTGCCCGCCGTACCGTCCGACAGCGTCTGGCCGGCGTCGACCTGCACGATCTCGCCGGCCCGCACCGAGGCGGCCATCGCGTCGTCGGCGGCCGGCTGCGCGCCGTACACCCGGATGTCCGGCAGGTGCTTCTTCAGCACCGCGGCGACCCCGCTGATCAGCCCGCCGCCACCGACCGCGACCACGACCGCATCCAGCGGCGCGCCGTCCAGTTGCGCGACGATCTCCACGCCGACGGTCCCCTGCCCGGCGACGACGTCCGGGTCGTTGTACGGCGGAACATAGGTGAGGCCGTGCTCCGCGGCGTACGCGCGGGCCTTGATCTCGAGGGCGCCGGTGTCGTTGCCCTCGGCCCGTAGTTCGAGGCCGAGCCGGCGGAGTGCGGCGACCTTGCCGGGCGCGGCGTTCTCCGGCAGGTAGACGATGCCGTGACCGCCGAGCGTGGCGAGCGCGTTGCCGACGCCGAGGCCGTGGTTGCCGGTGGACGCGGTGATCACGCCCGCGGCCCGCTCGGCGTCGGTCAGCGTCAGCACCTTGGCCAGCGCACCACGCGCCTTGAACGAGCCGGTGCGCTGCTGGTGCTCACACTTCACCAGCACCTCGGCGCCGAGCTCCTCACTGAACGCGTCATACCGCACGAACGGCGTCAACGGCAGATGCTCGCGCAGGCGGAGCGCCACACGCTCCGCCTGCTCGGCGACATCCGCGGGAGTTGTCACTCCACCGAACTCAGGCTGGTGCCCAGTGCTTGCCAGTCCAGGACCGGCGCGGCCAGCTTGCTGATGGTGGCCAGCAGGCCCAGGCGCGCCGCGCGCAGTTCCGGCTCCTTGGCCATCACCAGGATCTCGTCGAAGAACGCGTTCACCGGCTCGACCAGCACCGAAGCCGCGCTGACGAACTCGCCGAGCCCGGTCGGCGCCTGCCCGATCTTCTGGACCGCCTCGTGCAGCACGACCTCGGCGGGCTCGGTCAGCTTGCCGGCGTCGTACTCCGCCTCGGTCCCGTCCGGCACGATCCGGCGGACCCGCTGGAGCACGGCGACCAGGTCGGCGAAGTCGCTGTTGCCGACCAGGCCCTGCAGCGTCTCCAGCGTCTCGTCGGCCACCACCGGAGCAGTCGCCAACGGCAACACCGCCGCCACCTGCAGGTGGTCGTCACCACGGTCCAGCAACTGCTGCTCGTACCGCCGGACGGTGAAGTCGGCCACCTCGTCGAGAGACTCCGCCGGTACGTCGATGCCTTGCGCGCCGATCTCGTCCGCGGCGGCCTTCAGACCCACCGGCACCGTGATCGCCCGCAGCTCGGGGTGCTCGCGCAGGATCGCCACCACCCCGGCCGCGGCACGGCGCAGCGCGAACGGGTCGGAGCTCCCGGTCGGCTTCGCGCCGATCCCGAACAGCCCGGCCAGCAGGTCGAACCGGTCCGCGAGCGCGAGCAGCGCGCCCGGCGTCGTCGACGGCACCGGGTCGCCGGCCGACCGCGGCAGCTCCATGTCGTACAGCGCCTGCGCGACCGCCTCGGTCTCACCGGCGCGCTTGGCGTACTCGCGGGCCATCGTGCCGGCCAGGCTGGTCAGCTCGACCACCATCTGCGAGCCCAGGTCGAACTTCGCCAGCTCGGCCGCCCGCCGCAGCGTCGCGAGGTCGTCGCCGCCGAGACCGACCTTCGCCGCCAGCTCCAGCGCGATCCGCCCGATCCGGCCGGCGCGGTCGGCCATCGAGCCGAGCCGCTCCTCGAACGCGAGCTTGTCCAGCTCGGCCTTCATCGACTCGAGCGGGGTGTCGAGGTCGGCCCGCCAGAAGAACGCGGCGTCCTCGTAGCGGGCCCGCAGGACCGCCTCGTTGCCGGCCCGGACCAGGTCCTCGTCCACCGAACCGTTGGCCACGGCAACGAAGTGCGGCAGCAGCTTGCCGTCCGCGCCGCGGACCGGGAGGTAGCGCTGGTGCTTGCGCATCACGGTGGTGAGGATCTCGCCCGGGAGGTCCAGGTAGTCGGCCGCGAAACCGCCCAGGATCGGGGTCGGCTCCTCGATCAGGTTGACGATCTGGTCGACCAGCGCGGCCTCGCCCTCGACGTCGACGGTGCCGCCGACGCTCTTGGCCAGCTCGGTCGCCGCGGCCACGACGGTCGAGCGGCGGCGCGTCGGGTCGGCCTCGATGCCGTGGATCCGGAGCAGGTCCAGGTACCCCTCGGCCGACGCGATCTCGACCTTCGGCTGCGCGGCGGTCCGGTGCACACGGGTGACCCGGCCGGCCGCCAGGCTGGACACCGAGACCGGGACGATCTCGTCGCCGAGCAGCGCGACCAGCCAGCGGATCGGGCGGGTGAAGGACAGCTTGGCGTCGTTCCACCGCATGTTCTTGTCCGAGCGCAGCCCGGCGACGATCTCGCTCAGAACACCGCTCAGCACCTCGGCCGCACCGCGGCCCGGGTCCGGCTTGGTCACCGCGACGTATTCGACGCCGTCGACGTCCAGGTCGTGCAGCTCGGACGGTTCCACCTTCTGGCCGCGGGCGAACCCGGCGGCGGCCTTGGTCAGATTGCCGTCGGCGTCGTACGCGGCCGCTTTCTTCGGACCGCGCACCACCCGCTCGGCGTCCGGCTCACCGGCCTGGACGGAGGCGACGAAGGCGACCACGCGGCGCGGCGTCGCGTACGTCGTGATCGCCCCGTGGCCGAGCCGCGTCGCGGCCAGCTTCTCCTCCAGCGCGGCCTGCACCGCGGCGGCGGTCTTGGTGACCTCCGACGGCGGCATCTCCTCGGTGCCGATCTCGAACGTCAGCTGCCGGGTCCCGCTGATCGTCGGGAACTCGGTCGGCTCCGGCGCGGCCGGCGGGAGCTCGGCGAGCCCCAGCGGGTGCTCCAGCTCCTCGCGGCGCTCCGCCCACAGCCGCGACACCTCCCGGGCCAGCGTCCGCATCCGGCCGAACGCCTTCGCGCGCTCCGTCGTACTGACCGCGCCGCGGGCGTCGAGGACGTTGAACGTGTGCGAGCAGCGCAGGACCTGGATGTGCGCCGGCACCGGGAGCCGGTCGTCGATCATCCGGCGCGCCTCGTTCGCGTACTCCTCGAACAAACGCTTCTGTGACTCCACGTCCGCGTCGTCGAGGTAGTAGCGGCTCATCTCGTACTCGGCCTGGCCGAACGCCTCGCCGTACGAGATGCCCGGCGCGTAGGCGATGTCCTTGAAGTGCGAGACGCCCTGCAGCGCCATCATGATCCGCTCGATGCCGTAGGTGATCTCCACCGACACCGGGTCGAGCGTCAAGCCGCCGGCCTGCTGGAAGTACGTGAACTGGGTGATCTCCAGGCCGTCCAGCCAGACCTCCCAGCCGAGACCCCAGGAGCCGGTCGCCGGATTCGCCCAGTTGTCCTCGACGAACCGCACGTCGTGCGCGTCGATGTCGATGCCGAGCGCGGTCAGGCTGTCCAGGAACAGCTCCTGCGGGTTGCCCGGGTCCGGCTTGAGCACCACCTGGAACTGGGTGTGCGTCTGCAGCCGGTTCGGGTTCTCGCCGTAGCGGCTGTCGTCCGGCCGCACACTCGGCTCTACGTAGGCGACCCGCCACGGCTCGGGACCGAGCACCCGCAGGATCGTGGCCGGGTTCAGCGTCCCGGCACCGACCTCGGTGTTGAACGGCTGCACGACCATGCAGCCCCGGTCGGTCCAGTACTTCGTCAGCGCGAGCAGCGCGTCCTGCATGGTGAGCACAGCGAACCTCAAGCCATCTTCGGGGGGATCTCGCAGCGAAGTCTATTAGGACCTGACCGGTGCGATCCCCCGGACGCCCGAGCCGGCCCCGGCGACGCGTTCGGTGTCTACTATCGGCAGGTGACGGTAACGGAGGCGCAGGGGGCGGTCGACGCGGTCTGGCGGATCGAGTCGGCGCGGATCATCGCGGGTGTCGCGCGGATCGTGCGGGACGTCGGGCTCGCCGAGGAGCTGGCGCAGGACGCGCTGGTCGCCGCGCTGGAGCAGTGGCCGGAATCCGGCGTACCGAACAACCCGGGCGCCTGGCTGATGGCGATCGCCAAGCGGCGCGCCATCGACCTGATCCGGCGCAAGGAGACCTACCAGCGCAAGCTCGCCGAGATGGGTCACGAGCTGGAGATCGACGGCGACAGCGTCGAGGATGACGTGGAAGCCATCCTCGAGGACCACATCGAGGACGACCTGCTGCGGCTCGTGTTCACCGCCTGTCACCCGGTGCTGACGATGGACGCCCGGGTGACGCTGACGCTCAAACTGCTCGGCGGCCTGAAGACCGACGAGATCGCCCGGGCCTTCCTCGCTCCGGAGGCGACCATCGCGCAGCGGATCGTGCGCGCCAAACGGAACCTGGCCAAGGCCGGCGTCGAGTTCGAGGTGCCGTCCGGTCCCGAACTCCTGGAGCGGACCTCGTCGGTGCTCGAGGTCGTCTACCTGATCTACAACGAGGGCTACTCGGCGACGGCCGGCGACGACTGGATGCGACCGGCGCTGTGCAACGAGGCGATGCGGCTCGGCCGGCTGCTCGTCGAGCTGATGCCGTCCGAGCCCGAGGTCCTCGGCCTGCTGGCGCTGATGGAGCTGCAGTCGTCCCGCGCGAACGCGCGCGTCGGCGCGGACGGCGAGCCCGTCCTGCTGCTCGACCAGGACCGGCGCCGCTGGGACCGGCTGCTGATCCGCCGCGGCCTCGAAGGGATCGACCGCGCCTGGGCCCTGGAGAAGCCGCCCGGCCCGTACCTGCTGCAGGCCGCGATCGCCGCCTGCCACGCCCGCGCGGCCGACCCCGAGGACACCGACTGGGCGCGGATCGCCGGCCTGTACGCCGTCCTCGCCCAGGTCACGCCGTCACCGGTCGTGGAACTGAACCAGGCGGTCGCGATCTCGATGGCGTTCGGCCCGGAACGCGGCCTGCAAGCGGTCGACCTGCTCGCGGACGACCCGTCGCTGAAGGACTACCACCTGCTGCCGAGCGTCCGCGGGGACCTGCTGTTCAAGCTCGGCCGGCTCGACGAGGCACGGGCGGAGTTCGAGAAGGCGGCGGCGCTCACCCGCAACGAGCGCGAACGCAAGCTGCTCCTGGAGCGCGCCGCCGCCTGCTGACCCTCTGCCGGCCCTCGCGAGCAGGTCTACTTGTGCCGGCGGGCCATCCAGGCCATCGCACCGGCGCCAAGAACTACGGCGCCGCCGACGGCGGCGGTGACCTTCGGGTGGCGCTTGCCCGTCGCGGGCAGGCCCTTCACCGCGTCCGGTACCTGCTTCATCATCTGACCGGTCTGCCCGGCGGCGTCCGAGACGCGATGCCCGGCGCTCGCCGCGGTCTCCTTCATCCGGTTCGGCACGTTCAGCCGCCGGCTGATCTCCTGGACCGTGTCGGCCAGGTGCTGCCTGGTGTGGTCGAGGTCCTCGCGGAGCGTCTGGCTCTCCGTCATCGGCTCCCGGTGTGCAGCGTTCTTCGTGGTGCTCATGGGGTGCTCTTCCCTTCTCGCTGATGATGGCCCTTGAGCGCTTCAAGATCCTCGTGCACGCCGTCGACGGCACGTTTCGGGACGGGTGGACCGGCGCGGCCGACGTGCCGCTTGCCGAGCAGTGCGGCGACTGCCGCGATCGCGAACAGGACCGCTGCGACGATCAGCGCCGACAGCCAGGCGGGCAACGCGGTCGCGAGCCCGAGGATCGCCGCCGCGACCAGGGCGCCGAGGCCGTAGAGCGCGATCGCGCCGGCCCCGCCGAACAACCCGGCGCCGACACCCGCCTCCTTGCCCTTCTCCTTCAGCTCGGTCTTGGCCAGTTGCACCTCGTCGCGCACCAACTGGCTGAGGTCGCTGGTCGCCTGGCTCACCAGCGCACCGATGTTCGCGTGCTGACCGTTCAGCTCCCTGAGCCCGGTCTCACGCCGGACCAGTTCCGGACGTGTGGTCATGGCCGCCTCCCGTACTTCGGTTGCCGCACCGGTACCCAGACGACCCGGTCGTCACGCAGCGGATTCGCAGGAAAGTGATCTGCGTCACACCCTGTCGAGCTGTCCGCCACCACGCTCGACGCAGTGGTGAGATCGTCACCCACCAGGAGGAACATCATGAACACCGTGGTCTCGAAGGACGGCACCACCATCGCCTACGACCGGCGCGGCGACGGGCCGGCCCTGGTCCTCGTCGACGGCGCCCTGTGTTCCCGCGCCCAGGGCCCGATGCCCGAGCTCGCCGAGGCGCTGGCGGACCGGTTCACCGTCTACAACTACGACCGGCGCGGGCGCGGCGACTCGGGCGACGCTGCCGACTACGCCGTCGAGCGGGAGATCGAGGACCTGGCCGCCGTGATCGAGGCGGCCGGCGGGTCGGCGTCCGTCTACGGCTCGTCGTCCGGCGCGGCGCTGGCGCTCCGGGCGGCCGCGGCCGGGCTGCCGATCGAGAAGCTGATCGCGTTCGAGCCGCCGTACGTCGTGGACCACAGCCGCAAGCAGATCCCGCGGAGCTGGGTCACCGACCTGCAGGCGCTCGAGCCGGGCGACGCGATCAGGTACTTCTTCACCAAGGGCATCGGGCTGCCCGGGATCTTCGTCACGATGATGAAGCTGATGCCGGCCTGGAAGCCGATGAAGGCGATCGCGCACACCCTGCCGTACGACGCCCAGGTGCTGGGTGACAACTGCTTCGGCGACCCGATGGACGCGACGCAATGGGCGGCGATCGAGCAGCCGGTCCTGGTCGTGAACGGCGGCAAGAGCCCGGCGTGGATGAAGGCCTCGACCCGCGCACTGGCCGACGCCGTGCCGGGTGCCAAGCACACGGAGGTCCCGGGCCAGAACCACGTGATCAAGGCGGCGGCGATCGCCCCGGTGATCGCCGGGTTCGGTGGCTGACACGCGAAGGGCGTCCGGCTGCACGCCGGACGCCCTTCGTGGTACTTCGGGGTGGATCAGGCGCCGGTGATCAGCGCGCCGGCGCCGGAGCGGGCCGCGTCGAAGCGAGCCTGGGCGTCCGCCCAGTTCACGACGTTCCACCACGCCTTGACGTAGTCGGGCTTCACGTTCTTGTACTGCAGGTAGAACGCGTGCTCCCACATGTCCAGCATCACCAGCGGGATCTGGCCGGCCGGCAGGTTGCCCTGCTGGTCGTACAGCTGGTGGACCAGGAGCTTCCCGGCCAGCGCGTCCCAGCCGAGGATCGCCCAGCCGGAGCCCTGGATGGTCGTCGCCGCCGCGGTGAAGTGCCCCTGGAAGGCGTCGAACGAACCGAACGCGTCGTCGAGCGCCGCACCCAGCTCGCCGTCCGGCTTGTCGCCGCCGTCCGGCGACAGGTTCTTCCAGAAGATCGAGTGGTTGACGTGACCGCCCAGGTTGAAGGCGAGCGTCTTCTCCAGCCCGACGATCGCGCCGAAGTCACCCTTGTCGCGGGCCTCGGCCAGCTTGTCCAGGGTGTCGTTCAGACCCTTCACGTAGGTCGCGTGGTGCTTGTCGTGGTGCAGCTCCATGATCTCGCCGGCGATGCTCGGCGCGAGTGCGCCGTAGTCGTAGGGGAGGTCGGGAAGCGTGTACGTGGTCAACTCTGCTCCTTCGTCAGGGCCCCGCGAGGGCCGGTATCTCCGATGTCCTGTTCGAGCGGCACCAGCTTGAAACTTCAACCACGGTTGAGGTCAAGTCGCCACGCGGACGAACGCGGCGTCCCGACCGGTGCCCGATGCGACCGCCCGCACACCCCCGGCGTACGCACCGAACACCACCAGCTTCACATACTCGCCCCGACAACCCACGCGCGAGTCTCACCTCGGCCGGTCGACGGTCTCCAGCAGGTCGCGCAGCGCCTTCGCGAAGGCCTCCGGACGCTCCACGAAACCGGTGTGGTCACCGGGGAAACGGGTCGGTTCGACGCCCAGGCCGGCGGCCAGCGCGGTCGAGGTCCGGTCGCAGAGCTGACCGGTGGACTCCTCGCCGATGCCGACCACGACGTCGGCCGCGCGCAGCCGGTCGAGGTCCGGGAGCCAGCTGATCGACTCGCGCATCTCGTGGCCGAACCAGAACCGCTCGGTCGCCAGCTGCTCCGGGTCGCGGTCGGCGCCGAACATCATCTCCACGACCTCGTCGGGCAGCTGGATGTTCGCGACCGCGAAGAACTGCTTCCAGGCGCCGGTCAGGTCGCCGGCGAGATAGTCGGCCATCAGCTTCTCCGACTTCGCGAGCAGCTCGTCGGCGTCCGGCAGCAACCGGTCGAGCGGCGGCTCGTGGGCGATCACGGTCCGGACCAGCTCCGGGTGGTCCTGCGCCAGCGCCAGCGCGCTGACCGCTCCCCCGCTGGATCCGAGGACGACGGCCGGCCCGGCGTCGACGTGCCGGATCAGCCGGGCCAGGTCGTCGGCCCGCTGCTCGGGTCGCGACGTACCGCCGGGCTCGAGCGAGCTCCGCTTCACCCCGCGCGGGTCCGTCGTCAGCACGGTGTGGCCGGCCGCCAGCAGCTCGGCCAGCGGGGCGAACGCGTCCGCGTCCATGGGGGCGCCGACCAGGACCAGCAGCGGTCCTGATCCGCGCACCTCGTAGTACAGCTCTGCGTCGGAAACCTTCAGTGTGTTGTTCATGGCAGTGCCACGAACGGGATCGGCCCGGATGGACAGTCAGTTCGAGAAAACGTCCGAGTCCGGTCCGAAGTCGGCTTCTTCGACGACCCGGCGGACCTCGACCTCCTGGCCGAGGGCCTCGGCCAGGCGCGCGGCCCACTCGATCGCCTCGTCGCGGTTGCGGACCTCGACGACGATCATCCCGCCGACCAGTTCCTTGGTCTCCGCGAACGGCCCGTCGGTCACCGTGCGCCGGCCGCCGTCGACCTTCACCCGGGCGCCGAGCGAGCTGCGGTGCACGCCTTCGGCGAACAGCAGGACGCCGGCCTTCGACAGGTCCTCGACGACCCCGCCGACCGCTTCGGCCACCTCCGGCGCCGGGAACTTCCCGGCCTCGCTGTCGGCGTCCGCCTTGTTGATGATCATGTAACGCATCGCTGCCGCTCCTCGTGGTTTCGGTCCATCACTTACTCTCACGTCGAGCGGGCCGCCGCCGGATCGACACCCGGCGCCGGCGGATTCAGTTGGGCTGGTCGCCGGCCGGGTTGTAGGCGCAGGCGTCGGCCAGGTTCTGGGTCGGGCCCGGGGGTGCGGTCGGCGGGGTGGTCGTGGGCCTGCGAGTGGTCGGCGCGGCCGGGGTCGTCGGCGTGACGGGCGGCTGGGTGGTCGGCGGCGGGGTCGACTCGAGGGCGTTCTCGACGGTGTCGCGCAGCGCCTGGTAGTCGGGGTGCAGGTACTTCAGGCGCAGCTTCTCGGAGTCGAGCGTGACGTTCGAGACCGTCGCCGACTTCACCTTCAGGGCCAGCTGCACCATCGCGGGCAGCAGCTCCTGCGGGATGTCGGTGCGCAGCAGGTGCTGACCGGCGCGGGCGATCGCCTTGTACTTCGTGACGAGGGTCTGCGGGTCGGCCGCGTCGACGATGCTCTTGATCACGCACCGCTGCCGGACCTGCCGCTGGTCGTCGTCGGCGCCGTACCGCCCGCGGGCGAACCACAGCGCGTGCCGTCCGTCGAGGTGCTGGTTCGGGCCCGGCTCGATCCACTCCTTCGGCGGGATGTGCGAGCTGCTGACGCCGCCCATCGCGACCCGCTCGTTGACGTTCACCCGGATCCCGCCGAGCGCGTCGACGATCTCCGGGAAGCTCTGCAGGTTGACCTGCAGGTAGTAGTCGAGCTTCAGCCCGATCGCCTCTCCGACCGACTGCTTGAGCACGTCCGCGCCCTCGTTGTCCGACGGCCCGAGGATGCCGGGGTGCGCGTCCGGGACGTTCTGGTACATCGCGGTCAGCATCCACTCCAGCCGGCCGTCCAGACTCAGCCCCTCCTTGCCGAAGCCGTCCGGGTAGTACCTGCGCAGCGGCGAGTCCGCCGGGAACGGCATGAACGTCAGGTTCCGCGGCAGCGAGACCAGCGCCGTGTTGCCGGTCCTGGTGTCGATGCTCGCGACGATCACGGTGTCGGTGCGCACACCCTCGCGGCTCGGTGCGTCGTCCCCGCCGAGCAGCAGCAGGTTCAGCCGCTGCTTGTTCTCCCACGGGTCCTTGGTGTTGACCGTCGACGGCCGGGTCGCGCTCTTGCTCTCGCCCTGCGCCTGGAACACGTCCTGCACCAGCGCCCGCTGGGCCAGCACGCTCTGCACGCCGACCGCCGCCGGCGCCGCGATCGCGAAGCACAGCAGCCCGACGAACAGCGCGCCGAAGGCCCGGCCGCCGGCCCCTCCCGTTGCCGGACGCAACGACCGGTGGGAGGCCACGACCACCACGATCCAGACGAACGCGACCGCGCCGATCGCCACCGACGTGATCAGCAGCCGGCTCGGGACGACGGCGGCCGCGAGCACCTCGTCCCGGCGGGTCAGGCCGACGTACACGCCGAACGCGACCAGGCCGAGGAAGAGCGTCAGCACGAACGCACCGAGCCGCCGCCGCCCGCCGATGATCAGCCCGACCCCTGGAAGGATCGCGCCCAACAGGGTGGATCCCAGCAGATTCGGCATCGACCGTGGCCGCTTCGCCGTCGCCCGCGCACTCCCCATCGGCACCCCTGTCTCCCCGTCGATCCCCCACCTCAAGTGTGCCCCGGCGGATGCACGCTTACCTGTTCAGACGTGTTACAGGGTCGATCGGTTGTCAAACGGTCAGATGAGCACCGTTGAACCCCTCGGTCTCGACCAGGGTGCGGACCACGGCGGCGATCCGGTCCGGCGGGGTCCACCGGCTGGTGTCGGCACTCGGCATCGCGGCGCGGTTCGCGGGCGTGTCGATGGTGCCGGGCAGGATCGTGTTCACCCGGACGGCGTCACGTGCGTACTCCGCGTGCAACGCGTCGGCGAACGCGATCACCCCGGCCTTCGCGGTGATGTACCCGGCCGCGCCGGAGAACGGGTGCTGCGCGGCCCGGCTCGACGTACACACGATCGCTCCGCCGCCGGCCGCGATCAGGTGCGGCAGGACACCCTGCGTGATCAGGTACGTCGGCCGCAGGTTGAGCCGCAGGATGCTCTCGAAGTCCTCGACCGGCGTCTCGTGCACCCGCGCGCCGGACGCGAACCCGCCGACGAGGTTGACCAGCGCGGTCAGCGGGGCGTTCTCGTCGGACGCGGCGAGCGCCACCACGTCCGCGGTGCCGGCCGGGTCGAACGGGTCGGCGACGATCGGGTTCAGCGCCGGATCGGTGCCGAGGCGGGCGAGCGACTCCTCGGTCCGTCCGGGGACCACGACCCGCCAGCCGGCGCGCAGGAACTCCGTGGTCACCGCGACGCCGAGCGCACCGGTGCCACCGGCAACCACCACTGTGTTGGTCATGGCGGCCAGCCTAATCAGTCGCGGCAGGGCCGGGTCGGGGCTAGGTTGGGCGGTTGTGCGGATTCTGATGCTGGGCGGGAACGGGTTCGTCGGGCGCGCGATCGTGGACGACGCGCTGGCGCAGGGCCACGAGGTGACGTCGTTCAGTCGCGGGAGGAGCGGGGCGTCGCTACCCGCCGGCGTCACACAACTGGTCGGGGACCGCGAGACCGGCGACTACGCGGCGCTGCGGACCGGCGAGTGGGACGCGGTGGTGGACACCAGCGGGTTCCGGACGCGGGACGTCGACCAGGCGATGGACGTGCTCGGGGACCGGGTCGGGCGGTACGTGTTCATCTCGAGCCACGCGGTCTACGTCCGCGACCTGCCGGCCGGCACGGACGAGACTGCGCCGCGCCGTGCGCCGCTGCGCGACGCCGAGGTCCTCACGAACGACACGTACGGCCCCTGCAAGGTCGCCTGTGAGGACGACGTCGTCGAGCGGTACGGCGAGCGCGCCACGCTGGTCCGGCCCGGCCGGGTCACCGGCCCCGGCGACTCGTCCGGCACGGCGCTGTACTGGATCCGCCGCGGCGCGCGCGGCGGCCGGATCGCCCTGCCGACCAGTCCCGAGGCCCCGCTTCAACTGGTCGACAGCCGCGATGTGGCCGGCCTGGTCACCCGCCTCGTCACCGACGACCGCGCCGGCGCCTTCAACGCCGTCGGCCCCGACTCGACGATCGCCGAGCTGATCCGCACCGCGGCCGACCTCGCCGGCAGCACCGCCGACCTCGTGCAGATCCCCTTCGACGCCGTTCCGCCGCGTTTCCCCCTGATGGACCCGGAGTCCGAGTGGGGCGAGCGCCGCCGCAACCCCGCCAAGGCCCGCGCGGCCGGCATGCCCGTCACGCCCCTCCGCAAGACCGTCGAAGACGTCCTCCACTGGGACCGCGACCGCGGCACCCCGCCCCTGAACCTAGGCCTCACCCCCGACGAGGAACAACAGCTCCTCGCCCGGAACTGACTTCTGCAGCTCGACAGTACGTATACGCCCACCAACCGGCATTCGAACGCCCGGCCGCGCCGCGGATCCGGCTCGATCGCCGGACACCTCCTGTCGACCTGCCGACCTACTCCGGTAGCGCGAGGGTTCGGCCCGCGTCCCGGGCGGCGTTGATGGAGCGGGTGAGGGTGTCCTTGAGGGCGGCGGCCTCGTCGGTGAAGCCCTGGACGACGGATGTGTCGCCGACCGGTTCGGTGCGGGCGAGGAGCTCGATGTAGCGGTCGCCGTCCGCCAGTGCCGCCTCGGCGCGCAGGGCGGCGTCGGCGGCGCGGACCCGGTCGGCGTACCGGTCGAGCAGGTCCACCTTGCGGGCGATCGCCTCCACCGAGAGCGTGAGCGCCCGGCGCTGCGGCCCGAGGACGGCGTCGAGCTCCGCGGTCGCCATACCGCGCGCGACGTCCGCCTGCCTGGCTCGCAGTACGGTCTGCTCGCGGAGCACCTGCGCGATGTCCCACAACTGCTCCGGCAGGACCAGCTCGTTCTTCACGTCGTCGAGCAGGCCGCGCCGGGTAACTGTTGCCTCAAGCACGGTTTTCACGGCGCGCTGGGCCCGGGCCAGCAACCGCGCGGCCTGGTCGTCGAAGTCGTCCGGCAGCAGGTATCTCCCGTGCTGCAGCCGGACCGCCTTGTGCCCGCGGTCCTCGACCGCCGTCCGCACCAGGATCCCGCCGGTCGCCAGCACCGCAACCCCGGCCAGCCCGACAGAACCCCACGCCGCGACAGAGGTCGGCAACGTCGCGGCCATCAGGATCAGCGCCAGGATCCATCCCCCGACACACACCGCGAGCCACACCAGCAAGGTTCCGAACGTGTTGCCGGGCGCCACCGACCACGAGGTCTGCCGCTTCGGCCGCGGCGCGTCGGCCGCCACGAACAGCTCCGGCCGGTGCTCGTACAAGCGCCGCACGCCGGCAGGCACACCCGGCGCGAACACAGGCTCCATCGCCACCTCCGGAGAAGACATCAGCACTCAGCGTAGCCGTGCGGCGAGCCCATCGAGGAAGATGGCGAGGCCGAACTCGAACAACTGGTCCAGGTCGTAGTCGTAGTCGAAGCCGTCGGCCAGGAGTTCCTGGAACGCCGTCAGGTTTCCGGCCGCGATCATCGCCGCCAACTGGTCGCTCTGCCGGTCGGCCCACTCGTCCGCGGTCACCCCGGTGTCCTGCTCGGCGTGCGCCTCGGACTCCATCACCAGCGCGATCCCGCGGACGTACGCGAACAGGCTGATCGTCGCCGACAACGTGGCGCTCTTCCCGAACCGGCGCAACGCCCGCACCACCGCGTCCGTGTGCGGCAGCAACCGCGGTACCAGCTGTGGCCGGCTCAGGCTGATCGCACTCGCGAGCCACAGATGCCGCCGGTACGCCGCCCAGTGCACGCGCGCCACCGCCGTCACCGCGTCCCGCCAGTCCCCCGGGACCTCCCGCAACGGAAACTCCCCGATCGCCGCGTCGACCATCTGGACGACGAGCGCGTCCTTGCCCCCGACGTACCGGTAGAGCGCCATCGTCGACACCCCGAGCTCGGTGGCGATCCGCCGCATCGACAACGCCGCCAGCCCTTCGGCGTCCGCGATCGCGGTCCCCACCCGCACGATCTCGTCGCGGTCCAGCTCGGGGACGTCGTCCGGGCCGGCCGTGGTACGCCGGGAGCGCGGCGGCGGACCCACGACGGTCCCGACCCCCGGCGAGGCGTGCACGAGCCGGTCGGACTGCAGCACCTGCAACGCCTTGGTCGCGGTCGCCATCGCCACGCCGAAGTCGCGGACCAGCGCCCGCGTGGACGGGACCCTGTCACCCGGCCGCAGCTCGCCGGCCTCGATCCGCCGCCGCAGCTCGGCGGCGATCACCTGGTACGGCGCTTCGCTCATCACCCCTCCTGACCTCCTGACATAGTGCACGTACATCGTACGCGTACTACCCCGGCGCGAGACCGATGCTGACAGGTCAGGTTAGGTAAGGCTATCCTCTGCGCCATGCAGGAATTGGTGGGGCTGACCGGCGACGCGCTGCGGCTCGGGTACCACGGCCGTCCGGTCGTCGACGACGCCTCGCTGCACATCGAGGCCGCGAGCGTGACCGCGCTCGTGGGACCGAACGGCAGCGGGAAGTCGACGCTGCTGCGCGCCCTCGCCCGCCTGCACCACCCGGACGCCGGGAGCATCACCTTCCCCGGCGGCGGTAACGCGCTCGCCCTGTCGGCGAAGGAGTTCGCCCGCAAGGTGACGTTGCTGTCGCAGTCCCGGCCGACGCCGAACGGCGTCAGCGTCCGCGACGTCGTCGGGTACGGGCGGCATCCGTACCGCAGCCGCTGGCGCGACGACGACGCGGACGGCCCGCGCGCGATCGAGCACGCGATGACCGTCACCGGCGTCACCGCGATGGCCGGGCGCGGCGTGGACGAGCTGTCCGGCGGCGAACTGCAGCGGGTCTGGCTCGCCACCTGCCTGGCGCAGAACACCGGCGTCCTCCTGCTCGACGAACCGACCACGTTCCTCGACCTGCGCTACCAGGTCGAGGTGCTCGACCTGATCCGCGAGCTCGCCGACGAGCACGGGGTCGCGGTCGGCGTCGTGCTGCACGACCTGAACCAGGCCGCCGCGGTGGCGGACCGGATCGCGCTCCTCGATCAGGGGCGAGTGCGCGCGACCGGAACGCCGGCGGAGGTCCTGCGGGCCGACGCGCTCACCGCGACGTACGGCATCGCCATCGAGGTCGGCACCGACCCGGCCACCGGCCTGGTCAGCACCCGCCCCATCGGCAAACACCTGACCCGCGTCACAACTATCTGAGGTCATCCGAGATGAGACGAACCGCCATCGCCCTGATCGCTGCTGCCCTGTTCGGCCTGACGGCCTGCGGGACCAGCGAGCCCACCGCCTCCGACGACACCAGTAACGCTGCCGCGCAGCCGGTGTCGCTGACGGACGCCCGGAACAAGAAGGTCGACCTGAAGGCACCCGCCGCCAAGGTGGTCGCGCTGGAGTGGGGCGCGGCCGAGAACCTGGTCTCGCTCGGCGTGATGCCGGTCGGGGTCGCGGACACCAAGGGCTACACGAACTGGGTCACCGCGGCCGAGCTGGACCCGGCCGTGAAGGACGTCGGGACCCGCGGTGAGGCGAGCGTCGACGCGATCGTCGCGCTGAACCCCGATCTGGTGATCACCACCACCGACGAGGCCGCGAACACGATCGCGCAGCTCGAGAAGGCGGCGCCGGTGCTGGTGATCCGCGGCGCGGACGCGGCCAACGCGATCCCGCAGATGAAGACCAACCTGGACCTGATCGGCCAGGCGGTCGGCAGGGCCGAGCAGGCCGAGCAGCTGACCGCCGGCTTCGACAAGGCGCTTGCCGACGGCAAGCAGAAGATCGCGGACGCCGGGAAGGCCGGCACCGCGTTCACGATGGCCGACGGCTGGAAGCAGGGCTCGACGATCTCGATCCGGATGTACACGACCGGGTCGCTGCTCGGCGCGGTCGCGACCGAGCTCGGTCTGAAGAACGGCTGGACCGGCGCCGGCGACAAGGACTACGGCCTCGCGCAGACCGATCTGGAGGGCCTGACCAAGCTGGCCGACGGCAACTTCCTCTACATCGCCAACAAGAACGACGGCGGCGACGTGTTCGGCGGCGACCTGGCCGGCAACGCGATCTGGAAGAACCTCCCGTTCGTGAAGTCGGGTCAGGTGCACCGCCTCCCCGACGGCATCTGGATGTTCGGCGGCCCCAAGTCCACCGAGCAGTTCATCGACGCCGCGGTCCAGGCAGTCACCTCTTGACCCAGGTGACGGCGCCGGCTCCGGAGGTCGAAAGCCTCCGGCAGCCGGTGCGCAGGCTTCGCGTCGCGGGCCTGTTCGGGCTCACCTGCGCGGCGATCGTGGTGCTGGCCGCCGTACATCTCACGCAGGGGACGTCCTCGGTGGGGGCCGGGGACCTGGTGCGGCTGGTGTTCGGGCAGGGGACCGACAATGCGGCGAACGTGCTGATCGCCTCTCGGTTGCCGCGGTTGCTCGCAGGAGTACTGGTAGGCGTCGCGCTGGGCGTGGCCGGAGCCGGGCTGCAGTCGCTGGCCCGGAACCCGCTGGCCTCGCCGGACACGTTGGGGGTCAACGCCGGCGCCTACCTGGCGGTTGTCGTGGTCGCGGCGTTCGGCATCTCATTGCCGGTACTGCCCGCCGGCGGGGTCGCCTTCGTCGGCGGGCTCGCGGCCGCCGGTCTGGTCCTGGCATTGTCCGCCGGAGGCTCGACCGGCCCGACGCGACTGATCCTCGCGGGCTCGGCGGTGGCGATGGCGTTGGGCGGTGTGACGACGCTGATGCTGCTGCTCTTCCGCGAGGAGACCGTCGGGACGTTCGCCTGGGGTGCGGGCACCCTCGTCCAGACCGACCTGCACGCGGTGACCCAGATGGCGCCGATCGTCGCCCTCGGCCTGGCCGGCGCCTTCCTGCTGGCCGCGAACCTCGACATCCTCGCGCTCGGCGACGACACCGCGTCCGTGCTCGGCGTGAACGTCCGCCGGACGCGCGTGCTCACCACCCTCGTCACCGTGCTGCTCTCCGCGGCGGCCGTCACGGTCGCGGGACCGGTCGGCTTCGTCGGTCTCGTCGCACCGGTCCTGATCAGGCTGCTGGCGCCGCTGGTCCCCGGTCTGCTCCGGCACCGCGTCCTCCTCCCGCTCGCCGGTCTCGCCGGCGTGGTCGTCGTCCTGGCCTCGGACGTCGTCCTGCGGGCGGCCTTCGGTGGCCAGGCCGGTGTGGAGATCCCGACCGGCATCATGACGATGGTGGTCGGCGGGATCGTGCTGATCTGGCTGGCCCGCCGGCACCGCGATTCCGGCCCGAGCCGCTCCCCGGCCGGTACCGGAGGCGCGCTCCGCAGCCGCCGGACCTTCCTGCTGGTGACTGCCGGGCTGGCCGTTGTGCTGATCGCCGCCGCGCTCACCGCGATGCTGACCGGCGACGCGTTCCTGCGCACCGGCGATCTCGTCAACTGGGTCAACGGGAAGTCCGGCCGGGCGATCACGTACGTCCTCGACCAGCGCTTCCCGCGCGTGGTGTCCGCCGTACTGTGCGGTGCCGCGCTCGCGATCGCCGGTACGACGGTGCAGGCCGTGTGCCGCAACCCGCTGGCCGAACCGGGCATCCTCGGGATCACCGGCGGCGCGGGCGTCGGCGCGATCGCGACGCTCATCCTGTTGCCGTCCGCAAGCATCTGGGTGTTGTCCGGGATGGCCGCGGCCGCCGCGGTGATCACGTTCGGCCTGGTGTACCTGATCTCCTGGCGCGGCGGGCTCAGCTCCGGCCGGCTGGTGCTGATCGGTGTCGGGGTGTCGTCGGTGGCCACCGCGATCATCACGCTGCTGATCGTCGCCACCGATCCGTGGAACCTGAGCCTGGCGATGACCTGGCTGTCCGGCAGCACCTACGGCCGCACGCTTCCGCAGGTCGCGCCGGTCGCGCTGGCCCTGCTGGTACTGACGCCGTTCGTCGTGCACGTCCGGCGTGAGCTCGATCTGCTCGCGCTGGACGACGACGTACCGCGGATCCTGGGGGTCCGGCTCGAGCGGACCCGTCTGCTGGCGCTGCTGGCGTCCGCGTTCCTGACCGCAGCGGCCGTGTCCGCGATCGGCGTGGTCGGCTTCGTCGGGCTGGTGGCGCCGCACGCCGCGCGGGCGCTGGTCGGCGGGCGGCACGGGCGGATCCTTCCGGTCGCCGCACTGCTCGGCGCGATCCTGGTCAGCCTCGCGGACAGCCTCGGGCGGACCGTTCTCGCCCCGGCACAGATCCCGGCCGGCCTGCTGACCGCGCTGATCGGCGCGCCGTACTTCGTCTATCTGCTGTGGCGAACGCGGGTGCCCGGCCGCTGATCGTCGTGTCAAGATGGGCCGCATGCTGCGCGAACTGCACCTCACCGGCAACCCGGATGCCGACAAGTTGCTCAACGACGACCCGTTCGCCTTGCTGGTCGGCATGCTCCTCGACCAGCAGTACCCGATGGAGCACGCGTTCTCCGGCCCGTTGAAGATCGCGAACCGGATGGACGGTTTCGACCTGCACAAGATCGCCGCGACCGACCTGGAGACGTTCGTCGAGCTCTGCGTCACCCCGCCGGCGATCCACCGGTACGGCGGCTCGATGGCCCGCCGGGTGCACGCGCTCGCCGAGGAGATCATCGCGAAGTACGACGGCGAGACCGCCAACATCTGGCTCGCCGGCCGCCCGAAGCCGGACGGGGCGGAGGTGCTGAAGCGGCTCAGGGCACTGCCGGGGTTCGGTGAGCAGAAGGCGAAGATCTTCCTCGCCCTGCTCGGCAAGCAGCGCGGCGTGGCGCCGAAGGGCTGGCGCGAAGCCGCCGGCAGCTACGGCGACCGCGGCTCCCGCCGCTCGATCGCCGACGTCACCGACGCCGCCTCCCTCGCCGAGGTCCGCAACTTCAAGAAGGCCGCCAAGGCCGCCGCGAAGCAGACCGCCGGCGCCTGATCGCCGCGACACCCGGGCCCGACCTGTTGCACACAGCGCGGGTTGTCCCTTGTACTCCACGAGATTCCCTGCGAAGTCAGCCGTCCGCCTTTATGCTCACTAAGGCGACGGGAGGAGCGCGGATGGATATCCGGGATCTGGATCGCAGGGCCGGTGCGGTGCTCGGGGAAGTCGTGATGCAGGTCCGGCCCGAGCACCTGTGGTTCCCCACCCCGTGCCCGGACTGGACCGTCCGCGGCCTGATGCGCCACCTGGTCAGCCAGAACGTGGGCCTGGCCGCCGCCGCGCTGAACGGCACCGCCTCGGTCCACCTCTGGAACAGCGGCCGGCTCGGCGACAACCCGGCCGGCGCCTATCGCCGCTCCAACGTGCGGGTCGCGGACGCCTTCGCCGACGGCGGCGCCCTGGACCGGCTGGTGGAGGTCCGCGAGTTCGGCTCGTTCCCGCGCCGGATCGCGCTGACCTTCCACCAGCTCGACTGTGTCGTGCACGCCTGGGACCTGGCCCGCGCGATCGACGTCCCGTACAACCCGCCGCCCGACATGGTCGAGCAGGCGCTGCTGCTGGCCCGCCGGATCCCCGACACCGACGCGAACCGCGGCTCCGGTTACGCGTTCGAGCGCAGCGTCAAGGTCTCCGGCACGGCCCCGGACCTCGACCAGCTACTCGGTCTCCTCGGCCGCAACCCGGAGTGGGTCTCCCCGCTGGACTGAATAGTCGGGCAGGTCGATCGCGTCGGGCTTCGCGATCGCCATCTTCGCCAGCGCCCCGGACAGCAGCCGCGACGTCATCACCCGCAGCGTGAAGTCGCGGTACGCGATCCCGAACCGGCTCATCGGCATCGCCATCTTGATCCCGCCCGGCGGCAGCTCCATCCGCTGCTCGACGTACGCCCGCATCCGGCGCTGGTACGCCGGGAACGCGCGGCCGTGATCGCCGTCCGCCGCGGCCAGCTCGCCCGCGAGGACGTACGCGCCGACGAGCGACAGCGCCGTACCGTGACCGGCCATCGGGGAGCCGCAGTACCCGGCGTCGCCGACGAGCACGACCCGCCCGCGGGACCACTCCGGCACGACGACACGGCTGGTCGAGTCGAGGTAGAAGTCGTCGGCCGCGGCCAGCTGCTTCAGGATGTGCGGCGCGTGCCAGCCGAGCCCCTCGAACCGCGACCGCAGCAACCGCTTCTGCGCCTCGACGTCGCGCCGGTCGTAGGTGAGCACCGGCGACCGGAAACTCAGCAGCGCCTTCGCGAACCGCGGATCGCGATCCGGGCGCAGTCCGACCCAGCGCCCGCCCGGTGCGGTGTAGAGCTTCATCCAGTGCTGCAGGTCCTCCGGCGCCTCGACCGTGAAGTACGACGTGTAGCCGCCGAGGTGGTGCACGAACTCCTCCTCCGGCCCGAACGCGAGCCGCCGGACCCGCGAATGCACCCCGTCCGCCCCGATCACCAGGTCGAACCGCCGCCGCGTCCCGCTCGCGAACGTCACGTCGACGCCGTCCGGGTCCTGCGTCAGCTCGGTGACCGAGTCGCCGTAGAGGTACTCCACCTCGTGCGTGGCATCGGCCAGGATCCCGGCCAGGTCGCCCCGCAGGATCTCGATCTCGGCGACCGGCCCGGCGCCGTCGAGCAGTTCCGCCGGCATCGCGGCGGACTGCCGCCCATCGGCTCGCACGTACGCGAGCCCGCGCTCGTGCAACTGCCGCTCGGCCACCGCCGGCATCAGCCCCATCCGCTCGGCCACCACGCGCGACACCCCGCGCAGGTCCACGGTCTGCCCACCCGGCCGCGGCCCCGGCGCGATCTCGACCACCGTCGGCGCGAACCCGAACCGCCGCAACCAGAACGCCACCGCCGGCCCCGCGATCCCGCCACCGGAAATCAGCACAGTCTTCATCTCGCAACCCCTTCACTAGTGCGCGTACGCCGTACACGGTGCACTAGTTGAAGAGGTTGGCGCCAGCGCGCACTAGTGCACCGGCCGTGGTGCTCTACCTCCGCCCGGCGGAGGGCGGACCGCCACCACCCACCAAGTGCGGCCGACCGGCCGTGCACGCCCGACGCTGAGCGTGCGACCGCTGCGGCGGGCTTGATTGGTGAGTGACCCAGGTCCGCCTCAGAGCGTCGCGGCCAGCCGGGTCGCCTGCTCGATCGCCCGCTTGGCGTCGAGTTCGGCGGCGACGTCGGCGCCGCCGATCAGGTGGACCGGGCGGCCGGTCTCCCGCAGTGCGTCGGCGAGGTCGCGGACCGGTTCCTGGCCGGCGCAGACGACGATGGTGTCGACGGCCAGCACGCGGGCCTTCTCGCGCTTCGGGCCGAAGGTGACGTGCAGGCCCTCGTCGTCGATCCGCTCGTAGTTGACGCCTCGCAACTGCTCGACCTGCTTGTTCTTCAGCGCGGCCCGATGGACCCAGCCGGTCGTCTTCCCCAGCCCGGCACCGATCTTCCCGGGCTTGCGCTGCAACAGGTACACCTTGCGCGGCGACGGCTCCGGCCGCGGTACGGCGAGCGCTCCCGGTAGCTCCCTCGGATCGCCGACGCCCCATTCCGCCTTCCAGGCTTCGAGATCCGGTGACGTGCTGGTCAGGAACTCGCTGACGTCGACCCCGATGCCACCGGCTCCGATCACCGCGACCGACTCCCCGACGGGCTTGCCGTCGCGGACCACCTCGACGTACGAGAGCACCGTGGGATGGTCGATCCCGGGGATCGCCGGCACCCGCGGTACGACGCCGGTCGCGAGCACGATCTCGTCGAACCCGGCCAGGTCGTCGACGCCCGCCCGGCGGCCGAGGTGCACCTTGACGCCGGTCAGGTCGAGCTGTCGCCGGTAGTACCGGATCGTCTCGGCGAACTCCTCCTTGCCCGGGATCCGGCGCGCGATCCCGAACTGCCCGCCGAGCTCGGTGTCCGCCTCGAACAGCTCGACCCGGTGCCCGCGCTCGGCCGCCGTCACCGCCGCCGCCAGCCCGGCCGGCCCGGCCCCGACGACCGCGATGCTCTTGGTACGCCGGGTCGGCAGCAGCCGCAGCTCCGTCTCCCGCGCCGCCCGCGGGTTGACCATGCAGCTCGCCTTCTTCTTCGCGAACACGTGGTCCAGGCAGGCCTGGTTGCAGGCGATGCAGACATTGATCTCGTCGGCCCGGTCGGTCGTTGCCTTCAGCACCCACTCGGGATCGGCCAGGAACGGCCGCGCCATGCTGACCAGATCGGCGTCGCCGCGGGCCAGCACCTCCTCGGCGACCTGCGGCAGGTTGATCCGGTTCGACGTCACCACGGGGATCGTCACGTGCGGCTTGAACGCCGCGGTCACGCTCGTGAACGCGGCCCGCGGCACCGAGGTGACGATGGTCGGGACGCGCGCCTCGTGCCAGCCGATCCCGGTGTTGATGATCGACGCCCCGGCCGCCTCGATCTCCCGGCCGAGCGCGACCACCTCGTCCCAGGTCTGCCCGCCCTCGACCAGGTCGGCCATCGACAGCCGGTAGATGATCAGGAAGTCCTCGCCGACCCGTTCGCGGGTCCGCCGGACGATCTCGACCGCGAGCCGGCGGCGGTTCTCCGGGCTGCCGCCCCAGCGGTCGGTCCGCCGGTTCGTCCGCCCGGACAGGAACTGGTTGATGAAGTACCCCTCGGAGCCCATGATCTCGACGCCGTCGTACCCGGCCTCGCGGGCGAGCGCCGCGCAGTCGACGTACGCCTGGATCTGTTTCCGTACGCCGCGGTCGGACAGGGCGCGGGGCTTGAACGGGTTGATCGGGGCCTTCAGCGCGGAGGCGGAGACGCTGAACGGGTGGTACGCGTACCGCCCGGCGTGCAGGATCTGCAGCGCGATCCGGCCGCCCGCGTCGTGCACGGCCGAGGTCAGCAGTCGATGCTTACGGGCCTGCCGCCGGTTCGTCAGCCGCGACCCGAAGGGCGTCAGCCAGCCCTGCCAGTTGGGCGCGTAACCGCCGGTCACCATCAGCCCGACGCCGCCGCGGGCCCGCTCGGCGAAGTACGCGGCGAGCTTGGGCAGGTCGCTCAGCCGGTCCTCGAGGCCGGTGTGCATCGACCCCATGATCACCCGGTTCGGCAGCACCACGTGGCCGAGGTCGAGCGGCTCCAGCAGGTGCGGGTACGAACTCATCGGCTGTCCTTCCGGAGGGCGTCGATCACCTCGTCGCACCAGGCGACGAAGGACTCCTCGGCGCGGATCCCGCCGCGCAGTACGAGGTACTGATGCAGGGCGCGGCCGTGCAGCGCGGCCGGCCTCGGGAAATCGCGTTTCTGGATCCCGCGGTACACCTCGCGCCGGGTGGCGCGCTCGGCCCGGTGCCGCTCGATCTCTTTCAGCACCACGTCGACCGAGCCCAGCGAGGCGCCGCGCAGTTTCACGCCGAGCCCGTCCCGCAGGACGGCGGGATCCTCCGGCTCGGCCAGCCAGCGCGACAACTCCGCACGCCCGGCCGCCGCGACCCGGTAGACCTTCTTGTCCGGGCGGCCGTCCTGCGCGATCTCGGTGTGCTTCACCCAGCCGGCCTCGTCCATCCGGCGCAGCACCCGGTAGATCTGCTGGTGCGTGGCCGGCCAGAAGTACCCGATCGACCGGTCGAACCGCCGGGCCAACTCGTACCCGGACCCGGCCCGCTCGGTCAGCGACACCAGGATCGCGTGCTCCAGCGCCATGTCCGGAGCGTACCTATGCAACTCGTTGCAGTGCACCCGATTGCATCCCAGGTCACATCACTTGTCCGGACAAGGTTGATGAGGTCTGAGAGAATGGTTGCAGACGCCATCTATCCCGGAGCGGAGTATCCATGAACCACCCGACGAAGACGACGTTGCCCGGTATCGGCTTGCGGTACGACCTGGTCACCGACGCCGGCAAGCACGTCTCGGTGGTGGTGCACAACGACGGCCGGCGATTCCTCGGCTTCCACAATCCCGAGGACGACGACGAGTGCCAGGCCAGCGTCCCGTTGGGGCAGGACGAGGCGGCCGCGCTCGCGAGTCTGCTGATCCCCGAACCGCTCGACCCGGTCCGCGGCGAGATCGAGATCGACCTGGTCACCGAGCACATCCCGGTGACCGCCAAGTCGCCGTACTCCGGGCGGACACTCGGTGACACCCAGGCCCGCAGCCGCACGGGCGCGTCGATCGTCGCGGTGCTGCGCCGGACCGGGGCGACGCCGTCGCCGACGCCGGACTTCCGGTTCGCGACCGGCGACACGCTCGTCGTGGTCGGCACCCGCGAGGGCGTCGACGCCGTGGCCGACCTGATCGCCGGGGGCTGAGCATGCACGAGAACATCACCGCCCTGTTGATCGAACTGGGCGCGGTCATCCTTGCCCTCGGCATCCTCGGCCGGATCGCCGGCCGGTTCGGCTTCTCCCCGATCCCGCTGTACCTGCTGGCCGGGCTCGCGTTCGGCCACGGCGGTCTGCTGCCGCTGGCGGCCAGCGAGGAGTTCGTGGCCACCGGCGCCGAGATCGGCGTGATCCTGCTGCTGTTGCTGCTCGGCCTCGAGTACACGGCGTCCGACCTGGTCGGCACGCTGAAGACGCAGTACGTCTCGGGAGCGGTCGACTTCCTGCTGAACGCGTTGCCCGGTGCGGCGGTGGCGTTGCTGCTCGGCTGGGGCCCGGTCGCGGCGGTCGCGCTGGCCGGTGTCACCTGGATCTCGTCGTCGGGTGTGATCGCGAAGGTCGTCGGGGATCTCGGGCGGCTGGGTAACCGGGAAACGCCGGTGGTGCTCGGGATCCTGGTGCTCGAGGACCTGTCGATGGCGGTCTACCTGCCGATCCTCACCGCGCTGCTGGCCGGCGTCGGACTGGCCGGCGGGAGCATGACGCTGCTGATCTCGCTCGGGACGGTGAGCGTGGTGCTGTTCGTCGCGCTCCGGTACGGGCGGGTGATCAGCCGGGCGGTCTCCTCGGACAACCCGGAGATGCTGCTGCTCGTCGTCCTCGGCCTCACACTGCTCGTCGCGGGTATCGCGCAGCAGCTGCAGGTGTCGGCGGCGGTCGGCGCGTTCCTGGTCGGGATCGCGTTGTCCGGCGAGGTCGCACACGGTGCGCGCAACCTGCTGAGCCCGCTGCGGGACCTGTTCGCCGCGGTGTTCTTCGTGTTCTTCGGTCTGAGCACCGATCCGGCGAAGATCCCGCCGGTGCTGGCGGTCGCGTTCGGGCTCGCTGTGGTCACCGCGCTCACCAAGATCGCCACCGGCTGGTACGCCGCCCGTCGCGCCGGCATCTCCCGCGCGGGCCGCTGGCGCGCCGGCGGAACCCTGGTCGCCCGCGGCGAGTTCTCGATCGTCATCGCCGGCCTCGCGGTCGGTGTCGAGCCGAAACTCGGCCCGCTCGCCACGGCGTACGTCCTGATCCTCGTCATCCTCGGGCCCATCGCCGCCCGCTACACCGAGCCACTCGCCCGCCGCCTGTTCCGCAAACCCCCCAAACCGGCCGACGCCCCGGCCGCGGAGCGTCTGGACGACACAGCCACGGCACCTTCGTCACCCACCAACTGATCGGCGACGCGGACCGCCACCACTCACCAACCACCGCTCGAGCCCCGGCTTCGGCCGGGCTTGAGCGTGCGTCGACTCGTGCACCGCCGCTTGGTGAGTGCTGGGCGTCCGCCCGACGAGCGTCAGCGTGCACGGATTCCGGCGGCGGCCTGCTCGACCGTCTCGGCGATCCGGCGGGACCGCGTCTCGGCGCGCTTGGCGAGGGTGATCCATTCGAGGATGGTGCGGCGGGCGGACGGCGGGAAGGCGCGGAAATGCTCGTCCGCCCGCGGGTCGGCGGCGAGCGCGGCCTGCAGGTCGGGCGGCACGACCAGGTTCTGCGCGTCCGCCAGCAGGTCCCACGTCCCGGTCCGCCGGGCGTGCGCCACCAGCTCCTCCCCCGGCGCGCGCATCAGCCCGGCCGCGGTCAGCCGTTCGACCCGCTCGCGGTTCACCTTGCTCCAGGTGCTTCGCGGGTTCCGCGGCGTGAAGCACTGGTACGTCGTGCGCTCATCGCGCCGGACCGTCTTGCTGTCGATCCACCCGAAGCACAGTGCGTGCTCGACCGCGGCCGGTAGGTTCAGGCCGTCGGCGTCGCGGTGCACCACGAGCCAGACGGATCGTTCACTGCGGCCGTTGGCCTCCAGCCAGGCACGCCACTCGCTCGCATCCACGCAGTCCAAGGTCTCCATGGGACCAGCCTGCGCCGGATAAGTGCTCATCCAATGAGCAGTTTTTCTCCGCGTTCGTGAGCGAGCAGCGCCCGCTTCCGCTCGATGCCGCCGCCGTACCCGGTCAGACTGCCCGTCGATCCGACCAGGCGGTGGCACGGCACGATGATGCTGACCGGGTTCTTCCCGTTGGCCAGTCCGACCGCGCGCGCCGACTGCGGCTTCAGGCCGAGATCCGCGGCCAGACCGCCGTACGTCGTGGTCACGCCGAACGGGATCTCCTGCAGCGCGGCCCAGATCCGCCGCTGGAACTCCGTGCCGGCCAGCAGCAGCGGTACGTCGAACGTCGTGCGGCCGTGGTGGAAGTACTCGTCGAGCTGCTCGGCCGCCGCTGCCAGGGCGGAGTCGTCGCGATCGCCGAACCTGGTCCGATCGGGCGCGTACCGCTGCCGGTCCATGTGCAGGCCGGTCAGCTCACCCGCGTCGGTGCCCACCAGCGTGAGCGGACCGAGCGGGCTGTCGACGACGGCGTACGTCACCGCGCGGACTCCCACTGCGCGCGGTCGATCCGGTAGAGCACATGCCGGCGCAGCGGGCTGTCCTCCGCGATCCGCGGGTGGTCGAAGTCGCCGGCCTCGTCGTGCACCATGCCGATCCGCTGCATGACCCGCTGGGACGGCACGTTCGTGGTCGCGGTGAACGAGAGGATCTCGTCGAAGCCGGCCGGCCCGAAGCCGTACGCCAGCGCGGCCCGTGCCGCCTCGGTCGCATACCCGTTGCCCCAGGCACCTTTCGCCAGGCGCCAGCCGATCTCGACACCGGGCAGGAACGGCGCCTCGAAGGTCGGCGCGTTCAGCCCGGTGAAGCCGATGAACTCACCGGTCGCGCGCACCTCCAGCGCCCACCAGCCCCAGCCGCGCTCGTCGATCGCCGCGCGCACGCCGTCGACGAAGCTGTCGCTCTGCTCGGCCGTCATCATCGCCGGGAAGTGCTCCATCACCGCCGGGTCCGTCCCCATCGCCGCGAACGGTTCCCGGTCGGAGTCCCGCCAGTTCCGCAGCAGCAGGCGGTCGGTGGTCAGTTCGGTCATCGTCACTCCGCGGGGATCTTGTTGATCGCGTGGTCACCGGTGGCCCACAGGTACTGCACCGCGTACGCACGCCAGGGCCGCCACGCACGGGCGTGGTCGGTCAGGAGTTTGGGGGCCTCGGGCAAGCCTAGGTCACGCGCGGCGTACCGGATACCGAGATCACTGGCCACGAAGGCATCCGGGTCGCCGAGCGCCCGCATCGCGATCGACTCGACCGTCCAGGGCCCGATCCCGGGCAGCGCGGCCAACTGCTCGCGGGACCGGTCCCAGTCGGCGCCGGCGCCGAGGTCGATCTCACCGGCCGCGAGGGTCGCGATCAACGTGGTGAGCGTCGTACGGCGGGACCTCGGGAACGCGAGTGTCTCCGGATCGAGCCCGGCCAGCGCCTGCATCGTCGGGAACAGATGGGTGAGCCCGCCGGCCGCGTCCTCGATCGGCTCGCCGTGCTGCAGGACCAGCCGGTGCGCGTGCGTCCGGGCCGCCGCCGTCGACACCTGCTGCCCGAGCACCGCCCGGACCGCGAACTCCTCGCCGTCGACGGTGTGCGGCACCCGCCGGCCCGGCGCCTTCGCGATCAGCGGAGCGAGCACCGGATCGGTGGCGAGCAGGTCGTCGACGGCGACCGGGTCCGCGTCCAGGTCGAGCATCCGGCGGCAGCGGCTGATCGCGATCGCGAGATCGCGCTGGTCGGTCAGCGAGAGCTGGCAGGCGATGTGGTCCGGCATCGGCCGCAGGGCGACGACGCCGTGACCGTGCGGGAGTCGCAGTGTGCGGCGGTAGTGCCCGTCGCGCCACTCCTCGACACCTGGCACGCCGGTGGCGATCAGGTGGCCGAACAGGTTGTCGGGCGTCAACGGGGCGCGGAACGGGAGCCGCAGCGAGATCGTGCCGGGCGCGGCGGTCGCCGTACCGCGGCGAGCCCGGCGGCGCAGCTCGGTCGGCGCGAGCGCGAAGACCTCCTGGACGGTCTCGTTGAACGTCCGCACGCTGGAGAACCCGGCCGCGAACGCCACGTCCGCCATCTGCAGCTCACTCGTCTCGATCAGCAGGCGCGCGGTCTGGGCCCGTTGCGCACGAGCGAGCGCGAGCGGTCCCGCGCCGAGCTCGGCCTGGAGCTGGCGCTGCACCTGGCGAACGCTGTATCCGAGCTGGCCGGCCAGGCCCGGCACGCCGTCGCGGTCGACGACGCCGTCCGCGATCAGGCGCATCGCCCGCGCGACCAGGTCGGCACGGTCGTTCCACTCCGGGGACCCCGGGCTCGCGTCCGGGCGGCACCGCTTGCAGGCCCGGAACCCGGCCTGCTGGGCCGCGGCCGCGCTCGGGTAGAACCGCATGTTCTCCACCTTCGGCGGCACCACCGGGCAACTCGGCCGGCAGTAGATCTTGGTGGTCAGCACCGCCGTGAAGAACCAGCCGTCGAACCGCGCGTCCTTGGACTGCACCGCGCGGATGCATCGCTCCCTGCATTCGTACACGCCCTCCAGCATCCCTGCCGCCACCGACAGTCGCTAGCGGATTTACGACCTGGAGGTGGACTGCCGGTCGCGGGAATGCGACGCGAGGATCCGGTGGCGGATTCTCGCGAGCTTCGGCGGTTGCGGGCCGCTGGACTGGAGGCATGAACGAACTGTTGGGAAAGAAGGCCCTGGTGACCGGCGGCAGCCGCGGGATCGGCGCGGCGACGGCGGTGGCGCTCGCGGAGCGCGGGGCGGATGTCGCGATCACGTACAACTCGTCCGCGGACGCCGCGGCTTCGGTGGTGAAGGAGATCGAGGCGCTCGGGCGGCGCGGGTTCGCGTACGCCGTCGACTCGGCTGACGCGGTGGCGGTCGGGGACGGCGTACGCCGGGCCGCGGAAGCCCTGGGCGGGCTGGACATCCTGGTCAACAACGCCGGCGTCGGTGCGATCGCCCCGATCACCGATCTGGCACCGGCGGACGTCGATCGGGTGCTGGCCGTCAACATCCGGGGCGTGTACGCCGCCACGCAGGCCGCCGTACCGCTGCTGTCCGACGGGGCCCGCCTCGTCCACCTGGGCAGCTGTGCGGCAGCGCGCGTGACGAGTCCCGGGATGACGCTCTACGCGATGAGCAAGTCGGCGCTGGTCGGCCTGAGCAAGGCGCTCGCCCGCGAGCTCGGCGCGCGCGACATCACCTCCAACGTCATCCAGCCCGGCCCCACCGACACCGATATGAACCCGTCCGACGGCCCGTTCGCGGAGCCCCAGATCGCCGACCTCGCCCTCAGCCGCTTCGGCACTCCGGGTGAGGTGGCCGCCGCGGTCGCCTACCTGGCCGGGCCGCACGCGGCGTACGTCACCGGCACCGAGCTGACCATCGACGGCGGCCACACCGCCTGACCCGTAGCGGCCTGGGCCCATCCACCGGAATGTCGGTGGGCGGGCCTACCGTCGGTCGGGTGAAGTTCTCGGTGACGGTCGGGGCGGTGGGCGCGGGACGGGATCCGCGCGGGCTGGCGGAGCTGGCTCGGGCGGTGGAGGACTCCGGGTGGGACGGGATGTTCCTCGAGGACTACCTCGTGTACCAGGGGGATGCGTCGCAGCCGACGTACGATCCCTGGATCTGTCTGGCGGCGATGGCGATGACGACCGAGCGGATCCGGATCGGGACGACCGTCACCCCGCTGCCGCGGCGGCGGCCGTGGAAGGTGGCGGCCGAGGCGGTGGCGCTGGACCAGCTGTCCGGCGGCCGGATGATCCTCGGAGTGGGGATCGGCGATCCCGGCGATCCGTTCCTGGAGGCCAGGAGCCCGCGGGTGCCGGCGGAGATGCTCGACGAAGGGCTGGCGATCATCGACGAGCTGTGGACCGGGCGACCGGTGATCTTCCGCGGGAAGCACTACACGCTGGAGAACGCGCAGCTGACGGCGCGGCCGGTGCAGGAGCCGCGGATACCGATCTGGGTCGGAGGCAACTTTCTCGTCCCGGCGGTGCGGCGGCGGATCCTGCGGTGGGGCGGATCGTGTGCGTACAAAGGAAGTACGGACGCACCGCAGCGGATCACACCGGATGACGTCGCCGCACTGCTGGCGGACGGGGATGTCGACGTGAAGGTGAGCGGGGGTGATCCGGCGGCCTTCGCGGCGGCTGGGGCGGCGTGGTGGGGGCGGTGGATCGCGCCGCTGCCGGTGGACGAGACGCTGGCGATCGTCCGCCACGGCCCGCCGAAACTCTGAACCGTTGACACAGCCGCGGGGCCGGTGCAGACTGCGGATGTTTTTAACGTTCAAACCCCGTGGGAGCTCGCTGTGGCAACCCTGAAGCAGGTCGCCGCCCACGCGGAGGTCTCCGTGCAGACGGTGTCGAACGCGCTGAACGCTCCGCACCGGCTCCGCCCGGACACGCTCGAACGGGTGAACCGCTCGATCGAGCTGCTCAACTACCGGCCCAATCGTAACGCCCGCAGTCTGCGCACCAGCGCGGTCGAACTGATCGGGTACTGCGTGCCGAGCTGGCCGAACCAGACGCACCTGGTGATGGACCAGTTCCTGCACGCCCTGTGCGCCGCCGCGGAACGCACCGGCCGGCACATCCTGCTGTTCACCGCACCGGGCGGTGTCGACGGCATGCCGACGTACGACGACCTGCACGCGCGCCGGCTGGTCGATGGGTTCGTGCTGTCGCAGACCGAGACGCACGACCCGCGGCACGGGTGGCTGAAGCAGCAGGGCATCCCGTTCGTCAGCTTCGGCCGGGTGTGGAAGGAGACCACCCAACCCGGTGCGTGGGTCGACGTCGACGGCGCGGCCGGCTCCGCGACGGCGGTCCGGCACCTGTACGAGACCGGCCGCCGGCGGATCGCGTTCCTGGGCTGGCCGAAGTCGTCAGGGCTGGCCGAGGACCGGGCCAACGGATGGCGCGACACGTGTCAGGACCTCGGGCTGCCGACCGCCGGCCTGGCGGTGCGCTGCCGCGAGGACACGATCGAGGAAGGCGCGCACGCCACCGCGCGGCTGCTCGACGCCGACGGCGCCGTCGACGGGATCGTTGCCCTCAGCGACATCCTCGCGCTCGGCGCGCTCCGCGAGCTGACCCGCCGCGGTCTCACCCCCGGCCGTGACGTCGGCGTCACCGGCTTCGACGACTCGCCGCTCGCGGAAGTCGTCTCCCCCGGCCTGACCAGCCTCCGGCAACCGATGGACCAGATCGCCGAGGAGCTGATCACGATCCTGACCGGTGGCCCTGCCGAGACGGCGCCGGCCGGGCGTCTGCTGCAACCGGAACTGGTGATCAGGGGCAGCTCGGCCCCTGGCTGATTTGTCGGCGCTTCTCCCCGGGCGCCGTGAGAAGGAGGAACCGCCATGACTCCCTATCCGACCAAACGAAGTAGCTCCGCCCCACCCCGAAGCAGACCGGGACGCCGGGCCGCCGGTATCGGCCTGCTCGCCGCCGCGACCGTCCTCGCCGGCACCGCCTCCGCGCTCGCCGGCCCGACGGCCCACTCCACCACCACGAGCCCGGCCGCAGTGGCTGCCGGCGGGTCCGAGCTCTCCGAGACGACCCGCCTGACCGATCGCCGTTCGCTGGTGGTCGGCGACCGGGCCTACGCGATGGGCGACGAGTCCGGCCTCTACCCCGCCGCCGGGTGGCACGTCCGCGGCGAGATGGGCGGCTTCTGGTCGCAGCCGATCAAGCTGCTCGACGGCATCTGGTTCGGCCTCGACGGGAACTGGCTCGGCCGGCAGCTGCCCGCGGCCAAGTACACCAGCGGGCACGGCTACAGCCGGATCGACTACACCGGTGCGGTGAACGTCCGCCGCACCGACTTCGTCCCCGACGGCATCCGCGCGACGCTCGTCGGCCTCACGCTCAGCTCGAGTACGGCGAAGACGGTCAAGCTCGACGTCGACGCGCACTCCGAGCTGATGCAGTCGTACCCGTGGGGCTGGACCACCCCGAACGCCGATGCCGCGAACCTGCCGGACACCGGCGACGTCAGCAACGGCGCGCTCCGGTTCCGCGAGCAGGGCACCCCGTCGTTCCCGAACGCGACCGCCCACGACTACGCCGCGTTCGTCGGATCGTCCCTGCGTCCAACGACCACGCAGCTCGGCGCGGATCACCGCGGACCCCAGAGCCCGGCGGTCATCTGCCCGGCCGACGGTACGACGCCCGCGCGCTGCGACGACTCGCTCGTCGGCAAGGGCACCGGCGGCCGGCTCACGTACGACGTCCAGCTGGCCGCGGGGCAGCAGAAGACGATCTGGTTCGCGGTGGCCGGATCCGATCAGGGCAGCCAGGCCGCGGAACGCGAGTACGGCAAGGCGCTGAAGAACCCAGACAAGTTGCTGCAGGCAAAGGCCTCCGCCCGGCAGCAGATCGACGCGCAGTCCGCAGTGGACCTGCCTGGTGACCGGCTGCTGCAGCAGAGCGTCGAGTGGAGCAAGCAGAACCTCGCGGACTCGGTGCAGGAGGCGCGCAACCTGCAGATCCGGGACGTGAACGAGGGCAAGGACTACCCGGCACCGGTCGGGTCCGTGCCGACCGCGCGCTGGTTCGGCGCCGGCTTCCCGGACTACCCGTGGCTGTTCGCGACCGATGGTGAGTACACCGCGTTCGCGGCCGTCGCGGCCGGCCAGTTCGACACCGTGAAGGAACACCTGCGCGCGCTCCGCGACGTCAGCGATCTGCTCAACCAGCGCAGCGGCAAGGTCGCGCACGAGGTGACGCCGACCGGTGACGTGTACTTCGGGTCGAACCAGAGCGCCGGCAACACCGACGAGACGGTGAAGTTCCCGAGCACGGTCGCGCTGCTGTGGCGGTGGACGGGTGACAACAGGTTCCGCGACGAGATGTACGACTTCAGCGTCCGCAACCTGCAGTACGTGTACCGCGAGCTGGACAAGGACAACGACGGCTGGCCCGAGGGCCTGGCCAACGTCGAGCGCGCCGGCATGGGCGTGGAGAAGCTCGACAGCACCGTGTACCTCGCCCGCGGCCTGCGGGACCTGGCCGACCTGGCCGCGTCCAAGCACGACACGAAGGTGCAGCAGTGGGCGACCAGCCGGGCGACCGACCTCGAGTCCCGGTTCGAGGCGCAGTGGTGGGTGCCGGCCGCGAAGGGGTACGCCGACTCCGTCGACAACCCGGCCGATCCGGCGAACGACAACACGCCGATCTTCCAGCGGCACTGGATCGGTGTCACGCCGATGGAAGCGGTGCTGACCCGCCCGGGCCAGACGTCGCCGCTCGCCTCGGACGCCCACGCGAGGATTGCCCTCGACCAGCGCGAAACGGCTTGCTACACAGGCGAGTTCGGCCTGTACCACACCGGCACCGGACCGACGTCGGACCCGGCCGGCAACCCCGGCCCGACCTGTGACCCGGTCGTCTCGCAGGTGAAGAGCGAGCGCAGCATCTTCGGGCTGAACACGTCGATCATGGCCGTTGCGGAGGGCAACTTCGGGCGGCTGGGCACGAAGCAGCAGCAGGTCTACACGACCGGCAACGCCCGGATCCAGCTCGACCCGTCGGTCTGGGAGACGCCCGGAGCGATGCCGGAGATCGCGCCGTCGCCCGACTCCCCGGCGAACATCGGCCGGCCGTTCTACGACCGCTCGATGGCGCTGCAGGCCTGGGGCGCGTACGGGATCCTCTGGCCGGTGATCCACCAGCAGCTGGGCGTCGATCCCGATTTGGGTCACGGCCGGATCGCCGTCGTACCGCAGCTGCCGGAGGGCCAGCAGAAGGTGGCCGGCAGCAACATCCGGGTCGGCCGCGGAGCCCTCGATGTGTCAGCACGCCTTACAGGTAAGGCATTGTCGACCGAGGTGACCGCGAAGGGCGTCGGCGCGGCGCTCACGGTCGGCGCAGTCCTGCCGAGCGGCGCGACGGTGCGCGGCGTGGCGGTCGACGGTCATGCGGCGAAGTACCAGCTCGTCACGACCAGCCGCGGAACGGAGGTCCGGGTGCCGGCGCACGGTGCGCACACGGTGCTCACGATCACGCTGAAGTGAGTCTGCGGTTTGTTTGAAGCGAGGTTTGCAATGCGTTCGAACTGAGCTGAGCCCGGCCGGCCGGTGCGCGACCGTTCCGCGCACCGGCCGGCTTTCTCATGCCTCGATTTCGGTACTGCCGGGTCTTGGTGCGCAACAGAAAGCGGGCCCCTCCGAGTATGAGTCGGAGGGGCCCGCACAGCTGAAGGAAAGTGCGGTCTCCAGCTTCCCGAGACGGGTCCGTGGAGGCCGGCAGACCCCGTCACCGGTCTACCTCGGTGGGGATCCCCACCGCGAGGGCCCTCGGTTTCCGTTCGACCCGCCACCCCGATCGAAGTAGCGTGTCGTATTTCTACCGCTGCCGACGGGCGCGCACAACCCCTTCCAGACAACAGTTTCTGGTCGTCCACAGTGATTGGCCACCCATCCACAGAATTCGTCCGAGTTATACACACCCCCTGTGCATAACGTCGTCACCCCTTGGGTGGTTTGACCGCCATCGGTCGCAGAACGCGATAGCCGGCGTACACGCCGAGTGCGCTCACGACCAGCACCGACGGCGCGGCGATCGCGAGCGGTGGCCGCTCGTACCCGATGGAGCTCAGCACGTCCGCGAGCCACTGGGCGACGAGCAGGAACTCGGCCGCCGCCGCGGGCAGCAGCGCGAGCGGCAGCAGCAGGATGCCGCGCCAGACGCCGAACCGGACGAACGTGATACCGAGCAGCCAGCCGGTCACCTCGTGCGACAGGATCAGCAGGAAGAACTCGGCGAAGATCAGGCCGGCCTGCGTCGTACTGGTGAACAGGTGCGGGTTCGTCAGCTTGTCGGGCCAGTCCTGCGCCGCGTAAAGCAAGCGTTCCACCTGATAGACCAGTACCCAGAGCAGCGACGTGACCGCCGCGGCACCCGCGAGATAGATGCCTGCGGCAAGCGAAAACATCCGGCGGGTGATGCCCTGGGAGATCAGCAGCGCGAAGTACGCCGGGGTGACGGTGATGCCGACCGCCATCGAGAAGTACTTCGGCGACTGGGTTCCGTAGTCCCAGGCGCTGCTGGTGACGCCGCTCGTGACGAGCTGGATGAGGAGCCCGCCGAGGAACAGCGCGACCACCATCACGGCCCAGTAGCCGAGCAGCATCGGCCGCAGCCCGATCGTCAACGACCACAGCACGTTCTTCAGCCGGTGCCCGGCGGTCGCTCCCCGCGGCAACGCGGCGGCCCGGACCGCAGTACTCATGACTTTGCTCCCGTGAGGTGGACGAAGAGATCCTGCAGGCCGACCGGGCCGATCTCGAGGCCGGCGGCGGTCGCCTGCGCGAGCAGCGCGGGGTCGAGGTCGCCGAGGACGGTGGTCGACTTGGTCCCGCCGAGCCGCTCCTCCGCGAGCACGGTGAAACCGGCGGTGAACTCGTCGACGGCCGCGACCGGGCCGACGATCGACGCGCCGCGGCCGCGCAGCGCGTCCACCGGCGACTGGGTGACGAGGCGGCCGCGGTCGAGGATCACCACCTCCTCGAGCATCGTGCTCACCTCGCTGACCAGATGGGTGGACAGCACGATCGTGCGCGGCACTTCGGCGTAGTCGGCGAGCAGCACGTCGTAGAACAGGTTCCGCGACGGCACGTCCATGCCCAGGTAGCTCTCGTCGAAGATCGTCAGCGGGGCGCGGCTGGCGAGGCCGATCACGACACCGAGCGCGGACTTCTTACCGCGCGACAGCTTCTGGATCTTCTGGTTCAGCGGAACCTCGAAGCGGTCCAGCAGGTCACCGGCGAGGTCGGCGTCCCAGTACGGCCGCAGCGCCGCGGCGAGCCCCACGGCGTACTTGACCGGGACGGCGTCCGGGCGGTCGCCGGACTCGCGGATCAGGCACACGCGGCTCGTCACGACGGCGTTCTCGTACGGCTCCTGCGCCGCGCCGAGGTCGCCGCCCTCGATCAGCACACGCCCCTCGTCGGGCCGCCGGAACCCCGCCAGCGTCGCGGCGAGCGTGCTCTTGCCGGAGCCGTTCCGGCCGAGCAGCCCGTGGATCTTCCCCGGCGCCAGCCGCAGATCGAGCCGATCCAGCGCGGGCACACCGGCGAACCGGACCGAGACGTTCTCGGTCCTGACAGTCAGGGCGGTCATCAGGCGTCTCCGTGGGTGCGGTCTGATGGTCTCTCGCCGTAGCGAGCAGGTGCTCGGTGCGGTGCATCGGCGTGCTGGAGTGAAGGCCTCGATGTGGTTTCATCGTGGCCTTTGCTCCAGTGCGGCGAGGCGCCGTGCCGAGTGCCGCGCAGTAGGCGAGAGACCATCAGGCCTCACCCCAAGAGCGGACGTGCTGGAGGATGTCTTGCAGTGGGATGCCGATCGCCTTCGCCTCGCGGATCATCGGGTCGACGACGTCGGCGAAGAACGAGTCGCGGCGGCCGGTGCGGAGCAGGTCGCGGGCGTTCGGCGCGACGAACATGCCGATCCCGCGCTTCTTGTACAGGACGCCGTCGTCGACCAACTGGGCGAAACCCTTGGCCGCGGTGGCCGGGTTGATCCGGTAGAAGGCGGCGTACTGGTTGGTCGACATCACCTGCTCGTCCTCGGCCAGCGCGCCGGACACGATGTCGTTCTTGATCTGCTCGGCGATCTGCAGGTAGATCGGGCTCCGGTCGTCGAACATCATCCACCCCCTTCCTCGGTTCATTACCTGAGTAGCGAACCCTAGTGGCGCGGGGGGTCAGCCCCCGGCGGAATACTGCGACTGCTGGAGCGACTTCTTCAGGGCCGGTACGACGGGGCCGACCCGGACGGCGAGTTGCGCGAGGCGGTCCTTATGGCGGGTGCGCTGGTTCTTGGTGAGGACTGTGCGCAGATCCGCGGTCGACGCGAGGACGACGACGGACGCGTCGCGGAGGTCCACCCGGGACACGAGCCGGGACGGCCTCAGGATGTCGCGGGCACCCTGCAGGACGTGCCGACGTACCAGCGGGTGGCGGAGCGTGACGCGGGCCGCGGGGAAGATGCCGAGGACGCGATGCGGCTCGACCTTGATCAGGCGCGCCCGCGCGAGTTCGTCGCGCACCTGCCGCAGGGTCGCGCCGCCCCGCCGGTCGATCCAGTGCCGCCAGCGCCGCGGACCGGCCGCCCGCAGCTCCTCGAGCACCGCCGCGGCCACCGGGTCCGCGGGCGCCGGGGCGTTGGTCACCCGTGCGCGACCGTCCTCGTCGACCAGGTTTCCCTGCAACTGGAGGTCGGCCAGCACCGCCGCCCGGACCACCTTCCCCAGCTTCGACCGGGCCGTCAGCCGCCCCTTCTCCGGATCGTAGGCGAGCAGAAAAACCCTTGCCGCCAAGGACTCCGGCGGCCGCGCGTTGCCTAAAGCAACCACTCCCGCGGCAGGCCGCCGCCGCGGCCCGGCCGGTCGGGACCGGTCGGTCTTCCTAGTCATCGGAGTCCTCCTTGGGCGGGCGGCCCGGGCGGCGCTGCTTGGTTACACCACTCGGCAGGCGGCCGGCGTCGGCCAGGGCTCGGCGGAGCAGGTACTCGATCTGCGCGTTGGTGCTGCGCAGGTCGTCGGCCGCCCAGCGGGCGAGCGCGTCGTGCACCGCGGGATCCAGCCGGAGCAGGATCTTCTTCCGTTCGACGGCCACCGCGGGCTCACTGGTACAGCGAGCCGGTATTGACCACCGGCTGCGCGTCGCGATCGCCGCACAGCACCACCATCAGGTTGCTCACCATCGTCGCCTTGCGCTCCTCGTCCAGCTCGACCACCTCGTGCTCCGACAGCCGGTCCAGCGCCAGCTCGACCATGCCGACGGCGCCTTCGACGATCCGCTGCCGGGCCGCGACGACCGCACCGGCCTGCTGGCGGCGCAGCATCGCTTGCGCGATCTCCGGCGCGTACGCCAGATGCGTGATCCGGGACTCGATCACCCGGACGCCGGCCGCCTGCACCCGCGCGGCGATCTCCGCCGACAGCTTCTCGGTGATCTCGTCGGTGCTGTCCCGCAGCGACAGGCCGCCGTCGTCGGTGTGCACGTCGTACGGATAGCTGTTCGCGATGTGCCGCACGGCGGTCTCGGTCTGGATCGCCACGAACTCGACGAAATCGTCCACCTCGAACATCGCCTGCGCGGTGTCCTCGACCTGCCAGACCACGACCGCGGCGATCTCGATCGGGTTGCCGTCGGCATCGTTGACCTTGGCAACGGTCGTCTCGTGGTTGCGGATCCGGGTGGAGACCTCCCGCCGCGAGGAGAGCGGGTTCACCCAGCGCAGGCCGTCGGTCCGGACGGTGCCCGCATACTTCCCGAGGATCTGCAGCACCCGGGCCCGCCCGGGCGACACCGCGGTCAGTCCGCCGGCGGCGATCGCCGCGGCCAGGAGCACCAGGATCCCGAGCGTGATCAGGACGCCGTTCCCGTCCCCGGCGCCGAGCACGACCACCAGCACCCCGGCCACCGTCAGCACGAAGGCGAGGCCGGCCATCGGCCACCCGCTCAGCTCCCGCCCGCTCCGCTCGGCCACCTTCGGCGCCGGCATCTCCACCGCGACATCCACCATCACACGCTCCTCTCGACTACCATCAAGCTAGCAAACTGATATCACATTTACAACAGGCGTCCGCCTGGATACGGCGAGAGGACGGATCAGGGGAGGCGGGCGGCGAGGGATTCGAGGTGCGACTGCCAGAGGGTGGAGTGCGAGTTGGGCAGCGGGTCGATGGCCGACGGGCCCCAAGCGTGGATCGGACGGATGCCGTGCAGCGCGTTGACGAGCCAGGCCTCCGTGGTGCTCCGCAGGTCCTGCGGGGTGATCGCGCGCTCGGTGACCTCGACGCCCTGGGCCGCGGCGATCCGGCGCAGCAGGTGGGCGGTGACCGACGGGAGCAACGGCCGATCGGACTCCGGGAAGCACAACGTGTCGTCGTCCTCCCACCAGGCGACGGCGGAGTACGCGGCCTCGAGCACCGTTCCGTCGGAATCCAGCAGCAGGATCTCGTCGGCGCGGTCGGCGGCCGACTCCTTCAGCTTGCCGAGCAGTTCGAGATCGGGCCCCTTCACCCGCGGCGCGGTCCGCGGATCCGGGCCTTCGTGGACGGCGACCCGCACCCGGCCGCCGATCGGCGGCGCCGGGCGGAGCTGCACCGCGAGCTCACCCGAGGCGCGCAGCTCGAACCGCGGGAACCAGCGCCCGAACCCGGGCAGGCGCCCGATCTGCTCGTCCCAGAACCGCTCCGCGGCCACCCCCGCCGCGGCACACGACCGGACGAACCGCTCCCGGTGCAGCTCGACCCCGCGAACCTTGCCATTGGCAACCAGGAACGAGTCCGCCACCTGTAGTTCCGTCATTCTCCCCCACCTTGTCCGCCGACGGCAGCCCGTGCCTTCAGCACCATTTCCTCGTACTCCGCGACCGCGTCGGAGTCGAGCACGATCGCACCGCCCGCCCCGACCACGGTCCCGTCCGGCGTCAGCACCGCCGTCCGGATCACCACGCTGAGATCCGCCCGCCCGTCCACGGTCAGGTAGCCGAGCGCGCCCGAGTACACCCCGCGCGCACTCGACTCGAGCTCGTCGATGATCCGCATCGTCCGGATCTTCGGCGCACCGGTCATCGATCCCGGCGGGAAACACGCCCGGACGGCGTCGACCGCGGTCACGTCGTCGCGCAGCCGCCCGCGGACCGTCGTGACCAGCTGGTGCACGGTCCGGTAGCTCTCGACCTGCATCAGCTGCGGAACGGTCACGGTCCCCGGCACGCTGACCCGGCCGAGGTCGTTGCGGATCAGGTCGACGATCATCAGGTTCTCGGCGCGGGTCTTGTCGTCCTCGGCCAGGGCCTTCGCCGCGAGCTGGTCCTGTGCCGGGTCCAGATCCCGCGGCGCGGTCCCCTTGATCGGCCGGCACTCGGCCCACCCGTCCGCGTCCACGGTCAGGAACCGTTCCGGCGACGAGCTGGCCACCGCCAGATCGCCGTACCGGAGGAAGGCAGCGTACGGCGCCGGGTTCGCGGACCGTTGCCAGCGGAAGAACTCGAACGGGTCCGGCACGGCCGGCAGGCGGACCCGGTTCGTCAGGTTGACCTCGTACGTCTCGCCGGCCTCGAGCTCGGCCAGCACACGGGCGATACCGGCCAGGTACGTCGTCCGGTCCTGCTCCAGGTGTGCCTCGAGGTCCATCCGGCTGATCGCGGGGACGTCGACGCTGCCCATCCACCAGTCCGACGCGGCCTCCTCGGCGCGGTCCAGCCAGTCCTCGCCGCCGTCGAGCGCCACCAGGAAGGTGACGTCGCGGTCGTGGTCGATGACGACGAACCGGTTCGCCCAGATCCACAGCGCGTCCGGGGTCGGGGCCTCGTGCGCCGCCACGCCCCCGGTCAGCGCCTTCAGCTCGTACCCGAAGTACCCGACGTATCCGCCGCAGAACAGCCCGGCCAGCTCCGCCGGGGGCTCGACCGCCCGGGCGGAAAGCAGGTCGTTCAGCTCGGCGAAGACGTCACCGTCGGTCGCATCGCGCGTGATGACCTCCGCGGTGGCGCCGAGCGTCGTACCGAGCACGGACACGCGCCGGGGCGCGCGGTCGGTCAGGCTGCCGTCGAGCCAGAACGCGACCGGCTCGGCGGCCAGCAGCTCGCGATAGACCGTCTCACCGTCGAGGGCCCGGTCGAGCGTCCGGACGGACCAGCGCAGCGCACTCACTTGTACACGGTACCGAGGCTGTGCTCATTTCCTGGCAGCCGTCACGAGGTGGCGAGCGCCACCTTGGTGCGCATCGCGGTGATCCGGCGGATCGGGATCGCGACCTCGAGGCCGTCCTTGGACTCGGCACGGTCGGCCAGCCAGGCCGCGGCGGTGTCCCGGCGGGCGTCCGGCGTCCCCGGCAGGTACAGGGCGTTGACCAGGCGGGTGGCGTCGTCGCGGCTGTGGATCATGTACACGTACCGCTCGCGCTGGCTCTCCATCACGTCGAACCCGGCGTGCTTCAGCTGGTCCTTCAGCTCGGTGATCTCGCCACCGGCCGGGAACTGCGGCGTCGAACGCAGGCGCGTGGTCAGACCGCTCAGCGTGCGGATGTCGCCGCGCCGCAGCGGCCGGACGGCGGGCACGATCGCGGCCAGCACGCCGCCGCGGCGCAGCACCCGCGCCGCCTCGGCGAGCACGTCCGGCAGCGGCTGCAGCACCATCAGGCCCATCGAACAGGTGACGACGTCGAAGACCTCGTTCGCGAACGGCAGGTGCAGCGCGTCCGCCCGCACCTTCGGACCGGGTGCGCCCTCCAGCTGGGCGGCGTTGTTGTCGACGCCGACCACCCACCGCCCGTACAGCTCGCGGGCCACCGGGCCGTTGCCGCAGGCCAGGTCGAGCACCCGGCGCGCCTCGCCGGAGACGGCGCGGACGAGCCAGCGGTACGGCGTGTGGTCGCCGGCCACCGCACGCGACAGCAACGCCTCGGTGCTGCCCGGGGTGGCGGTATGGAACTCCCGCAGATACTGCGGCCAGTCGACAGGATTCTCAGACATCGCGGCCCGACGCTACCCGCAGTACACCCGACGTACCGCATCGGGTGCACTGCGTTAACGCAGAGTTGACCAGGTGGAACTGTCAGACGCGGCTGACGAAGATGTGGCCCGCGGTCTCGTCGCTGATCACGCCGCCGGCCTCACGGCTGCCGACCAGCACGCCCTCGGCGTCCAGCGTGGAGTCGACCTCACGGCCCGGCAGGGCGCCGGCCTTGCGCAGCACCGCCATCGCGCCGTCGTCGGTCTGCACCGGCTCGGCGATCCGCCGCACCAGCACCCGCACGCTGTCACCCGTCGCGGCGTCGAGGACCTGGTCGAGCGGCTCGACACCGATCCGGAACTCCCCGATGTCGCTGACCTGGTGGTCCTTCTGCAGCTCCTCCAGGCCGGGGATCGGGTTCCCGTACGGCGATTCGGTCGGGTTGCCGAGCAGCTGCAGCAGCCGCAGCTCGACCGCGTCGCTCATCACGTGCTCCCAGCGACACGCCTCGGCGTGCACGTCCTCCCACTCGAGCCCGATCACGTCGACCAGCAGCCGCTCGGCCAGGCGGTGCTTGCGCATCACCCGGACCGCCTGCTTGCGGCCGACGTCGGTGAGCTCCAGGTGGCGGTCGCCCTCCACCTTGATCAGACCGTCGCGTTCCATCCGCGCGACCGTCTGACTGACCGTCGGGCCGGACTGGTGCAACCGCTCGGCGATCCGTGCCCGCAGCGGCACGATGCCTTCTTCTTCCAGTTCGTAGACGGTCCGCAGGTACATCTCGGTGGTATCGATCAGGTCGCTCACGACAACCATTCTCACCTATTGAGGCAAGCCTTACCCAATTCGGCTGGGTACCGGTGCAGGATGAGCACGATGACATCGGTGATGTGGTTCCGGCGAGACCTCCGGCTGACGGACAACCCCGCGCTCCTGGACGCGGTGACCGCCGGCGACGGGCACGTGCTCGGCGTCTTCGTCCTGGATCCGTTGCTCTGGGAGCGATCCGGTGACCCGCGTCGCGAGCACCTGGCGGCCTCGCTGCGCAGCCTGTCGAAGGCGATGGGCGGGCGGCTCGTGGTCCGCAAGGGCGATCCGGCAACCGTCATCCCAGCGGTGGCGCAGGAGGTCGAGGCGGCCAGCGTGCACATCGCGGCCGACTACGCGCCGTACGGACAGCAACGCGACGAAGAAGTTGAAGCCTCATTGAACTGTCCGCTGGTGCGCACCGGGTCGCCGTACGCGATCGCGCCCGGACGGGTGCTGAACCAGCAAGGCCGGTCGTACATGGTGTTCACGCCGTACTTCAAGGCCTGGCTGGAGCACGGGTGGCGCAAACCCGTCGAGGCACCGGCGAACGTGACCTGGGTGCGAGCGGACGGCGAGGACCTGCCGGACGGCGACGCGGACGGTGCCGGCGAGCAGGCGGCGCTGGGGCACTGGCAGGACTACCTGGACAGCGTCGCGGAATACGACGACCAGCGCGACCGGCCCGACCTCGACAGCACCTCGCGAATGTCGATCCCGTTGAAGTACGGCGAGATCCACCCGCGGACGATGCTCGCGGACCTGTCCCACCGGCGCAGCGACGGCGCGAACGCGTACGCCCGCGAGCTGGCCTGGCGCGAGTTCTGCGCGGACCTGCTCGCCCGCAACCCGCACGCCGCGTGGAAGCCGCTGCGGTCCGAGTTCGACAAGATGCAGTACGACGAACCGGACGAACTGTTCGACGCGTGGCGCGAAGGCCGCACCGGCTTCCCGTTCGTGGACGCGGGAATGCGGCAGCTCGCCGGGAGCGGGTTCATGCACAACCGGGTGCGGATGGTCGTCGCGTCGTTCCTGGTGAAGGACCTGCACGTCCACTGGAAGCACGGCGCCCGCTGGTTCATGCAATCGCTGCGGGACGGCGACCTGGCGTCCAACTCGCTGAACTGGCAGTGGGTGGCCGGCTGCGGCGCGGACGCCGCGCCGTACTTCCGGATCTTCAACCCGATCACGCAGGGGCTGAAGTTCGACCCGCAGGGCGAGTACGTCCGGCGTTGGGTGCCGGAGTTGCGCGACCTCGCGGGCAAGGCCGCGCACGAGCCGTGGAAGCACGGCGGCGTGGACGGGTACCCGGCTCCGGTCGTCGACCACGGCGAGGCCCGCCGCGAGTCGCTGCGCCGGTACGACGCGATTCGCTGAGCAGCCGATGTCTTGACGACTGGTCGATCTCTACCCCTATAGTGCTAGTTACCTAGATGAATGGGGTAATGAATGATCGAGTTCCATCTGGACGGCCGGTCCGGGGTCTCGCCGTACCAGCAGATCGTTCAGCAGGTCCGGAACGCCTTGCGGCTCGGACTGCTGCGGGAGGGTGACCAGCTGCCGACCGTGAAGGACGTGGTGGCGGCGCTGGCGATCAACCCGAACACCGTGCTCAAGGCATACCGCGAGCTCGAGCACGAAGGCCTGGTCCAGGCCCGGCCCGGGCGCGGCACGTTCGTCACCCGCACCCTCACCGACAACACCCTCGCCGCCCACGGGCCGCTTCGCCAGGACCTCCGCCGCTGGCTCACCAAGGCCCGCAAAGCAGGCCTCGACGACGAGAGCATCGAGGCGTTGTTCCTCACCACCTTTCGGTCCGCCTCTCAGGAGGAGCACATAGCATGACGAGCGTTCTGCAGACCCACGCGCTGGGGAAGAAGTACGGGCGGCGGTGGGCGCTGACCGATTGTGAGCTGGAGGTGCCGGCCGGGCATGTTGTCGGGCTGGTCGGGCCCAACGGGGCCGGTAAGAGCACTCTGCTGAACCTGGCGGTCGGGATGCTGACCCCCAGCGCGGGGTCCGTGGAGGTGCTGGGGGCGGCCGCGGGGACGCACCAGGCGAAGGTCGGGTACGTCGCGCAGGACACGCCGACGTACAGCCGGCTGAGTGTCGCGGACCATCTGCGGCTCGGCGCGCGGCTCAACCCGGCGTGGGACGAATCCCTTGCACAGCAACGGATCCAGCACCTCAGGTTCGACCCGAAGCAGCGGGCGGGACGGCTGTCCGGTGGCCAGCGCGCGCAGCTCGCGCTGACGCTCGGCCTGGCCAAGCGGCCCGAGCTGCTGATCCTCGACGAGCCGGTGGCCGCGCTCGACCCGCTGGCCCGGCGCGAGTTCCTCCAGAACCTGATGGAGGCGGTCGCCGAGCAGGAGCTGAGCGTCCTGCTGTCCTCGCATCTCGTCTCCGACGTGGAGCGGGCCTGCGACTACCTGGTCGTCCTGGTGGAGTCCCGCGTCCAGGTCAGCGGCGAGATCGACACCCTACTGGCGACGCACTTCCGGCTGACCGGGCCGCGGCGCGACCAGAAGGACCTGCCGCGCGACCAGCACGTCGTGACCGCGAGCCACACCGACCGGCAGTCGACGTACCTGATCCGGACCGACAAGCCGATCCTGGATCCGGCCTGGACGGTCACCCGACTCACGCTCGAGGACCTGGTGCTGGCCTACATGGGTCGCGACGTCCAGCCCGAGCGCCCGGTGCTGGAGGTGCAGCGATGATCTGGCTGACCTGGCGACAGTTCCGCGTCCAGTTCCTGGTGGTCGCCGCGGTGATCCTGGCGGCCGCGATCTTCCTGGCCGTGACCGGCCCGAACCTGCTCGACGACTACCACCGGCTCACCACCAACTTCATCCAGAGCCTCGGGTACGAACGGCTCAACCCGGTGCTGTACCGGATCGGGCAGCTGCTGCTGTACGCCGTACCTCCGGTGATCGGCGCGTTCTGGGGAGCGCCGCTGATCGCGCGTGAACTGGAGACCGGCACGCACCGGCTCGTCTGGAGCCAGAGCATCTCGCGCTGGCGGTGGCTGGCCACCAAGCTCGGCGTGACCGGCCTGGCCGCGATGGGGATCACGGGGCTGCTCAGCCTCGCGGTGACCTGGTGGTCCGACCCGATCGACGACGCGATCAACGCCGGCCAGGACTCCAACACCTACCTGCCGCGGCTCTTCCCGCCGGTCTTCGCCGCCCGCGGCCTGGTACCGATCGGGTACACCGCGTTCGCATTCGCGCTCGGCGTCGCGGTCGGGCTCGTCGTACGGCGGACGTTGGTCGCGCTCGCGATCACGCTGGCCGCGGTGATCCTCGTGCAGGCCCTCACGCCGACGTTCGTCCGGTCGCATCTGCTCGCGCCGACGGACCAGTACATCGTCGCGTCCGCGGAGAACATCCGGGGCTTCGGGCTCAGCGGGGACGGACCGAATCCGCAGGTCACGATGATGGAGGTCGCCACCGGATCGGTCGGGGCGTGGAAGCTGTCCGACGAGACCGTGGACACGTCGGGCGAGGTGGCGAAGCTTCCGTCGTGGGTGACCGCGTGTGCGCCGGCACCGCCCGGGATGACACAGCAGCCGACGAGCACCGCCGATCGCAATGCGTGTTTCCAGCGGCTCTCGGACGAGGGGTACCGGCAGCACGTGCGGTACTACACGGCGGATACCTTCTGGGATCTGCAGTGGCGCGAGTTCGGGTTGTTCCTGGGGCTGGCGTTGCTGCTGTGCGGGTTCAGCTTCTGGCGGATCCGGCGCGACCTGTCGTGAACCGCCGTACCAGCAGGGCCGCGGCGAGGAAGGCCGCGGCGACGACCGCCGACATCCACGGCAGCGTGACCGCCAGGACGACGCAGCCGATCAGGCCGATCACGTTGACGGCGCGCGGCCAGCGGCGCTGCTCGGCGGGCTGGGTGAAGGCGGAGGCGTTCGCGATCGCGTAGTACAGCAGGACGCCGAAGGAGGAGAAGCCGATCACTCCCCGGAGATCGGTGGTGAGCACCAGGATCCCGACCACCACGGCGAGTGCGAGCTCGGCGTGGTGCGGGACCTGGTAGCGAGGATGGACGGCGGCCAGCCAGGACGGCAGGTCGCGATTGCGGGCCATCGCGAGCGCGGTGCGGCCGATGCCGGCGATCAGGGCGAGCAGGGCGCCGAGACTGGCGAGCGCGGCACCGATCCGGACGACCGGTACCGCCCAGACCGCACCGGCCCCGTCGACCGCGGCTGCGAGGGGCGCCGCGGTCGACGCGGGGTCACTCGACCGGAGCAGGGCGATCGCGACCGCCAGATAGATGCCGATGGCAATGATGAGGGCGATCGTGATCGCCCGCGGGATGGTTCGCGCCGGCTCGCGGACCTCCTCGCCCATGGTCGCGATCCGCGCGTAGCCGGCGAACGCGAAGAACAGCAGACCCGCCGACTGCAGGACGCCGTACGGCGTGGCGTCGGTCGTCGTCGCGTGGTGCTGCGGAGTGCTGCTGAACAGGACGATCAGCACGAGGGTGAGGACGAGGAGGGTGCAGGTGACGAGGATCCGGGTGAGGCGCGCGGTCCTGGTCACGCCGCGGTAGTTGACCGCCGCCAGGGCGAGGACTGCCGCCAAGGCGATCAGTCGTCGCAACCAGCTGATGTCGGTGACGTAGGTCGCGAACGTCAGCGCCATCGCGGCACACGAGGCGGTCTTCCCGATCACGAAGCACCAGCCGGCCGCGAAGCCCCACCACTCCCCCAGCCGCTCACGGCCGTACACATACGTCCCACCCGACACCGGGTAGACGGCAGCCAGTTGCGCCGACGAGCTGGCATTGCAGTAGGCAACCACCGCAGCAATCACCAGCCCGACCAACAGCCAGGAGCCGGCCGCCCGAGCCGCCGGCCCCCAAACCACAAACACCCCGGCCCCCACCATCGACCCGACCCCGATGACCACGGCATCGCCCACCCCCAGTCGCCGTGCCAACCCAGCCCCGCCACCGCCGGAGGCCGGGCTGGTGGGACTGGAGGCGGGGCTGGAGGGGCCGGTCGCCTCGCGACCGTCGGAGGTGGTGGGGGTGGCGTGGCCGGTTGGTTCGGTGGGGTGCGGCTCGGGTGGAGGCACTTCAGCTGCCTGCCGCCAGGGCCGCCGCGATCTTGGCTTCGGCATCGGCGACCGCCTCCTTGGGGGCTTCGGGCATCAGGTCTGCCCACAGCGGGAGCATTTCACGGCGGGCCTCGAGCATGCCGAGCGGGCGCGGGAAGAACCAGACGTGGAAGTGCGCCGAGCCGTCGCCCCAGCGGTAGACGTGGACCCGGGCGATGTCACCCAGGCCGAGGATCGCGCGCTCGATGCGGGCGACGACCGGGCCGTAGCTCGCCGCGACCTCGTCCGGCAGGTCGGCGAACGAGTCGTGGTGGCCGCGGCTGGCCAGCCACACCACTCCGGGGATGGTGACTCCGGTCGCGCGGCACAGCGCCCAGTTGTCGTCGTACCAGATCGGCGGCTCGTGGTCGGAGTGCTCGAAGTCGGCGAGCCAGTCGCACAGGCCGCAGTCCGGTCCGCCGGGTTCACCGACGCGGGGCGGTTCAGGGATCACCCGCGGCTGCGGCTCGAGGCGGACCAGCGGTTCGGCGTACGGAAGAGTCATGGCGGCCTCCTACGGGAGCAGTTGACGATGCCGCCAGTGAAACATGCCTGTTGCAGGAAATGCAACAGGCATGTTTCATGCCTCGATGACTCCGCGGAGCACGAGATCGAGTGTCAGGCGCCGGGCCCGGGACCGCGACCAGTGGTGCCGGCCGCGCATGTGCACGTAGGTGAAGGCCGCCGACACCATCAGCACCTCGGCGACGTCGCTGACCCGCCCGTGCGGGTGCAGCGTGCCGTCGATCTCGCCCTCGCGCAGGAACCGCTCGAACGGATCGAGGAACGAGACCGGCCCGTTGCGTGCCTGCTCCTGATGGAAGACCAGGTCCGACGACAACATCAGCGGCAGATGCCGGTCGATCACGTCGAACAACGCCTCCAGCGTCCGCACCAAGCCCTCGCGCCCGGTCCCGGACGCGGCCAGCACCGGCCACATCGTGTCCCGGTAGTCGTCGGCCAGCGCGTCGAGCAGCGAGTCCAGCAGGGTGTCGACGGTGAGTCCCTGGCGCCACAGCGTGACCCGCGACCGCCCGACCTTCTCCGCGACGCGCTCCAGGGTCACGCCGGTCCAGCCGTGCTCGGCCAGTACGGCGATGGTCGCCGTCCGGAGCGTCTCGTCCACCGGCACCGTCATCCGCGGCCCCTCACACTCTTGTGCAACACGGTCGTTGCATTGCACCATGACTGTACCAACCGGCGAGGAGGACAGCGTGGACACCAGGACCGAGATCCGGGTGCGGTTCACCGAGCAGGAGCGGACCGGGCTCACCGCTCTGGCGGCCGGCCTGCGCGGCGTGGCCGAGGCAGAGCTCACCGAGGAGGACGCGCTGGTCGCGGCGCTCGAGCTCGCGCTCACCCGCCTGATCGAGGACTTCGAGGTCCCCGACCCGGCCGCCCGCGCAGAGGTCCAGCGCGCCCGCGACGACCTCCGAGCCCACTGGACCCGCGGCAGCGCGACCCTCTAGCGCCGCCCAACACGCCTCTAGCCCCGCCCAACACGAGGGGATATCCGCTCCAGTTGGGGGTTCTCCCCTGGCACACCAGCCGAGAACCCTCACCACGAAGGGATATCCCCTCGTGGTGGGGGCGGGGGTCAGACCGCTTTCAGCACTGCAAGGAGGCGGGCGACCTCGGTGGCTACCGCGTCGCGGGCGGGGCCGAGGTATTTGCGGGTGTCGACGAGCTTGGGGTTGTCGGCGAGGATCTCGCGGACGACGCCGGTGAAGACGTTGTTGAGGTGGGTGGCGATGTTGACCTTGGTCATCCCGGCCTCGACCGCCCGGGTGAGATCGGCGTCGGCCACGCCCGACGAACCGTGCAGCACCAGCGGCACCGCCACGGCGTCCTTCAACTGACCGATCAGGTCGAAGTCCAGGGTCGCGGTGCGCTCGGTCATGGCGTGGGACGAGCCGACGGCGACCGCGAGCGCGTCCACACCGGTGGCCTCGGCGAACGCGACAGCCTCGTCGGGACGGGTGCGGGCGCCGGGCGCGTGCACGCCGTCCTTCCCGCCGACCTCACCGATCTCGGCCTCGACGAACACCCCGTGGTCGTGGCAGAAGGCGGTGACCTCGCTGGTCGCGGCGACGTTGTCGGCGTACTCGAGCTTGGACGCGTCGTACATCACCGACGTGAAGCCGAGCGACACGGCCTCGGTGACCAGGTCCCGGTCCATCGCGTGGTCCAGGTGGACGACGACCGGTACCGAGGACGCCGCGGCCGCGGCCAGCGTCGCCACGCCGATCGGCTTCAGCGCGCCGTGGTACTTCACCGCGTTCTCGCTGATCTGCAAGATCACCGGCGCGCCGACCTGCTCGGCCCCCGCGATCAGCGCGGTCGCGTGCTCCAGCTGGATCACGTTGAACGCGCCGACCCCACGACCGGCCTTGGCGGCGGCCAGCACGACCTCGGCACCGGATACCAACGGCATGAGTTCTCCTAGTTCACAGTCACTTGAGGCTGCCAACGCCGGTAGGCGGCGAGATCGATGTCTCCGGCAACGGGCGTCAGAACGGCGGCGGCGGACGCGGCCACGGCGGATTTGAGGACGACGGACCAGTCCGGCTCGGGCGACTCCGCGACCGCCGCGGCGACGACCGCCGTACACGCGTCGCCGGCGCCGGTCGGGTTGCCGCGGACGGTCTCGACCGGCAACGCCCGCCAGATCCCCTTGTTGCTGGCAGCAACCATTCCGCGGGGTCCGTCGGTGATCACGGCCGCGGTCGCACCGAGCGCGACCAGCTCCGACGCGCCCTCCTCGACCTCGACGTCGCCGACGGCGGCGCGCAGTTCGGCGGCGTTCGCGCGGACGACCGCGCCGGCCCGGGCGGCGGCGGTCAGCGCGTCACCGCCCGCGTCGATCACGGTCAGTACGTCGTGATGCCGGGCGCGCACCGCGATCTCGGCGTACGCGTCGGCCGGCAGTCCCGGCGGCAGGCTTCCCGAGCAGGCGAGCACGCCCAGCCGGCCCCACGGCATCCGGTCGCCGAACGCGCGCCACTCGTCCGCGGTCACCGACGGCCCGGACTCGTTGAAGATCGTCGCGTCCCCGTCGGCGTCGTTGACGATGGCAACGGTACGGCGGGTCTCGCCGGAGATCGGGGTGAGCAGCGCGGTCAGCCCGGCGTCGAACAGCTCCTCGGCGACCAGCTCACCGGTGACACCGCCGACGAATCCGAGCACCAGCACCTGGTGGCCGAGCGTCGCCGCCACCCGGGCGACGTTGACGCCCTTGCCGCCCGCGCGCCGCCGGATCCGGTCCACCCGGTGGCTGCCGCCGACCCGCAGCTCGTCGACCTCGTAGGTGACGTCCAGCGCGAGGTTGAGGGTGACGGTGCCGATCAGTCCAGCCACGACCCGGCCCGCATCACCTTCTGGACGGCGTACTCGTCGTCGAGCAGCACCAGGTCCGCGCGCTTCCCGGTCTCGATCGAGCCCACGTCGTACCAGCCGAACGTCTGCGCCGGCGTCGTCGACGCCATCCGCGACGCGTCCACCAGCGAGACCCCGGCCTTGACCGCGTTCCGGAACGCGACGTCCATGGTCAGCGTGCTGCCGGCGATCGAGTGGCTGCCGTGCGCGAGTGTCGCGAGGCCGTCCTTGACGTCGACCTCGAGGCTGCCGATGTGGTAGCGGCCGTTCGGCATGCCGGTCGCCATCATCGCGTCGGTGATCAGCGCGATCCGGTTGACGCCGGCCGCGGCGAGCGCGACCCGGACGACCTGCGGATCGAGGTGCATGCCGTCGTTGATCACCTCGAGCAGCAGCCGCTCGTCGTTCAGCGCGGCACCGACCGGGCCGGGGTCGCGGTGGTGGAACGGCCGCATCCCGTTGAACAGGTGGGTGGCGACGGTCGCGCCGGCGTCGGCGCCTGCCACCATCTGCTCGTACGTCGCGTCCGTGTGCCCGAGCGCGGCGACCGCGCCCGCGTCGACGACCTGGCGGATCGCGTCCAGGCCGTTGTCCAGCTCCGGCGCGATCGTCACCATCTTCACCGCGTCGCTCAGCACCTTCGCGACGTCGTCCTTGAGCGGCGGCCGCAGCAGTGTCGGCTCGTGCGCACCGCAGCGCGCCTCCGACAGGAACGGTCCTTCGAGGTGGACGCCCGCGATCACGCCGTCGGCGATCAGCTCCGCCAGGCACGCGGTCTGCGCGACCAGTTCGTCGAGCGGCGCCGTCACCAGGCTGGCCAGCGTGGTGGTCGTCCCGTGCTTGGCGTGGAAGGCCGCGACCTTGGCCGCCTCCTCCGGATCGGTGGTCGAGTACGTCGACCCGCCACCGCCGTGCGTGTGGATGTCGACGAACCCCGGGACGACGCTCACGTTGCCCAGGTCCTCGGGCCGCTTGCCGTCGGCCGGCATCCCCTCGGACCGGCGCCCGAACGCGCGGATGTCCTCGCCGTCCACCTGGATCCAGGCGTTCTCCAGGACGTCGTCCGGCGTCACCACGCGACCCACGCGGTACGTCGTCATGCCGTCGCCTCCTCGTCGGCGCGGTCCCACGCCATCAGTGCGGCACCGAGCATGCCGGCTTCCTCGCCCAGCACCGCCGCCACGATCTCGGGCTCGCGCTGGAACGTCAGGCGGGCGTGCACGCCTTCGCGCAGCGGCTGCAGCAGTGTCTCGCCGGCGCCCACCAGACCGCCGCCGATCGCGATCCGGGTCGGGGCGACCAGGGTCGTGTAGAGCACCAGCGCGTCGACCAGGGCGGTGATGGCGTCGCGCCAGACCTGGGCGGCGTCCGGGTCGCCGGCCGCGAGCAGCTCCATCACTTCGCGGGCGCCGTCCACGGTCCGGCCGGTGCGGGCGGCGTACCGCCGGGCCAGCGCCGCCGCGGACGCGACCGTCTCGAGGCAGCCCCACTGACCACAGGCGCACAGCTCGGCGGCGTCGCCGTGGATGAACTTCGAGTGGCCGAGCTCGCCGGCGTACCCGTCGCCGCTGACCAGTGAGCCGTCGACGATCATCGCGGCCGCGATCCCGGTGCCGAGCGGCAGGAACATCGAGTTCGTGGTGCCGGCCAGCGCGCCCTGGCGCAACTCGGCGTACCCGCCGGCGCGGACGTCGTGGGCCAGCACGACCGGTACGTCGTCGCCGCCGGTGGACCGGACCGCCGCCTTCAGCTCCGCGAGCACCGGCGTACCGACCCATTCCAGGTTCTCGGCGCCGACGGTGCCGTGCTCGGCGTCGATGACCCCGGGCACGACGACGCCGATGGCGCGCACGCGATGCCCCTCCGCGTTCGCCTTCTGGCTGAGCTCGACCACGGTCTCCAGCAGCGCGTCGAGCACGGCGCGGCCGCCGTCACGTACGTCGGCCCGGGGCGTGGGCCTGGTCTCGCGGTGCAGCACGGCACCGTCCGCGGCGACCAGGCCGCACTTCATCCGGGTTCCACCGAGGTCGACGGCAACCACGACTTCACAGGGGTCCACGGAGCGCCATTATGCAGCGTTACCCGGCAGTCCGAACATCCATGAGCAAAACCCGGACAAAACTCACTCGGACCAGTGAACAAAGTGGTCCTGCGTGTCCCGGCGTCAGGAACGCAGGCCGTGGTCGAACGCGGCCACCAGGAAGGTGACCAGATTCTCCGCGAGCTTGCCCGGATCCTCGGGGCCGGCGGCGCCCGGCGTCGGGGACAGGGCCTGCGACTGGTGCAGCGCGAGCAGGCCGAGCATGTTCACGTACCCGAAGGCGACCGCGTCGGGCGACGCCTGCGGCAACGCCTGTTGCAGGGCCGCCAGGTACCTGCTCTCGATCGGCTCGGACTCGGCCGCGTACAGCTCCCGGATCCGCCGGCTCGGATCGAACGCGATCCGGCCGATGAACCGGGCGACCACCGCGCCCCGCTCACCACGGCGCAGGACCAGTTCCAGCCCGGGTTCGACGAAGGCCCGGATCAGGGCCTCCGGCTCCGGCGACCCGCCGGCTTCCAACTGGTCCAGCCGGCGCCGGCGTTCGGCGTTGACCGGCGCCATCGCCCGCGCCACGGCGGCCCGCAGCAGGGCTTCCTTCGAACCGAAGTGATAGTTGACCGCCGCGATGTTCGCGGCTGCCGCGACCGTGATGGCCCGCAGCGACGTGCCCTCGTAGCCCCCCTCACCGAACCGTTGCTCGGCGACGTTGAGCAACCTCTCCCTGGTCGTCTCGACCGGTGTCTCCACAGAGTTCTCCTTCCCCCCGGCTACTGCTCGCGCAGGCACCCCACCTGCTCACGCGCAGTAGCCTGCAGTCAGCATAGTTCAAACGGTCGTTTGAACTGGAGGGCTCAGCTCACTTGTTCCGAGAAATCCTCAGATTTCTCTGAAACCCTTTTCTTCCCACCGACCTCTTGCTTCACACCTCCACCACAGTGCGTGCGCGAGCGAGTGAAAACTGTGAGTGCATTAGGCTCGCGAGCCATGACTTTGGTGCGGGTCGAGCGGCGATTCCAGGGGCCGGAGCGGTCGGGCAACGGCGGGTACGTGGCCGGCCGGGTCGGGACCGCACTGGCGGCCGAACTCGGGGCGGAGTCGGTGCCGAAAGTGACCCTGCGGATGCCGCCGCCACTGGAGAAGGACCTGCACCTGACGGCCGGAAAGCTCACGGACGGTGACGACTTGGTCGCGGAAGCGGTACCTGTCGACAGCGATTTCCTCGCCGACGCGACGATCGACCCGGTGCTGCCGGACGAGGCCCGCGCGGCCGAGGCGTCGTACCGCGGGCTGCACGGCCACCCGTTCCCGACCTGCTTCGTCTGCGGGCCGTCCAACCGGCAGGGCCTGCAACTGAAGCCCGGGCCGATCGGCGACGGACGGACGGCGTGCACCTGGACGCCCGCCCAGGATCTCGCGACCGACGGCCTGGTCGACGAGGTGTTCCTCTGGGCGGCGCTCGACTGCCCCGGCGGCTGGACGATCGACCTCGAAGGACGCCCGTCCGTGCTCGGCCAGCTCACCGCCTGCGTCGACGCGCGGCCCGAGGCCGGCGAGGAATGCGTCGCGCTCGGCCGCTACCTCGGCGAGGACGGCCGCAAGACCTACACCGCCAGCACGCTGTACGACGCGGACGGCCGCGTCCTGGCCCGCGCGAAGCACACCTGGATCACGGTCGACCCCGCGGCGTTCAACTAGCTAACGCGCGCGGGCGGCGTGGGCGCGGACCTTCGCGCGGTTGCCGCAGGTCGCCATCGAGCACCAGCGGCGACGGCCCCGCGGATCGAGGAACAGCCACCCGCACGACGGGCAGGTGCGGACGTGCGCGCGGCTCGGGCCGGTGAGCAGTTCACCGGCCCGGACCGCGAGGTCGTGCAGCGGGAGGTCCAGGTCCTCCGGCAGCTCCCAGTGCGCGCCGTCCGCCGAGCGCACGAGGTGCCGTCGCGCGGCGGCCTTCTCGATCAGCCGGGCCGTGGCCTCGAAGGCGTGCTCGGTCGCCTGGCCGGTGAGTACGTCGTACAGCTCGGCGCGGAAGTCGAGCGTGGCCTGCAGCCGGCGTCCTGCCTCGGCCGTGCCGGCCTGCTCGATCAGGCGGAGCACGGTCGCCGGCGGCAGCAGCCCGACGTACGAGCTCCAGATCAGGAAGGCCTCGTACGACGTCAGCCACTCGGTCCGGGCGGCGCCACGGGTGGTCCACTCGGACCGGGTGTTGACGAAGTCGAGCACCGGATGCGCGCCGACCGGCCTGGGCAGGACGACGCCCTGCACAAGCTCGAGGTGGGACGGCAGCGCACTCATCGGGTCAACGGGCCGGCTGCGAGGGCTGCGTGGTCGGCTGCTGGTTGGTCGTGGTCGGCACCGGGATGCTGACGTTGCCGTTCTGCGGGATGACCATGAACTGGATCTTGCCGGACTCGATCGCGGACTTCAGCAGGTAGCCGTTCGCCCCGAGCAGCTTGACCTGCTGCTGGACCGACTGCAGCTCGACGTTGACCTGCTGGTTCTTCTGCTCCTGCGTCGCCTTGGCCAACTCGGCCCGCTGCTTGGCCTCCAGCCCGTCGATGATGCCCTTGTCCAGCGGCATCGGCTTCTGCACCGTGAACGACAGCTCACCGCAGTCGTTGGTGCCGTTGTACCCCGGGCCGCAGAAGTAGTCGCCGCCGACCGCGGCCGGCAGCAGCCGGGTGAACTCCTTGGCCGCCGCGGACTGGAACGCCGACTTCATCTTCTCGTTGTTGTAGAGCTCCGCCCAGCCGTAGTTGGTCGCGACCGCGGACAGCGCCCGGTCGATCTGCGGGCGGAAGTAGCTCTGCAGCATGTCGTTCCAGCCCTGCTCCTCGTACGCCTCGGTCTTCAGGCCGATCCGCTCGTGGAACGACTTCAGCACGTCCTGGCTGCGGTTGAGCGTGAAGTACACCTGGACGCGGACCCCGAGCCGGACGTTGTCCTTGCTGACCACGGTGACCTCGTCGGCCGCGTCCGTGTCGGCGCCGTCGCCGCCGATGATGTACGAGCGCTGGTCGATCGGGTAGCTGTACAGGGTGTCCCCCGGGCCGATCAGCTTGTTCGTGGAGCCGGGCGGGACGACCGACTTGAACTTCTTGTCCTCGATCACGCCGCCGCCGTAGTGCAGACCGATCCGGTTCGCGTCGGTGTTGGCGAAGTTGAAGATGTTGAACAGCGCGATGACCACGATCACGGCGAGGATCAGGAATCCGACCACCTTGACCTTGCCGCTGCCGCCCGGTTTGGGCTTGATCGCCGCAGCAGCGTTCCCCAGCTTTGCCATCAGTCGTCCAGCTCCTTGCGTTTCTCCACGAGTCGCCGGATGTCGGCGAGGGTCAGGTCGGCGGTGACCGCGACGTCGCGCGGCACCGACGGATGCGAGCTGAGCGTACGCAGACCCTGCTCCGCAGCCGCGACTGCCCGCTCCAGTGCCCTGACCTCCTGCATCAGCGCCCGGTGCTCGGCGTTCAGCCCGGCCAAAGCCTGCTCCGCGTTCACGGCCCGGCGGTACGACGCCCACGCGAACCAGGCGGTTCCGATCAACAGCACGATCGCCGGCAGTCCGAGTCTGATCATGCCGTTGATTGTGGTTCATCCCTGGGCGAAATCCAGTTGAAGGGCGAACCGGCTGGCAGTAAGTTCGCAGTACACGCGAAGGGAGGTGGTCCAACGCATGAATTGCTATCGGACTCGTGAGGTGGCGGCGGGCTAACCGCCAACCACTAGTTAGTGGGCATGTGGTCGGCCAATTCAACGCCGCCACCGGGCCCGCGGGCAGTCAGGTCAGTCCGCCTGACCCAGAGTTCGGCCACCCGGTCGTGTCCCTGGAAGCGCTCGCGGGCTTCTTTCTGTGCTCTTCCGGTTCTGCCGGCTCTTCCGGCTATTCGGGAGCCGGGCAGTCCAGCCCGAGGGCCTGGCCGATCTCGTAGAGCTGCGCCTCGAAGTACGCCGCCGCGTCGGGCAGCACCCAGTGCAGCTGGCCGAAGATCTCCATGCAGATCAGGCCGTAGAGCCGGGTCCAGTAGGTCAGCGACAGGTAGATGGCGCCGGCCGGCATCCCGCCGAAGTGCTCCGACTCCTGGGTGAGCTGGGCAACCAGTTCCGACCCGAGCACCTCGTCGGGCGGGTACGGGAACGGCTTCCAGTGCCAGATCTGCGCCACCAGTTCCTTGAAGACCGACCCGAAGCGCATCGCGGCCTGATGGCCGGGGGTCTCCTCGTGGTCCTCCGCGTCCGGGCTCGGCACCGCCGTGCCGAACAGCAGCGCGAACTCCGCCGGGTGCGTCCGCCCCCAGTCCCGCAGGCCGTTGGCGAGCAGGTACAGCCGGGCGCCGAGATCCACGTCGTCCTCATCGGTGGACTGCAGGTCCATCAGGGCCGCGGTCAGCTCGTCGTACAGGTCCGCGATCAGCGCGCTGACCAGGGCCTCGTGGCTCGGGAAGTACCGGTACAGCGCCGGCGGGGTGAGGCCGAGTTCGCGCGCGACCGCTCGCAAGCCGACGGCCGCCGTACCGCCGGACACCAGGAGCCGGCGGGCCGCCGCCTTGATCTCCGCCACCGTCGCCGCGCGTCGCCGATCCCGGCTCTCCACAGAACTCTCCTTGACATCACCGTAGGGGACGAGCCTAGAGTGAACACCGTTAACAGTTAACGCTGTTCACTCCATCTCCTGCCGCTCAATCTACGCCCTGGGGGACAGTTTCGTGTTCGAGACGCTCGGCCACTTCGCCTACCGGCGGCGCCGTCTGGTGCTCGCGCTGACCGGTGTCTTCGTCGCCCTCGGCCTCGCCTGGGGCACCGGCGTGTTCGGCTCGCTCGCCAACGGCGGTTTCGACGCGCCGGACACCGAGGCCGCGAGCGCCGTGCAGACCATCGAGCAGAACGTCGGCCGCACCGGCACCGACGTGATCGTGCTCTACCGCAGCCCGTCGTCGACCGTCGCCGATCCGGCGTTCCGGCAGGCCGTCGAGAGCGATCTGGCCGGGCTGCCGAGCGCCGACGTGACCCAGGTCGCGACGTACTGGACCACCAAGTCGCCGGTGTTCGTGTCGAAGGACCAGCACAGCACGTACGCCGTCCTCACGCTGGCCGGCGCGACGCAGGAGGACCGGCTGGAGACGTTCCACCGGATCGCCGCGCAGATCCGCTCGGGACCCGCCGGACTGGAGACGAAGGTCGGCGGCGAGGTCGCGGTCTTCGACGAGGTGAACACGCAGACCGAGCACGACATCGTGAAGGCGGAGACGATCTCGACGCCGATCGTGCTGGTGCTGCTGGTGGTCGTGTTCGGCGGCCTGGTCGCCGCCGCGCTGCCGCTGTTCGTCGGCGCGCTCGCGATCCTCGGCGCGTTCGTGCTGCTCCGCGGGCTGTCCGCGATCACCGACGTGTCGATCTTCTCGATCAACATCGTCACGATGATCGGTCTCGGGCTGGCCATCGACTACGCGTTGTTCATCGTCACCCGGTTCCGCGAAGAACTTGCCCGCGGCAAGGACGTGGAGACGGCGCTGACCGCGACGATGGCGACCGCCGGGCGGACCGTGGCGTTCTCCGGCGTGACTGTCGGGGTGGCGATCAGCAGCCTGGTGCTGTTCCCCGTGATGTTCCTGAAGTCGATGGCGTACGGCGGCGCGGCCGCGGTGGCGGTCGCGATGCTCGCGGCGCTGACCGCGTTGCCGGCGTTGCTCGCGGTCCTCGGGCACCGGGTCAACAACCTGCGGATCTTCAAGGCCCGCAAGGCTTCCGGGGACCACGGCGCCTGGTACCGGCTGGCGCACAGCGTGATGCGGCGACCGGTGCGTTACGTGCTGGTCCTCGTCCCGGTGCTTCTGGTGCTGGGCATCCCGTTCCTGAGCGCGCAGCTCGGCGGCGTCGACCATCGTGCGCTCCCGGCCGGCGCCACCTCGCGAACGGTGACCGAGACGCTGCAACGCGACTTCCCCGGAGCCGGCGGGTCGGACATCTACGCGGCGGTGCGGTTCTCCTCCGCGCCGGGCGATCCCGCGACGGCGCTGGCGCCGTACATCGGTCGGCTGCAACAGGTGCGGGACGTGGAGAACGTACGGCTGGGCGGCTACGAGAACGGTGTCGCGTCGGTGGTCGTGCACACCCGCTTCACCGGGCAGGAGCTGCCGGCGCGGGACGTCGTTCACGGCGTGCGGGCGGTGCCGGTGCCTGCGGGGACCGACGTACAAGTCGGTGGCGAGACGGCGGCCGTGATCGACCTGCTCGACGTGCTGAAGGAGCGCGCGCCGTACATGGCCGGATTCATCGTGGTGGTGACGTTCGCGCTGCTGTTCGTTGCCTTCGGCTCGTTCGTGCTGCCGGCGAAGGCGCTGCTGATGAACGTGCTGTCGCTGTCCGCGGCGTTCGGCGCGATGGTGTGGATCTTCCAGGACGGGCATCTGTCCGGGCTGCTCGACTTCACGCCGGCCGGGTTCCTCGACGCGACCAATCCGGTGCTGCTGTTCGCGGTCCTGTTCGGGTTGTCGATGGACTACGAGGTCTTCCTGCTCAGCCGGATCCGGGAGGAGTACGACCGGACCGGCGACAACCCGCAGGCCGTCGCGCTCGGCCTGCAGCGGACCGGCGGGATCATCACCAGCGCGGCGTTGCTGCTGATCATCGTGGTGGCGGCGTTCTCCACCTCGGGCATCGTGTTCGTGAAGATGATCGGGGTCGGCCTGGTGATCGCGATCGCGCTGGACGCGACGATCGTGCGGGCGTTGCTGGTGCCGGCGACGATGCGGCTGCTCGGCCGGGCGAACTGGTGGGCGCCGCGCCCGTTCGCGCAGTGGTGGCAGCGGCACGGCTTCCGGGAGGAACCTCAGGGCTGGAGCCTGAGCAACTCCCAGGAAGACGAGCTGGTCCGCCGGTAGGCCAGACGATCGTGCAGGCGGCCGGTGCGGCCCTGCCAGAACTCGAACGCCTCCGGGGCGACCAGATAACCGCCCCAGAAGTACGGCGTGGAGATCTCGGTGCCCTCCGGCCACTGCCGCTCGTACGACGCGTACTGCAGGTCGAGCTCCTCGCGGGACTCCACCGGCTGGCTCTGCTGGGAGGCCCACGCGCCGAGCTGTGACTCGCGTGGCCGGCTCGCGAAGTACTCGTCGACCTCGTCGCCGGGCAGCTTGGCAACGGTGCCCTCGATCCGGACCTGCCGCTCCATCGCGTGCCACGGGAACACGAGGGCGCAGTGCGGGTTCGCGGCCAGGTCGTCCGCCTTGCGGGACTGCTGGTTGGTGTAGAAGACGAACCCGCGCTCGTCGACGCGCTTCAGCAGCACGGTCCGCGCCGACGGACGGCCGTCCTTGTCCGCGGTCGCGAGCACCATCGCGTTCGGCTCCGCGAGGCCGACCTCGCGGGCCTGCTCCAGCCAGGTCCGGAACTGCACGACCGGGTCGGCAGCGACCTGACTCTCGAGCAGTTCGCCCAGTCCGTACGTCTCCCGCATCTCCGCAAGGTCCACACCTCGAGCCTACTGACGGCCGCGCTGGATCCGTCGGTAGGCCCTCCACAACCTGCTGCGTCCGATCGCGCGCACCAGCGGGCTCCGGCGGTGTGGCGCGGCCGGCTCGGGTGTCGCTGCTGGGGCTTTGGCGGGAGCGCTCGGGATGTGCCGGTTCACCTCGGCCAGGTGCTGGTCGAAAGCGGCGCGCCAGAGCGCCTGGCGGAGCGTGGCCTCGCCTGCGGCCGAGCTGGCTCCGGCCACGGACGCGGCCCACAGCGTGTCGAGCGACTCGAAGCCTTGGACGTTCCGGAGCAACTGCTCGATCAGGTCGCGGTCGGCCGCGTCGGCGAGGCAACGGACCTTCGCCGGGCTCCTGCGCGTGCTGACCGTCGGGCCGGGTTTGAAGAACGGCACGTCGGCCCACGCCGGCACGAGCCGCCGGACGAGCTCGCGGTGCAGGGCGTTCTCGACGCGTTGCGCGGGGTCGAGCGTGAAGGCCGACCGTACGAACGACGGGATCAGCAGCGGCGAGACGACGCCGGTGCGCTCCCCCGTCGTACCCCAGCGGCGGAGGCGTTCGACGACGTAGAAGTAGTCGAGCATCGTCGCGTTCTCGATGCCGCCGTGGACGGCTGTCCGCAGGACACGATCGACCTGCTCGGCGACGGCGGTGCGGGCGGCGCCGTCAGGGCCCGCGGCCGGCACCAGACGGGCCTGGAGGTGGTTGCCGTAGGCATGCAGCTTGTGGGACAGCGGCAGCTCGTCGAGTTGCAGGACGTCGCGTGGGTAGAAGTGGCCGTGCGCGACCTCGCCGCCCGCGCCGCCGATCGCCAGGTGGGCGACACCGGCCAGCGAGGCCGGCGGGGTGTGGAAGAGGTAGCTCGCCGGCCGCAGCCCCTCGGCGTACCGGTGCCAGCGGAGCGCCCGGTCGACCATCTCCAGCGGCTGCGGTTTGGCGATCGCCTTGACTGCGGGGGTTTTGCCCGGCGTTTTCCGGCTCACCGCGTGGTCGACCGGCTGCGGAAGCAGCTTGACCAGCGACTCTGCGACCTCCAGCTCGCCGGGGACCGCGTCGTAGCTGTTCAGCTTCAGGTCGACGCCTGCCGCCAGGAAGGCGCCCGCGACCACCCGTGAGTCGCGGCCGCCGCTCAGGTCCACCGTCGGCCGGCCCGGCCACAGCCGGCCGACCGATCGCGCCACGTCCTGCAGGGCGGCGGCGGTCTCCTCCGCGGTGTCCGCGGTGTCCGTCGACCAGACGCTGGTCGTCTCGATCCGGCTGACCGTGCGTTGCTGACGGTGGCCGTCGGCAACGATGTGCGTCGCGCCGGGAACGGTCAGCACACCGTCGTACGGCGTGCTGTCGTCCATGAACCAGCCGCACGCCGCGGCGAACGTCCAGCCCCTCGGCGCTGCCGCGGCGGGCACACCACCGAAGAGCAGGGCAGCGGCCGGTCGGTTGCTCCAGACCCACCCGTCGCGCAGCCGCAGCTGGAACAGCCGTCCGACGCCGATCGAGTCGGTGAACAGGTCGAGGCGCTCGGCACTCGGATCCACGACGGCCATCGTGAACGGCGGCGCCAACTCGAGGAAGCTCGCCGGAGTACGCCGTACTGCCTTCGCCAGCTGCGCCGGGGCGTCGTACGGCTCGATGTCGCCGATCAGCCGCTGGTAGCCGAGCGGTGCGTGCACACTGGCCACGCGCACGTCGCCCGTGTCGTGCCAGGACGGCCAGAGGCAGGAGCCGTCGTGGCGGTCCCACATGTGCAGGCCGAGGGTGAGGCCGTCGTACCCCTGGTGTTTGGCCTCGTTCCGCCAGAGATCGCCGTAGTACGCCTCCACACGCGCACGGCCGGCAGCGGCCCGCGCGGCGCTGTCGTTCGCGAAGGTATAGGCGATCAGCGTTTCCATGCAGAGCCAGATGCGGGCTCCGCGGGGAAAGTTATCGCTGCTGGCCCGGGTGCTGCGGGGGCTGGTCCTGCGGCTGCTGCTGGTGCTGTGACTGGTGCTGTGGCTGGTGCTGCGGCGGTTGGTACGGCTGCTGGCCTGGGTAGCCGCCCCACTGCTGCGTCTGCTGGGGGAAGGTGGACTGATAGCCGCTGCCGCCCTGACCCAGTCCGGGCGCCTGCGGGGTCTTGAACAGCTTCGACTCCTGCGTCCAGCGCCGGATTCCGACGAGCAGAAGCGGTATGCCGAGGAGAATCATGGCCCCGTCGAACAGCAGGTACGACGAGCCGTAGCGCGACCCCGGGAACTCGAAGAGCTTCATCAGGTCGAACGCTTGCCGCACCGGCAGCAGCACCGCGGCCACACCGACCACGGTCAGCAGCAGCCCGGACCCGGTCGTCACCCCCGCGCCGATGGCAGGCGCCGTCATCAGCAGGCCGAGCACGACCGCGATGACGACCAGCAGCGCGAGCCAGGGCAGCGAATCACCCGGGGCGTCACGGAAGGTTTGCAGGCGCCGCGTCAACCGCGTCGTCGCGTAGGACGAGGTACCCACGGCGACGTAGGTGGCGATGACACCGATCACGAGCCCGAGGGCAGGGAGGGGCTTTGTCATGGACCGAGACTAGACCGCCGAACCGGTCACAAATCTGTCCGCGCGTCGACACTGCGACATATGCTGCCTGAGCGCCCAGGGTGCGCGGGCTCTCCTGGTGGGCCCGTGTCCCGACACGAGGACGAGGGAGTCGCATGTCTGATCCGAGGACCGAGGTGCAGCACGGGCTGGAGGGTGTGGTCGCGTTCGAGACGCAGATCGCCGAGCCGGACAAGGAAGGTTCGGCGCTCCGCTACCGCGGCGTGGACATCGAGGACCTGGTCGGCCGGGTGCCGTTCGAGAACGTGTGGGGCCTGCTCGTCGACGGCGCCTTCACGCCGGGTCTGCCGCCGGCCGAGCCGTTCCCGCTGCCGGTGCACACCGGTGACGTGCGGGTCGACGTACAGTCCGCGCTGGCGATGCTCGCACCCGCCTGGGGACTGCGGCCGCTGTACGACATCGACGACGTGCAGGCCCGCGAGGACCTGTCCCGCGCGGCGGTGATGGCGCTGTCGTACGTCGCCCAGGCCGCGCGCGGCGGCGGGCAGCCGATGGTGCCGCAACGCGAGGTGGACAAGGCAACCACGATCACGGAGCGGTTCATGATCCGCTGGCGTGGCGAGCCGGATCCCAAGCACGTGAGAGCGGTCGACGCGTACTGGACGTCCGCGGCCGAGCACGGCATGAACGCGTCGACGTTCACCGCGCGGGTGATCGCCTCGACCGGGGCGGACGTCGCCGCGGCGCTGTCCGGCGCGGTCGGCGCGATGTCCGGGCCGCTGCACGGCGGCGCGCCGGCGCGGGTGCTGACGATGATCGAAGGCGTGGAGCGCAGCGGTGACGCCCGTGCGTACGTGAAGGGTCTGCTGGACGCGGGCGAGCGGCTGATGGGCTTCGGGCACCGCGTGTACCGGGCCGAGGACCCGCGCGCCCGGGTGCTTCGCCGCACGGCGCGTGAGCTGGCGGCGCCGCGCTACGAGGTGGCCGAGGCGCTGGAGCAGGCCGCGCTGGCCGAGCTGCGCGAACGGCGGCCGGACCGGGTGCTGGAGACGAACGTGGAGTTCTGGGCGGCGATCGTCCTGGACTTCGCGGAGGTGCCGCCGCCGATGTTCACGTCGATGTTCACGTGCGCGCGGACCGCGGGCTGGAGCGCCCATGTCCTGGAGCAGAAGCGCACCGGCCGCCTGATCCGCCCGTCGGCGATCTACTCCGGGCCGGCCTCACGCCCGGCCGACTCGATCGACGGCTGGAACCCCGACTGGGCCTGACGGTCCTGGCTCGGGGTGCGGCCGGTGCGTTGCTTGTACTGGCGGCTGAAGTACGGGACATCGGTGTAGCCGAGGGCGGCGGCCGTTTCGGTCACGGTCATGCCGCTCTCGGTGAGCAGCTGGTGTGCGCGGTCGATGCGAGCCTGGATCAGGTACTGCGCGGGTGACATCCCGAGCTGCGTGACGAAACGGCGGGTGAACTGGGCCCTGCTGAGCGACGCCCGGTGTGCCATCTCGGCAACGGTCCAGTCCCGGCCCGGGTCCTGCCGCAGCTGCCGGGCGATCTCGTCGACCGGCGCGTCGGTGGCGCTGCGGCCCGGGTGATGGACCGCGTCCCAGATCAGGGCGACCAGTTGCTCCAGGCACAGTTCGGCCTGGTGCCGGCCGAGGGAGTCGCCCCGGCGGTACGACGCGTCGCTGGTGCGGGCGAGGACGCCGAGCAGCTCGCGATCGAGCACCTCGCCCCAGCGCGGGTCCGGGGCTGCGGTCTCGGTGGTTTCGAAGTGCATGCCGAAGACGAGGAGCCGGCGGTGCGGATCATGGGTCGCCCGCGGGGCGTCACCGGGCCGGAACACCGCGCAGACCCCCGGCCGGAGCTCCTCGTGGCGGCCGTCGAGCTCGATCGCGCCGCGGCCGTCGACGACGCACCAGAGCAGGTGGTCGGTCAGCGGGCGTGACGTCCACGACCAGCTGGCCTCGCAGCGCCAGAAGGTCGGCTCCGTCATCCGCTCGATCCGCAGCCGGTGCGACAAAAGTTCAACTCCTCGCGTGGATCGTCCGTGGCCTCGCGCCGTGCCCGGGCAGGAAAATTGGAGTCGACGGAATCCTAGGACAGATTCGCGGGAGACGTGCATGAGCGTTTCATACAACGTCGCCGCCGAGGTGCACCGGGCGGAGTTCGAGCGGACCGGGTACACGCTGGTGCGCGGCCTGTTCTCGACGGCCGAGGCCGAGCGGCTGCGGGACCACTACATGGACGTCCGGCGGCACGGGCCGCGGACGCACGACTTCGCGGGACACACGTCGACCGACCGGGATCCGCTCAAGCGGTACCCGCGGATGGCCCAGATGCACCGCTGGGACGACGAGTCGCTGCAGTGGATGATCGACCCGCGCATCGACCAGGTGATGACGACGCTGCTCGGCAGGTCGCCGTACGCGGTGCAGACGATGATCTACTTCAAGCCGCCGGGCTCCCGCGGACAGGCGCTGCACCAGGACAACTTCTACCTGAAGGCCGATCCGGGGACGTGCGTCGCGGCCTGGATGGCGCTCGACCGGGTCGACGAGGCGAACGGCTGCCTGGAGGTCGTCCCCGGGTCGCACCGGTGGCCGATCCTGTGCACGGAGAAGGCCGACACCACCGTCAGCTTCACCGACGTCACCGTCCCGCTGCCGACGGCCGGGGCCGCCGTACCGGTGGAGATGGAGCCGGGTGACGTGCTGTTCTTCCACGGCGCGCTGGTCCACGGCAGCAACCCGAACACCACGACCGACCGGTTCCGCCGTGCGCTCATCGGTCACTACATCGAGGGCGAGGCCGAGCGGGTGGCGCAGTACTACCACCCGGCGCTGCGGATGGACGGCACCGAACTGACGCTCGAGGTGGCCGAGGGCGGCGGGGCGTGTGGCGAGTGGACCGACACGCCCGAGGGTCCGGTCGCGGTGCTCACCGGCACCCAAACCATCGACCGCAAACACGAGTAGCCGACCCTCCAGCCCGCCCGCGGCCCGTCTTCAACCCGTCTTTGTGCACCGGATCCGTACGGCGGGGCGCCCGGCGTACGGATCTGGTGCACAAAGTGGACCTTGGCGGGGCGGGCTGGGGGCGGTGTGCGAAGATGGGGTGCGCTGACAGCGTCGTCGGCCTTCTTGTTGCAGACGACGAAGGGAACGCGCTGGTGACCAGCGAGATTCAGATTCCTGCAGAGCTCAAGCCCGCCGACGGCCGCTTCGGTGCCGGCCCGTCGAAGGTGCGTCCGGAAGCCGTCGCCGCGCTGGCGACCGAGGGCGCGAAGCTGCTCGGCACCTCCCACCGGCAGGCCCCGGTGAAGAACCTGGTGAAGCGTGTCCAGGACGGCGTGGCCGAGCTCTTCCAGCTGCCCGACGGGTACCAGGTGGTGCTCGGCAACGGCGGATCGACCGCGTTCTGGGACGTGGCGACCTTCGGGCTGATCCGGGAGAAGAGCCAGCACCTCAGCTTCGGCGAGTTCTCCTCGAAGTTCGCCAAGGCCGCCCAGCTGGCGCCGCACCTCGCCGACCCGACGGTCGTGAAGGCCGAGCCCGGCAGCCGCTCGGTCGCGGTGGCGGAGGCCGGCGTCGACCTGTACGCGTGGCCGCACAACGAGACCTCCACCGGCGTGATGGCGCCGGTCAAGCGTCCTGAGGGCGCCGACGAGGGTGCGCTGGTCGCGATCGACGCCACCTCGGGCGCGGCCGGTCTCCCGGTCGACCTGAACGAGGCCGACGTCTACTACTTCGCGCCGCAGAAGGGCTTCGCGTCCGACGGCGGCCTGTGGATCGCGCTGATGAGCCCGACCGCCCTCGCACGCGTCGAGGAGATCGCCGCCTCCGGCCGCTGGATCCCGGCGTTCCTGGACCTGGCGACCGCGGTCGACAACTCCAGCAAGAACCAGACCTACAACACGCCGTCGCTGGCCACGCTGTTCCTGATGGCGGAGCAGACCGACTGGATCAACAACCAGGGCGGCCTGGAGTGGAGCGTCGCCCGGACGACCGACTCCAGCACGCGGCTGTACACGTGGGCCGAGAAGTCGGACTACGCCACGCCGTACGTCACCGACCCCGACGCCCGCTCGCTGGTGGTCGGCACCATCGACCTCGACGACTCGATCGACGCCACCGCGGTCGCGAAGACGCTGCGCGCCAACGGCATCGTCGACACCGAGCCCTACCGCAAGCTCGGCCGCAACCAGCTCCGCGTCGCGATGTTCCCCGCGGTGGACCCGGACGACGTCGAGAAGCTGACCCAGGCCATCGATTACGTGGTCGAAAACCTCAAGTAGTCCCCCAACCCCAACAACAACCGCCGCTCCCGACGCCTGGGGGCGGCGGTTGTTGTTCGCCCGCCGGGGCACGGCGGTTGCCGTTCACCCGCCGGGGCACGGCGGTTCCCGTTCACCCGCCGGGGCACGGCGGTTCCCGTTCACCCGCCGGAGCACGGCGGTTCCCGTTCACCCGCCGGAGCACGGCGGTTCCCGTTCACCCGCCGGAGCACGGCGGTTCCCGTTCACCCGCCGGGGCACGGCGGTTGCCGTCCCCCACCTACAGAGGGCGGCTGGTGGTTGAGGTCAGGAGTGTTGGCGGCGGCGGGAGGTGGGGGGTGCCTGGCCGGTGAGGCGGTCGTTCTCGGCCTGGCGGTCCTGGCGTTCGCGGCGGCCGGGCGGGAAGGTGACGACGGTGATGATCAGCGCGAACAGCGCGGCGCCGACGATGATCCAGCGGAAGTTGTTGCTCTTGCCCGAGCTGGAGCTGTTGCTCTCGGTCCCGGCGCCGGGCTTGGGAGTCGCGCTCGCCGCGGGCGGCGTCGCGGCGGCCGCCTTGGCCGGCACCTGCAGCTGGTAGACGGCCGAGTTCGCACCCTCGCTGCCGACCAGCACGGTCCCGTCGGTCGGCCCCACCGCGATGGTCTCCCCCTGCCCCAGCGGCGCGGTGCCGCGGGCGATCGCATTGGGTGTCTCGCCCCACGCCACGGTCGTCACGTCGGCGTACGTCCGCAGTACGACGCGCGCGCCGTCCGGCATGAACGTCCCGTCGGTGATCACCCCCGTCGGCGCCGGGGCCAGCTTGGTCAGGTCGTTCGTGCCCTCGCGCGACGGAGCCGGGGGTGCCGCGTAGATCGATCCGGTGCCCTTGAGTGCCTTCGTCACGATGTACAGCTGGCTGGTGCCCGGCTCGATCAGCAGCGTCTCGGCGTCGTGCGCACCATCGGGGTACTTGAAGTCGAACCGGTGGTACTTGACGTTCGACTCGTCCTCGAGGGTCTCCGGCTCCGGGATCGTGTAGATCTCGATCTGGTCCCGGCTCTGCTTGTTGTCGCCGATGTCCGCGATGTAGATCGTGCCGTCGCGGTCGACGCCGAGCGCCTCGACGTCGACGACCTTCGCGCCGAACCGCAGGACGGCCTTCACCTTGCCGGTCGTGTCCACGGCGAACACCCGCCCGGTGTCGCCGGAGTCGTTGACGGTCCAGTAGACGCCCGGGTGCTTGACGCTCTTCGCGAGCCCGGACGACTCCTCGATCCGGTCGTCGCGGATCGTGAACAGCTTCTTCGGCGCCGGCGTCGTCGGACCCGCCGCGGAGCTCGCGACGGCCGGGGTTGTGGGCAGCGCCACACCGGTCAAGGTGCACAGCGTTGCGCCGACCAGCGCGAAAACGGTCCGAAGCCGCCTCACGACACCACCCCAGCACCCGATCCGGCGTCCGCCGGCGGCTGGGCAGGTAGGTCGGTCGACGGCTGCGTCGGCAGGTCGGTCGGCGGGAGCAGGAGTTGGGCGAGGCGGGGGGTGACGTGCCACTCGGTGACCATCGCCTGGTACTCGGCGCGCAGGTCGGCGGTCGGTTTGGCACCGGTCCGCGCAGCGCGGAGCAGCAGATTGCGCGGCGTGTGCTGACTGTCCACGAACTGCACGACCTCCACCCGGTAACCGACCTGTCGGAGCACCGCCGCCCGCAGGGAGTCCGTCAGGACGTCGGCGAACCGCTCACGAACGATGCCATATCTCGTCATCAGCGCATAAGGCGCCGGTGGTGTGACGCTCTTGAGCTGCTTTTGGATGTCGTGATGACAACACGGAGCCGCGAGCACCAGTGACGCCTCCCACCCGACGGCCCGCGCCAGCGCGTCGTCGGTCGCGGTGTCGCAGGCGTGCAGTGCCAGGACGACGTCGGGCCGGACGTCCAGCTCCGCGCCTTCGATCGTCGCGTCGAGGAACCGCAGGTGCTCCTGCCAGCCGAGCGCCTCGACCACCCGGGTGTTCCGCTTCCGGGCCGCCGGGTTGTGGTCGATACCGGTCATCCGGACGTCGTGCCCGGCCGCGGTGAGCAGGTGGTACGCCGCCAGGGTGAGGTACGCGTTCCCACAGCCGAGATCCACCACCTGCAGTGGCCGGCCCGTCGCGATCCGCCCCGCCGACACCGCCTCGTCGAGGGCCGGCGCGAGCAGCTTGCAGAACTCCTCGATCTGCTTGTACTTCGCCTGCCGCGACGGCTTCACCCGGCCCTGATGATCGCTGATCCCGAGCTCGATCAGGAACGGCGCGGCCGGGTCGAGCACCCGCCGCTTCACCCGGTCGTGGCTGGTCTCCTGCTCCCGGCGGTCCTCCTGCCGGTGCAGCAGCTCCTTGCCCTTCTTCGTGTAGCGCAGCCGCAGCGTCTCGCTGGTCGTCTCGACGTGCCAGGACCCGTACGGCAGGTCGAGCAACTCGTCGACCGCCTTCTCGAGCTCCGCGGCCGCCACGTTCCGGGTGTGCGCCTGGCGCTCGTCGAACTCGGTGACCTGCAGGTGCCGCTGGCCCTTCAGATCGACGTACCGCACCTCCACCCGGAGGTACGACGGAGCGTCCAGCCCTCGCCGCCGCCCCGAGGCCAGCGCGCGCACCAGACCGCTCTGATCGAGCAGGGCGGCGCGAATCACCCCCAGCGCTCCGGACTCCTCCGGCCGCGCCGGCTCGTCCGACCGCACCTCTGGTTGCATCGCGCCATTGTCGCCGACCGATCGGGTCGATCACAAAAGGGTCTCGCCCACGCACGGTCACGGCTCGACTCCGGACCCGAAATGCGGATGCCTCGTGACTGGCCGCCGGGTGAGACTTGGGCGATGGTCACCACGCCTCGCACGGTCATCGACCCCATGGTCCGGTCGGTCTGCGGGCGCGACGTCGAGTGTCTGGTTCCACTCTCCGGCGGAGGGATGAGCGAGACGTACCGCGCCGACCTTGCCGGTGGCACCAGGGTGGTGGTCCGGATCGCGCGTCAGGGGACGCCGTGGTTCATCGACGAAGCGCACTTGATGGGGCAGGCGCGTGCGGCGGGTGTTCCGACAGCAGAGGTGCTCGGCCTCGAGCATCTCGATCATGACGGCGAACTCCTTTCGTTCTCGATCCAGCGGTTTCTGCCCGGCCGGTCGCTGGGCGAGCTCGTGGGCGTGCTGCCTGCCGCCGAGCTGGAGCGCTTGGCCGTGGACGCAGGTGAGGTTCTCGCGAGGGTGCACAGCGTCACGCCGGACCCCGGCCGCGGCCTCCGGCACGACCTGCGGCTGCCGGACGAACCTGCGCTCGCCAGGATCCTGCGCATCGTCACGGAGATACTCAACCCAGCGGCAGCCGCGGTCGTCGAACGCGGCGCCGACTACTTGCGCCACAGTGTGCAGACCACTCCCGCGCCTCCAACCTCGCTCGCCCAAGGTGATTTCCTCCCCAAGAACCTCCTGATCCACGAGGGCACCGTCACCGGCGTCATCGACTGGGAATTCGCCGGCCCCGCCGCACCGGCCTTCGACCTGGCGCGCTGGGAAGTCTCCGCCGGCGCCCCACTGAACGACCGCGCAGACCTCCTCCGCCACGGCTACGCCCGCATCACCGACCCCACCCAGGCAGCCGCCGACCTGATCGCAGCCTTCGCCATCGACTGGATCCTCGAACTCCTCGCCTGGAAGAACCCTGCTACCCCAGCCCAGTTCCAACGCTGCGTGGACGTCATCGCCCGCTACACGTAGGCCGCCGCTGGCGAGCCAAGTGCTAGGGCGGTGGGCCCTGGGTAGCCTCGGGTGTCACGTATTGGTGGTGGACGTGGCTGGTTCCGGGTCTTCCTCAAGGAGGCCTAGGTTTCTGAGGCGGGTGATGATGCCGCCTTCCTGGCGCCCCAGGGCTTCGCTGAGGTCGTCGATAGGGGCGCCGTTGTTGTACATCTCGATCAGCGTCTGTTCGTCCTGCGGGGACCACTGGCGGAAGGCGTTCGGGTGGGTTCGGCGGGCCTTCTGGATCTTGCGGGTCATCGAGTGCGGGTTCACCGGCTCCAGGGAGTGGATGCGGGCCTGGCGGTGGCGGCCTACCTCCTCGCCCTTGAGCCAGAAGATCACCGCGCCGTCGGCGAACGTCATCAGGTCGGCGGGGACGTCGCAGTAGTCGGCGTCGTCGAACATCACGCGAATCATCGGGATTCTCTTTCCTCGGTGGACAGGTCGCCCCGGGCAGGGCCGTGGCGACAGAGAAGATGCCGCGATCGGCCCCGCGTCGACCGAGTGATTCGCGAGCTGTGGACAACCCAATTGCAGAACTCGTTTGCAAAGAGTCTTTGCAAACAGTCTTTGCAGTTCTATGCTCAGGGTCATGAGCGACGAGAACCACGGCGTGGAGCCTGCGCGAACGGTCCAGCTGGATCGGCATCTGGTGCGCGCACTGGCGCACCCGATGCGGAATCGGATCCTGGGTCTTCTCCGCGTGTACGGACCGCAGACCGCGACGACCCTGGCCGGGCGGCTCGGGGTGAACACCGGCGCGACCAGCTACCACCTCCGGCAGCTCGCTGACGCGGGGCTGGTGGTGGAGGACGACAGTCGGGGCAACGCCCGTGACCGGTGGTGGAAGTCGGCGCACCAGGGGACCGAGTTCAACGCGGCCGAGCTGCTGGACCAGGAACCCGAGCTGGCGCTGGGCTTCCTGCACGGGGTCGGCCAGACGTACGCCGAGAACATCTTCGGCTTCATCGACACGATGCAGACGATGCCCGAGGACTGGCGGGATGCCAGCACGCTCTCGGACTACTTCTTCCATCTGCGGCCCGACCAGCTCGCAGCGATGATGCACGAGGTCATGGCGGTTCTGGAGAAGTACAAGACACCGGACCTCACCGCTCCCCTGCCCGAGGGCGCCGAGCAGGTCACCGTCCAGATCCAGGCGTTCCCTCGCGAGACGCGCTCGACAGGCGCGAACGATGGATGACAAGGGCAATAGAGCACCGCTGGCGGCGTTCCTGGTGGCGAACGTCGTGTCGATCTGCGGGACCCGCGTCAGCGCGATCGCGATCCCCTGGTTCGTGCTGATCACCACCGGGTCACCCGTGAAGACCGGCCTGGTCGCGATGGCCGAGATGGCGCCGCTCGTAGTGGTCAAGGCGATGGGCGGCCCTCTGATCGACAAGGTCGGCGCCCGCCGGATCAGCATCGTCGCGGACACCGCGAGTACGGCGGTGGTCGCGCTGGTCCCCCTGCTGCACACGCTCGGTTTCCTGCATTTCCCGACGCTGCTGGTCCTGGTCGCTGTCGCCGGAGCGCTCCGTGGACCTGGTGACGCCGCCAAGTCCACGCTGATCCCCGACATCGCCCGCGCGGCCAGGGTTCCGCTGGAGCGAGTGACAGGCCTGGAGAGTACGACGGAACGCCTCGCGGGTTTCTTCGCGTACGCACTCGCCGGCGGCCTCATCACCCTCGTCGGATCGGTCAACGCGCTCTGGATCGACGCAGCGTCGTTCGGCGTCTGCGCCGCACTCATCGCCCGCTGGATCCCGAAGTACGCGACGCAGGCGCCAAAGGAGGAGCAGGGCTACGGTCACCGCCTCCTCGAGGGCTGGACGTTCCTGCGCACCGACAAGCTGCTGCTCCCGCTGGTCGTCATGATCGCGGTGACCAACCTGCTCGACGCAGCGACCAGCACGGTCCTGCTCCCGGTCTGGATCAAGGAGCACGGCTACGGTCCCGGCCACACCAGCCTGATCCTGACGTCGTTCGCTGTTACCGCAACGCTGTTCGCCCTGCTCGCGTCAGCCATCGGCGACCGCATCCCGCGCAAGCTGGTGTTCACGGTCGCGTTCCTGATCGCCGGAGCGCCGCGGTTCGTGGCCATGGCGACCGACGTCCCGATCTGGAGCCTGATGGCGGTGTACGCCGTCGGCGGCATCGGCGCGGGCTTCATCAACCCCGTGCTCGGCGCGATCCAGATCGAGCGGATCCCCGGCCACCTACTCGGGCGGGTCAACTCGCTGTCGAACGCGGCCTGCTGGACCGGCGTACCGCTGGGCGGCGTGGTCGCCGGGGCCGCCGTCACCGCTGTGGGCCTGGCACCCGCACTGCTCGCCGGCGGTGTGATCTACCTGATCGCGACCATGTCTCCGGTACTGATCGGCCGGCACGAGAAGTGGCGGGCTACACCGGATCCGACGGATCCTCCGGGAACGGCGGCAGGTCGAGATCGGGTGGCAGTCGGAGCGTCTTAGCCTTCGTGGCGTTGTCCAGCTCGCGCCGCATCCGCTCCCGCTCCGCTCGCAGCAGACCGAGCATCACCAGGTCCAGCAGCATCCCGCCGGCCGCCGCGAACTGCGTAGCCGCGAACTGGAAGACCTGTGTCATCAGCAACGACACCAGCACCGCCAGCTCGAACAGCCGGACGGCGCGGGCCCGGTTGCGCCTCCGCAAGGCCAGGGCGCCACGCACGGTGAACGTTGCCGACAGCAAGCTCCCGACCGCCACTCCGAGCACCGGGAGGTGGTTGAGACCGTTACCCAGCACCGCGGCGATGACGAGGGCGGCGAAGAACTGGACCGCCAGCGCGGCGACAGCGATCGGCGGCGCCTTCGGGTGCGTGGCGAGCCGCTCGAACCCGCGCTGCAGCGCCCGCCAGGCGGCGTCGACCGGAGCGGCCAGCTCCACCTCGTCGGGCGGGCAGGCGGCCAGCAGCTCGGAGGTCTCCCGGCGCCCCTCGATCTGCGCGGGCACGGTGCGCAGCAGTTCCGCCGCCTCGGCCCGGCGGCGGCGGGACAGACCGCCCGCGACACCTTCGACGGCGTGGTCGATGACGTTGGCCAACTCCTCCCGCGGGTCGATCGGCCGGCGGGTGCTGAGGAAGCGGGTGCCGAGCACGATCAGCACGAAGACGACGTACACGATCGCCGCGGTCGGCTGGTAGAAGTAGTTGTTGTCCGAGGTGACGAACTTCCCCACCTCGTCGATGAACAGCCCGAACCCGATCCCGCCGATCGTCGCCGCGGCCGGCCGCACCACCGGGCCGACGTACCCGAGCAGCAGCGAGATCGCGATCAGCATCAGCAGCCCGCCGGGCAGGACGTGGGCGATGTGCAGCCCCTTGCCGCCGATCTGCGGGTACCCGCTCAGACTGAGGATCAGCCGGGTCACCAGCACCGTCGCCACGCCGGACACCACGAAGGTGGTCAGGTGCTCTCCGGACCGCACGTTGCGGACCAGCCCGGCCCGCATCAGGTACGACGAACGCTCACCGGCGGCGGAGGTGATCATGGAGTGACGTTATCGGAGGAAGGCCGCCACAACGACGATGACGACCAGGGCGGCCAGTACGAGCGAGGTCACCAGTCGGCGCGTGCGGGGGTCCACGTGGTCAGGGTATGGGGAAGTTCCCGGCCGGCGCGCCTCGGGGTCGGCTCGGCGGGGACGCCTGGTTCAGCGAAGACTGACGAGTGGCTCCGGGCGGTGTACGCCGCGCGGGTGGTAGCCGAGGGCGTCGGACAGGCCGAGGTAGTCGGACAGCAGCCAGATGATCGCGAGCCACATCTCGGTGCCCTGCAGGCCCGGGATCGCGCGGTCGTCGGTGCCGTCGGGGGCGAACGCGAAGCCGGCGCCGTCGACCCAGCGCGGGAGGATCGCGCGCAGCTGGGCCTCGGCCCAGCGACGGCCCTCCTGCTCGCGGTACGACGTCTGCTTGCGGGCCAGCCAGAGCGGGTGGATGACGTCGAGGACGTTGCAGGCGTTGTAGTTGTCGCCGGTGAACATCCGCCGGTCATTGCTGTGGGCAAGAACCGTGGCGACGGCCTGCTCCGGGTACGGCAGCGGAAGGCCGAACTGCGCGTACGTGCCGCGGGTCAGGCGGTAGAAACCGTTCACCACCTGCAGCAGCCCGTCGTCGGGATGCGGCGTGCCCCAGACGCCCGTCCCGGGATCGACGCGGGTGTGGAGCCAGCCCATCAGGAGCTCGAGCTCGCCGGGTTTCCGGTTGAACGCGAGCGCCGTACCGAGGCCGTCGATCCCGTTGCCGGCCGACCAGGCTCTCCTCGCCCAGGGCAGATCGTCGAGCTGGTCGACGGTGAAGTCGGTGGTGATCGGATGCTCGAAGCTGCCGCCCAGGACCTGGAGCGCGTAGCCGACACACAGCACGTGATAGCTCGCGGGGCCTTCCAGGACAGCGAGTTCGGCGTCCGACGGCTTGCCCAGGCCGTCGTCGGACAGGTCTCCTGGTGCTACCAGTCCGGTCGCCGGGTCCTGGCGGGCGCGGAGTCGCCGGACCAGATCGTCGCGGGTGTGGCCGGCCGGCGTACGGCGTACCAGCAGGTCCGCGATCTCGATCGCGTCGCACCACGGGCGGATCTCCGGCTCGCGGTCGATCCCGGGCCGGTCGACGAAGCGGACCCCGTCCCAGCTCCGCGCAAGGACGTCGTCGACCTGGTCGCGGGCCTTGGCGGCGAACTCTTCGAGCGAGGTCTGCAGATCACCTGACATGGACGCTCCTGTCCGCGAGCGGAGGATTCGGGCGGGGTTCCCGGCCGCGACCGAGTCGGCCGGGATGTCCTTCGTGACCACGGCGCCGGCGCCGATGATCGTGTGCGGGCCGACCGTGACGCCGTCCAGGATCGTGACGTTGGACCCGATCCAGACGTCGTCGCCGATCGTGATGCCGACGGCGGTGTGCGGCTGCTTGAAGATCGGTTCGCCGGGCGCGGTGCCGTGGTTGAACGCGAGCAGCGACGTGTGCGCGCCGATCCGGACGCCGTCGCCGATCGTCACCTTGCCGCGGACCGCGGCGAACGGGTTGACGGTGGAGTCGGCGCCGAGCGCGATCCGGCCGGTGACGTAGGCGTGCGCGGCGATGTACGAACGGTCCCCCATCCGCAGCTCGTCGCAGTACACCGCGGCCGACTCCGCGACGTACACATCGGCGGCGAGGTCGACCGAGCCGCCGAGCCTCGCCTGCCGTTCGGCCTGCCGCTCGCGCTCCGCCTCGGAGGCCTTCCGGGCGTACTCCCACGGCAGGAAATCCAGTCGCAACGGCTCGTTCGGCAGCATGGGAAAACGCTATCCAATTCCCGGGACGCACACCAGCCCCGAAATGCCGCTGCTAACCTCCCGTCTGACATGAACACTTTTCCGTCTGTGCGAGGGGCGGCCGGGCGATGACGACGAGCGGACCCGTTGCGGACGGCGACGACGCCGACGGCGACGGCCCGGGAGGCGGCACGCGCCGCAGCCACCGGGTCACGATCAGCGACCTGGCACGTCGCCTGCACATCTCGAAGGCCTCGGTCTCGTACGCACTGAACGGCCGCGCCGGCGTCAGCGAGGAGACCCGGCAGCGGGTGCTCGCCCTGGCCGAGGAGCTGGGCTTCCACCCGAACTCCGCCGCCGTCGCCCTGTCGGCGAGCCGGACCCGGACGATCGGGATCGTGATCGCCAGGGACCCGACGCTGATCTCGACCGAAGCGTTCTACATGCGCACGCTGGTCGGCATCGAGCAGTACCTGAACGAGGTCGACTCGTCGCTGCTGCTCCGGCTCACCGGCGAGCACGGCGAGGACCTCGACGTGCTGCGGCGCTGGTCGCGGCAGGGGCGCGTGGACGGGTTCATCCTGTTCGACGAGCTCGAGGACGACCAGCGCATCCAGCTCCTGAAGGACCTCGGGATGCCGTGCGTCGTGGTGAGCTCGAACGCGCCCGACGACTCGGTCGGCCGGCTGATCAGCTCCCCCGACGAGACCGTCACGCTGCTGCTCGACCACCTGGCCGGACTCGGGCACACCGACATCGCGCACATCAGCGGCCCGTTCACGTTCATCCACGAGCGGTTGCGGGTGCAGACGCTGCTCGAGCACGCCGAGCGGCACGGCATCACCGTGCGGCACATCGAGGGCAGCTACCGGTACGACGACGGCGCGGAACTCACCCGCCGGCTGCTGACCGGCCCGAACCCGCCGACCGCGATCGTGCTCGGCAACGACCTGATGGCGGTCGCGGCGCTGCGGGTCGCGATGGATCTCGGCACGGCGGTCCCGGACCAGGTCTCGATCGTCGCCTGGGACGACTCGCCGCTGTGCGAGCTCGCGCGGCCCGGGATCACCGCGGTCGACCAGAAGACGATGGAACGCGGCCGCGCCGCCGCGGACCTGCTGCTGCGCACGATCACCGCCGGCACGGCCCTCCACGAAGAGGCACCGGCCGGCGAACTGCGCCACCGCGAATCCTCGGGCCCCGCACGCTCCTGAGCCGCAGGCGCTCGGCGCTTGCCCACCGACCCAGTGGGTTGCCCCCTCGAAACTCCGGTGGGCAACCCTCCAGCCCAGCAGGCATCCCGTCAGCTGGAGGGTTCGCCGGGGCACTCAGGGGTTGCCTGTCCAGCTGGTGGGTTGCACGTGCGGATTTCCAGTGGGCAACCCTCCAGGTGAGGGGTTGCCCATTGGGGTGGAGGGTTCGCGGGCGGGTGGGCGTGATTCGGGGCTCAGTTTGAAGACTGTGTGAAATCGCGCGACTCCAAAGGGTGTTGGATTGCGTTTTCCGGGTGATCCGTGAAGGTTGGGCGGATCACGAGGTCGTAACGAACACGTTCGAACTGAACCGGTTAGGGTTCCGGAACTTAACCGGTTAGGCCAGTATGGGGCCGATCCGCCCCCGCAGCTCCGCGGGGGCTCGACGACGGGACGAGGGAGTCCGACGTGAGACTGCGTTCGCTTGTAGCCGCGGTGGCGGCGACCGCCCTGGGAATCAGCCTGGCCGCCTGCGGGGGCGGCGATTCGGACGATGCGTCCGGTGGCGGTTCCGGTGGTGACCAGACGCTGACCTACTGGGCCAGCAACCAGGGCACCAGCCTGGACAACGACAAGGAGGTGCTGACCCCGGTCCTGCAGAAGTTCACCCAGGACACCGGCATCAAGGTCAACCTCGAGGTGATCGGCTGGAACGACCTGCAGACCCGGATCCAGACCGCGATCACCTCCGGCCAGGCGCCGGACGTGGTCAACATCGGCAACACCTGGGCGGCCTCGCTGCAGGCCACCGACGCGTTCCTGCCGTTCGACGGCGACGCGATGACCGCCATCGGCGGCAAGGACAAGTTCGTGCCGACGGCCCTGGCGACCGGCGGCAAGGAAGGCACCGACCCGACCTCGGTCCCGCTCTACGGTCTGGCCTACGGCCTGTACTACAACAAGGCGATGTTCGCCGCGGCCGGCCTGCAGCCGCCGAAGACCTGGGAAGAGATGGTCGCGGCCGCGAAGAAGCTGACCAACCCGGCGAAGAACCAATGGGGTATGGCGCTGGCGGCCGGCAGCTACACCGAGAACGTGCACTTCGCGTTCATCAACGCCGCGCAGAACAAGGCCGACTGGTTCAACGGCGACGGCAAGCCGACCTTCACCGGTGACGGCAACGTGCAGGGCGTGCTGCGGTACCTCGACCTGATGCAGAAGGACAAGGTCGCGAACCCGTCGAACGCGCAGTACGACAACGGCACCAAGTCGGTGAACGACTTCGCCACCAAGAAGGTCGCGATGGTCATCAACCAGAACAACGCCGACTCCTCGATCGTCGCCAACGGCATGAAGGCCGGCGAGTACGGCGTCGTGCCGTTCCCGGCTCCGTCCGGCGGCGAGCAGGTGGCCAGCCACGTGGCCGGGATCAACCTGTCGATCTTCAAGAACACCAAGCACAAGGACGCGGCGCTGAAGTTCGTCAAGTACATGACCGACGCGCAGACCCAGACCACGCTGGGCAAGCCGTTCTCGTCGCTGCCGGTGCTGAAGGACGCCAAGCCGGTGTTCACCACCGACGCGGCCGAGGCGGCGACCTTCCAGGACGTCTACAACACCAAGTCCAAGCCGCTGCCGCTGGTGCCGGCCGAGGACCAGTTCGAGAGCACCGTCGGAAAGGCGATGAACGCGATGTTCGCCAAGATCGCGACCGGCGGGACGGTGACCGCGGACGATGTGAAGGCCGCGCTGAAGACCGCCGAGGACCAGGTGGCGGCAAGTAGCTGATGTCCGTCGCCACTGAGCAAGCTTCGCCGGCCGCCACGCGGCCGGCGAAGCCCAAGACCAAGCGCGGCCCCGAGCACCGGCCCGGCCTGAACCGGTGGCTGCCGTACGCGCTGCTGGCCCCGGCCGTGCTGCTGGAACTGTTCATCCACATCATCCCGATGCTGGTCGGGATCTGGATGAGCTTCGTCAAACTGACCAAGTTCTTCATCGCGAACTGGTCCTCCGCGCCCGGTGCCGGGCTCGGCAACTACAAGGTCGCGCTCGACTTCAACAACGCCGTCGGTGAGGGCCTGCTGAAGTCCTTCGGCGTCACGGTCGTCTTCTCGCTCGTCACGGTCGCGTTCTCGTGGGTGCTCGGGATGGCCGCCGCGGTCGCCCTGCAGCCGGAGTTCCGCGGCCGGGGCCTGGTGCGGACGCTGTTCCTGGTGCCGTACGCGCTCCCGGCGTACGCCGGCATCCTGACCTGGAACTTCATGCTCCAGCGCGACACCGGCGCGGTGAACCACGTCCTCGAGCAGCTGCACCTCACCGACGGCCGGACGTTCTGGCTGATCGGCGGCAACGCGCTGGTCTCGCTGATCACGGTGGCCGGCTGGAAGCTGTGGACGTTCGCGTTCCTGACCTTGATGGCCGGTATGCAGAGCATCCCGCGGGACCTGTACGAGGCCGCGTCGGTGGATGGCGCCGGCAACATCCGGCAGTGGCGCAACATCACGCTGCCGTCGCTGCGGCCGGTCAACCTGGTGCTCGTCCTGGTGCTGTTCCTGTGGACGTTCAGCGACTTCAACACGCCGTACGTGCTGTTCGGTACGGCGCAGCCGCCGGCCGGTGACCTGATCACCTTCCACATCTACAACGCGTCGTTCCTGACCTGGAACTTCGGCACCGGCGCGGCGATGTCCGTGCTGCTGCTGATCTTCCTGATGATCGTCACCGGCGCGTACCTGCTCGTCACCGGAAGGAGGTCGCGCCGTGCGTGAGACCAAGGGTTTCAAGATCTACCGCGGTGTCACCCTGACCGTGCTCGGGCTGTTCGTCCTCGTCCCGCTGTACGTGATGGCCACGTCGTCGCTGAAGCCGCTGAAGGACGTGCAGGGCGCGTTCACCTGGTGGCCGTCGAACCTGACGCTGGCGCCCTTCGTGGACATGTGGAAGACGGTGCCGCTGGCGAAGTACTTCGTGAACTCGACGATCGTGTCGGTGGCCGCGACCGTGTTCTCGGTGGCGATCGCGATCCTGGCCGCGTTCGCGGTGTCGCGGTTCAAGTTCCGCGGCCGGACCGTCTTCACGACGACGGTGCTGTCGACGCAGATGTTCCCGGGCGTGCTGTTCCTGCTGCCGCTGTTCCTGATCTTCGTGAACATCAACAACCAGTTCGGGCTGCAGCTGGTCGGGACGCGGCTCGGGCTGATCATCACGTACCTGACGTTCAGCCTGCCGTTCTCGATCTGGATGCTGGCCGGGTACTTCGACAGCATCCCGCGCGAGCTGGACGAGGCCGCGCTGGTGGACGGCTGCGGTCCGATGGGTGCGCTCTGGCGGGTCGTCCTGCCCGCGGCGCGGCCCGGTGTGATCGCGGTGGCGATCTACTCGTTCATGACCGCGTGGGGTGAGGTCCTGTTCGCGTCGGTGATGACGACCGAGGCGAACCGCACCCTGTCGGTGGGCCTGCGCCAGTACTCCACCCAGACCAACATCTACTGGAACCAGATCATGGCCGCGGCCCTGGTCGTCAGCGTCCCGGTCGTCATCGGCTTCCTCCTGGCCCAACGACACTTCGTCGCCGGGGTAACCGCCGGCGCGGTCAAATAGGACGCATGTACTTCGAGGACTACGTGCCGGGTGCTCGCACGGAGCACCCGGCCACACTCACCGTCAACGAGGCCGCCGTCATCGATTTCGCGGAGCAATTCGATCCGCAGTACTTCCACGTCGATCCCGAGGCGGCCGCGGACGGCCCGTTCAAGGGGCTTGTCGCGAGCGGCTGGCACACCGCTGGGCTGATGATGCGGCTGTACGCCGACCAGTACCTGTCCAAGACCGCCAGCCTCGGCGGGCCGGGTGTCGACGTACTGCGGTGGCTTGCGCCCGTCCGGCCGGGTGACGTACTGCGGTTGCGCACCGAGGTGCTGGAGGCGCGGGTCTCGAACTCCAAGCCTGATCGAGGATTGGTACGGACCCGCGCCGAGCTGCTCAACCAGGACGACGTCGTGGTGTTCTCGTGTGAGGTGCTGAACTTCCTCAGTACTCGCTGATTCCGCTGATGGAGACCGAGGTCGAGTAGAACGTGGCGTACTTGCCGTTCTTGCCGACGGTTGCGCCGCTGTAGCCCTGGGTGGAGAGGCGGTAGCCGCCGACCTTGGCGTCTCGGGCCGAGCTCGGGCCGGACGCGGGGATGCCGGCGCCCTTCATCGTGAAGGCGATGATCTGCTGCCGCACCGCCGCGTCCTTGACGAAGACAGCCAGCGCTCCGGGCAGACCCTGCTTCAGCGAGGCGACCGCGCCCTGGGGACACTGCGGGCAGTTCTGCACGCGGGCGCTGCTGCTGCCGCTCACGTCGACGTACTCGGGGTACAGCTTCTTCGAGTAGTCAGGGCTGATGTGGATGTCGACGGTGCCCTTGTTGCATTCCCAGCGGCGGTCGAGCTTGCACGTATAGCCCTGCGCCTTGAACGCCAGCACGAGCGACTTGACCGTGACGCCCGGCAGGCAGCCGTTGCACCCCGCGGCGGGCTTGGCCGGCTGGGTGGCGCGCGGCGGCTGCGTCGGCTGTGCAGTCGGGCTGCCGCCGGTGCTCGGCTCCGCAGTCGGCACCGGCCGGTCGGTGGCCTTCGTCGACGGCGCGACCGGCTTGGCCGCCCCGTCCGCAGCGTCGTCCGAGCCGCCGGTGAACCGGGTGACCACGAAGACACCGGCACCGATGAGCATCAGCGCGCCGACGATCGCGACCACGATCGGCCCCGCCTTCCGCGACGGCGGCGGGGGCGGCGGGTACCCGCCGTACTGCTGCTGACCGTACTGCTGGGGGTACGGCGGCTGCTGCGGAGGCTGCCCGCCGTACGGCGGCTGCTGACCCGGGTAACCGCCCTGCTGGTTGCTCACGGCCACAATCTAGTGACCAACCGGTTCAGCAGGCATGCTGCGATCAGTAGTCGGGTGAGATGTCGACTCCGGCGGTCCAGCTGGTGGACGCCCGGCCGAACTCGTCCTTCAGGCGGGGACTCAGGCAGCTGACCCGGTATCCGTCGATTTCGTAGTCACCCGACGGGCACATCCCCAGGTCCTTCGGAATCCACTGTGCGATCCGGTGCTGCGTCACCGGCTCACCCGGCAACAGCGCCGACAGGATGGTCGGAAGCCAGGCTCGCAGGTTCCTCTCCACCAACACCCGTCCATCGGCGTTTGCGCTTCGAGTGATCGCGTAGAAGCGTTCAAGCTTCTCCGGATGCCTGGGCACGGTCAGCAGATACAGGTCGATGCTGCTCGGGTCACCCTGGTGACAGACGATTGTCCACGCGGCGGCCTGCCGGCAGGTGGCGCCTCCGTGCTCCAGAATCGCCGATACACCGGCTGCTGTCGCCCTTGGAAAGCAGGTGGCGATGCGGCCGGGCCTGCAGAGCGCGAACCCCGGTGTCGACGTGCCGGGCGCGCTCGACGTCGGCGGGCCGGGCGTCCGTTGAGCCGTGGGCCGTGTGGCGGCGGGATCGTCGGTTCGTGCCCGGTTCGCCACGAGGGCTATCGAAGCGACGAGGCCGACGACGCCCAGCACGACCGCAACGCTGATCCACCCGACCCGGCTCCGGCGTGGCGGAGCCGGGTGCGACCTCGGTCCGGGCTGTGGGTTGCTCACCGCCGCAATGTACGGAGCGAATGGTTCAGGAGAAGAGCTTTTCGCCCCAGTACGAGCCGGGGGTCACACCTGCCGGGCAGGCGAAGATGCCGGAGCCTACGTGGTGGATGTACTCGTTGAGGGTGTCGTTCTTGGCCAGCTGGTTCTGGATCGGGATGAACTGTTTGCGGGGGTCGCGCTGGTAGGCGAGGAAGAACAGGCCCGCGTCGAGCCGGCCGAGGCCGTCCGAGCCGTCGACGAAGTTGTAGCCGCGGCGGAGCAGCTCGGCGCCCTTGTTGAACTGCGGGTGCGCCAGCCGCACGTGGGAGTCCATCGGCATCTTCGGTTCGCCGTCGGCGTTCTTCGCGGTGAAGTCGATCGCGTCGAACTCGTCCGCCTTGCCCAGCGGCGCGCCGGTGCCCTTCCCGCGGCCGATGATCGCCTCCTGCTCGCCGAGCGACGTCCGGTCCCAGATCTCGATGTTCATCCGGATCCGCCGCGACACCAGGTACGCACCGCCGACCACCCAGTCCGGGCCGTCCTCGGGCTGGACCCACAGCTGCTGCTCGAGCTTGTCGGCTTCCTCGAGCTTGAGGTTGTTCGTACCGTCCTTGAAGCCGAACAGGTTCCGCGGCGTCGCCTGCGCCCGCGACGTCGACGACGTCCGGCCGAAGCCGAGCTGCGAGTACCGTACGGCGACGCGGCCGAAGCCGATGCGTGCCAGGTTCCGGATCGCGTGGACGGCGACCTGCGGGTCGTCCGAGCAGGCCTGGACGGCGATGTCGCCCCCGGACTTCGCCGGGTCGAGGTCGTCGCCGATGAAGTGCGGCAGGTCGACCAGTGCCTTGGGCCGCTTGGCCGCCAGCCCGAACCGCTTGTCGAACAAGGACGGTCCGAAGCCGATCGTGAGCGTCAGCCGCGCCGGCGGCAGACCGACCGCCTCGCCGGTGTCCTCGGGTGGAGCCTCGCCCGGGCCGTTCACCGCGCCGTACTGGCCGATGTCGCGCCCGGCGGTGAGCAGCGCGGCCGCGGCGGTCCACTCCTTCAGCAGGGCGATCAGGTCATCCCGCTTCGTCGTGGTCACGTCGAACGCGGCGAAGTGCAGCCGGTCCTGCACAGGCGTGGTGATCCCGGCCTGATGCGCCCCGTGAAACTCGACCGGCCCGTTGTTGTCAGCGGCCTGCGACGGTTCAGTGGACAGCGCCGAGTGAGCCGCGTAGCCCGCGACCCCAGTGGCAACCGCGGCGCCGGCGGCGCCGAACAGTCCGCGTCGCGAGAGACCCCGCCGCCGCCCCCCCCGCGCGCCGGGGGGGGGGGGGGCGCGGGAACGGAC